>JBGCGC010000086.1:0-59358 GCA_045110475.1 Granulosicoccus sp.
GGTTTTGGCTTCTTGTGCGGAGCATGGCCCACGTGTGGGGCATGATATTCGAGTTATCGGATTTGATGATATTGAAGACTGTCTTGACAGTTTTCCATCGTTGACTTCAGTAAGTTGTAATATTCCAGAGTTTGCAGACACTGCGGCCAAAAGTATGCTGAATTGGATCAATGATGACAAGGCACCTGATTCAATTGCTCGTCTTTCTGTATCACTTATTCGGCGTGCATCGACTGCGAGTTACTAGTTTTTTGATACCGCGCCTACAGCCAGTTTGATTATAAAATGAATTTACGCAAGCCACGCTCTGTAGACCTGCAAGTGGGAGTAGATAAGAAAAAATTGTCAAAGTAGGTCAGGAATGACACTATTTCTCAACGGGCTGTTCCCAAGACCAGATCAATCCACCAAATCGAATACGAATTTTCAAATTTCGAGATCAGAGTTTGCCTGCAAGCGTGTGCACAATGCATAAATATTTTCTTAATTGTTCGCCGATATCATCCAGCGCAACCTCAAGGCATTGGATACGACGAAAACGCTGGACAATGACATTGCCGCAGCCGCCAGCATGGGAGAGAGCAACATGCCGTTAATCGGGTATAGGACTCCGGCCGCAATGGGTATCAAAACGATATTGTAGGCGAAAGCCCAGAACAGATTCTGCCGGATGTTACGCATTGTTTTCTGGCTAATATCGAACGCGCTTGTAACGCCATCCAGGTTTCCCGACATCAGTACCACATCGGCGGTTTCAATAGCGATATCGGTTCCGGTGCCAATGGCAATGCCCACATCGTCAGTTGCCAGAGCGGGTGCATCGTTAACACCGTCACCTACAAAGGCAACTTGTTGACCCTGCTCTTGCAAGCTCTGGATAGCTTCAGCTTTGCCATCAGGCAGAACGCCTGCGATGAGATGATCAATACCGAGTTTACTGGCTACCGATTGTGCGGTTAGCGGGTTGTCGCCGGTAATCATGACAGGCTTTAAACTCAGCTCCACAAGCTTCTTCATGACCACTGGCCAACAGCTGGCGGTGAAGCCCGTAACCACACGGGCCAGCTTCGTAGCAAAGTTCGAGTACCTCACCATCGGGATTGATCTTTTTGAGCAACGAGCTTACCGCTGCACTGGTGTGCTTGATAGTGCCGTAGAAGCGTGCCTTGGAGCGCCCTGCATCGGCGATTGATACGGCGATAGTGTCTTTGTGAACATCCAGACCGACGTACTTGCTAAACTCTCTCATGACCTGTCCTCTCAATTATGGCTCTGTTATTGGGGTTTCCATCTCAATGATAATCCACGACTCTTGAGATGGGCAGGTCACTACATAATGTCTAGCACACAAAATAGATCAAGGCTTAATATTCGTTCTTGAAAATGCGCCTAGGATGAAGAACAGGGTTTGAAAATCACTCCGCGGAGTAATTTTTTGCATCAATTCGCCAGTATTATTACGCGTTGACGGAATGAATTTTTTCCGCAGCTTTTTGCTACTCAGCATTTGGGATATGTAGCAGGATGATTTGACTGGAAATATGAAAATTACAAGCATGACAAGCTAGATAGACCAGCAGTAATAATCCCGTCAAAAGCCAGACACACCCCATTGAATACCTGAGATGATTGCATGAAGTGACCCATCAGGAGCGTCGGCAAACAGCATGATAAAAATGGCATCGGGTTTTCTGGTGGCGCTTACGCTTTCTTTTGGTTTGTTGATTAATCCGGTAGCTTCGGCCGACGACAATCAGGCATCCTATGAGTCCCATTTGCAGGGTCGCCTGAAGTCCATTCAGGAGTCGCTAGGCAGCGATGCCAGATTCATAACTCTCAACGTTGTGGGCACACCAAAGAGTGTCGACAAATGGGAATTACGAAAAGCGGTCGAGTTGGCTCTTACCAACAACGATTATACGTCTGCTTCAGAAATTTTGAGTGAACTGTCGCTTACGTTATCTCAGAATCCGCAGTTGCCCAGCATGCTGACGGTGCATCCGTACCAGCCGGACAACAGCGCTTATAGAATCGTCAAGGCTCTGATTGAAAACGATTCAAATCGTGTCATGCAGGAGCTGGTATCGCCTGACGATACTTTGAACGATATTGTGTATCTGGGTGCTGCCATGGGGGAGACGCCACTAACCTCGGCTTTATCAAATGCCGACCTTGCCACTATTCGAGCGCTGCTAGCAGCCGGTGCAGACCCACAAACCAACGCCGGAGGGCTGGTTAGCTTTTCACCGATGACTCGGGCAGTGGCCATAAAAAATTATGATGCCGTTTACGCGCTGATTGAAGCAGGTGCAGATGTCAATACGTGGGTTGCCGTACCAACTTATGGCCCAACACTTTTATCCTATGCTGCCTCAACCGGCAATACGACAATGTTCGAATATTTGCTGGAGCGTGGTGCTGATGCAGATAAGGCAGATGGTTACGGCTGGACACCATTAATGGATGCTGTGCACGCGCAGGATTGGCCATTGATTCAGCGATTGTTGCCGATTTCCAATCCGGCTATCATGTCAACCAGAAAAATCAGTGAAAGTTCAAGCGATAAGGGACTAGACAGGTATTACCCCAAGACCAACGCTGTGTATATTGCTGAGCAAATCGATTCTGCCCTAGGGAAGAAAATACGTCAGGCATTGCAAAACAGGATGGCAGAATTCGGTGAATCCACAGAAACGCTGCTGCTTAAACTGCAAAACATCGAAACCAAAATCAGTGCTGCATCCAATGAAAACAGGATAGCGGACGCGCTAGATGTTTCGGATGAGGGGATAGCGATGGTCAATACTCAACCATTGGAGGCTTCTACTCACGCGGACATCATCAACCACGCCATTTACTTGCTGGTGGTAAAACACGAACTTGCCATTATGGCTGGCGATAATCTGAACGATAGTGAGAGAGTCATGGTCGACAAGCTTATTGCTATTGGAGGTCAATATGGGAAGTGGCACGATATGCTCGATGTGTTTTACGCTGCCAAAACAGCCGACCCCAAGCCGCAACTCGACACTTGGCTAGAAAAGCATGGCCAGCCTTCCAGAAAAGGCTGGAAATTCGATTTACTCACTGATTGGATCGAATCGTTTGAAGATGTCACTGTGCGTGATCGTCTATACGACACGCTTGATTTTTTCGAACTCAACTAGTTCATCCATCTGTTGATTAGGCATGCCATAGAGACACCAGTAAATGAACAAATTGCCAACGATACTTGCCCACCGAATGACTTTTTTTCTTGTTGTCTCGTGGTGGCTATTCGTAGCGACTGCGCATGCGGATATCGGCAGGGTGACGATAAATGATGAAGTCGTCCCCGCCATAGTCTTTAAAGGATTCACCCAGCACAACATGCTCAAGAAGGATGTCTGCCCTCCCACATCGAATGCCTACATTCGTGATGCCATAATTCGTCGAGCGCTAATTATTGCGAAAGGTCAGGAACTTGGGCTTACTATTGATGAACGGTCGAAAAACAATGTCGATGAGTTTGCACAGACTCTGGAATATCTTGGGCCTGACGGTAATCCTAGAGAGATTGCCAAAGCAGAGGTGCTTCGGCACATGCATCGCTATATTGGTTTTCTTGATCATTTTCCAGCGCCTGTCAGGCATGAGGAGATTCTCGCTGAGTACAAACGACTGATCAAAGCAGGGGATTCACGTTTTACCAATGTGGTTGTCGTACGTTTTACACCTTTGGAATTTCGCTCAGTAAAAGATGCTGAAGCGGCGATCGAGGCTCTAAATGCTGGTGAACCTGTCAAGGAAGTCACTGATCGTTTTCCCGAAGGATTCTATGGCTTCCATCGCTCACCACAATGGATACCCATTTATGATGTAGATGACTATGAAGGAGATGGAAGTGAGCTGACAACTGGAACAGCTATCAGCATAGGTGGTGTGGATGTCATCTACTTTGATGAGGTGAAATTCAGATCCAGACTTCGTCCGTTTACCGAATACCGTAATTCGGATTCGTATGTTTACAAAGAGGTAAAGTGGGATCTTTTGAAAATCAAGCAGCGTGAGCGCGATAGGGCTTTATGGGAAGCAGCCGATGTGCGCGAAGACGGTATGCCTATTGTGATGTCGAGTGATTACCCGAAGTGCTCTTAGGTTGCGTGGACCATTAAAGTCTTAAAAGTTGAGTATCCGTGCATGCCTGATGCATATTCTGGACGTTGCTGATCACTGATTCTGGAGCAAGGTGATCACTGTTTCTGATCGATGGTGATCATCGATTCCGGCGTTCATGCAATGTGTCGCCGCTCCGATAAAAAACGCTACGTCGATAGGTTTCTGGCAGAACTGGATTAGTCATCGCCCAGCGTCCACTTCGCTGAACATAATCGAGACTAATTCAATACAAGCGCCGCAAGCGATCTCAATGCCCCTTTAAGCGTTTTTCAAGAGGCTAAAAGTGGTATTTCTGCTTTTAAAGCGTTATTTGATGTCATAAAGTGCTATTTATGGGTTTTTAGGTGCAGATAACTTTTGTAAAGTGCTATTATACGTCCATAAAGTGCCATTGGTGATTTTAAAAGACTATGTGCATTATAGGGCACACCCAACTCTATCGGCAATTTCAGCACCGATAAGCCGAATCTGCCAGAGCGATCCCGGATAGCGACGATAACTGACAATGTCAAAAACCAAGGCTGACGAGGCTCGGCTCGCGCCGTTGCTTGAGATCATCAACAAGCATCCCGGTGGAATCTCATTACCTGACCTCAAATCGGCGCTTGATCCGGCTTTGAACATCGGTGATTATGCAGTTAAATATCGCCTCAAAGCTTTGGTGGAAAGCGGTCGAGTAAAAACACAGGGCGAGCGCCGGTGGACGAAATATTTCCCTGTCGATGGTCACTCGATAGATATCGTGTATTCAAAACAGTCGCGTGACCTTGCTCGATACATGAGCAAGCCAACATCAGCTCGGCAACCAGCGTCTTATGATTGTGCGTTGATTGAAACATACGAACCTAACGTCAGTCGATATCTGACTTTAGAAGAGCAGAGTATCCTGGAAGTCGTCGGCACAGATGTAGGTGCAGAGCAGCCTGCAGGCACTTACGCACGACGAATTATGGATCGTCTTCTTATCGATCTGTCATGGAATTCGAGCAGGCTGGAGGGTAATACGTATTCGCTGCTGGATACTCGCAGGCTTATTGCCTTTGACGAGGAAGCTGAGGGTGCGGCTGCCGTTGATGCGCAGATGATTCGCAATCATAAAGAGGCTATTGAGTTTCTGGTGGAAAATGCTGGCGAAGTAGACTTTACTCGGCACACCGTATTAAACCTGCATGCCTTGCTCGCGAACAATCTATTGCAAGACCCTATGTCAGTTGGACGGCTAAGAATGATCCCCGTGGGTATAGCTGGCTCAACGTATTTGCCACTGGATGATCCGCACCGGATCGACGCCTACTTTCAACTGACGTTAAGGAAAATCGCTGAGATTGAGAACCCGTTCGAGCAGGCATTGATGGCGTTGTTGTTCTTGCCTTATCTCCAGCCATTTGATGATGTGAACAAACGCGTGTCGCGAATGGCGGCCAATATTCCGTTTATTAAAAAGAACCTTATTCCCCTATCGTTCATTGAAGTGTCCGAAGATGCTTATTCAAACGCACTCGTCGGTTTTTACGAATGTGGTGATGCGTCGATGATGAAGGACTTGTTTATATGGGCCTATCGAAGATCAGCACAGCATTATGCATCGGTGCGTCAACAGCTTGGAGCACCGGACCCTTTTCGAATGAAGTATCGAGAGGCATTGCAAGTTGTTGTTCGCGAGCTAGTGGTGCAATCTATTCCTCGTCAAATAATTGGAAAATTCATCAAGGCTTGGGCATTTAGTCATATCCCAGTGGATGATCAAAACAGGTTTAGAGACGTTGCTGAAGTTGAAGTGATTTCCATGCATGAGGGAAACTATGCTAGATATAGATTAAGACATTCCGAATTCATGAGTTGGAAGGTAGTAAGAGACCCTCCGTCGTTTTACCAGATCGGGTTGTGAATATTGTCGCTATAAGTATGTAAAGAATAACGAATTGCAAATTGCACCAAGACTGCTTGTTCTCCATAAGTCGCTACGCATACCTGCTATGGCCCATCACCCCGATAAGTCTGCCTAATATGCGTTTCAGAATGAAATCATCGATCATCTCAAATCCAAAGGTTGGCTGCCTGGTCGGGATTGCGCGTAACCAAACGAGTCGTCAAGCGTGATAATCGAGGCTTAGCCGATTTGTCAAATCGCGTGTGGGCAAGGCACTTGTAGTTTGCGCCAATTGATATGAAATTACGGCGGCACTATATGATTTGTGGCAAAAGCAGACGTCAAGTACCAATCAATTAAACACTATCTGACGGATCTAGAAATCGAACTGAGCCGTTTTCCATTTTCCGTAATCAATATAATGCGACGTGGTGTCATCGTCGTAGCTAGCCCCCACAAGAGGCACGGGCGCCCGGCTAGGGGCGCCCGGCTAGGGGTGGGCAACGGATACTACACAAGCAAGAGGCGGTGCTTCAAACTGTCTGTGGGCAAGTCATTGCCGCCGATTCACTGATGAAAATAGCCTGTTTAGCAAATTTTTGTGTGGCAGCTTGATGGTGGTGGGTGGTATATACCTACGATACTCGACACCGTGAGGCCTATTCCAAGAATTGCCGTGCTTCTGTTAATTACTTTTTTTATGAATTTGCATTGAATTTTCTCTCTTCCTATAGAACCAAGTGATACATGTATAGCATACTGAATTGCGAATTAAGCAATCAGTTAGTGAGCCACCAGTGATTTGACTGTGAGCAACAACCAGAAAAGGCTGATGACATGTCTTCAAAATAAATATAGCGTTTGCACTTTCTCTATCAGAGCAGGAAGCTAGAAACACATACCGGCGCAATAGTATGGCGGTCATGACACCCCGTGTGACTGGCAGGTGCAAGCAAGGAAGGTTTCTAGCCGTCAGTAATCTTTGTTGATAGTCCGGCAATACAGCCGGGTGGCAGTTTCATGCGTAAAGTGAAATTTAGAGCTGCTATTGGTTCCTTGCTTGTTGGCAATAAACTAGCAGGCGGATCGCCGGTGTGCCCCATACTGATCGATCGAAGACTTTAGCGAGGTCAGTTGTGAGGTCTCTGGACGCGAATAGTGATCGGATTATGCCGCAACAGCTTGTTGAAACTCTCGTTTCTTTCGTGTTGGGCTAACTGCTTGTCAATGAAGCGCCATTTTATTCACTGAACAGGCGATATTTTACTGATTTTTGATGACAGACTAATGGTAGGCTGGAGGATGTGGCAGCAACGTAAAGTACAAAGCGAGATGGTTCGACCAGTAATGTTGGCCAGGTGAGAAGGACTAATTATAACAATGCAACTCAACAAGCATACAGAAAATAGAGGCCCCTGGGTTCTGCTCTCGCCATCGTTGCTCGCAATCACGCTGCTTGTTGTTATTCCTATGGCCTTTATGCTGGTCTATTCGTTTTATGAAAATATCGACCTGGCTGTGGACAAGGTTGCGTTCCAATTCGGAAATTGGCACGAGATAGCCACCGATAGCTACTACCATACGGCAATTTTCAAGACGCTTCATCTTGCGGTCGTTGTTACTTTGCTTGCCGCTGTTCTGGGTTACATACCGGCCTATTTCATCGCGATGACGACATTTCGCGATAAGTGGCTGTTGCTGTTGTTGTTGATTCTGCCATTTTGGATAAGTTTCATTATTCGCACGCTGAGCTGGATTCACATATTCGGTAACCAGGGTGCATTGAATGGGCTAATTCAATTTCTGGGTCTGACTGATACCCCACTATCCTTAATGTACAACGAATTCACTGTAATCGTGGGTTTCCTGCACGTCTTCCTACCGTACATGATTCTCAACATATACGTCAGCCTTGAGGGCATCGACAAGAATCTCGAAGCGGCAGCTCGTACACTCGGTGCAACACCGTGGCAGGCATTTCGCGCAGTGACACTGCCGCTGTCCACCCCCGGACTTGCCGCAGGTTGTCTACTGGTTTTCGTTCTGACCGGTGGCAGTTACGTGACACCATTAATACTGGGAGGGCCAGATGACTTCCTGTTTGGCAATCTAATCTATGATGCTATCGTTTCTGAGTTGAACTGGCCAATGGGGGCTACTCTGTCGTTTACGTTACTGCTAGTGCTGGGTTTGGTCGTTGTGGTTTACAGTCGTCTGATGGGCCTGAATCAACTGTCAAAGGCTTTTAGATAAAATGAAATTACCTATCTGGCCCTTGTTAAGAACCTATACCATTCTGGTTTACGTGTTCATGTTTGCGCCGATCCTCGTCGTGTTGCTACTAGCATTCAATGCTTCACAATTCGGTGGTTTCCCGATTGACGGTTTCAGCTTTCGCTGGTTTATCAAACTATATGAAAACGAGGCGATTGTTCGGGCTTTGCGCACTTCACTGCTTCTTGGTTGTCTGACATCTATCATAGCTACCACCCTTGGCATACTTGCGGCCATGGCCCTGGTGCGTTATGATTTTCGCGGAAAAGATTTTATCACTACCTTCCTTATCACACCTGTTCTGGTTCCCGAAACGGTCCTCGCTGTAGGCCTGCTTATATTCTTGCGCTGGCTGCAAATGCCGCGTTCATTCGCCTTGCTGCTGTTGGGTCATTGTATTATTGCGCTGCCTTTTGTGGTTTTGGTCGTTCAGGCGCGTCTGGTCGGTATCCGTCGTGATTATGAAGAGGCTGCACAAACACTCGGGGCTAGTCCATTGCAAACGTTTTTTGAGGTGACGTTTCCACTCATGCTGCCTGCGGTTTTCGCCGGTGCACTGTTTGCTTTTACGATTTCTTTCGACAACATCACCGCCACGATGTTCTGGCGCCCATCGGGGATGGAAACCGTACCTACACAAATATTTGGCATGTTACGTAATTCCGTTAGTCCGGAAATAAACGCCTTGGGATTCGTGATGATCTGTATTACTGTGGGGTTGCCGGTAATTGCCGGCGGCTTGGCCCGATATTATTCTCGCAAACTAATCTAGTTCAACAATCTGACATCAATAGTTCATCAACGTCCGACCCCTTCGCAAGGAATTAAGTCGAATTTGGCACAATCTGATCAGGAGAGCAAAATGAAGAAGATAGACTCAACGAAACGCTACGAGATGCTGCGCGAGCGTATGGGAAACGGCGACATCAGTCGCCGTTCATTCCTGGGATTGCTTGGTGCCGCAGGCCTCACTGCTGGAGTGTCTGGTGGGATCATGACCACTATGTCCAGACAGGCACAGGCCGATGCCATCAATCTGAACTTCGAAGGCTGGGGCGGGGTTGTTTCAGAAGCTTTACGTGCCAACGCCTTCAATCCTTATGAGGCGGACACCGGCAATAAGGTTGTAGACGCAACTTTCGGTGGCGAGGAAGAGGTGTTGACAAAAATCAAAGCGGCCGGCAACACAGACGGACACAATATTCTGCATTCATCAGGTGTCAGTTGGTATAAACGCTGGGTTGATGCCGGCTATGGAAGTGAATTGAATGAAGCGAATATCCCCAACTTGCAAAACGTCATGTCAGCCATCGTTGATCCGTTCCGGGCTATAACACCCGATAGTCTGTCGGCTGTACCCTATGACTATGGCACAACTGGAATTGCCTACAATACGAAGTTTGTCTCCGAAGAGAAAGCCAAAGAGCTGGGTGCGAACCTGCTGCTAGACAAAGAACTGAAAGGCAAGATAGGTGGTTGGGGTGGCGATTGGGCAAACAGGGCTTGGTATGGAGCGTTGCAGTCCGACCAGAATCCCAACGATATTCAGGACTGGGATGCTGTGTGGGATAAAGCGCGCGAGCATCGCGAACTGGTGTTGAAGTACTGGGGGTCGGGTGCAGAGCTTATGGACCTTCTGGCCAAGGAAGAGATTTATGTGACTGAAGCGTGGTCGGGTCGAGTTGCTGCACTGCAGGAGCAAGGGCACCCTATTGCATATATGGATCCGCCAAATGGTCTGGCCTGGATGGAGAGTATGTTTGTGCTCAAGGGTTCGCCTATGGCGGAAGCCGAGGAGCTATTGAATTTCATGCTGGATCCTGCCACCGCCATCGCTGTAGCTGAAGGCCAGAAGTATCCGCCATCACTAGATCCCAATAAGGTCAAGATGACACCGGTTATCGAAGCGTTACCTGCCTATGATCCAACTGGCAAGCTGGACAAACTGGTTTTTCGCGATCCAGTTGTTTGGAATGAGGTTGAAAAAGAGCAGACCAAACAATGGAATCGTGTTTCGAAGGGCGGTTGATCTAGTTGCTGTTTTTGCAGGTCGCGCCTTTTTGAGGCGTGGCCTGCCTGTCCTCGCTCTTCCCTTTGGAGCCAGTATCCATGGCGCGTGTTGAACTAAACAATATACAGAAATCCTATGAGTCAGTTGTAGCTGTAAAAAATGCAAACATTGTTTTCGACGAAGGTTCTTTTACAACATTACTAGGTCCGTCAGGATGCGGTAAAACAACGATTCTACGAATGATATCGGGATTGGGTAGTCCTACCAGCGGTGATATCATGATCGATGGCAAGCGTGTAAACGATATCCCTATACACAAGCGTAATCTTGGTTTGGTGTTCCAGAATTACGCGTTGTTCCCACACCGCTCAATCGGCGAGAACATTGCGTTCGGTCTTAAATATCGTGGTGTATCAAAGTCAGATGCCAAACACAAAGTAAAGTCTGCACTGGATATCGTGCGCCTGCCTGGAGTTGAGGATCGTTATCCCGGGCAACTCTCCGGTGGGCAGCAGCAACGTATCGCATTGGCGCGAGCCATCGTTATTGAGCCGGATGTGTTGTTGCTGGACGAACCCTTGTCGGCGCTGGATGCCAATCTGCGCGAAGATATGCGGGTTGAGTTAAAAGCCATACAGGACAGGATTGGCGTCACGACAATCTTTGTGACCCATGATCAATCAGAAGCGCTGGCCATGTCAGACAAGATCGTTGTAATGAGTGCCGGTAAGGTCGAGCAAATTGGAGCACCCGATGAGGTCTACAACAACCCGGCGTCCGAGTTCGTAGCGACGTTTCTTGGTGCATCTAACTTGTTGCCAGCAAAGGTACTTGCGCACGACGATACTGGTGTCATTCTGCAAACGCCGGAGTTTGGGGATACCCATGTGCCTGCCATTCGTGCCACAAACCTGGGAGATGCAGAAACTGGTCAGCTGATGATCAGAGCGGAGAAGCTGCATCTTAGCGGTGGACCGGTACAGGAGAATTCTACTCAGGCTGTGATCAACGCTGTTGATTATCAGGGGCAACTAGCGCGCTATTTCGTGCAGATTGGTGATTCGCAGTTGCAGGCAATCAACATGATAAGTGGCAGTCCATTCAAGGCAGGGGATATAGTGAATATTAAGCTCGTGGCGCAGGAGTGCAGCGCTTTACCGGCGAAAGGGCAGTAAATGTCTAACCTGTTCTATCAATCACGTTTGCCGCGTCCTCAACTCGATCGAGCTGACGGTATCTACATGTGGGACAGCACAGGCAAGCGCTATATCGACGGATCCTCTGGCGCTATGGTCAGTAATATCGGACACTCAAATCCTTCAGTGCTGGCAGCGATGCGAGCGCAGATGGATAAATCTACGTTTGGTTACAGGCTGCATTTCCAGACTGACACCAGCGAAGAGCTGGCTGTCAGAATTGCAAGATTGTCTCCCGAGGGGCTGAGTCGTGTTTTTTTCGTCTCTGGTGGGTCTGAGGCGGTAGAGAGTGCCTTGAAGATGGCTCGCCAATATGCCTTAGCACAAGGGCAGGCGCAGCGCACCAAAACTATTTCGCGCTATCCCAGCTACCACGGTGCAACTCTGGGCGCACTGGCGGTTACCGGGTATGCGCCAATGACAGCGCCCTTTGATCCGATAATGAAGTCTATGCCTAAAATTCCGGCACCACGGGCTTATCTGGACGACCTGGACACAGATGATCCGGCAACAGGTCTTCACTATGCGAACATGCTTGAAGAAAAAATCCTTGAGCACGGTCCCGAGACAGTACTGGCTTTTATTGTTGAACCTATTGGTGGCGCTTCCACTGGCGCTTTGGTTCCGCCTGCAGGGTATATGCAACGTATCCGCGAAATCTGTGACCAGTATGGTGTGCTGTTGATTCACGACGAAGTAATGACAGGCGGCGGGCGCACGGGGCGTTTCTTTGGTGCTGAACATTGGGACGTGTCGCCCGATATCATCGCTTTGTCCAAAGGTTTTGGAGCCGGGTATATTCCTCTGGGGGCTATGATTGCGCGTAACGACATGGTCGAGGCTGTACTGGATGCTGGTGGCTTTATCCATGGCTATACGTATGCTGGTAATCCCCTGGCATGTGCCGCAGGGCTAGCTGTTCTGGATGAAATTGAGCAAAGTAATTTGATGTCAAACGCCAGGCAAATGGGAGACGCACTGGCAGGGCGCTTACGAGCGCTAATGGACTGCTATCCACTGATTGGTGATGTGCGTGGCAAGGGCTTGCTGCAGGCTTTCGAATTGATGGCAAACAGCGTAACGAAAGAGCCGCTACCTGTGGCTTTTAATGCGCATAGCCGCCTGGTTGATATTGCCTATGACAACGGCTTGATAATTTACTCGCGAAGGACACGTGGGGGTACGTCGGGTGACCACTTTCTAGTCTGCCCACCGCTGATAGTGAATGAGATGCAGCTTGATGAAATTGCGCACATACTTCAGCGATCTATGGAACAACTTATGTCTGAAATTCCTGCATCTGTCGCCAGAAGTTCATAAAGGTAAAAGCCTGTGTCAAAAATCATAATCACCTGTGCTATCACCGGATCGATCCACACACCGTCGATGTCACCTTACCTACCAATAACGGCGGATGAGATCACTGAACAGGCATTAGATGCTGCGAGCGCAGGTGCCTCCATTCTGCATTTGCATGCGAGAGAGCCCGACACCGGGCATCCCTCCGCAAGTCCAGAGCATTTCATGCCGTTTCTTACACGCATAAAGGATGGATGCAATGCAGTGCTAAACATTACAACCGGTGGCAGTGCCATCATGAGTATGGAAGATCGGCTAGCCGCACCATCTGCAGCAGAACCTGAAATGTGCTCACTGAACATGGGCTCGATGAATTTTGCGATCTATCCCGCTGCCGCTCGAATAACCGAATGGAAACACAATTGGGAAAAACCCTTTTTGGAAAATAGTGATGATCTGGTTTTCAAGAATACCCCGCGCGATATAGCGCATGTTCTGACACACATGGGAAAGGAACGTGGAGCGAGGTTTGAGTTTGAATGCTATGACATCAGCCATTTATATATGCTTCACCATTTTGTTGAACGTGGGCTGGTCACGGCGCCGTTGTACATTCAATTTGTATTCGGTGTGCTGGGTGGTATGGGGTGTGATCATGAAAATCTGATGCACATGAAAATGATGGCGGACAAATTGTTTGGTGACACTTACCAGTTTTCGGTGCTTGGAGCAGGGCGTTATCAAATGCCCATGGCCACGATGGCCGCAAGCATGGGCGGTCATGTTCGCGTTGGTTTGGAAGACAGTCTTATGATTTCCCGTGGCCAGCTCGCGCGGTCAAATGCGGAACAGGTGATAAAGATACGACGCATCGTCGAAGAGCTGGGACGTGAGGTTGCAACTCCGGATGAGGCGCGCCAGATACTGAGGTTGAAAGGTAGCGATATGACATCTATCTAGTCTGGATCATCCATGCAGAATTTCATCATACGAGCGGTCGAGAAATGTGATCTGACTTTGCTTGATTCAGCATTGCGAGCGTTGTCACTTGAGTTGGGTGACGAGCATCCGGCTAGCATGGAATTTCTTGAACAAGCGGGTTTTGGTCCGACGCCTACCTACCACGCGCTGATTGCCTTGACGACTGATGACAACCTGTCCGGCGCGGTAGTCTTTTCACCGGTGATGTCAACTTCGCTGGCTGCCACCGGACTCTATGTATCTGATCTTTGGGTTTCTCAGACAGCGAGGGCGGTTGGATTAGGTCGACAGCTGTTGGCCCAAGCTGCAGATGCATCACATACTCGATGGGGAGCCAACTATCTTAAATTGGCTGTCTATGACAGTTCAAGACAGGCTCGCAGGTTTTACGATCATCTCGGGCTAGAAGAGCGAAGTGGCGAGTCAACACTGTTTTTGAATAAACCTAGGTTTGACGCTCTGAAAGCTCGCGCGTGAATAGCGCGCTACAAAATGGATATCCTTGATACGCATACTATGAAAGCTATTTTTGACGAACGACAGTGGAGCCACAACCCGAAGCATTTCCTCGCTAATGGCCGTGTGCTGCCAAACCCCGAGCAACCGGAGAGAATCAAAGTGCTCCATGCAGGGGCTATCGCCGCACAGTGTGATTTCGAAGCGCCGAAAGATGTCGGTCTTGGACCGATTGCTGCAGTTCACTCACCTGAGTACCTGACGTTTTTACAAACTATTCATGCGCGCTGGCAACACATCGAAGGTGCAAGTGATGAAGTCATTCCCAATATTCATCCGCGCAGCCGTACTGATGCTTATCCGAAGTCAGCCGTGGGCCAAGCCGGATTCCACCAGGCCGACAGTGCCTGCCCGATTGCAGCTGACACCTGGCAGGCTGCGTATTGGTCAGCTCAATCAGCGGTGGCTGGTGCTGATGCACTAGCATCTGGCGAACGCGCTGCTTATGTACTTTCGCGACCACCTGGGCATCATGCGTTCAGTGATCAGGCTGGTGGGTTTTGCTTTCTCAACAATTCTGCGATTGCAGCGGTGCGTTTGAACGCTAAGGGGCTGCGAGCAGCCATCCTGGATATCGACGTGCATCACGGTAATGGAACGCAAGGTATTTTCTATGAACGTAATGATGTTCTGACTGTATCAATACACGCCGACCCCGCTCGATTCTATCCCTTTTTCTGGGGCCACGGCCATGAGCGCGGAGCAGAGGCGGGGCTCGGTTATAACCTTAACCTACCGCTTGCGCGTGGCAGCGATGACGAGATTTTTCTGGCAACACTCGATACAGCATTCGCTCGTGTTAGTGCCTTTGGTGCCGACGCGCTGGTCATAGCACTAGGGCTTGATGCCTATATTGGTGACCCCTTCAAAGGACTTGCGATAACAACATCTGGATTTGCACGAATTGGCGCTGGAATAGCAGGAATGAACATGCCTACGCTCTTTGTGCAGGAAGGCGGCTATCTTTGCGAAGAACTGGGTGAAAACCTGACTAGCATATTGAGGGGGTTTCAGAACGTGTGAGTAGAACAAACCGTAGCTGGTGTACTGTTACTTCGGTGGCAAACAATTGCGTAATATTTTTGGCCTTCATGAGTTGAAGATATCGCGTGGGTCCCCCTCTGTCAGGATAGCTATGGCCCACCAGTTTAATCAATCGGGCAGGCGGCATGCTCTTCATGCGCTGTAACACCCCTACAGGTAACTGTCATATTCCCCGCGTTGCAGCAGTATGTGTAAAGCATCTCTCTCATCCACACCACACCCAAGCATAGGCGCCTTAACCACGTCTTCAGAAAACTGCCCCAATACGTTCAAACAACTCTTTAACCTGGCAGTAGCCATATATGATGGCACTTTGCGATAAATCGCCTCTGACAAGGGATACACCAGATCATGCAGTTCTCTGGCAGTGGCAAGATCTCCTGCTTGCATGGAATCAAAAAGCGAAACAATCAAACCTGGAACGATAGCAGCCAGTGATACCTGACTACCTGCGGACCCAATGGAATAGCATGTCATCAAGTGCTCATCACCTGAGCCCAGAACGGCAACGTCAGGTCTAGTAAACATTACGGCCCGTCGAGCTTCGTCATAGGCAGATACTTCCCAGCTGCCTTCCTTTATGGCAGTAACGGCGTCTATTTCTATCAGTGTCAATAGTGTTTCTATTGAGTAAGACTGTTTTGCTGACGCTAATGGCGCGCGATAAAGCACCATGGGTAATCCTGATGCATTGGCAATGGCTTGATGATGTTCTAGTGCCATATTTGCATCATGTCCCAGTGCCCAGGCATTCGGTGGAAACACCAATATCGAATTAGCGCCGTTTTCGGCAGCCTGCACTGCTGTTTCCACTGCAGCGGCGGTGGACTCGCCGGTGACTCCCGCGCAAACATGGCATCCTTCGGGCGCACTGGCTTTGACACACTCAAGCACTAGCTGACGCTCGTTCATGTTCAGTAGTGCACCTTCGCCAGCATGTCCGTTGATCAGCAACCCTCGGATACCGGGAGATGTTGCGACATGGCTGATATGTAGCGCTAGTTCATCTACCAGTACATTGCCAGTGCTATCCATAGGGCACAAGGTCGCTGC
The DNA here is from genome assembly GCA_045110475.1 of Granulosicoccus sp. Classification (GTDB taxonomy): domain Bacteria; phylum Pseudomonadota; class Gammaproteobacteria; order Granulosicoccales; family Granulosicoccaceae; genus Granulosicoccus. The sequence continues at coordinate 16,403 of JBGCGC010000086.1, forward strand.
ATGGATGCCGCTTAACGGGTGCTCCGTGCCGACTGCTGTTGGGTCTGAGGTTGTCGTAATCATAAGATGAAGCGCTAAGAGTATTCAGGCATTATCGCAATACTTCTCGTGGATATCACATTGTGTTACGTCGTTAAGAGCCTGTCCATGGGAAACAATGGCATTTCCGGTTCTTTCCCTAACACGGCCTGCACCAGGCATTTAGCTATATACGGACCACTGGTATAACCGGAATGCACTGAGCCACATGCCCAGGCACCATCGACGCCCGGTACGGGTCCCACCACCGGCATGGCATCGGCCGTTTCTGCTTCAAAACCGGTCCATGCTCGTACCACATTTGTTTGTGCAAGAGCCGGTATGGTGTAACTGGCTAGTCGCACATTGCCTTGCAGGCTGTCCGGATCCACGTGGTGGGTATTGTCCTGTCTTGATCCCTGGCCCTGCCAGCCACCTCCGATTACTACGCTGCCATGTGAATACTGCTTTAGAGATAACAGGCCACTGGCAATACCCAGAACAGTTCGCATGACCGGTGGCGCGCGCTCGGTAACTGCCAGTTGATTGACCAGCGTCTTGATCGGCAGGTGTACACCGAACCAGGCCAACATGGGTTCTAGCCACACACCACCAGCCAGAACAAGTTGTTGAGCATTAAACACACCGGTCTCAGTGTCTACTTGAAACCCCTTGGCATTCTGATTGACCATCATTACCTTGCAGTATTCTCTGACGTCGGCATCGGTCTCATTTAACGCAGTGCGATAGGCAGTACCTGTCTGATACGCGTTGGCATAGCCATCCATTGCACAGTGACTGGCCATCCGTATACGTTCCGTCAGGCCAGGTTCAATACGAGCAGCTTCACGTGCAGTGAGCAAACGAATAGGCGCACCCGCCTCGCGACGTTTTTCTGCTCGCTCTACCAGCAGGGCTTCTTCATGTTCAGTAAAAGCGACCGATAAGCCATCGCAAATCACAACGCCTACATCATGACCCAGCCAGTCACCGGTTGACGTCCACATGGACTGCGCTTGCATGGCGTACGGAATGAGTGCCGCCCTTGTCATTTGTAACGTGAGTGTGCCAGCGTTAACACCGGAAGCTCCACGAGCGAGGGAGTCACGTTCGAAGATTATGGTTTTTAGTCCTGCACGTGCGGCCAGCAAGCTGACCGTCGCTCCCATGATTCCGCCACCCACCACGGCCAGGTCGTAAACTTTACCTGTCATATCGGTGCTGCTGCCGGGACGGGGATATCGTCATAGGTGAATGAGCCGGTGAGCTGATTCACTGGTAATGGTCGCAACGGAATACGTTGGGTAAGCATACCTACTGGTTTGTTATTCCCCACGGCAAGTGACAGTAACGATGCTGCATTCCTTTCACACATGCGCCCCTGGCAAGCGCCCATGCCCAGTCGGGTCTGTGTTTTCAATTCATCCATTCTGCTCACACCGTTGCTTGCTGCAGCACTGATGTCTGCGCGACTCACCATTTCACAGCGACATACAATCGTATGCTCGGGTATGGCATCCATTCGAGCAGTCGGCACCTGCATCAATCGGCATGACGCATCAGCGCACGATTCGGAGCGCCGATAGCGTTGTCGATAGTAAAGCCCACGCCGATCCATAACAGTGTCAGGGACCTTGTTTGAATCGCGGGCGCATGCAAGCCCGGCGAGTGTCCCGGCAATAGCCGATGGAACAGCCCCATAAACGCCGGCTCCATCACCAGCAACCAGCAGTCCGTTGACATCAGTTCGGCCGAACTGATCACGGGCTACTGAAAATCCGCCACGCAATGAATCACGATGAATGGTTGCTCCCAGCAAACGTGGTATTTCAGCGACTGGCGAGAGTCCGTTACCAATGAACAGTGTGTCGATTTCAATGCGACGCAGACGATCATAATCGGGAGCACCATCCGCAGCCAATGGTGCGATATCAATTGCCTGTAAACGCTCATTACCGTGTGCCGCTACGATGGCACTTCGCGTCAAAGTCGACACCCTTGCTAATGCTAACGAACCCATCCATTTTGCACCCCGCATCAGTTGTCGATAAGACCTGGCCATACCTATCGCTGAGTGCATCCAGTCACGTCGAGCTGCTGCGTCGACAATGATCTGTGGTGGCTTCTGTGCGCTCAAGGCTTTGGCTGCAACAGCAAACAGTAAAGGCCCTTGTCCGGCTATCGCCACCTGATGACCCGGCACGTTTCCATCGCGTTTAAGCATGGCCGTCGCAGCAGCAAGTCCGAAAACACCCGGTAAAGTCCATCCCGGAAAAGGCACCACCCGCTCCACTGCGCCCAGCGCTACGACCAGTTGATGCGCATGGATCGTCTTCATGCAGCCCTTACGATGCAACTCGACACGATACCTTGCGTTAGCCAGGTCTTGTTTAACGACCGACCATACAACCGCCTTGCTTATTCTCAGCACCGAAGAAGCTTTTAAACAAACGCGCAATTCATCGCCCGCCAGACGATCTGCATCATTGTCATTAAGTTGCATCGCGCTTGCCGTTGAAGGTGCGCGCCAGACCTGACCACCGGCAGAGGCTGCCTCATCGATCAATGCGACAGTCAGGCCATGGCTTGAAGCCTCGATAGCTGCATTGGCGCCGGCAGGGCCAGCACCCAGCACAGCCACATCGAAGTGTGTGTCGCCAAGATCATCACTCAATTCAATCATTGCTATGTTGACCGGCATTGATCGAGGCTGTATCGCTGTGAGGGGCTCCACTGAGTGGCATGTTCAACTCATCAGGCAGCCGTATCTTCATCCCGTCGGATACAGCGCATTGGCAGGCCTGCTGCCAGTGCTCGTCAACCAGTATGCGACACGCTTGACAGGCCCCCATCATGCAAAACGCACCACGCGGCGACTGGTCAACCGGGTGCGTTGAGAATGTATAGACATCATTCGTCAGCAGCACACTTGCCACAGTAGAGCCTGCTTCGCACTGAAATAGCGCATCGTCTATGTAGATAGACACACGGACAGTCGTCATGGCTAAAGCCCTGTTCATAAGCGATTGAGACTATAGCAATGTCAGCTTGATTTTGGAATACATACGGTATACCGTTAGCATACCGTGTTAGTTGCTATCACTGAAACGCCACGGCCTGCTCACTGAGACCAATCAACGGAGATGTTCCATGATCATCAGACTTCGCGCACTGATCAGTACCGCCGCACTGGTTCTGGCCAGCCTGGCAATTGTTATTCCGCATGCTGCCCATGCCCGTTCGCTGGACGATATTCTGTCATCGGGTACTTTGCGAGTCGGTGTTAACCCGACCTTGCCACCGCTGGGCATTTACAACGACAAGAATGAAATCGACGGTTTCGATGTGGACTATGCCAATGCCATTGCGGAGATACTTGGTGTGTCGCTGGAGATCGTACCTGTGGGTTCACCCGATCGCATACCATTCGTAGCCAGTGGCAAGATAGACTTTGTGATGGGTGCCATGACGCGTAATCCGGAACGCGCCAAGGTCATCGATTTCACGCAACCCGTACACACAGAAGTGTTTGGTGTTCTCACCACCGAAGACAAACCTTTCACCACCTGGCAAGATCTGAACTCGGCTGATGTAACACTGGTGCAAGTTCGTGGCACCACACCGCTCAAGTTCATAGAGGAAAATCTTCCGGAAGCCAATGTGACGCTGCTGGACAATTATCCTGATGCGGTTCGTGCACTGGCGCAAGGTCGTGGTGATGCGTTTCTCGACGTTATCGATTTTGTCGGTGAACACATGAACACACATGATGTTGCCTGGAAAGTGGTTGAGACACCGGTGGATATCTATTACTGCGCATTGGGCGTTGCAAAGAACTCCAGTGGTCTGAAAGACTGGTTGAACATCGCGGTGTATGAACTGCATCGCCGCGGCAAGACCGACGCCATGTGGAAAGAATGGTTTGGTATCGACATGATCTATCCGGTTGAAGCCACGCCTTACTTCTAGACATCATAGCCACAGGCAAGCATCTGTTCAGTACACCAGTGCATTCGTACTGACCAAGCGCTATTCCTCTAAACATGGACTATACACTTCAGTTCGGCCAGATCTGGCCCCGTGTGCCGGATCTGGCTTACGGTGCTCTGCTTAGTCTTGAGATTGCTTTTCTCGCGTTTTGTGGTGGTCTGCTGATTGGTACCACCTGCGCTGCGCTCAAGAGCATGGGGCTACGTTGGCCTACGCGCCTTATCAATGCCTATGTGGTTTTTTTCACTAACACACCACAGCTGGTTCAAATCTATTTTCTTTTTTTTGCGCTGCCTGAGGCTGGCATCCTGCTTTCGCCGTATATGGCTGTGCTTATCGGCATGACGCTCAACGCAGGCGCCTACCTGACAGAAATTCAACGTGCGGGATTTGCATCGCGTCGTCAAAGCGAAATGGAGGCCGCTGTCGTACTGGGCTTCAGCACCTGGCAACAGATTCGATACGTGGTGCTGCCGCATATTGCTCGCGTTTTGTTTCCCGCTTTGTCCAACCACTACATTCTCATGACGCTGGGTACTTCCATGGCGGCTATCTTTGGTGTGGAAGAGCTGACCGGGCGTGCGTTCAACATCAATTCTGAAACGTTCCGATCGCTGGAAGTATTCTCCGTCACTGCTGTGCTATATGTGCTGATCACGCTGGTCGCCACTGTGGTGTTGTCAACTATTGGCCGTGTTGCCTTTCGTGCACGTATGAGGTTGGTCTGATGATCGACAGAATGCTTAGCGAATTGCCATCGTTTTTTGGTTATTACAACGTCATATTCCTGCTCAAAGCCGCGGGTGTCACGATAGCCTTGTCAGTGATCGGGTGTGTTTTTGGTGGTGTTCTCGGAGGCATGCTGGCTATCCTTCGACTTACCGATCAAAAACTGCTGGCCCCGGCGCGATGGGTTGCGATTGCCTTCATTGAGTTCTTCCGTCGAGTTCCCTTTCTTGTCACGCTCATGCTGACCTTCTTCGTTTTTCAGTTCTCTGGTCTGAATGTCTCCACGTTTACGGTGGGGGCTGTCACCGTGTTGTTGATTGCTGCCGCTTTTCTGGCTGAAATAATCCGTGGGGGTTTGCAATCAGTGCACAGAAATCAGTGGGATGCTGCGCTGACCATGAATTTTTCACTGTTTCAGACGGTACGTCATGTGGTTCTGCCCCAGGCATGGCGAGTCATTCTGCCACCAGCATTCAGTTTTTTTCTGTTGTTCATCAAAGACACCGCGCTGGCTTCACAGATCAGTGTGGTAGAGCTGACATACGCGGGCAAAGTACTTAATACTCGCGGCTTTAGTGCACCTCTGGTATTCGGCACCATTCTGCTGATGTACTTTGCCATTTCTTACCCGCTAGCGCGATACGGCGCTCGCCTGGAGAAACGACTTGCTCCATCTGGAAATCGACAATATCAAGGCTGACTACGATGGCACCACCGTGCTCGACGGTATCAGTCTGAACGTTGCACAAGGTGAAATTGTCGGTCTGATAGGGCCGTCTGGTTCGGGTAAAAGTACAGTGCTCAGGGTGCTGACGGGATTGCTGACACCATCGGATGGGGTAGTGCGTTTGTCGGGTGAAGTCGTTGACTATGGTTCGACGGCTGCGATACGCAAATTGCGTGAGCGAACGGCGATTGTTTTCCAGCAATACAATCTGTTCCAGAATCTGTCGGTGCTGGACAACGTCACCATCGCACCGGTAAAGATACGCGGTCAGAAAAAGGCGGAGGTTGTACGGGAAGCGAAAGATCTACTTGCGCGAGTTGGTCTGGCAGACAAGCTCGGCAGCTATCCCGATGAGTTGTCGGGTGGTCAACAGCAGCGCGTAGCCATCGCCAGAGCCTTGTGCCTCAAACCCGATCTGCTATTGCTTGATGAGGTGACAGCGGCACTGGATCCGGAACTGGTCAGCGAAGTACTGGACACCATACGTACATTGGTAGGCGCTGGCATGACCATGTTGATTGTCTCACACGAAATGGGCTTCATACGCGAAACCTCATCGGAAGTTGCCTTCATGGATGAGGGCAAGATCGTTGAACACGGCCCACCCGCCGATATCTTTGATCACCCGAAGGAGGCTCGCACGCGTGAATTCGTCAGCAAGATCCTGCGCCATTGAACATAACGGCCCACCTGGTGCCCACTGGCTCAAAGGTGCTGTGGATGGTCATATTCATGCCTGCCCGCACATAAATGATCGGTGCCTGGATGTCTTTCAGGCGGTACGTGATGCTGCAGATGCAGGTATGCAAGCTATCGGACTGATGGACAACTTCGCTAATTCTTCTGGTCTGGCTGCACTGGCTAACCGCGAATTGTCGCATCTCGGGGTACACGTGTTTGGCGGGCTCATCATGGAGCCACCTGCCGGTGGCGTCGATGCGGATTCAGTGCGTACAGCACTCAAGTATGGCTACGGCTTGGATGATGGTGCACGGTTCATCTCTTTCCCAACCCATCACACGCAACACACGGCCCGGCTGGAAGGTCGATCTGCAGACTATGTAGCGGGCTGTTTCTTCGTCCCTGCCGATGGGCCGTTACCAGATAACGTCCTTGAGATTCTGGATATTGTCGCTGATGCCGGTGTGGTTCTGAACATCGGTCACCTATCTGCTCAAGAAGCTACACGCTTGGTGGGTGTTGCGCGCGAACGCGGTTTTAACAGAATACTGGTACCGGCTAATCATTTTGATATAGACACTATTCAGTCACTGTGTGCACTGGAAGCTTATGTGGAATTTTCGTTTTTCTTCGTCAGTCATGCGACCGATGCGGGGCTTACCCATGTGGATGCTGAACGACATACTGTGCCCAGAGTATCACCTGTTGATATAGCTCATCTGATCGGCACTGTGCCTGAGCAACAGGTGATACTCTCCAGTGATTGCGGTGTATTTTTGTTGCCACCTCCGAGAGAAGGATTGCGAGAATTTCTCTTGCTGCTAAACAGTTGTGGTCTGTCACCGCTATCATTGCAGCGTATGGTGCGCGAGAACCCCAGGAAGCTTTACGGAATTACGGATGTCAGTCAGGATGGGGTGGTTAAAAACGCATCGCAAGACTTGACAACAGACTGAATTCAGCGTCAGTTTCGGTTGTTACTGCTTGCAGATATCAAACAAGGCGGTAAGACGCTATGCAACAAGGTATGCGGATATGGATCTGATTATTACGAACGGTACTGTGGTGACAGCTGGTGATGTTGTTCGCTGTGATGTCGGTATCAAGGATGGCAAGATTGCCCAGCTTGGGGGTGACTTTGGCAGCGCTGGTGAAACCATCGATGCCACTGGCCTGTATGTGATGCCGGGTGGTATTGACAGTCATGTGCACATATCCCAGCCATCTGGTGACGGCATTGTGATGGCTGATGATTTCGAATCCGGCACACGTTCCGCACTGTTCGGTGGCAACACCATGATCATGCCATTCTGTCTACAGGAAAGCGGGCAGACACTGCGTCAGGCTATTGATGCCTATCGCGAGAAGGCAAAGGGTAATTGCTACACCGATGTCAGCTTCCATCTCATTATTTCTGAACCCAACGATCAGGTGCTTGGGCAGGAACTACCCGCTGCTGTAGAAGATGGTTACACTTCATTCAAGATCTTCATGACCTATGAAGCGTTGCGTCTGAATGATGCCGAAATCCTTGCCACCATGGATACGGCTCGGCGCACTGGTGCGCTGGTCATGGTGCATTGCGAAAACGAAGACGCCATTCAATTCCTTATAGGTCAGCATGAAGAGCAAGGTAAATTAAAACCTGCCTCACATGCCAGCACGCGCCCCATTGCCGCTGAGCGCGAGGCCACTCATCGCGCTGTATCACTGGCTGAGATTGTTGATGTGCCCGTGGTGATTGTGCACATATCCAATGGCGAAGCTATTGCTGAGGTCAAACGGGCACGAGAGCGTGGTCGCAAGGTGGTGGCAGAAACCTGTCCGCAATACCTGATGCTCACCGCCAAGGATCTGGACGGTATGGATTGGGAAGGTGCCAAGTTCGTCTGTTCTCCACCGCCACGCACCGAGGCTGAACAAGCCCAGTGCTGGCGAGGTATTGAAACCGGTGCGTTCGATCTGTTTTCCTCGGATCACTGCCCGTTTCGTTATGAAGATGATCGGGGTAAGCTGAATCCGAAAGGCAAGACGCATTTCAAGCATGTGCCCAACGGTATACCTGGCGTTGAAATGCGCGCTCCCATTCTGTTTTCGGAAGGCTTGATGAAAGGGCGAATCGATGCCTGCCGTTTCGTAGCCATGACCTCGACCAATCATGCCAAAACCTATGGCCTTTATCCGCAAAAAGGCACGATTGCTGTGGGCTCGGACGCGGACATCACGCTGTGGGATCCTTCAGTCACCAAAACCGTCCGTCATTCAGAGTTGCATGACGCCGCTGACTACTCACCCTATGAAGGTTTGGAACTCACCGGTTGGCCAGTGGCCGTTGTACTCGGTGGACGTGTCATGATGCGCAACGGTGAGCTGCTGGGCAATCGGGGAGACGGTCAGTATCGCGCAAGGGATCGATCGCCATTGGCCTCCACGGCAGATAAGACCATGAAAGTGTCAGGAGCGACTAGTTGACCACGGGACTTGTCAAATCCTCTAAACACTTATCGTCGCATGTGTATGACTCGTTGTTTCTAATGATACGCGAGCGCGAACTGCGCGCTGGCGATACCATTGTTGAGTCGCATGTCTCTGAACAGCTGGGTGTATCGCGTACACCCTTGCGTGAGGCCATGCAGCGCCTTGAGTCACACGGCTTGTTGCAAAAAGGTGCAAACCGCTCATTTCAAGTCAGGCGGGTAGAGCTTAAAGAATACCTGCAAAGCCTGAAAGTACGCGAAGTGCTGGAAGCCGAAGCCGTGGTTCTTGCTATTGACAGAATTGCACCCGATCAAATTGCCGCAGCCCGGGATGCCACACGCGAATTGCAGCATACAGATCCCTACGACAAACTTGCCCACTGGCGGGCGGACGATCTGGTGCATCATCTTTACATCAAGAACTGTAGCAACGACGTTATGATGCGGTTAATTCTGTCTTTACGCGTGACAACACAGCTATTTGAAATCGAAAGGCTCTCTGATCGTCTCGATCCTGATTCACGAGAACATGAATTGATACTTGATGCCATTGAAAGCAAAGATGCATCTGCAGCTAGCAGGCATGTGGCCGATCATATTCAATCCCTGTTTGACTTCGCTGTTCAAACCACTGTGTAGACGCCATGGCGTTCTGAGTATAACGACGGTGTTTAACAATTGAATGGCAAAAGTAGTTACTTGTCCGCCAGACACGTTACCCATAGAAATGTCTGAAACGTAGGTACACTGGATTCAAAACTTGGGTCAATGTTCCCTACATTCAGGTGATCGAGCAACCGCGTGGGTGAAAGAAACTTTCTGCGATACGCCCTGAACCGATTCGACAAGGATGCGTCTCCACGCCCGGGTCCGACCAACACCAGTCGGACTCGGTCATGTTTGCTTGGGGTTTCAGGCATAGGTAAATGCAATGTCCTGCGCCCCTTCCCAGAGCACCAGATTGCCAAGGGTCATCAGGTTTTCCAGACCGGATGTCAGGGTGATGAAATGGTTACCAGCCAATTGGCCCATCTTGGATGAAAAATCGACACCGCCATAGGCGAGCAGTACTTCTGTTTCACTGATGCCGCCGGGGTACAGGATGAATTGTCCGGGAGCGGGATGGCTTGTGTGGTTTTCATAGCCAATGCCGAAATCGTGATCGCCAAACGGAACCCAGACGCCTTCGCCCGACCAGCGGACATGGACGATCTTGCTGGTGAAGGGCATTAAGGTTTCAAAAGCTGCACAGGTTTGTGGTGCGGCCTCTCGTTCCAGTCTCGCGTCAAAGGTGAACGGTCCTGCAACGATTTTAAGTTCATTCATTTTTTGTTCTTCCCGATTGTTATTGGTTAAATCGCATCATTGAAAACGCATCCAGGTCCTGTCGGACCCGGCCGCTTAATGCAAGTGTGGCGGCTTCCCGACCCATTAATGGGCCAAGCGTATAGCCATTCGCAGTAGCGGCAATTGACACACCGTCGAAGCCGGGCACAGCCCCGATCAGGGGTGCTCCGTCAATGTCGATGTTCATTGCCGCCCAACTGCGAATCATGTGAAGGCTTGCGACTTGTGGCACGGTATGCGCAGCCACCCACAGATTGCCTTCAAGACTCTCCGGTAAAACTTCAGCGTATCCTTCTGGTCCCGGGGTTGCCGGCCAGGCACCACCTATGATCACAGAGCCTGCGGCGGCTTGCTTCATGGTCAGATGCCGACCGGCATGGGCCAGCAAACAGGGTACAAGCGACGGGGCAGGGGTGGTGACGATCATTTGTAAAGGTGCGCCACGAACAGGTAGATACGTACCCAGCATTTGGGCGATCCGAGAACTCCAGCCGCCTGCTGCGATAAGTACACGCGCCGCTGTTATGTCACCTCTGCTCGTTTTAATACAATAGCAGGCACCGTCGCGTTTTATCCCTTGCACAGTGGCAAATTCCTCGATGACAGCGCCGCTGTTCAGCGCTGCTTGAGTCAGCGCCGGCGTCGCCACAAGAGGATTGATCTTGCCCTCTCCCGGACACCAGGCGGCACCGATGATGTCGTCTGAAATGGAAGGGATAATTGTCTTCACACGTGCAGCATCTATTACCTCGGATTGAATGCCCACCTGTGCTTCGGCGCGCACCTTGTCTTCCAGAAACCGCAGATGCTCTTCAGTTTCAGCGACCATCAATCCACCGGTCACGTCCATCTCGAAATCGGTTGCCAGTTCTTTTTCCAGATCGTTCCAGAGTTGTATCGACTCTTCCTGAAGCGGTAAGGTGTGCAGCTGAAGGCTCCCATCACCGACTGCCTTGCCGCCGAAGTCCCAGGAAAGCAGTTGTAGATGCAGGCTGCCGGCGTTTCCACCAGAGGCTTCGCCATTCACCCGTCCACGATCAAGGCAGACGACAGAGGCGCCGGCGCGCGCGGCATACAGCGCGGCCGAAATACCTGTGACTCCGCCGCCAATGATGACCAGGTCTGCACTCTGGAGGCTTAGCGGTTCTGATACAGCGCAATCTGGACGCGCACTCGGCGCACTTGCGCGATGCCCACCCCATTCGGGCTGCTCTATGGCTATCGCTCCTATCGGCACAGGTCGCGCCGGAATCTGCGGAGCAAAGAGCATTTCAGGTTTGCAGCCATGCCCGGCGTCTTCAAGCAGTTTAAGAGCTTGCGGCAGGCAATAGCGACCCTGACATCGCCCCATGCCGACACGCGTTTCGCGTTTCATGGTTGCCGGGTCATGAGCGCCATTTTCAATCGCATCGCAGGCAGTTGCCACGGTCACTTCTTCGCAGCGGCAGAGTGTGGTCTCTTTTGGTGGTAAGTCACGCTCTGGTGCCTGATATAGCGTCCAGAGTGCTTGTTGAAACCGAATGGCACGTTTAAGTTTTCGCCGGGTGCCGCGAAGTGCCGTATCCGGTTGATTACCGAGATCGGAAAATTTACCGAGATAGGCAAGCGCGCTATTAGCACTCAGCTCTCCCTGACACTGAGCAACCTCGGCACCGCCGAGACCACCTGCGTCGCCGGCAATCCAGACCCCATCAATCGGGGTGCTCCCAATGGTATCGCGCCGGGGTTGTATTATCCCTGTCGTAGCATCTGTATCAATGGATACTCCCAGCAGACGCGCAAGTTCAATCTGTGGTGAAAAACCATCACCGGCGATAACACAATCTGCTTCCAGACGACAAGTTTTGCGGGTATGGATTTCGGTCAGAACAGCGCCCGTGACTTTGGATTTGCCCAGAATCTCTGAAAGCTCCCAGCCTGACAGGATCGGCGTCTTCGAGTGCTTGGCAGACAGCCAGTAAGCCGCACCTTCGGCAACCAATGCAGGTGCAGCGACCAGGGCTTTTACGGCTGCAATACCGGATTGCAAAAGACCAGGTCTCGCCGGACCGTGGCTCGGATTACCACGTTCGGCCAGAGCAACAATGTTGCTATCCAGTGCGTTCATTTCTGCCGCCAACTGCAATCCAAGTGGTCCGTGACCGGCAATCAGGGTGCGACCCGAAGGTGCGACCCCATAGCGACGTGCAAAGGTCTGGGCAGCACCAATGGTCATGACTCCTTGCAGAGTCCACCCCGGAACCATGGCTGGTCGCTCATAAGCCCCGGTAGCGAGAATGACAGCGCGCGTATGGATCTTCAGGCTGCAATGTGCACCGAGGCTGCGTATGTTGAAACCGCCATTGTCGCGCCGTGCAAACCAGACGCTTTGGCCTGTGAAGATCTTTGCGCCGCAGTCGCGTGCTGTTGCCCGAAGAGTGCTTCCATTCTGGTGTTGCCGGTCCGCAGGTGTATGGCCACGATACCCGGCACTACGGGGCTTGAAATACTGTCCACCTGTCTCTTCCCGTTCGTCGAGTACGACAACCTGTGCCCCTGTAGACGCTGCTCGAATCGCAGCGGTCAATCCTGCAGGGCCTGCACCGACAATGAGAATCTCGGTGTTTACAGTTTCATCGGTCTGGCTCGTCGGTGGCACAGTATCCTGCGCCAGTTCCAGTTCGTTTTCAGAGATCACGCGCATGGCATTGGTCACGGACACCATACAGGCGCGTTGGCCGCGCCGGCCGTCTACTGTCACCAGGCAATCGTGGCACACGCCCATGCCACAAAATGTACCGCGCTCCCGGCCACTGCGACGCTTGCCCAGTTGAACCTCATTAGCTGCAGCAAGAGCCGCAGCGATGCTATCGCCCGGTTCTGCCGTGACCTGACGACCATCAAATGTGAAGCAGAGTTTCGGCACTCAGGCGACTGAAGGCGCCAGTAGACCCACGGCGCTCAGCGCCTCTTTCACCTCAGCCCATTCAGCCTCGGGCAAAGGCATGCGGGGCGCGCGCGGCGCACCCATCGGTTGACCGATGAGGTCCAGCGCTGCCTTGCTGCCAGAAACATAACGGTGACCGGCCACCAGCCGGATTATGGGCAGAACCTCTTTATAAAGTGCGCGCGCCGCATCGTAATCCTGCTTGTCTGTGGTCAATGTGAACAGTCTGGCCAGAGCGGCTGGCATGATGTTGGAACCAACGGCGACCCAGCCTTCGGCCCCTTCCACAAAACTCTCGAATCCCATGATGCCGCCGAACACCGTCATGCGTCCCTCGCATAGATCCAGAATGTCGCGAATGCGCGTGACATCCATGGTGGACTCCTTGATGTAGTCGATGTTCGGTAGATACGACAGTTCAGCAACGAGAGGCGGGGTCAGGTCCACATTGGCGGTCGCCGGATTGTTGTAGATCATCACCGGACGATTCGCAGCTTCACCGATACGGCGAAAATGATAAATCAACTCATCCCGGGTAGGGGTGGAGTAAAACGGTGGGATAATCATCGTACCGTCTGCACCAAGCTCTTCGGCCATAGCGACATTTTCGATCACAGTGTCAGTCCATTCATCACCAGCGCCGATCAGGACCGGGACGCGTCCGGCAACTGTGTCGATCACGCACTTGGCAACGGCTCGCCTTTCTTCAGCGCGCAGTGACAGGAACTCACCGGTGGAGCCAAGCGGAATCAGTCCATGGATTCCTTCACGTACCTGCCAGTCCGTGAAACGGGCTTGTGCGTCCAGATCGAGTCGTCCATTGCTATCAAACGCGGTTACCATGACCGTGTAGGTACCGCGGAACGCATGGGTCATGTTGTGGTCTCCTCAAGGCTCAGAAGTCGCAGTGGGGTTGTGCGCAGAAGTTTTTCGACAAGCGATTGCTCATAACCCAAGAGCTGCATAAGAGGGACAGTATTGCTTAGAATGTGTCCGTATCCATGGCCGCCCCAACGCCGCAGACGCGTCTTCGTACAGATGTCATGAGACACAAGAATCTGGTCAGCATAACCTGCCTCAGCAAATCCTGCTATCAGACGAAGGCGCTGCCGGTCAGTTGGTAATTCCAGATCGCACATCCAGTAGTGCGATTGTTCAATGCCGAAAAAATCCCATTCCACATTGGCACCGCGTTTGAGCAGATCGGTAATACCGCTTCCGTCGGGATGTGTGCGATCCATATGACACAACACAACCCGTTGCGGTGCAAGACCCTCGTTTTCGATGATGTCGAGGATCTTGGCACAAGCGTCGGGCGCGCGACCGGGATGAACAGATAGCGCAGCCCCGGTTGCCTGAGCAGCCCGTGCCGCCGCGCAGAGGGCGCGACGTTCGAACGACGTCATCGGCCACGAACACCCCATTTCGCCAATAAGGCCAGCGCGGATCGATGTGCCGTCAAGCCCTTGAGTTACCTCATGAGTAAACAGCGTCGTCAGGTTATCGATATCCCGTCGCTTTAGTGACTCGTTCAGATAGGGGTCGGTATAGCTTCCGGCAGCTGCCACCAGATGAACACCCGATGCTTGAGCAGCTCGGGCGAGGCCTTCAGGATTACGTGCCAGTCCACCGACCGATTGATCAACGATCAGACTTCCTCCGTCGGCCGCAAAATGCCGAAGCTCATCGGCCGCGATGTCTGGATTGGTCTGATGCGCGTTAGACGGTGTTTCATTGGATCGATAATTGATCTGCCAACGGTTGTGCATCTCAATGGCCGCATCACGCTCACCCAGTGTACCCGGTGGGACAATGTCAAAAAGAACATGCTCGTGAAACATCACAGCACCGATGTCAGCCGCTTGAACATCACCCGATACTGTACGTACTACCGCCACTAGTGTTTCAGAATCTTGGACAGGAACAAAGTCGTATGCTCGCTCTCCGGGTTGGTAAAAAACGTTTCTGGTGGAGCCTCTTCGACGATCTGTCCATCGTGCATGAGGATCACGCGATCGGCTGCCGCACGAGCAAAGCCCATCTCGTGTGTCACCACAATCATGGTCATTCCCTGATTGGAAAGATCAACCATTACGTCAAGAACTTCAGAAATCATCTCCGGATCAAGGGCGGATGTTGGTTCGTCGAACAACATGACCTTCGGCTTCATTGCCAGGGCACGCGCGATTGCAACACGTTGTTGCTGCCCTCCGGACAATTGGCGCGGGTAGGCGTTTTCCTTATCCGGCAGGCCGACGCGTTGCAACAGCGCACGCGCCTCTTCACGCACTTGTTCAACATTTCGTTTAAGGATTCGCACAGGCGCCATGGTGATGTTTTCAATCACGCTGACATGAGGGAACAGGTTGAAGTTCTGGAACACCATGCCAAGATCACGTTGTTGCAGAGCAACCTGAGCATCGCGCAAGGCAATGCGCTTGCCGTTGGATTCTCGGAAACCCATCAAATGCCCCGCCGCCCGAATGGTGCCACTATCAATACTCTCAAGCTGATCAACGCAGCGCAACAAGGTGCTTTTGCCACTGCCGGAGCGACCACAGATGACAACGACTTCGCCTTGGTGCACTGACAGCGACACATCCTTTAGCACGTGATTGTCGCCGAAGGACTTTTGCACGTTGTCGATCATGACAATCGGTTCGCCGAGCGTACGGTCTTTGGTGTGGTGCTGCGCAAGCGTTGAATTTTCTTCAATGGCCCCCGTCATGTCTCGCCCCTGGCGGGTCTTGATTTTTCGAAGCTGCGTTTTTTGTCATCCGCTGAAACCGCTTCGTCAGGGCCGAAGGGTTTTTCGTAATGGGCTTCGATACGCACCTGAATCATGCTCCAGATGGAGACCAGGACGAGATACCAGAGTGCCGCACAGCTATAGGCTTCAAGCACGCGAAACTGAGTTTGCGCCAGCATTTGCGCCATCCGCATCAGCTCTTCCATCGAGATGACAGAAGCTAGCGAGGTCGTTTTCAGCATGCCGTTGAATTGGTTTCCGAGCGGCGGAATGATCGTACGTGTGGCCTGAGGAAGAATCACCAGCCACATCCGCTGACGCCAGGTCATGCCGACAGCCCGTGAAGCATCGGTTTGCCCCTTGTCTACAGACATGATGCCGGAACGAATTATCTCTGCCAGATAGGCCCCTTCATTGAGTGCCAAACCGAGAATGGCAGATTCGATCACCGTCAGTCTTATGCCAAGTTGCGGTAGTCCTGTGTAGATAATAACGAGCTGGATCAGGACCGGGGTGCCGCGAAACAACCAGATGTAAAACTCGGCAATCCATCGCAGTATCCAATGGCCGTACATTTTCATCATCGCGGCCAACACGCCGAGGCCCAGCCCCAGGACCATGGAAATGACGCTCAGCCATATGGTGGTCCACATGCCACGCAGCATCAAGCCGTTGGTCACGTAGTTAAAGAAAATCTCCCAACTCCAGTTCAATGGCGTCTCCGGTGATAGGCCTCTGTGAGATTGATCGCCTCAGCATCATGAAAGGCAAAGTCTCGGCCTTGAGCGCAAGGCCGAGCGTTGTCTGACTTTACTCAGGTGTGTAATAAACAGCGATATCGCCGCTGAAGTCTTCCCAGCTTTGAATCTCGGTTGCACCATAGGCAGACATCATTTCTTTATAGCTGCCGTCATCCACCATATCGCGTAGTACATCGGCTACCGCATTGGCGAGTACCTCACCCGTTTCACCATCAAATCCGAAGGACGATGGCAATCCCGGGTTCAAGCCTGAGGCACCGACATCAAACGATCCTTGCTCCGCGAGATAGGCAGCGGTGGCATCTGGGCCAAATACTGCCTTGACCTGTCCAGCACCCAAAGCGGCAAACGCATCACCAAAGGTGTTGAAGCCCTGAATTTTCATCGACTCCATGCCTTTCGCAATTTGTTCTTCGTTGATCTCGCGAATCAAGGCATCAGCGAAGCCTGAAATTTCTGTTGCTACAGGTTCGCCTGCCAGTTGCTCATAGCCAGTGATGCCGAGGGGGTTGTTCTGTTCCACGACTATGGCCAGGGCGTTCACAACATACGGCACCATCTGCATGATCTTGGCACGATCCGGGTTGTAATAAAGCCCTGTGTTGATCATGTCCCAACGCTTGCTCGCAAGACCCGGGATCTGGACTTCGAACGGTACGTTTGTATATACCGGCTCAAGGCAAAGACGTTTCGCGATTTCGTTACCCAGATCCGGGTGCATGCCTTTTAATTCTCCGGAGGTGTCGATGTATTGTCGAGGCGGCAACGTTGCGTTGATCGACATGGTCAGTTTGCCCGGTTCGATCGTTGGCAGATCCGCGGGGCAGTCTTGTGCTGATGCGTTCACTGCGAACAGACTGAGGCTGATCGCTATGGCACTAAGTGACAAATGTTTCATAGTTTTTTCTCCTTTTCTGTTGGTACGTCGTGTTGGCCGCGTTAACGGCTTTCTGCTTCAAGTGAATTGGCTTGTGTGCCTGAGCACCAATCCGTGACAATTCTTGTGGTCACGTCGACCATGCGATGAAAATCAGCGATATCGATCCATTCGTCGTGTCGACCGTTCTGCGACAGATCTCCGCCTAGACAACCCAGCCCCACACAGGGGATTCCAGCTTCAACAATCGGGTTTCTGATGTCAGATGAGGTGTGCATTGGGTTTACGTGTGGTGTAGCGCCCGTGGTGACACGCACGGCGTTGGCCGACGCTTGAAAAAGCGGGTGGTTTGCCGACACCTCCCCTCCAGTTACGCCGGTGACCCAGGTAATTTCAGGCGGATGATCCTTTAGCCAGTTGTCCTTTGCGGCGGCTCTCTCAACCGCTTGCGTGATCTCAGTCTTGATGGTATCCAGTGATTCAGAAGGAGGAAAGGACACTGCGCAGCCCAGTGTGCAATGGCTTTCGATTCGCGACATCTTTTTCATATGCCCACAATTAATTTGAGAGACGTGAAGATTGGTTGCACGTCCGACAATATCCTCTATAAGAGGGTGACGCACCCGTGCGGCCCGTTCTTCCGCCAACTTCATCAGTGATGAGCGAACAATGAGCGCCTTGTCGATCGGATTATCGGCCAGATGCGAAAACGCCGTGTGGCCCGGTTCCGTAGTGTCCGGAGGGCGACCAGAGACCTCTATGCGGAACTCGATATGACCTGATGCGGTAGCCTTGATTTCGCGCATCCCCACACCTGACTCTGCGGGATGCAGGTACAGCGCGGCATCGGCCGTGAGTCCATCGTGCAAGAGTGCTGCGACTCCGCGTGCGTAACGCTTCGACGGCGTTGATGCAAACACCACACGCCCCATCGACACCTTGCTGGCGGAGGCCTGTTCGATTGCGAGCACGGCTGCGGCGCAGCCGGCAAGGTCATCCGCAATGCCCCATCCATAAAGGCGTCCGTGGTCCACTTCTGCGGCAAACGGATCGTGCTGCCAGTGGGATGTATCGCCGACAGGCTCTGCGTCAGGGTGCGCAAACATCAGCAGACTCGGCAGGGCAGGGTCCCCCGGCAAACTGCCTACAACAGCACTGCGCACGCCAGTGGTGCTGGCAGATTCCAGTGCGAATTCGCCCTTTACCTGCACATCGGACGGATCGTAGGTATGCTCTTTCACGTTGCACCCGGCGTCCCGAAGGCGCTTGGCAACGATGCTCTGAACTTCGCTTTCTCCGCGCATTTGAGCAAAAATGAGGGTGCCAAGAAGATCCAGTGCAGCGACTTCAATGTCTTTCATAGTTTAAGCTGTCAGCTTAGCCAGAGAGTAAACCCGAAGGATTGAGTAAGACTCCACTATACAGGTCGACCGCTAGTAGACAACTGTGCATAAAATGCATCTACCCGGTGAAAAAATTGCACCAGTTACAACGCCATAGTGGGTGCCTTGACAGGATGCCGGATGGCTCGACAATTTAGTTGACGATTTGACCTATGAGCTCGAAAAGGCAAACTCTGCTGTAACGAGTCAGGCTGATATCAGTATCCGCCACCGGACTTCTTGTTAGAGGTAGTCATACAAAAATAAGCAATCACCAATCAATCCAAGGCAATTGAGATGGCATACGCCACTGTAAAGTACATACTGCCTTTATGGGTAGGGCAAGACCTGGCAGACACTGCACAGGATATGTATGCCGTTTTTTAAATTTGCATGTTATCGTCGGCGAGAATAGTCCAGGCTAGCGAATACCTTCTGATTATCTACAAAGCGGATGAGCTTGTTTTTAACGGTCTGAGTGGATGGGCTACGCCGAGGAACGATACCTGCTGGAAACACCATGGCATCGGGTAATTTCTTTAACAGACGTAATAGATTTAGCCACTCGCAGTCCTTCAGATTTGAGTTCCTCCACCGACCAGTTTAGTGGTGATCCATGCACCATGCATGCTCGTCCTTCTACCACGACGGCTGCGACTTGATCACGATTGTAGTAGCGAACCAGCTCCCATTCGAAATCGTGACTCGGAAGACACTCAGGTACCATCATGTCGAGTAGTACGAAATCGGCTGCCATGCCTGGCATGAGTGGCCCATGATTGCTACCACCCCCGGTTGCAAGCGCACCTTGTGTCGTCGCCGCATCTACCCAGGTATGCGCAGCACCACAAGAAAAATCAGCTACCGGCATACCATGTTCGATTCGTTGACAAGCTTCCGCTGCCATTAGATTCTTGAATGCATCGGCAGATGTGGTATCGGATCCAACGCCAAATCTCACACCGCATTGGGCAAATCGTAAAGCCGGTGCTACGGCATTACCCTTCCATATACTTGCCAGGGGGTTGTAGCTCGTGGCTGTATCAGAGTTTATGATTAGGTCTATTTCCGGTTCAGATACCAGCGTTGTATGATGTAATAGAACATGTGGACCCAATACATCGTGTCGATGCAATAGCTCGGTTGGACGCATGCCAAACCGCACAATGCATTCATGTACTTCAGGAAAATGCTCATTGGAATGAATTTGCAGAAGGATGCCTCTATCTGCACACGCTTGAGAAAGTGCTGTTAGCGTGGCGGGTGAATTCCCTATAAATGAGCTACAGCACACTGACGGTGTTATCAAAGGATAGTTTGAACAATCTTCTACATGCGCATCAATTACTTCAAGAATCGCATCTAGGCTATGGTTGCCCCTACCGGTACCAGACTCGTCGGCATATTCATCGAGGCCACAGGCCGATACCAACCGTATGCCTGTCTCGACTGCGGCCTGATGAACACCTGCATTTTTTTCACGATCATTTAAACCATAGTTTACAACCTTTGTGAAACCACCTCGCAATGCTTCCCAAAAAGCCCACTTAGCTGACAGGTAGCTTTGCTGATGATCCATGTCCCGTTCCATGGGATGCCATATGCGTCGCCATATTTGCGCAGGTTCACCACCAATTAGTGACTTGCCGAAAATTTGTCCAACATGAGTATGAGCATCCACGAATCCCGGAATAATGGCATGACCCGGCACGGACACCGCACCCGGTATTGATGCGACGGGCCCCACCGATTGAATAAGACCATCTACGACATGAATTGCCCAATCTAACTTTACACCGTGTGATGTCAACATTAAATCGGGAGCTAGGGCGTACTCACTGTTTGACAATGTGGCTTCAAGATCAGTCATTTCGTTAATCTTAGCTATATATCATCGAGGCAATTATTGCCGGGGATACTGTGGTGGATTTGATATACGTTGAAAAGAATTATTTAAGAGTGACTCGACTTGCATCAACCGCCTCAAGCGGACCGGTTGCCAGATATGATTTGATCAATTCTCTTGAAGGTTTTGCATCAATCATCCCTTTACTCACTACCCACTGAGCCTGGGTTTCCAGGAGGTCCAGCAAGCCATCCGATAAACCCACTTCGTACTCGGCTTCGGAGAATCGACTTTTAACATCCTCAAGTGACAGGAGTCCTTCGGTCGCATCAGCCAGATCTTGTTGTGCCTGGGCAGGATTACTACCGATAAAATCCTCGGCCTTTATCAAAGCTCGAACAATTGCTTCCAATTCGTCACTGCGATTTTCCAACATATCAGGGGTTGCCGATAATACAAACCAGGCAATATATGCATCGCTTCTAAATTCCCGATAGTCGTCACCCAGTGCTTTCTCAGCAGCAGGGTAGAAGTCTGGAAACATGATTCCAGCATCAATATCACCACGTGCCAAGGCGGGCACGATGTCCGGTGGTGACACGTTGATAACCTCGGCGGTTACGCCGGCAGAGTCGAGCAATGCTTCTGTAAAGAACTCTGTATTAGAACCTTTCGTAGTTCCTATCTTTTTTCCTTCCAGATCTCCCAGATCTTCGAATCCGATAGACGCCTTGGATACCAAACGATTTGCTGTATACCGGGATAATGTAGTAAACGTACCGAACGGTTGTTCCCTGAGTGATGCGATAGACACTGGGTATTCGGCCATAAATGCAAGGTCAAGCTGCCCACCGATTAACGCTTCAAGCGCTCTACGACCTGAGGTGAATTTCACAGACTCGAGTTCGATTCCTTCTTCGGCAAAGAAACCTTGAGACTGTGCGACAACGATAGGAAGAGTTTGCAGATTTGGAGCCGTACCGATTGTTACAACGTCTGCATTGGCGGACAGAGTCATGGAAGACAAAGCCAGAACCGTACTGATAACGAGATTGGTACGCATGTTTCAGATCCTTTTTGCTGATTAATGGGTAGAGGTTTGTAGCAGACCAAGTAGTTGCTCACGCAACTTTAAAAAATTACTGTCCAAGCGGTCTACTGACCTGGGCCTTGGCAGATCCACAGGTATTCGATCTGCTATTCGACCGGGGCCAGTCGACATGACATACACAACATCTGCAAGGCGCAGTGCTTCATCGACATCATGGGTAACGAAGAGCACGGTAGTGCGACGTCTTACCCATAGGTCTGTTAAAAGACCATGCATCCGCGTACGCGTTTGTGCATCCAAGGCACCAAACGGTTCATCCATTAGCAATACATCAGGATCTGATGACAAAGTACGTGCAATGGCGACTCGTTGTTTCATACCTCCTGATAGCTGGTCGGGGAATTTATTCGCATCATCCTGCAATCCAACTTCTCTCAACGCTTGCATGGACTTTTCGTCACGCTGAGCACGAGTTAATCCCAGCCTCTTCAAGGCAAAATTGACATTACCCTTTGCAGAAAACCAGGGAAATAATGCGAAATTCTGAAAAATAACACCCACACTCGGATGCGGCTTTTTAACGATTCGCTCATCAACTTTAATTGTCCCTGTGTGTGGTTTCAAAAAGCCCGCAACGACATTGAGTAGTGTTGACTTACCACAACCTGAAGGGCCAATTAACGCAGTGAACGTACCTGGCTCAAGTGTTAAATCAGTAGGCTCCAGGGCAACAGTTCGTATTTTGGCTCGATTGAACACTACCGAGACACCTTTGATATGAACCGTACCTCTTACTACAGTGATTTGGTCATCGTCAACGGGACGATTCGTATTTACTGTGTCCAGCAATTTCTTGATCTCATCTGTTACGACCAACTGACTGACTCGTGATAGATTCTTGACGAAGGCATCGAATCGATGCGCATCTTCGCGCTGCTAGCTGGCAGTGTATTCAATGCGTCTGGATTGCAGCTATGCTATTTTTGCATCACGGTGATGTGAAATATGCAGCGGCATGTATGTTCAGGCATTTACTATTTTATGAATAAATCTAAATTGCTGTATTTCAATATTTTCTGTGTAACTATCTGATCTTCGAATAGACCTTCCAACAACATGGACTCATATGCGATTATTGGATTTAGGTGTAGTTCGACAACTGACTTCTATCTTGTTCGTTGTCCTCGTATGGCAAGCTGCGCATTCTCTGGGATTAACAAATCAAAACCTATTTCCTGGCCCGGTGGATGTCGCACAGGCCGCTGTAAAGCTGTATCAGGATGGCGTATTGATGAAAGACTTAAAAACTTCTATCAGTCGCGCCGCAATAGGTTTCGGCATGGGTGCATCATTGGGAATTTTAGCTGGCATATTCACAGCTCGAATATCGCTTGTTAAACTTGTTCTTTACCCGTTTTTCAATATTTTACGTCCGATACCGGCAATAGCGCTGGTACCCATCGCCATTGTGTGGTTTGGAATAGGGGAGCAATCTAAATATTTTGTTATTGCCTATACAGTTTTTCTTGCCGTCTGGTTGGCTACGCACCACGGCATGGAACATGTTCCAGAAACCTATATCCGTGCGTCTCGGTCGTTGGGAGCTCCTTGGTATAGAGAGTTTTTCGAAGTAGTCTTTCCCGCCGCTGCACCTCACATAGTTGCAGGATTACGCTTTGGTGCCGCGCTGTCTTTTTTAAGCCTTGTAGCTGCTGAACTCACCGGTGCATCGGCTGGTATCGGATACCGATTGGAGGAGGCGCGTCAGTATTTTATGGTGGATAGAATGTTTGTTGGTTTAATTCAACTTGGTTTCCTTGGCGCTCTACTGGATGCCTTTTTTGTTTATATCGGTGCTAAGGTTGTGCATTGGCAATCTGCATAAGCGTAATATGATCCGCTTGAGCTACTGTGAAAATACCGCTCAATATTTCCCATAATATGAGCACGGGTAACGGTATGGCGGCGTCTTTGCACGCCGGATTTAAACATGTCAGTACGTTCATGCACACGCGCATCAGTTTACATAGGCATTGGTGACGTTATCAGACAAATCTCCAGTCAGCCTGTTGAAGACCTGCATGAACTGTGGCGGCGCATTGCCTTTACAATTCTTGTTTCTAATACAGACGATCATCTCAAGAACCACGGCTTCATATACGTGGGTAATGAGCAATGGCAGTGGTCGCCAGCGTTCGATATCAACCCTTCACCGTCGCATCATAGGGTTTTGGAGACTGGAATTGTTCAATGCGGTAGTTTCGATGCGTCACTTGATAATGCAATAGAGGCCTGTGAACTCTTCGATATGGCATTGTCTAACGTTGAAAGTCGCAGTGAAGCGTTGTTGGGTGCATTGGCGTTGGTTGGGTTTCGTCAAATGAGCTTTTGACTTTATTAGAGATGTAAAAAGGGGCTGCACAGAGTTTTTACTGGGTTGAGTCGGGCCGCGCAGGCCTAGTAACTCTTGGTGAAATCCAGAAAAAATGAGTACAGCCCCTTAGATGGTTTTAAAGAAGCAATGCATACAGTTCACCATTAGCCCCGATTAATTTTGGCTTCGCGGGACATCTCGCGAAAACCCAACCAACGACAGAGATAATGAGCAATCCGACAGAAACCGCCTTAACGGTTTGCGCCGTTGCGCAGTCTGGTTACACAGTCCCCCCCAGCGAACCCTCAAGCTGTGCCATCTCTTGTCCGCCTGCCATAAGGTCTTGCAATTGTTCTGCCGTGATTTCATCCTTCAACGCGGTACCGAGAGTCTTGCCCCGATTCAGAACCGTATAGCGATCACCAACTGCCATGGCATGCCTCACATTATGGGTGATGAATACCACGCCGACACCTTGCTTGCGTACCCTGTCGATGGTGGCCAGTACGTTCGAGGTTTGTCGCACCCCCAGTGCTGACGTGGGTTCGTCCAAAATCAGAACCTTTGCGCCGAAATAAACCGCGCGAGCAATGGCAACTGTCTGACGCTCGCCGCCTGATAAAGTGCCAACTGCCTGATCTGGAGCACGCAGGTTGATCCCCATCTTTTTCATTTCCTCGATTGCGGCTTTGCTTGCAGTGTCTGTATCAAAGCGCTTGAGTAGCCCTTTTCCTTTCGTTGGCTCCCGGCCCATGAAAAAATTACGTGTCACCGACATCAGCGGAATCATTGCAAGATCCTGAAATACAGTAGCAATGCCAGATTCCATTGCATCCCGTGGACTGTCAAAATCCATGGGTTTACCTTCGAAAAATATAGAGCCGTGGGTAGGCTTGTGTACGCCTGACATTGTTTTGATAAACGTCGACTTACCAGCGCCATTGTCACCCAGCAAGCAATGACATTCACCAGCACGCACATCAAATGAGACACCAGCCAGCGCAATGACGTTACCAAAGTGTTTTTCGATACCTTCCATTTTAATGATGGATTCGTTAGACATCTTAGCGCTCTCCCGTCACACGTTTGCGAATCATATTGTTAAACAGTACCGCGATCAGCAACATGCCCCCCAGAAAAACCAGGTACCAGTCCTGATCGATCTGTGTGTAACTCAGCCCGATGAGTACCATACCGAAAATAATGGCGCCAAAGAACGCACCAATGGCTGATCCGTAACCGCCCGTCAGGAGGCAACCGCCAATAACAGCCGCGATGATTGCTTCAAACTCTTTCTGGAATCCCCGGCGGGCATCCGTTGAGCCGCTATCGAGCACGGTGATGATAGCGACCAGTGCAGCACAGGAGGCGGTGACGACGAACAGTCCTACTTTGACTTTGCGGACAGGTACTCCGGAATTTGATGCAGCATTGGCATCGCCACCGGATGCGAATATCCAGTTTCCCACTGGCGTACGCAGAAGGACATAAGTGGCTATAAATGCTATGGCAACGAACCATAGGATCTCGACAGGAATGCCTTTGACCTTTGGCGTGCCATTTTTAAAGGTATCAATCAATCCCATATCAGCCAGGGCTAGAAACAGCCCCGGAAACGCATCACCGCTGAATATGGGGGTCAGAAAATCGTTTTCCACAGCTTCGCGCACGCCGCGCAATTGAGTTGATCCATCAGTGGCCTGCTTCAGACCGACAAGTGAAAGGCCGCGATAGATAAACAGGAAAGCAAGTGTGACGATAAACGAGGGTAGGCCAGAGCGAATAACGATCTGCCCATTGATGCCACCAACCACTGCTGCGAATGCAAACGTCAAGGGTATCGCCAATATCAATGGTTGCTCGAAGGTGACAACACAGGCACCAAAAAACAGTCCGATAAATGCAATCATGGAGCCGAGAGACAAATCAAACTCACCGCCTATCATCAACAGTGCTGCACCGATAGCAAGAATCCCCAACTGGGCCGCTGGAGACATGAAATTCATAAAACCGGCTAGCGTAAACATGGCGCTGTCGGCAGTGAACAGAAAGAAAATGGTGACCAGTAATACACCGGCTATGGCACCGAGCTCTGGACGTTTCAAAAAGCCAGCCATGGCGGATTCGGACTTGATCCGTTCGTCGTCTACTGTACTTTCACTGGACATGTTGTACCCCTTTGATGGCAGAGAAATTTAGTGGGGCAAGGTAGCTGTTGCCACCTCGCCCCAAACGGCTCCCGGTGTTTATCGAATGCCTTTCGCAGACAAGTCAATAACCTGTGCAGCCTTATCCTGAGTGATCAGGTTTGGACCTGAAGGCACATTACCGCCTGGCATCAATCCGTATTCTGCGTGCAGTGCCAGAAAAGCAACCGGCAGGTAACCTTGCAGATACTGTTGCTGGTCAATGGCGAAAGCTGCCTCTCCCTCACTAACTGACTTCAGGAAATTGGCGGATAAGTCAAAAGAGCCAACCAGAACTTCTCCCGCACGACCAATGGCGTCAACTGCAGCAACCGCTGGTTCGCCCGCAAGTGATGCACCCAGTGCAATAACTGCGTTGATATCAGGATTGGACTCTAGTGAGGCCTGTACCTTTGATTGGATTTCGCTGGGATCATTGGTTGTAGGAATGATATCTACCGGGCCACCAAACCCTTCAGTAAAACCGGCACAGCGATCGTCAAGAGAGATGTTGCCAACTTCGTGGTTGATACATAGGCCAGCAGTACCACCCAATTCCGCCATTTTTTCTCCGGCTGCCTTGCCCGCATCGTATTCTGATTGGCCGACATGTAGCAATGCGCCAAGCTCTTTCGCTGCATCACCACCTGAGTTCATGGAGATAACAGGAATTCCGGCAGCTACCGCGTTTGCAATGGCGGGTCCGAGTGCATCGGCGTCTGGTACTGAGACTATCAAGCCGTCGGGCTCCTGATTAACGGCTGCATCAATTAACTGACTCATCGCGATCATGTCAAACGTCTCTGGCGCGCGGTATTCAACGTTCGCGCCGGTATGCTCGGCTGCTTGTTCAACGCCGTTCTTGACCACTGACCAGAAAGGATCACTGGCCTGGCCGTGGCTAACAACAATGATGTCGGCAGCCATCAAGGCTGGTGCGGCGACAAACGTCGCGGCAGCCAATACTGTTTTTGCAAATCGTTTCATTCTTCTTCTCCTGTTGGTACTCATGGTTTTTGGTAAGCGGAACGCCTACCTGTTGTGTGCGGATAAGCCCCGCAAAGTCAATGTGTTGTTCTATTCAATTGGCATTGTCATAAGACATGGATACATCAGGCATCACGCTCAAGAATCCACTCAACCTCGGGTGCTGGAACAAAGCGCCATTTGCGTAATGGCCCTGCCATGACGTTCAGGTAATACATGTCAAATCCATGTGGAGCCGCACATGGGTGATGTCCACGAGGCACCAGCACCACGTCACCGTCAGCAACTGCCATGGTCTCGTCCAATGATCCATCGTCGGTATACACACGTTGGATACCGAACCCATTGGCTGGATTCAAGCGATGGTAGTAGGTCTCTTCCAGATAGGTAATGCGCGGAAAATCATCCTCGTCGTGACGATGACTGGGATAGGAGGACCAGTGTCCGGCTGGTGTGAAAACCTCGGTGACCAGTAGCGAGTCGCAATAGTCCTCGTTTTCCATGGCAATGTTATTGATGTATCGCGTATTGGCGCCTTTGCCGCGTTCAGTCAAAGTGATGCCTTCAGGTCCTATCCTGCGTGCCTCATGATCGCCCTTTCCCGGTGCGCTGCACACGGCGATAACACAATCGGTTTCGGCTTTCGCATCCCACTGCGTGTTGTTGGGTAGATAGAGACAGTGCGGGGCATGTCGTTCAAAGACATTCATGCGATTGCCCAGAACCCCCCATTGCTGACCTGCGCCATTGATCTCGGCCTTGCCTTCAACCATGACCAGAATGACTTCAGTGTCTCCCGTGGCCTCGCTGGCTGTCTCTCCAGCTCTCAAACGATATAGCGAGAATCCAACATAGCGCCAGCCGGCGCTGCTTGCAGTAATTTCATGCACTTTGCCATGAGTGCCGAAGGGTTTTTTCAACAAGACAGACATTACGTATTCTCTTTGCCATTCACACGTTGTTTGATCACGAGGCCGGATTCGCGACAGAGGTTGACGATATGCTCGTAACCGATTCTGGAATATTCATACGGCGGCGCTTTGGATGGATCCTGTTCTGCTTCAACCACTAGCCATCCTGAATAGTTCTGCTTTTTTAACAGCGTGGTTACCGCCTGAAAGTCGATACAGCCCTGTGGATCACCCGGAACCGTAAATGCGCCGGCAATAACCGCATCAAGAAAACTCAGGTTTTTGCGACGTGCCGTTAGCATGATGTCTTCACGCACATCCTTGAAGTGCACGTGATGGACGCGATGTCCCCAGGTGTCCAGAGTGCGCATGACATCGGCGCCGCCAAAGTGCAGGTGACCGGTATCAAACAACAGACAGACATGCTCAGAGCTTGCCTGCATGAGCCAGTCAATATCATCCTGATCTTCGACCATGGATCCCATGTGATGGTGATAGGCCAATGTCAGCCCTTGGTCTGCTGTCCAGCTAGCCAGCTCAGACAACTTTTTGGCATAGCGAACAATGTCATCCCGTGTCAGCTTCGGGCGATCGTTGACACCGATAGACTGGTTTCCTTGAATGGTGTTGGAGCATTCCGCGTAGACCAGACAAGGGGAGTTCAATGCAACAAACTGTTTTACTTGCTGTTCGATAGCGCTCTTTTCTTCATCGACCGTTGAGTTCATGAGATTGCCGGAACACCAACCGCCGCATAACGACAACGCATTGTCTGCCAGATACGAGCGCAGTTCTTCGGTGTCTTGTGGCATTCGACGACCACGTTCAACACCGGTGTAGCCAATCTCGCGCGATTCCTGCATCGCCTGTTCCATGGTGTAGGCAGCGGTGAGGTCGGGCAGGTCGTCGTTCTGCCATGAAATAGGGGAAATGCCGATCTGTATAGTCATTGGAATTTCCTGTCCGCAAGCGCAGCGTCATAGGCGGCGCGTTTGTTCATGACAGCTTCCCTGTCACTCACCTGTGGTACGGCAACGTCCCACCAGCTGCCACCGTGCGGTGTGGAGGGGTAAGGGTCTGTATCAATCACGATGACGTACGGTCCCTTGATATTCTCTCGCTCGGCCAAGGCCCCTTCCAGTGCCTCAATGCTTGATACAGATAGAGAAGTTGCACCCATCGAAGCGGCGTGTTGGACAAAATCTATGCTGGAAGGCTTTTGATGTATCGTGTGCTTAAGCAGATTGTTGAATTCGGCTCCACCGGTTCCCATCTGCAGTCGATTGATACAACCATAGCCTCGGTTGTCAGTGACTATCACGGTAAAACTGATACCCATCATGGCCGCACTCGCCATCTCTGAATTTGCCATCATGTAGGTGCCATCGCCGGTGAAGCAGATGACGTCTCGCTCAGGTTCAGCCATCTTGATACCCATCGCGCCGGCTATTTCATAACCCATGCAACTGAAACCGTATTCCATGTGATAAGCGCCGGGGCGGGGCGCTTTCCAGAGCTTGTGCAGTTCTCCGGGCATGGTACCGGCAGCACATATCACAGCAGTATCCTTATGAGCGGCGCGTTGAACGGCACCGATGACCTGCATGTCTGTTGGCAGGTCATCGCAGTTCTTGGGTGCATCGGTAATCGGATCGACTTTGCCGAACCAGTCGTTCTTCAAACTTGCTGCCGGTGCATCAAACTGCTTTGACGCAAGTTTTTCTGATAGGTCAAGCAAGCCTGCCCGTGCATCACACTGTAGTGGTATCGAACCACGTTTTACGGTGTCGTAGGCCGCTACGTTCAGGCTGATGACAGTGCGTTCAGGATTTGAGAACAGTGACCAGGAGCCAGTAGTAAAGTCCTGGAAGCGGGTACCGACGCCCAATACCAGATCGGCTTGAGCACACAGTGCATTGGCAGGTTCGCCACCGGTCACACCAATAGGCCCCAGGTTAAGTGGATGGTCCCAGGGTAGCGCAGACTTTCCTGCCTGAGTTTCGGCAACAGGTATCTGGTGTTTTTCGGCGAATGCCTGTAAATCCTGTGTAGCATCAGAGTAGTGCACACCACCACCTGCAACGATGATTGGCTGACGTGCAGATGCCATGATGTCAGCTACGCGTTGCAGCTCGGCTTCATCAGGGCGAATTCGACGTCGATACCAGACAGTGGGCTCAAAGAAGCTGAGGGGAAAATCAAAGGCCTCGGCCTGCACATCCTGACAGAATGCCAGCGTCACAGGACCACAATCAGCGGGATCTGTCAGGGTCCTGAATGCACGGGGAAGTGCTGTTAGCAGTTGCTCGGGTCTTGTAATGCGATCGAAGTAGCGACTGACCGGGCGAAATACATCATTGGCACTGACGGTGCCGTCGCCAGAATCTTCGATTTGCTGCAGTACCGGGTCGGGGCCACGGTTGGCAAATACATCACCTGGTATCAGCAATACGGGCAAACGGTTGACATGCGCAAGGGCTGCTGCTGTCACCATATTGGTAGCGCCGGGGCCAATTGATGAAGTAACGGCCATTGCACGAGTACGACAAAGTTGCTTTGTGTAGGCAATGGCGGCGTGTGCCATGGTTTGCTCGTTATGGCCCCGCCAGGTTGGCAGTGTCTCGCGCGCCGCGTGCAGCGCTTCACCGATACCCGCGACGTTGCCATGACCGAAGATAGCCCAGACACCGGCGATAAACGGCTCGCCTTCTTCTGTTAGCTGAGCACCCAGGTAGCGCACCAAAGCCTGTGCGCCTGTCAGTCTGACGGTGCCGTTCATGGGCAATGCTCTTGTTGCCGAGCCTCGTCCCAAAGCGTACAAAGCCTACGGTAGTTGTCTGCCATGGTTACGATGGCTTGCTCGTCGGACAACTCGCCCAGCATCCAGCGACTGGCGCTCTGCGCAAAGATGGTTCGACCAACGGTAAAACCCTTGACTAGTGGATAATGTGCAGCAACCTTGAAACTCGCTGCCAGTTTTTCTTCACTTTCACCTAGTCCAAGCACTACGATGCCTCGCGTGTTTTGGTCATGCCGTTCAATAGCATTAATGGTCTGTTGCCACGCCTCAGGCGTGATCATAGGCTCCAGTTTCCACCAGTCGGGGTAGACGCCAGCCGCGTAGAAGCGATCAATAATTTGCGCAGTCGTGGAGTCACTAACAGGTCCGACTTTGGAGGGAATAACCTCCAGCAGAAACTCAAGCCGGTTTCGACGACACGCATGAAAGAGTCTGACGACAGTTGCCTGTTGTTCAGCCCATGTGTTGGCATCGTCGTCCGGGTGGCAGAAGCACAGTACCTTGACTACGTGGTTGCGGGGCCATTGGGATAAGCCACCATAATCTGGCCCAATGCTGTGCTCGAGTTTTAGTGGGCGCGAGCCCGGCCATTCCACCGGTCGACCTATCCACAGCGGATGATCAGCCGCACTGTATAGCGCATCGCGTCCCAGTCGATCATCGCAAAGCAGGCCATACCCTGCCTTCCCATCAGCGACGGCGTTGACAGCCTTCAGGCACAACAGCTTGAATTGCCCGATTTTTTCCTTGGTGGCACCTTGCAGTTCTTCAAGCTGACTACGATGATCGAAGGCAAATCCCCTGACCACAGGCCAGTCGAGATGACGATTGCTCGTCCAGTGAACTTGTTCCAGTGCCGCGTCATTGCGAAGATCGGGCTGTTTGATACCGCGTTCAAAAAAATACTGCAGTTCTTGCCAGCTTGGATAGGCCGGGGTACAGCCATGACGGCTCACTGCGAATGCACCACAGGCATTGGCATATTTCAGTGTGGTTGGCCAGTCCTCGCCGTCGAGCCAGCCCTTGAGCAAACCGGACATAAAACCATCGCCGGCTCCCAGTACGTTGAATACTTCGATGGCAAAACCCGGACCGCTCTCTCCCTCGTCCAGTGACGCTGGAATATCGCCGGTAAATGCTGAAGCACCGGAAGCGCCTCGCTTGCAGATCAGTGTTGCTTTTGACACCGCTCTTACTGCTTGCAATGCCGCTATTGTATCGGTTGTGCCGCCGGCAATATGGAACTCCTCCTCGGTGCCCACAATCACGTCGAACAGGTGCAAGGTGGATTGCAGTTTTGCTGTTACCTTGTCGGACGCGACGAATCGACTCTCGCCATCATCGTGACCTGCAACACCCCAAAGGTTTGGTCGATAGTCGATATCCAGCGCAGTTTGCATACCGGACTGTCGTGCAATCTCGAGCGCTTTCAGCGTTGCCGCTTCTACTTGTGGGTGGCTAAGGTGGGTACCCGTCGCCACGACAGCACGTGCCTGACGAATAAATTCGGGGTCAATGTCTTCGACAGTCAGACCCATGTCGGCACAGTGTTCGCGATAGAAAATCAATGGAAACTGTTCTTGATCACGTATCCCTAATAATACAAGTGCGGTCAGACGTTCAGGGTCTACCTTGACACCTTGTGTGTCGACGCCCTCGCGTTCCAGCTCTTGCTGTATGAACCGGCCCATGTGCTCATCACCGACACCTGTGATAACGGCTGACTTCATCCCAAGGCGAGCGGTACCACAGGCAATATTGGTGGGGCTACCGCCGATGTACTTGTCGAACGATCGCATGTCCTCAAGATGCCCTCCAACCTGGGCGCCATAAAGATCGACTGACGATCTACCTATCGTTATAAGATCAAGTTTTTTCACATCCGGTTCCGGTTGGTATTTGTGGTGTAGCGTTGATCAGATATCTGCCATTTTCGTTGGCAGACCGGACTGTAAAGACCGGGTGGCAGCCTCGGCGATTGCCAGGGCGGCAACGCCATCTTCAAGCGTGACAGGGGGAGCTTGCTTATCAGCAACAGCCTGAACAAAGGCCGCCCATTCGGATTCATACGCCTGCATGTAGCGCTCTAGAAAAAAGTAGGTGGGCTTGGCAGTGCTCACGCCGGCAGTGGTGGACCGCACCAGCGTGTTTTCAGGCACGTTGAGTACCTGGAGCTGACCCTTTGCGCCAAGCAATTCTGCGCGTTGATCGTAACCGTAGGCTGCACGTCGAGAGTTCTTGATAACGGCGATACGGCCATCAGCGTAGCGTAAGGTTGCTACCGCTGTGTCGATGTCGCCGGCCGTACCGATGTCCGGATCGATCAATGATGAACCGATTGCTGTGACGGTTTCCGGCATGTCTTCCATGATGAAATTCGCCATATCGAAGTCGTGAATCATCATGTCCCGAAAGAGCCCACCGGATACCTTGACGTAGCTGACAGGGGGTGGGGCGGGATCGAATGAGGTGATGCTGAGCAGCTCGCTTTTGCCGATTTCATCGGCGAGGTATGCCGCTTTGAGCGCTGCAAAACTCTTGTCGAATCGTCGGTTAAAACCGATCATGACAGGTTTGCTGCTGGCCCCGACAAGGTTAAGGCAGGCTCGCGCGCGTTCAAGGTTAAGATCAACCGGTTTTTCACATAACACCGCCTTGCCAGCGGCGATGGCAGCTTCAATAAGGTCAGAATGAGTATCGGTGGCGGTGGCGATGAGAACGGCATCGATGCCGGGATCGGCAATGATCTGCTCAACGCTGCAAGCGGTAGTGCGGTATCGGGTGGCAAGCTTTTCAGCGCTATCGGTGATGGCATCGGCTACCGCGCAAAGCGTGCTGCCTCGATGATCATCAATGATTTTTGCGTGTACGGTGCCAATACGACCCGCACCAAGAAGACCCACTTTTAACATCACTGGCTCAATTTTGTTGACGACTGTCACGAGAATATAAATAATGAACACTTTTGCACGCGCGTGCAAGCATTATTTGCACGCGCGTGCAAAAATGGTATCTGGTGGTTGAGCGCAGCAAGCCACGCTTAACAACATGACTCGGAACCATACTGTGAAAAGCAAGAAGCCTGAAGGACTTCGCGACTCAATTACCGCCGATGATGTGGCGTCCCTGGCAGGGGTGTCACGCTGGACTGTCAATAGAGCATTCAAGCCAGACGCATCGATTTCTGCAAAAAGTCGAGAGAAGGTGCTTCAAGCTGCCGGTGCCCTTGACTACAGCCCTGACCTGATTGCAGCCAGCCTTGCTTCAGATCGAAGTAATCTGGTGTCGCTGCTAATCGACGACTTTTCCAATCCTCACAAGCTGGTCATGATGGAAAGGCTTACGCGCATTCTCAGGCATAGTGGATGGGGGACACTACTGGTCAACACCCTGAATGAAGACGACGCCGCACTGGCTCTGGTAAGTGCACGGCAACATCGTGTTGATGCAGCCGTGCTGATCGGTAGCCAATTCAATGACTCGATTCTGGAGGCTGCTGGTGGGGCACAAAAGGTAAAAAAACTTATTCTGTTTGCGCGTTATTCGCCAAACCCCGGGACCATTTCAGTTTGCTGTGATGACGCGTCAGCGATGCAAAGTATCGCTGATCACGTGATCGGCCGCGGTTATCGTCGCCCCGTTTTTGTGGCCGGTCCACAAACTCGCAGTGCTCATCTGATGCGTAAAGAGACCTTTCTGAAACGCTGGCTGGAGGCGCGGGGAGAGCCGGCGCACTTCACAGCGGTTGAGACCTACGATCCACAGATTGCGTACCAACGAGTCACCAGTTATTTGTCCGGGCTCAAGCCAAAACAATGGCCTGACATTTTGGTGTGTGAAAACGACGCACTAGCCATGGGTGCGATGGACGCAGTACGCCACGAATTTGGGCTAAGCGTACCCGATGATATTGCCGTTACCGGTTTTGATGATGCGCCAGTGGCAGACAACCCCAACTATAGACTGACTACTTATCGTCAGCCGATAACTGCCATGGCAGAAGGTATAGTCGAGGTTTTGCAGGGCGAGGCAGACGTGGACTCGCTATGCCGGTTCGTTGGACGACTGGTCGTTCGCCAGAGTTCCTGATCACTGAACTGCCAGTATTGCATTGAGTACCGAATAGAGTAAAGCAGGCATCGCACTCATGCCCCGGTATTTACCCGAAAGCCATTTACCCGTTGAATAAGCTAGCTTCCTCCTGCACCAGCGTATTCAGCATTTGCACAGCCGCCCGGACACGTCGAGCAGCATGCATGTTCTCGTGCCATACACTCCAGTAAGTTCGAGAAACGGTGCGTTCTGGAAAGAGCTTCACCAGTCCGGGATGGCCCGCTGCCATGAAGTCGTGCAGCACACCGATTCCAGCGCCTGAGCGGACGGCTTCGAGTTGCCCGATGGCGGTGGAGATTTCGATATGGGGTTTATGCTCACCAAACAGCTCCCTTGCATAGCTAAGTTCCGGGGTTGGCAGCAAATCCTCCACATACCCGATCAGTGTGTGCTCATGAAGTTCATCCACGCTCAATGGTTTGCCCACTCGGGAAAGATAGGATGCGCTTGCGTAGATGCCTAGTGAGTAGGGCGTAAGGCGTCGCACACGTAATCGTCCACGTTCAGGTCGCCCCACCATGACGGCAATATCGGCTTCACGCTGTGATAATGAGAAGCTGCGCGAGACGGGTACAAGTTGAACGCGAAGTGCAGGATACGCGATTGCAAAGCGTTCCAGTCTGGATGCAAGGAAGGCACTACCGAAACCGTCGGGGGAACCAATCCTGACGGTGCCGGTGACATCATCATCTCGTCCACCCAGACTGGCAACCCCATCAGACAATGCAGCCTCGGCACGTTCGGCTGCGGCAAAAATCTGCTCGCCGTTTTCCGTTAGTACGCAACCTCGTGTGCTTCTATCGAGCAGCCGTGTGCCCAACGATGCTTCAAGTGCAGCCAGACGACGACTCAAAAGAGCTTGACTGACATTCAGCTTGCGCGCTGCGCCCAGCATCGTACCGTCGCGCGCAACCGCCAGAAAGTACCGCGTATTGTCCCAATCCATATAGCTATATTTGCATAACGGATCTCTTTTTTCATCTATTTATTTTCCAATATAAATACAACATGCTGTTGTTGAACCTATTCCACACTTGAAAAGAGAGTCATGAAAGAGATCGCGCACTACATTGCCAATCAACATGTCAACGGAAATTCTGATCGCTGGCAGTCGGTTTTCGATCCTGCTACAGGCGAAGTCCAGGGCCGGGTTGCACTCGCCTCAGCGGGCGAAGTGAATCAGGCAGTCGATGCCGCATCCACTGCCTGGCGGGCTTGGGCCAGAACACCGGCGTTACGCCGCGCGCGGATACTGGACCGATTCAAAACCATCCTCTGGGAACGCGCAGGTATTATGGCCGAATCCATATCCTCCGAACACGGCAAGACTCATGAAGACGCGCTTGGTGAAGTAACACGCGGTCTTGAAGTCGTCGAATTTGCCGTGGGCGCACCCAACTTGCTGAAGGGTGAAATCTCGGAAAATGTGGGTACTGACGTTGATAGTCATTCCATCCGTCAACCACTGGGTGTGGTCG
Organism: Granulosicoccus sp.; assembly: GCA_045110475.1. Taxonomy (GTDB): domain Bacteria; phylum Pseudomonadota; class Gammaproteobacteria; order Granulosicoccales; family Granulosicoccaceae; genus Granulosicoccus. Next base: position 52,813 of record JBGCGC010000086.1, read on the forward strand.
CTGGCATAACACCGTTCAACTTTCCAGCCATGGTCCCTATGTGGATGTTTCCGGTTGCACTGGCCTGCGGCAACTGCTTTATCCTCAAACCGTCCGAGCGTGACCCATCAACTGCACTGCTGATTGCCGAATGGCTGACTGAGGCAGGCTTGCCAGAGGGCGTTTTTAATGTGGTGCAGGGCGATAAGGAAGCGGTTGATGCGCTGTTGACTCACCCTGATGTTAAAGCCATCAGTTTTGTTGGCTCAACACCGATCGCTCGCTATATCTACGAAACTGGCACCGCACAAGGTAAACGCGTGCAGGCGCTGGGTGGAGCCAAAAATCACATGGTGATCATGCCCGATGCCGATCTGGACATGGCGGCGAATGCGCTAATGGGAGCAGCCTACGGTTCCGCAGGTGAACGCTGTATGGCTATCTCGGTTGCGGTACCGGTTACCGATAAAGTGGCCGATGCACTGGTAGAAAAGCTGGTACCGAAGATCGCCGCATTGCAAGTTGGTCCGGCTGCTGATACCGATTCTGATATGGGGCCATTGGTTACTGAACAGCATCGTGACAAAGTACTTGGCTATATTGATACCGGAGAAACCGAGGGCGCGAAGATTGTCTTAGATGGGCGGGATATAAAGATCCAGAAACAAGGTTATGAAAACGGCTACTTTGTTGGCCCGACATTGATTGATAACGTAAGCCCAGAGATGTCAATCTGGAAAGAGGAGATCTTCGGGCCTGTGCTGTCGATAGTTCGCCGCGAAAGCTACGATGACGCGGTAGATCTTATCCATGCTCATGAATACGCCAACGGTGTCGCTATCTTCACGCGTGACGGTGATGCCGCTAGACGTTTTGCGCAGGATATTGAAGTGGGTATGGTTGGCGTTAATGTGCCAATACCCGTACCGATGGCGTTTCATTCATTTGGTGGCTGGAAAGCCTCACTGTTCGGTGATCATCATATGCATGGCCCTGAAGGCGTGCGTTTCTACACCCGACTCAAGACGGTAACTACCCGCTGGCCGAGTAGTGGCGTGCGTACAGATGCTGAATTCGTGATGCCCACGCTCGGCTGATTTTAACCCGAGCACTGGGCCACTGACTGTCGGTTGATGTGTTGGCAACGACTGATCACTTCACCTGCCCGTAATACGTAAGGATCTGATCCTTCTAAGCCGAACAACTCGGGTGGAGCATCCTTGAGACTGTCAGAGTGCCAATGGCACCTAGGAGCCTGCGCGGCCGGAGGCGGCCCCGCAGAAATCAATCGGCTACGAGCAGCCCACTTTTGGCCAAATTTTGAGCTCATTTTCGTCACTTAGCCAGCTAAACTCCTCAAATGAGCACAACATTTGACTCAAAATTGGACTACTCTCGCTCGATCGCTTTCTACGGGGCCGCCTCCGGTCGCGCAGACTCCTAGCCTGGACTATTCATGAAACGTCTGATTATCGCGCAGGACCCTGTGCATGTAGGGAGTTTCGCGAGCGAGCGGAATACAGACTGTATTTCCGAGTGAGTGAAATTTCCTACAGGTGCAGGGGACAAGTGAGAATTAGGCGTTTTCATGAATAATCCAGGCTAGGGCCGCAATAAGTGAACTCAGATAGCAAGTAGTATTTCTATAAAGCAGACATTAGAATGGTTAAAAAAAAGAAGGTCAGATTTTGGCGGCTAAGTGCCCGATCAAATTTATGGTCCCAACTGGGAAAATGCGAGACTGAATGAATCACGTGGAAGGCAGGCAGGCCCCGGTGTGAGTGAGCGCAGAAAATCAGCTGCCGATCCCGAGAGGCGTTACTGAATGTCTTCGATCAGCTTGACGCGCGTTTCTGCAAGTTCTTCTTCCCCTGAGTCTCTTAGCACGATGGGGAAACCAAGTTTGCTCAATAAAGTACATGAGTCTGTTTCTCAGCGTCATTGTGGGCATCCAATGCCTGCTCTTTCCAACTATCCAGCTGATCGTAGACCTCTCTATTTTTAAGATATTCTCTATCGAGTTTAGCTTCTAAGCGTTCATCTGCTGCTTCATCGCCAGCCCAGTGAGCCAGATAGTTACTGACATGTACAATATCAATTGCATCAAATTTACTCGTGAATATATTTGTGGGATTGTCATGAAAAGTTACTGCCTCAACAATCGGTGTAGGAAGCCCCCACAGGTTCAGAAAACTCCCCCCCACCTCAGCATGGGTGCAACCTAGAATGTCTCTTTCACTTTCAGCATTGACCCAGGAATTTGTTAGTCCATCGCTTTTGCCGACCAACGCCGGAATCAACTCGGGTTTATTCTGGGCAATGACGAATTTTCCCACATCATGTAATAACCCAGCCGTAAACGCTATCTTAGACAACTCGATGTTGGGGGTAAGTTCACGTGCGATAGTCGATGTCAGTATGCAGTGCTGTTGCAGACTCTTTGGATCGAAACCCGCAATTTTTGGTAACCCCTTAGTCATTTCGAACATTTGATTAGCCAGCACGAGAGATCTGAGTATGTCTACACCCAAATAGCCTACGGCTTCGTTGGCTGAGTCAATAGATCTTTGACGCCTGAAGAACGAGGAATTGACCAATTGAAGAACTTTGGCCGTCAGAGCCACATCCTGTTCCACAATTTTTGTGATCTCTTCAATGGATACGTTTCCGGCATCCAGAGCTTCCAGCAAAGCCTGATGGCTACTGCTATTGGCCGGTAACCGTCCAGCTTGGCCGACTAGCTCTTTAACCACAACGTTGTCAAATGCCTGAATCAACCCGCAATCCCTGGATATAACCTCATCCAGATCGTCCAGAGAGCAAGGCTTGCGCAGGTATCGATGCGCCAGTCTCGTAAGTTCAATCGTGCTTTGGGCGTCTGCGTAACCAGTCAATGCAATACGAATGGATTGAGGATGGTGTTTTTTGGCATATTCAAGTACCTCGACCCCGCCTACACCTGGCATCCTTATATCCGAAACTACAACATCGTAGTCAGAATCATCCATTGTCGCGATGGCCGCTTCGCCTCCGCAGATGAAGGACATATCCCAACGACGCCTTAAGCCATGCAATAGATCTTGCAATCCATCAAGAACGGCTGGCTCGTCATCTACAAACAATATTTTTTTCATGCTGCTAAATCCTCTTTGTGGTTAAAGGGATATGAGTCATCGCTATTTGTGACAGTTACTATAGGGAGCGTAATTTGAAAAGTAGTACCTTTGCCTTTTTCTGTTGTGAAATCTAATTGTCCGCCATGTTTATTTACGATGATATTGTGCGAGATCGTGAGTCCTTGCCCTGTCCCGCGTCCAACTTCTTTAGTTGTAAAAAAAGGATCAAACACACGGTGTCTTATGTCTTCAGGTATGCCCGAGCCATTGTCTGCCACCGTAATTTTCACAACATCACTCTCAGCCCACGTACTTATTGTAATTTTACCCATTCCATCGGTATGACCCGATACGGAGTGAGCGGCATTTATAATCAAATTAAGAAACACTTGATTCAAATCACCAATATGGCACTCAACCGATGGTAGTGGCTGAAAATTCTCAATCAGATTTGCCACATACTTGTATTCGTTTCTCGCAACAGTTGCTGCTGTATTGAGAGCCCTGTTGATATCTGCCTCTTTTTTTTCATCGCCGTCAGGGTGTGTGAACTCATTCATGGCTTGTACAATTTTAGTGACTGCGGCGATGCCATCCAATGCACGATCAAGCGCCTTGGGGGCTCGATCTCTGATGTACGCTAGATCAATTGTGTCAAAGACATTTTCCTGCATTGAGGATTTATCATCTAGATGATCATTACTATGGCTCGATAAATTTTCAGCAATCACACTCAATTTTTCATAATCGCTAAGTGCAGATTTAATAAAATGTAAGCTATTGCCAATGTACTGCATCGGCGTATTTATTTCGTGTGCTATGCCTGCAGCTAATTGACCTACCGATTCTAGTTTTTGTGCATGACGTAGTTCAATTTCTACCCGTGCTCGCTCATGCATTTCGCGCTCCAGACTTTGTTTCGAATCTCTGAGTTCCTGAGCATTCTCTTCGAGTGCTTGTGTTCGTCTTGTCACGCGATCTTCCAATTCTTTGTTCAGGGCACTTAAGTCGTTGGATAGCCGTTTGCTATCTGCCAATGACGCTTTTTGTGCCTGTAGTAATATCAGAATATCTGACAGTGGACTATGCAGTGGAAAATCGTTTAGTGTTAAACCAAGTTCAATGAGTACATCAAGTTCAGTCACCCAGGGTGAAACCAGGAAGAATAGTTGATCTGTGTCTGGTGAGAAAATTAGTTGGCCGCGTAAAATAAGTTTGGAATTTATAGTCGATTTGAGAAGGAAAAACGTATTCGCTTGTAGTTTGAATTCATCAAACGTAGTTACTCCGACAGGGTGCTGAATGGTGAAATGGTCAAACAGTGTGTCTGACCCATCAGGATTTATCTGTAAGATCCTGTGTAGGGATTCTCCACATCCTATCAATTTATTACAGTTGTTTATTACAAAATGAAAGGGAAACGCTTTGGCTAAAATAAGTTCGTGAACAGCACTGCCTGCAGAGATAGTTTGTAAGCTCATGCCGCTTTTTGGACAGCATAACTGACAAGAAAATATTCTTGAGTCTGAACTTGATCAATTGGCGGTACGTACTCTACGGTAACGGGTGTGCAGAACCTTTTACCTAGCCCTCTCAACAGCCCAACCAGCATGGGGGCTAGCCCAGCTCTGTCGGATTGATAGCAAACGAGAAAATCACCACTTCCTGTTGTTTCACAGGTAATGGTGGGAGGATTCAATTCCGGAAGACTTAATCTAATCTGAGCATGCAAATTGTTCAAGTTATGAAGAAATTCAGGTACTGAATTTCCGTACATGGACACTGTTTGTCCATAACCTTCATCAACTGTATATTGAATCCAGTGTTCGCCGAACGCTTCAAGAATTTCTACAGCAGGTATCTCCAGAATTTCGCTGGCAGCGGCAACGAGATCGTATGTCACCTGATCCGAATAGGTGTCCATCGAAATAAAAGAGTGCTCGACATTAGCTTTCGTTGCTATTTCACTCCATTTGTCCTCGCCAAATTGGCTTTTAACCAGTTGTTCAACTGCTTTGTTCACCAATCCATACATGGCTTAATACCCATTTTAGTTGACAGTAATATCGGCCTATGTCGTTCTCGAATTTAGTGATCGTCCAATACTTCGTGTATTGATCTGACAGTTTTTAAGAGGTAAGTGATGTATTTGTGTTGTTGATCAATTATCCAGTTCTTGCGATAACGTCAAAACGTGCAATTGATCGATTGCAGAAAAAACTATGCGCACTGTCACGGTGTCAGGGTAATTTCGCGACCCGCCAGACAACACGCCATAGAAGTGCCTCGATTTTGTGAATAGTTTTACCCTGCAACTTCTCTGAACAGGGATGCGACGATGAATCCCTGTCTGCACGGCAATGATAAACGTCGGATAGATGCCTCCCATCTGTACAGGGATGACAGGTATTCGGTATAGTTCATCTGACGCAACTGCTAATGGAATATCAATGATGTCACTATTATGTCGGATTCACTCAACGATCGTAGGACCAGCGCTTTTCTGTGTGTTATCACTGTTACTGAGCAGTTGCTCATCGAGCAGCAATTCGCCCACAGCTCAGCTTGCCGGTGATGACGTGTCCACTAAATCAGTGGAGCAGGTGCTGATAGAGTCTGTTGGTGACAATGCTGGTGGGCTTAGTGCATTAGTGCGTATTGATGGTGAGACGCGCAGAGCGGTTGCAGGTACTCGCGATGCACGGGGTAATCCGTTGACGCAGGAAAGTGTTTTTCACGTGGGAAGTGTATCCAAAACCTTTGTTGCGACGATGTTGATGCAACTCGTCGAAGAGCAGCAGGTAGAGCTCGATAGTCCTCTGTCCGACTACTTGCCCGAGGCAACAGTTGGCTCTGATGCGACGGTAAGAGAGCTTCTGTCGCATCGAGCTGGTGTCGCCAATTACACTGATGTGCCCGCTTTTTTTAACGATGTCTTAACCGATCGCTCTCGTGAATTCGAACCTGCAGAATTGCTGGACTACGTCCGGGAGACTACACGCAACACGAGCGGCGACTTCGCCTACTCGAACACACATTACATTTTACATAGAACGATTGGATGGGGGCAGCCTTCAAGACTCACTTGAGCGACGCATAACTGCGCCACTTGGGCTCGATTCCACAAGGTTTGTGATAACAGATGAACAGAGGCCAGCAGCGTTGGTGCTGGCATGGTCGCCAGGAGTGTCTGAGGGCGACTTTGTTTCTTCGTACACATCCATATCCAGCGGTGCCTGGGCTGCTGGCTCACTGGTATCGAATATTCTAGTGTAGTGTGACCTTCAAACGCTTCAAACAGCGGTTTGTCCAGGGGTCAGCCGCTAGGCGCGAGCTGGAAAAGGTATCGGGTATACCTTGAGAGCGAGCAACAACGCGGATGACCCCTGGACGAGCCGCCCTTCGGGAGACCACCAAAACACCCTCCGCCGCGTTGCTGTTCTTGACAAGG
>JBGCGC010000087.1:0-18760 GCA_045110475.1 Granulosicoccus sp.
GCTACTGGGTTATATCTCGGTTTGTAGCGTGGTTCTGTCGCCTATGTATTTCAGGTTCGTACGACTACTGATTGGCCTGGGAATCTCTCTATTGCTCGGTATAGCCTCGCTGGTAGCCATTCAGAATGGCTCCATTTATACCTACTCAGATGCACTACAAATGTTTTTCTTGCTGATGAATACTGTCCTCCTGGCACTCATCGTTATGGTCGTTATTATTTCATACGATATTGCAGTAGAACGGGCAGAAGCTGCCCAACAAATGGAGTATGAGCGTGCTGAGGCACTGCTACTTAGCGTACTTCCCCTCGCTATTGCCAACCGGCTTAAATCTAAGGAAGAGCCCTTGGCCGATGCCCACGCTAATGTGACAGTGCTTTTTGCTGATATTGCCGGGTTTACTCCTTGGTCGCGTACGCTTTCAGCTGAACGCCTTGTGTCATTGCTGAATATTCTTTTCAAACGATTCGACACAGCCATAAAGACTTCTGGTGCTGAGAAAATAAAAACCATTGGTGATGCCTACATGGTGGCAACGGGGTTGAATGGCGAGGTCAATCATGCAGAGAGCATGGCCAGGCTTGCCATAACTATGCAAAACGAACTGGCGCAGTTTAGTCTAGTTCATGATCTGGACCTATCGCTTAGAGTAGGCATTCATTCTGGCAGTGTAGTCGCAGGCGTTATCGGCAAACATAAGTTTACATATGATCTGTGGGGAGACACCGTCAACATCGCGAGCAGAATGGAATCTGAGGGCATTGCAGGACACATCCAGATCTCTTCAGAAACCCGAAACCTATTACCTTCGCAATTCGAAATTCGATCTCGCGGCAAGATAAGCATCAAAGGACACCAATCACGCAATTGCTATCTTCTGACTAACGCAAGAGATAGTTCTGAATAATCTGCCCTTTTCAACGAACCTTCCCCCCCTTTCAAGATATTTAACGTTTGGGAAATTGAATGTTAATGCTCGTCATATAGCGTGTATGTCGTCTTATCTCGAGTGATATCTTCTTAGTTTGACAACTCACGAATTAAGACGAATTACGCCATATGGGCAGACTGATAAGCCCGCTATCAAGATGAACGTTCACAGGATTTAGGGAGACATAATGATCAACCGAAAGAGACTACTCAAAAATGCACTACTCAGCGTAAGCTTACTACTTGGCTCCTCCGTCTTTGCCAGTGACTTTGGCACCTCTGAAGAAGCCAGATCAATGCTTGAACGCGTTGTAGTAGCCATGAAAGCGGACAAGGAGGCTGCGCTCAAGGCTTTCACAGAAGGCACTGACGGCTTTAAGGATCGCGACCTTTACGTCACCTGCTTTGAATTAGGCGGAAGGGGCGGCCTCATTACAGCCTACGGCGGTGTGGGCGAAATGATTGGCAGAAGCGGTTACGATTTGATCGACAAAAACGGTACGAACATGGGAGAGCTGTTGGACAACGACACCCAGGGCCAGGTAAAGACTGTCACTTATTGGTGGCCACGCCCAGGTAGTGAGGAGCCGGTCGAAAAAGAAAGCTACTACACCACGATAGGCGATACCAACTGCCTTGTCGGGTATTACAAATAGGCTGGTTAGTTTACGCATAACCGAACTGCACCTACAGTCGCTGTGCATGGCGCAGCGGCTCTCAGCCAATTGCCGAGTCAGGGCAAATTACACGAGTCAGGAATATGAACTATGCAATAGACGACGACATTCTCGACGATAAGCTGGAACAACTGGAATCAATCCAATCCTGGGGACCTCGCGTTATCTCCAAATTCGAAGCGTTACTCCAATCTGAAGACGACCTCGAACTATTTCGTATCAATCCGATTCGGTATGCCGATGAAAGACGGATGGATAAAAACGAGGCTATCGACCTGTTCCTATACGCAACAACCATAGGATTACTTGAAATTCAGTGGAATATGGTGTGCAGCAGCTGTGCAAGTGTCTATGGCAGTTTCGAACACTTGAAGTCTGTAACTTCCCAGTTCAACTGCCCAGTCTGCAAGAACGAGAATACAACCTCACTGGACGATCTTATGCACGTCACGTTTGGAATCGCGCCACAGATTCGTGATAACACCTACAACCATCCGCATGAGCTATCGGCCAAAGACTACTATTTCAACTATCACTTGATAGAAGGCTCCATTTTCCCACCGGACCTCGACTTCAAGGAAACGTTGACACTGTTCGCCAAACACACAGATTACATTGAGCCAGATGAAACCAGAGTCTATGAGTTGAAGCTGGACCCCGGTTTCCTGCTGGTGCGAAATGTAGACAGTGAAGCGGCCGCCATGTTCTCGGTTCAGCCAGACAGTAGCAGCACCGCAACACCGCCGTTGTCGCTTGATTTCGACGGCGGATCGTTAACTTGCGACAGCCCCACTGCCGAGGCTGGTGTGCTCCAGTTTGGTGATCTCAAGTTCTATGCACAGGTGGTTGGTGCCGTTAACGCTGGAACATTGCAGCTAACGGTTCGAAACAGTGGCAATGAAAGAGGGGCCGTACTTATCATTGTCATGCCCCCCATAGAACCAAGGCCCTTGTTGTTCAAGCCGTTTCTGTCGGGCAAGAAGCTACTTTCCAACCAGACGTTTCGCGACCTGTACAGGTCTGAGAAGATTGGCGCGAGTGATGGGCTTGCGATCAACGACCTGACCATGATGTTCACGGATCTTACAGATTCAACCGCACTGTACGATCAAGTGGGTGATCCTCAAGCGTTTTTTCTTGTCCAGCAGCACTTCGCCAGACTACGGGAAGTCATAGTCGCCAACAATGGTGCAATTGTGAAAACCATTGGAGATGCCGTCATGGCCACATTCGAAAACCCACTGGATGCCGTAAAGGCCTCGTTGGGAACCCTGGAAGTCATCGATAACTTCAACGATTCTATCAGTGAGCATATCGCTATTAAGATCGGCGTACATCGAGGCTACTGTATTGCCATAAATTCGAACGATCAGCAGGACTATTTTGGCCAGACAGTCAATACTGCATCACGGATACAGGGTCTCGCCGGACCGAGACAAGTTATTCTATCTCAGGATGTTTACGAAATTGACGGTGTTCAGTCCCTGCTGGAGAAACAGTTCAAGGTGGAGCCACGAGTGGAGGTTGTAAAAGGCATAAAAAAACCTCTACAGCTCTTCCGGCTAAGCGCTCACCAGGAAGCATAGCCTTCAATTAAGATTGATTCTAAACACACTTGGTTGTGCTTCTACCAAAATTCGTTGCAACACACCCGCGCTGGACTTTTCTTTTGCACACTTCACGCGGTTTCTGAATCATCGAGCATGGGAGGTTCAAGCCACGTACTACGAACAAGCCGCTACGCAAAAAAGACCTGTAATTTGATGAATGCGGTATGCAAGTCAACAAACAACTGTATTGGCTGCATGTCGCATCAACGGATATGACTACCGCAATGGGTACCTATGTGTCACGCTACACGGGTGCCCATCGTGATACTTTATTTATATGTCCGCGAAATCACATATAAAATGAGCACTATCTGGCACATCGGCACGTTGCCGGATTCTAAGCTCACGTACAAAATATGCCCTAATTTTTAAAGTGTCGTCCAGGATGTTGTCATCGACTATTTCTACCCTCCAATAGCGATCTTCCATATCTTTACTAATCGATATTTCCTCTATTGATTCGTACTGCCCCCTGACGCTGGTCGTCCAGTTCGTGGCAGTAAACGTGCCGGCAACAGGTTTGCACAGCGAAGACCCTTCAACTAATTCTCCCGTCAGATCGGTTTTCGTCTCCCACTCATACAGGTAAGTACCGTCATTACTGCCTGTGACTTCTTCTACCAGATTCCACGTATTTTCATCCGCAGCCGACACTGTGTTTTCAAAGTATTCCTTGTGATTGTAGTCACTACTCCATTCCTGGCGATCACCGGCCCAGGAGATAGAATTTTCCGAGTGGGTCCGAGTACCAGTGAGCTGAAGTTGGGGACGGGATTCACCGGCCTGCATACTTAGTGTTCCGTTACCATCAGCATCAAGATTGATGTCTCCAGATATTGGAAAATCCTGTGACAAACTTTCCGGCCAATCCGGGTGAGCGTCAAACGTACCTACGTAAGGTCTGGCATCTGGCACAAGTGATTCAAAACTCTCCGACACAGACATTCGGGAAAACTCACCGTCGTAGCTACTAATTGAGTAGAAGTCTTCAATATCCAATGGTGACTGTTCATCCACGAGTGGATTAGTCTCTGCAATCAACTCTTCAAGGTTATTAACCCCATCTCCATCAGCGTCAAACTGATTTGCATCGAACTGCTCTGCCGGAATTTGCAAAGCTTCTGAAACGTTTGAAGCGGTTTTATAACTTTGGCTGTATCTGGCTAACTCGATTGCACCATTGTTGTCATAGAAAGTAATCTCTAGCAGCCGTTCTGTTTCTGTTGGGAAGTCACCTGACGCTGACCAGGACTGCCCTCCTACCCACATGGCGTCAAGTTTGATATCCCCCCAAACCAGCTCCATGCTCAGCTCATCGGATAGATAAAACGGCACTGTTATTTCAAAACTGACGAGTATCTCATTTTGTATCTGCGGATCCGCTACTACAGGGTTAGGACTTACTGGATCACCCTCAGTATCCCCACTGGTCTCATCAGTAGAAAGCGCATCATTTGAAGCGGGCTCATTTGAAGCGGGCTCACTTGTAGTTGGCTCTCCTGCAACCGGCTCACTTGCAACGGGTTCACTCGATTCAGAGCAGCCCGACACTATCAAGGCACCTACAAGCATCAGAGGAAGAGCACGTATGGGTTGAGCAGAAAAGAGGATGTAGGGTTTCATCTATTAGCAATCCTTAGGGATATGGTATTTTGCAACGAAAATAAGTGCCGTACTTCGACAAAAGATTAGCAAGAAACAGAAAATATTGGTTTGGTTTGGCTGGTATATTTACCCGTTTTCAATCTTTATATTATTGGAAGTACTACAGTGAAAATTTGAGTGTAGTGTCCGACACAGAGCGTTTAATATTCCATAGCATTTACAGTCAGGAGGTTTAGAGGAAGATATCCAAATTGATTGAGAGGTAGATTGTGCCCTTATCAGAACAGCCGATGCTGGCGTGATGGTCAAAAATACTAGTCGCAACCACTGATTTCAGCGCCGACCTATGACTTTTATAAGCCGTTCGCCTGCCTGCCGAAATCCGATTTCCTGATGAAGTTTCATAAAAAAATAAAAACTGCCCCAGACCAATGCCAATGGCCTGAGGCAATATCACTTCACCATTCGCTATTCGCAGACCCATTTCATCGTGTGAAAGTTAAATTCAAAACTTTGCATGGGTACCCACGTAAATCCATCAATGCAATCTGACATGGCCTGCTGACTGGTTTGGGTCAGAAGATAAACATCCGACTGCTGATCGACGAGTGTTCTTTGAATCTCTTTATAAATTTCGTTCTGGGCGGCGACGTCACTGGTTCCCCGAGCTTCATCAATCATCGCATCGATGTTGTCATCCATCACCCATTCCATTGATGCCCATGTGCCCTTTGCACTGGAATGAAATTGGGGAAAGAAGTAGCTATCAGGTGATGGATAAGTTGCACCGTAAAACACCTGATTAACGGCGGGTGTTGTCTCAGGGCTAGCGGCAAGCTCTGTCATACGGTTCCATGGCTCTGGCTTGAGGATGGTGTCAAAGCCGATCTGATCAAGATTAGATTTCATCAACAGTCCAATCTCCTCTTCGAAAGCAAGCCCGGCAACAAACATAATCTCCACGGGGATCGGATCGCCCCCGGCATACTTGCTTTGCTGCACTAGCTCTTTAGCTTTAGCCATATCAAACGTTGGCGCTTCCAGCCCATCCAGGTAGGCGTCCGCAAACACGGGGGGCATTGGCCCTGCCAGAGGCTCTCCGGGCAACAGCGCACCACGAATGGTTTCGTAGTCGGTTGCATAAGCCAGGGCCTTACGAATATTCACATCGTCTGTTGGCGCAACCTGGTGGTTAAGCTTCAGGTAAAAGTTGGTCGCTGTTGGATAGGACAGAACACTGTAGCCGTCCATCTTGCCAATGGCATCGTAGGTTTCCTGTGCCTGCCCATCACTGGACATCGACAAAGTACCCGACGCTGCCAAGGCCTTTACGGTGCCTTCCTCATTCGTCACTACAAAGCGTACCTCATCGATTGCCTGATCATCCCAACCCAGGTGGTAGTCATCGAACTTCTTGATAGTCATTGCTGAACCACGATCCCAACTATCCAGACTAAAGGCACCGGCACCCAGACTATTGTTAGCCAGATAATCCTGTGACCACGGATCGCTGTCTGTTTTTTGAGCTTCGGCCAGCTCCTTGTTAACAACAAACAGGATGGGCGTGTTAGTCAGGAACGGTGTATAGACTTTGTTAAGCTTAAACTCAACGGTTGATGAATCAACGGCCGTCACTGAGTTCTCATCCAGCACGCCTTCAAATAAATACGAAGGTCCCTCATTGATAGACATCAGTCTTGTCACCGAATAGACCACATCTTCCGCTTCCACCACTGAGCCATCCTGAAACTGCGCATCAGCCTTTAATTTGAAGGTGTAAGTCAACGTGTCTTCCGACACTTCCCAGCTTTCAGCCAACAGCGGCAGAATATTTCCATTGCCGTCCAGCGTGGTTAATGCCTCATACAAATTTACACTCGCCATGTACTCTGTGTAGTCATTGACTTTGGCAGGATCGATGGTGCCAAATATCTGCACCACATTAACCGTTGCAACGTTCGCAGCACTGGCAACCCCTGATGCACCCACCAGACAGGTTACTGCTATGAGTTTTTGCCATTTCGAAAAACTCAGCGTTTTTAGTTTCATCTTCATTTACGTTTCCTCTGTAGTTCCTATTTGATTAATCCTTAAACAGAATTACTGCTTCTTCGCTTATTCACACAGACAATAAAACTCTCACAGTCATAAAAATCAAACAACATACTCATCAAGCTGAGTTCAGTTCTTCAATCGGCGTAAAGTCTACGTCGTAGCCAAAATATCGAGGACCCACCAGCTCAAGACCACGCGCTGTTCGCCATTGCGGATCACAGGGCAAGCCAAATACAACAACCCGAAAACCATAACGTATCTGCTCGGTAGTGATTGGCTGCCCGGTTTCCAGGTCAAGTAGACAAATAAGATCTGGTGTCATTGCCAGTGGGTCGCTACCCTCGGTACGCGCCAGTAAAAACTCATTCTGAAATTCAAGCACCAGCGTATTGCCTTCATCAGATGACAGTCCAAGTAATGTACAAGTACCCCGCGCAAAGCCGCCTTCAGTTCGCCGATCAACATCCATTACACGACCTTCGAACAATCGTACCCCTGACAAATCCTGTGCAAGTCGATCTACCGGATTGCGATTAGCAGCCTGCTCACTGGTGATGAGTGTGCCAATGGAATGAATTAATGACATCGATTGCCTGAGTGTCGCCTGTTTTGCCTGCTTGCCCGTCATCGGATAAAGAGCAATCAATCCCGAACCGCCCATCTCAATGGTTATCGATCTGGCGAACTTCTCGGTAGACAAATTGTCCACGGTATTGAGAACCAACGAGTTTCCTTTCTCATCAGCCATCACCATCGGGCAAGCGGGTATGTCGTGCATGGTCATTGACACCATCTGCAGCTCGGGAAAAGCACGCCCCATGGCATCACCATCGACGATAGGCAAACCCACAGCTGCGGCGACGGCAATCGGTAAGGTGGAATTCAAACCACCCGCCTCTACACAAAAAATGGCATCGGCCTTGTGACCAAGATAGGCTTCAAGTGCCTTCAGTGCACATAACGCTTCATCACCACGGGGCAGCTTTTCCAGCATGACCGTGGGCGCACCCATCATAGCAACGGGTACCACCAGAGCGTCATCATCAAGCTCGGTGACATCAATCACCTTAACTGGCCCATTCTCAGCTATCGCCTGCTCCGCAATCAGCCGACCGATGTAAGGATCTCCTCCACCGCCTGTACCCAGAAACGCGCCACCCAGGGCGATCGGCTTCATGGTTGCCACATCGATACTCTTCAGTCGAGGGATAGACATGCTCAGCTCCGCGTCGACGGTGACTTGGTGTGTCGCGGCATCGGTGTAAACGTGATGTCGTCGTAACCAAACGCCGCCGGCCCAACTACCGCCAGTGCCTCAGGCGTTCTCAACAGATCATGACAGGGCAAAGCCAACACAGCAATACGCTGACCGTAGCGCAGAACCTCTGTGGTGATCGGTAAGCCGGTATCCGCATCGAGCACCACAATCAGGTCAGGCACACACACTTCTACCGTGTTGTTACGCCGAAACACCAGAAATTCATTCTGAAGATCAATCTTGCCCGCATCAGCTTCAAAGTCACCAAAGCCTTGAATCTCAACGTGACCAACCGCAAACCCACCTTTCAGGTGACGTTGTAAATCGACGATCTTGCCTGTCATCAACAAGCGCCCGGTTTCATGATCGAGCACAGTTTGTATGGGATCGCTGTTGTTGTGGTGTGCCTGTAGCACCGATTGCCCAAGCGATAGCGCCTGCGTGAGCGTATTGGGAATGGCTGCGCGCTTCACGAAATCACCGCGCATCGGTTGCGTCGCCAGTCCAGCCGCTGCCCCCATGGCTACCACCGTCGCACGGGCGATTCGTTCAAGCCATTCCTCATCCGCGCTATGACGAATGACCACGACATTGCCTTTATCATCAACCATGGCGGAGGGAGTTGATTTATGCCCGTAGATTGACCATGTGGTCATCTGCATCTCGGGAAAAGCACGCCCCATTCCATCGCCGTCCACCACCGGTATGCCAGCTTGGGCGGCGGTTAACATGGGTTCCATAGAATTGGCTCCACCAATCTCGGCTGAGACCAGTGCATCCACTTTGCAGCCCAGCTCTTCTTCCAGGGCTCTCAGGGCCAACAGACATTCATCGCCTTGTTCAATTTTCTCTACACCGACAACCGGTGCGCCGATGCCACCAAGCGATACCACCAGTGCATCATCGTTGAGTTCATCGAGCGGTATCACGCTGATTTCACGGCCGCGTCGCAGCTCCTCCCGGCACCTCAGTTTGCCGATATACGGATTGCCACCACCACCGGTGCCAAGAATAGCCGCGCCGATCTCAATCGCTTCCAATTGCTCCAGGCCGACCTTGCGCAATTTATCCATCAAGATCACCAACCACCTTTAGCCGTATTCTCGTCGCATTACCCGGCAAATAGGCCAGTGGTACATCCTCCTGGTCAAGCAGCTCTATCGTATCGGGCTTGGCACCGGCAGCTATGGCCTTCTGTGTGGCCTCCTCACGTGCCTGGTTCAACGCCTCTTCACGCGATAGGCTGCCAAGACTGAAGATTCTATCAACCTCCCCACTGATCTGACCAATTGCCGCACCAACCGCATTGGCAACGGCGAAATTCTCGGGTCGAATGACCGGCAAGTCGCCTACCTTCTCGGGAATAAGGATGCTTCCGCCCCCTACGGCTAACACCGGTACCGGTTCAGAGGACACTCGCATGCGCTCCACCGCGTTAACCGTCATCTGGTCGATACAGGCTTTGCATTGTTGAACAAACTCAGCACTGAGTCCCTGTACTTTGCTGGAATCCCCTATATCGGCAATGCCAAGACTGACGGCAATATCGGTGGACGTTAACGTCGTACCGCCGAATACCAGCGCCTCTTCCAGTAATCGATAGCCAACTGAAGTCGGGCCAATATCGTCAGCGTCCTCCGGATTAATACGCGTACCGCCACCCAATGCAATTGAATAGACATCAGGCATCCGGAAGTTGGTGCGCACGCCCCCCACATCCACCGAGGTACTGGCTGGACGTGGAAAGCCTTTGACCAACGCCCCAACATCGGTTGACGTGCCACCGACATCCACGACAATGGCATCTTGTTCACCCGTCAGAAATGAAGCGCCACGCATGGAATTCGTCGGGCCACTGGCAAAGGTCAATACGGGGTACGCCTGCACAAACTCTGCACTCATTAAGGTGCCATCGTTCTGCGTAATGAAATACGGACAGTCAAGCTGGGCTGCTTTCAATGCTTTTCCCAGAGCTTGTACGGTGTGCTCACTGAGCTTGTGTAACGAGGCGTTCATGATCGCAGCACTTTCGCGCTCCAGCAGGCCCAGCCGGCCGATCTCACTGGATAGGGTAAAGTTAGCCTTCGGCACGCGTTTAGCGATGATCGCGCGAGCCTGCTTCTCCATTTCATCATTGACCGGGCTGAATACTGAGCTGATGGCAATAGTCTGAATACTCTTCTTCCCTATCTCATCGGCGATTTGATTGAGTTCCGCCTCATCCAATGTCGAAATTTCCCGTCCATCAAATTCGTTACCCCCTTTCGCCATCCAATAATGACCACCGACTGCCTCTCGAATATCATCGGGCCAGTCGACCATAGGAGGCAGGCACTGCGCGGCTGGCAAGCAAAGTCGAACAGCTGCCGTTGGGGATAACTGACGACGCTCAACAACGGCGTTTGTAAAGTGCGTTGTACCGATCATCACCGCGGTGATGTCTGCCTTGTTGATTCCCGTTTCGGTCAGCACTTTTTCCAGGCTGTTCACAACACCACTCATTACATCTTCAGTGGTGGGTGACTTGGCTGCGATGACAATCGCGTCTCCGTGCATAATGACGGCATCGGTGTTTGTGCCGCCAACATCTATTCCAATTCGATACATGGGCTATTCTGGACTCCTTAGCGGTCAGTGGGATTGCTCTAAACCGGTTGAACTGAACAATACGGCTTTTCGCTCATCGTCACTCACCTTAGGTTTTTGCATTGCCTCCCGCTCACTGATCACGGGAATGGAGCTGAGCAATGCACGGGTATACGGATGTGATGGTGCGTTGAAAATGGACTGTGTATCGCCCTGCTCACACACACCACCACGAAACATGATGGCAACACGGTTGCAGAAATTTCGCATCAGACTTAGGTCGTGCGAGATGAAAACGTAGGTCAGATCGAACTCTTCACGTAGGCGCAGCAGCAGATCAATCACCGTGCTCTGCACCAATACATCCAATGCTGAGGTTGGTTCATCCAGTACAATTATTTTGGGATTAACTGACAAGGCACGAGCTATCGCCACACGTTGCTTTTGACCACCAGACAATTCATGCGGATACATGGAGCGGTAGGATGCGGGCAAGTCCACCATCTCAAGCAACTCATCGATACGCGTTGCTCTTTTTCGCCTATCGACGCCTGCAAACTGCAGAGGTACACTGAGCGCTTCAGACACTGTACGCTTTGGATTTAGTGACGAACCTGGATTCTGATACACAATTTGAATTCGCTTTCTAAACGCGTCTTGATCAACGAATTCAGACAGGTCCTTGCCATCGAGCGTTACTTGACCCTCGTTTGCTGTGTAAAATCCCATCATCAAACGAGCCAGCGTGGTTTTACCCGACCCTGACTCCCCGGCAATGCCGAAGATGTCGCCATGACGGATGTCCAGACTCACCTTATCAACCGCACGATTATGGGTTATGCGCCGGTTAAATAAACCACCGCGAACTGCAAAATCTTTTGACACCGAATCCATATGGATAACCCGTTGAGTATCAGGGGCATTATTTACCACCCGTACCTTATCACCATAGAGTGGAGGCACACTATCCATCAAGCGCAGCGTATAAGGATGACTGGCCTGGGCAAAGATAGTCTCCCGTGTGCCATTTTCCACAATACGACCGCGCTCCATGACATAAACTCGATCTGCCATTTCTCGCACCACCCCCAGGTTATGCGTGATCAATAGTAGAGACAAACCTTCATCACGTACCAGGAGATTCAACAACTTTAAAATCTCTTCCTGTGTCGTCACATCCAGCGCGGTACCCGGTTCATCGGCAATCAACAAACGGGGATTATTGAGTAAGGCCAATGCAATCAGCACACGTTGCCGCATACCACCGGAGAGCATGATGGGATAGGCCTTGAGGACACGATCGGTATCGCTCAACTGCACTTTTTTAAGGGTATCGACAATTAGCGTGTGTCGCTGTGTACGGGTACTGCTTCGTCCAAGGCGTATATCAGCATAACGGACCACATCATCCATCTGCCGCCCAATGGTGAGCACCGGGTTGAATGACAGCAGGGGATCTTGCAGGATGATGGAAATACCCGTGCCTTTGAGCTGATTTCGTTCACGCTTGTTCAGCGTTAAAAGCTCTTGCCCGGAATAGCGAATGCTGCCACTGCTGATCTCTGCCGGCGGCATTGGCAGGGTGCCAATGATTGCGCGCATGGTCACCGTTTTGCCAGAACCAGATTGTCCAATTAACGCGACTCGCTCGCCTTCGGCCACATTCATTGTTACGTCATGCAGAACTTGCACGCGCTGACCATAGGTTGTGAATGTGATGTTGAGATTCTGGATATCGAGCATCATCAAAGCTCCACATCCATCATGTCGCGCAGACCATCGCCTAGTAGATTGAAACCTAATATGGCATAAAGAATGGCCAGCCCCGGCATTAAGGCTTCCCACCAGTATTCTGGCAAGTATTCCGATCCGGTGCTCACCATGGTGCCCAGATCAGGAGTGGGTGGCGGTACACCCAGGCCCAGGAAAGATAAGGATGCGCCAAAAAGGATGACAAAACCTGCATCCAATGTGACCTTCACCGAGATCGCCGACACGCAGTTGGGTAACAGCTCCCGAAACATGACATGGCGATGACTGGCACCTGCTACGCGTGCCGCCTCGACATAGTCTTCGGCCATCTGACTTTTGACAATGCGGTAAATTAAACGCGTATGCCAGGTCCACCACAATAAGGTGATCGCAATCATCGCATTGATAAGGTTGGGAGAAAGAACCGCCGTTATTGCCAGCGCCATTGCCAGCGGCGGGATGGCAAGCATGACATCGGTCAAGCGCATTATGATGAATTCGACACGCCCCCCAAAGTAGCCCGCCATTAACCCCAACAGCACACCGAACGGTACAGCCACACCCAGAACGCCGACCACCAGACCAAGTGAGATTCGGTAGCCATACAGCACGCGACTGAAAATATCGCGTCCTACGTTATCGGTACCAAACCAGAATTCAGCACTTGGCGCAGAATGACGGTTGGCGAAGTCAACGTGCGAGCCTGCCGATTGAGGCGACGGGGCTAACCAAGGTGCAAAAATTGCCGCAAGGAAAACCGATAACACAATGAACGCACCCACCAGTGCTGCAGGGTTACGGCGGAATCGGTACCATGCCATCTGCCGGCTGGTGATTTGTCGCTCAGTGGATTCCAATGCCATAATCGATGAGGTAGCAGGTGAACTCACGTCGACTGCTCCTCTCGAATACGATTACGTGGGTCTATAATGCCTAGCAACATGTCGATTACCAGGTTCGCTATAACAAAGAACACTCCGGACACAAGCACCACCCCGATCACGGCATTCAAATCTTTTTGCAAAATTGTTCGTACGCCGTAGCTTGCGATCCCCGGCCAACTAAAGACAAACTCAACGATAAAGGCATTACCAATAAGCGATGCGAACTCAAGACCAAGAATGGTCAGTGGCGCCACGGACGCCACACGCAACATGTAGCGCATCGTCACCACGCGTTCAGGTATACCATAGGCACGGGACGCCTCGATAAAATCCCGACCGCTGATTTCGATCATGGCCGACCGGGTAATCCGCATGACCTGTCCAATACCTGCAGCGGCCAGTGCAATTGATGGCAGCAACAAATGCCTGATTGCATCACCAAACACATCCCAACGTCCAGCAACGACAGAGTCAATTAGTAATAAACCCGTGAAGTCCGCACTAAAGCCAAGGCCCGGATCAATACGTCCAGTAACGGGAAAGAACTGAAATTGGTAGCTGGCTACCAGCTGCAACACAATGGCAATGACGAAACCTGGCGTGACCACGCCAATTAGTGCCACAACTCGCGTTATGTTGTCAATCCATGTGTCCCGGTATACCGCTGCCAGGACACCCAGCGGTATAGACAATGCAATTTGAATAATGAGAGTAAAGATCACCAGCTCGAGTGTGGCTGGCAACGCCTGAAGGATATCGTCAAGAACAGGGCGGCTGGTTAAAAGCGACTTACCCAGATCACCTTGAAACAAGCCACTGATATACGACCACAGCTGCTGATGGAATGGTTGATCCAGCCCCATCTCCCCGCGCATTTCGGCGACCTGCGCAGCGGTGGCAAGTGGACCGAGAGCTATGCGTGCAGGGTCTCCTGGCACAATGCGAGCGATAATAAAAATAAGCACCGCCAACCCAAAAAACACCAGGAGCAGCGACAGTGCTCGTTTTGTCAAGTAGATGAACAACCAAGCCTCCCATATCGTTACCCCATAGTGACGAAAAGACTGGGTGCAATGCAAGGAGTTTTTAGTGGCATCTGTGGTTATGGTGAGGAAATATATGCAAGGCGGTGTGCAATAAAACCTCTGGAAATACCTGCTCAGAGTGATATTTGCCCTATATGGTGGTCATCATGGGGAGCTACTGGTGATGATTGCTATATTTCTGTCATCAGGAGACAGAGAAAATTTTATCGTTCTCCTGTTCTATATTTTTGTGCCGATCCTGATACTGCTCAGTGTGTTATCGGCATTGTGTGCGTGGATATCAGCGGCAATAGTTTTTCGATTAAGTGCTCATACGGCAAGTGAAAGCTGCCAGAGCTTTGGTGCAGTCAGTGGCGTGCTTTTTGTGCCTGCCATGTTGTTGGGGCAAAGGCAGCTGGAGCTGATTCGGCTTAATGCAAGTTCCTGGTGGTCTATCTTATTTAATATCATTCTCTCTATTGTGGTGCTTGGAACTGCATTCTGTTTGACAATGCTGGTCGGCAAGATAGCGTTTGAAAAAATCCGATAGGCGTTCGTTTTCTTGTAGTTTGAACAAGAATAAAGTCAGCGAAATTGCTCCTGTTCCTCAACTGTTGTTGCTCGATATCTTGCCCGGTAGAGTCATTGCCATATTGACATCGACTAATGTTTGAATTATCTTCAAAAGCGCATGGATAGACTACGCAGAAATATTTACTTCCAGAAACCGGTGCCTAAGAAACCGGCGAGCAAATCTTCGCGCGCATAGGATCCGGCACACCCCATTTCAATTTTCCGGCGGTCCTTTGTGACTTCTGGAATATTCCTGCATCGAAATAAGTCACATACGATTGCCAACACTGAGGATTTCTCATGTTTGAAGGCTCTTATGTGGCGCTTATAACGCCAATGACTCCCACAGGAGAACTGGATGAGGCAGCTTTGTGTCGCCTCGTTAATTGGCATATCAATGAAGGGACTCAAGGTCTGGTGCCAGCCGGAACCACTGGTGAATCAGCTGTTTTGTCAGCGCAGGAACACATGCATCTCATTGAATTGGTGGTGGATCAAGCGGCTGGCAAAATTCCTGTTATCGCGGGCTGTGGCTCGAATAACACGGCCGAGGCATTAAAGTTTCATGAGCATGCCTCCCGTACAGGGGCGAACGGTGCCTTGCATGTCTGTGGGTACTACAACAGGCCGAGTCAGGAGGGTATTTACCAGCACTTTGCGGCACTGAGCTCCCTCAACGATCTACCCATTGTTGTCTACAACATTCCACCCAGAGCTGTCGTCGATATCAGTGTGGAGACCATGGCTCGGCTTGCCAGTTTGCCGACTGTTGTGGGTGTGAAGGATGCTACACAGGATCTCTCCAGACCTGGGCTTGAAGCACTGTCCATACAAGAGCCATTCACCTTTTTATCAGGCGAGGACGCAACGGCTGTGGCGTACAATGCTGCAGGCGGTAGGGGTTGCATATCGGTCACGGCAAACGTTTCACCAAGGCTATGTGCTCAGATGCAGCGAGCTTGTTTGTCGGGTGATTTTACAGGGGCTATGGCAATTCAGCGTAAGCTGATGCCGCTCCATCAGGCTTTATTTCTTGAGCCAAGTCCGTCAGGAATAAAGTACGCTTGTTCTCGTGCGAAATTGTGTACTGAAGTGGCTCGGCTTCCAATGGTGTCATTGTGTGAGCAAACAAAGCGTGCTATCGATGTTGCCATGGATGATCTCGGCTATATCACATAATGTGTGGTACTTGATAGATCTGTTGCGTTTAATGTGAATATCCCGACAGATCTTGTATCGTCTATTCCTTGTGAGGTAAAGATAAAGGGATGTATTTTGAAGTTCTAGCCTAAAACCATCGATTGAGATAACTGGCATAAAGGGTCTAAAGATATCTATGATCTTTGGAGTTTGAGGAAAAGTGTAAGAAGCTGATCTTCGACGGTACAGTCTTTGGCAAGTTTGTTTGCTGTGACAACGCTGCTCAAAAGTGTTCTTTTTAGCGTCGAGTGCACTCAATTGCTGTGTTACAACCTTCTTGCGTACGTTACGATTTCTCTCTGTGCTGCGTGTTGGCAATTCCTTCTCTTTATCGCCTTCAGGTCTATGTAACTGTTTTAATGTGAAGGCTGGCAACGCGGTAAGGCCCCGGAATTTCTGGGTAGTGCACAAGCATTCTCTGATCGACAAACCTTACTTAACCCTGTAATGCTGACGGTATAAGAATTGCTACAATCGTATGGCGTTGAAACTCATTTCAATGCGATCGAAATTTCCAGTAAAGCTCGGGGTATTTGTGTGAAAGACAGATCGACATTAAAGCCAGGTGATCATGATACCAGAGCATTTGTTGGCCCAGCAATGCAATACGACTTCATGGGTGCAACGCAATTTCGTCTGCTGACAACGCTTGGACTGAGGGAGGATCAAAGTGTGTTGGATGTCGGTTGTGGGTCCCTGCGTGCTGGAAGGCTATTGCTACCGTATCTGATGCCGGGAAACTATTACGGTGTAGAGCCTAATAAATGGCTAATAGAGGATATGATTGAGGAAGAAATAGGATCTGACTATGTTTGCCGTCGTCGCCCCAGTTTTCTCTACAACGAAAATTTTGATTTTTCTGGTTTTGATCGAAAGTTTGACTACATAGTTATGCAGTCAATCCTCTCGCACACAGGTGCAGATCTACTAGAACTTGCTATCAAAAATGCAATAGCCGTGATGCACGATACCAGTATGTTTGTCGCTACGATTATTCATCGTACCTCAGGGCAAGCAGGCCTCGCCGAAGGCGAGAACACCTCGGGTTGGGTGTACCCACAATGTGTATCATACGAACCTGACTGGTTTTCACAGACTGTTCAAAAACAAGGCGCTGTGTGTCAAGAGCTGCCCTGGATGCATCCTCGTCAAACGTGGTGGCTTGTAACTCTGCAAAAAGATTGTCTGGTTCCTGGTGAACACCTTGTGCACCTGTCAGGGGTCGTATTAAACGACAAGCGGTTCAGCCAGAGCCAAAAACTTGAAAGCAGTTGAGCATATCGTCGCGGTAGGCGGCCTCGGAGGAAGTGGCACCCGAGTAATTTCACAAATTCTGCAGGAAGCAGGACTAAGATTCTGCGCTGATCAGAACGCGCCCCTTGACACCCTGGCATTTACTCTTTTTTTCAATCAGGACGCGCTTTCGCTAGATAGAACAGAGTTTGCTGAGCGTGCACGTTTTTTCAATAAATGCAGATTCGCATGCCAGCTTGAAAGTGGTGACGAGGCACGTTTACGTTACCTTGCAGATCAATGCAGACTCCAACAGAGCCGTCAGTGGTTCCACGAAAGGGTGGATGCCATTCTGATGAATCAAGAAATTCCGTGTACGGGAAACTGGGGGTGGAAGAGCCCACCAACACATTTTTTTACGGAACGATTTCTGGAATGCTGGCAGAACTTTCGTTTCGTCATGGTGGTCAGGAATGCATACGATATGATTCTGAGTGGCAACCGGATTCAGCAGCGTTTCTGGGCTCATCATTCTGGATTTGTGTCACCATCGAGCTGTACTCTCGATAGCGACTTCGCGTTCTGGTGCTATGTTCACCGCTCGATGGTTGATGTACAACGTCGATTTCCCGAGCGCGTAATCTTTATTTCTCACGATCGATTAATCGCTGAACCGAGAGTTGAAGTTAATCGACTACTATCGTTTGCTTTTTCAGAAGTAGAAAAAACCGATGTTTCCAGTGAGGCACTTTATGACATTCCCCAAAGGCCGGATACAAAGGATCGTGGCAAGAATATCAAGATAGTCGCGAGCGAAGAAAACAGACGGTTTGAGCATGAGTTCTCCCACACGCTATTGAATGCTTCCTGAATCCAGCGAAAACTGTTCTCAAGGTGTAGCAATGAACACTGCAGATACTTACTTACAATTCTGCGAGACCCGGTCAGATTCGCTCGATCGCTCGACTTGATTTCGACTTCTTGCCCTCGCGGTGCAACGCATCTACATCTATTCGCGTTTGCCCGATGTATGAGCCAGCTCGATAATTACTAGAGCCTTGATGCCTCCATACATCAAGGCTCTTACAGGCCAGGCCAGGCCAGGTCTTATCCGTCTATCTGCTAAGGCACTGCGAGCACTAACTCACAACTGGCATCGGCGCTGTCGTTGCCTCCCTCGCCATTGCAGATATCAATACCTGCTCCTCCTGTCAGCGTATCGTTGCCGTTTCCTCCCGCTAGATCATCATTGCCCGATCCACCATCCATCACGTCATTGCCACTCAGACCAAACAGCACATCATCGCCATCCTCGCCCTGCAGATCATCGTCGTCAGCGCCTCCAAAGAGTCTGTCGTTATCGGGCCCTCCG
>JBGCGC010000088.1:0-60798 GCA_045110475.1 Granulosicoccus sp.
CCGAAGGGCGGCTCGTCCAGGGGTCATCCGCGTTGTTGCTCGCTCTCAAGGTATACCCGATACCTTTTCGAGCTCGCGCCTAGCGGCTGACCCCTGGACAAACCGCTGTTTGAAGCGTTTGAAGGTCACACTACACTAGCAGGCTTTCTTGTTTAACCTGTCCAGCTCCGCCCTGAGCTCGGCGACCTGCTGCTGCAGCAATTCGACTGACTGCTCCAGCGGATCATCGATCTCACCCGCAACACCGTAGGCATCAAATGACTGACGGCGCAGGTCCTCAGCCTTTTCCTTGACCAGCTCAAGGCATTGTGGGTTACGGTCACGACAGCGAACAATTTTTCCGGGTACGCCCACTACGGTTGCACCCGCCGGCACAGGATGAAGTACGACGGCATTGGACCCTATGCGCGAATCATCATCGACCTTGAATGGCCCGAGTATCTTTGCACCAGCACCGACGACGACATTGTTACCCAGAGTCGGATGGCGCTTGCCCTCATTAAGTGTACGTCCACCCAGGGTGACTCCCTGATACAGCGTTACATCGTCACCGATTTCTGCGGTTTCCCCGATGACAACACCCGTTCCGTGATCGACGAAGAATCGACGCCCGATAACGGCACCCGGATGGATTTCTATTCCTGTGAGCCACCGTGACACATTGCCCATAAAGCGAGCTGGCCAACGCAACCCTCGCGACCACATCCAGTGGTTAACCCGATGAAACAGGATGGCGTGCACACCGGAATAGCACGTGAGCACATCAAACGTCGTGCGTGCTGCCGGGTCCCTGTCGAACACACAGGAGACGTCTTCTTTTATGAGTTGCCACATAACAATACGAACAATTCGAACTCAACTGACAGGATATTGTACGTGTTTATTTCCTGATTGGTACAGGTACGATTGACGCCCCGTGACAAGGCGAGCGATGTTCTTACAATTCAGTGACGCCGTCTGGGATTCTCAGTTGACGAAAGAATACCCCGGAACATGGATAACTCATTAACTGAAGGGCGATTGGATTCGAAGTATCGACGAACCTTGCGTCGTAACAAACGCGGATTATCCGGATTGAGAAAACCGGTATTCACCATTACCCGATCCAGATGCTCAAAAAAATGTTCCATCTGTTCGCTATCGGCGGGCAAGTCGTCGGCATCGACCATGCCGGCTTGTTCAGAATCAGCATCGGTTCCACGCCACTTTCCAGGCATGGGTGCCGGTGCTCCCTGTGGGACTGACACAACACCTTGCGATAGCTCATAAGCAACCACCTGCACCGCGCTGCCGAGATTCAAGGATGAAAAATCAGGATTACACGGTATCCGCAAAAGCCGCGTGCACAAATCCAGCGACTCATTACTCAGCCCCGAGCGTTCTTGCCCGAAAACCATAGCCACACGGTGGTATTGGGCACCGGGGCTGGATACTAGCTCGCCCAGTTCGCCCGCAATTTCCCGACAGGACTTTAGCGGTACAGCCAGTTGACGAGCTCGCGCGCTGGTACCAATCACTATGTGGCAATCGGCGATAGCCTCCTTGAGTGAGTCGAAGGATTGTGCCTGCTTCAACACATCATTGGCCCCCGACGATCTTGCCAGAGCCTCATCAGACAAGTGTGAACACGTGTCTACTAGCCTAAGCTGCGAAAAACCCATGGTTTTCATTGCCCGCGCGGCGGCACCGAGGTTACCTGTGTGGGTTGTTCCCACCATGACAAAAACTATTTCAACACTCATAGCCGTAATGATGTCATACATCAGTGCGTAGATTGATACCAAGGGTGCGGTTTAGCACTACACTAGCGCCCAACCCCATCTAGAGCGAATAGCCATGCATCCGATGCTCAACATCGGCATCCGTGCTGCCCGTGCAGCCGGCAAGGTCATCACACAAAACGTCGATCGTTACGACCCCCTCTCGGTCCAGAAAAAGCAACGCAACGACTTCGTCACGGAAGTTGACAGGAAGGCTGAAGCCGAAATTATCGGTGTACTTAAAAAGGCCTTTCCAGATCACTCGTTTCTCTGTGAAGAATCCGGACTTATTGGAGACGATAACGCTGAGTTTCAATGGATTATCGATCCGCTGGACGGCACCACCAACTTTATTCATGGCCTTCCTCACTACAGCGTATCAATTGCGCTGATGCAAAAAAAGCGGCTGTTTCAGGCTGTCATCTATGATCCGATGCGACAGGAACTGTTCACCGCTGGTAAGGGCGAAGGTGCGTTTCTGGACAGTAAACGCCTGAGGGTTTCTAACAGGAGCAAGCTAGAGGATGCGCTGCTCAGCTCAGGCTTTCCCTACCGTGACGGACAGGATCTGGATTTTTACCAACGCACGCAAAGACATTTCACAGAACGCTCGGCCGGTGTTCGACGACTGGGCTCGGCCGCACTGGATCTGGCTTACGTGGCCGCCGGCCGAGTGGAAGGCTGCTGGCTGACCGGATTGCAAAGTTGGGATGTTGCCGCTGGTGCGCTCATCGTTCGAGAAGCCGGCGGGCTTGTCAACGATTTTGATGGTGGTGACGAGTGGATGGCCAGAGGAGAGGTCATTGCCGCAACCCCAAAGGTGCATCACCAGATGCTTGAAGTAATGAAACCGTTGTCAGCAGCAAGAAAAAAAAGTGCTGCCGCAAACGCGAGAAAGAGGCCGTAGACCGAAACTGATCATGAACACGTCATGACTGCTCATGACCGCCCATGACCACTCAGGGCTGTTCATGGGATGTTGAGGGTCGCGTGAACTTTTATGCGGCTCACGCGCACAGCGTATGGACGCCTGCTCGCGGGCCATAACCCGCATTCAGATTACGTTTCTCAAGTGACAAAAAAAGAACTGGCAAGAAAGGGCGGTTAAAACAAGACCGCAATTCTCGCCAAATAGTCACGGCATGACATCGTCGAGGTCTGCCCCCTCTTTCTCAACCGGCATTAGATCTTCCTTGGTGATGCCCAGTCTCAGGACCGCAAGACTCGCAACAAAGATTGACGAGTACGTGCCAATGATGACACCCACCAGCAAGGCCAGAGAGAAGCCGTGAATGATTTTACCGCCAAGGAAAAACAGCGATAGCAGAACCAGCAAGGTAGTGCCGGATGTGATGACAGTACGTGACAGGGTCTGACTGATTGAGCTGTTCATGATCTCGGCGGGCGTACCGGTCCGCATGAGTCGGAAATTTTCCCTGATCCGGTCAAACACCACGATAGTGTCGTTCAAGGAGTAACCGATTACCGCCAGAATCGCGGCAAGGATGGTCAGATCAAACTCGATTTGAAATAGCGCGAAGAATCCGACGGTAATGATCACATCGTGCACCAACGCGAGCACCGATCCTACTGAGAACTTCTTTTCAAAGCGAAACCAGATATAGATGATGATGCCGAAAAGAGCGGTAAGAATTGCGATCCCGCCTTTCTCCCGCAACTCCTCGCCAACCTGCGGGCCGACGAATTCCACACGTCGCATGGTGACCTCAGAACCAGAAGCATCCGATTGAGCAGCCTGCGCCAGAACCCGCAACACCTCGGTGCTGATGTCTGCACTGTTCGCCCCTTCCAGTGGTGCCATTCTTATCAAGACGTCGGTACTGGTTCCAAACGTCTGCACCACAGAATCCGGCAGTTCGGCGTCGGCCAGCGCTCCCCGGATTGCACCAAGATCAGCCGCCTGCTCGTACCCTACTTCGATGGTATAGCCACCAGTAAAGTCCACGCCGAGACTAAGCCCACGTATGGCAATGGCCAGAATGGCAACAGTTAACAGGGTGCCTGAAACGATATAGGCAAACTGATGTCTGCCCATAAAGTCGAAATCGATATCGCCAATAATTTTTCGCATATGCGTTTTCCGTAAGTATCAGCGGAGGATCAGATAGGCAGCGTGCTGAGACGGCGACCGCCATACAGCGCATTGACCAGCACCCTTGACCCGAAGATGGCAGTGAACATGGAAGTAAGAATGCCAAGACACAAGGTGATGGCAAAGCCCTTGATCGGTCCGGTACCCATGCTGAAAAGCACGATAGCGGCAATAAGCGTGGTGATGTTCGCATCAGCGATGGTGGTAAATGCCTTGTCATAGCCAGCAGAAATCGCCGACTGTACCCCACCTCCAGCCCGCAGCTCCTCACGTATTCGTTCAAATATCAGCACATTGGCATCAACAGCCATGCCCATCGTCAGCACAATACCTGCGATGCCCGGCAACGTGAGAGTGGCCTGCAACAGACCGAGTATGGCGATGATCATGACGACGTTGATCACGAGCGCGGCGCCCGCTATGAGTCCGAAGATTCGGTAATACAAGCCCATGAACACAACCACGAGTGCCAGACCAACAACGGCCGACAGAAAGCCCTGACGAATGTTGTCCTTTCCCAAACTGGGACCAACAGTACGTTCTTCCACGATCTGAACAGGCGCTTTCAACGCACCGGCACGAAGCAGCAATGCAAGATCGGCAGCTTCGTCGGCTATGAGCCCTGTTGTCTGAAAGCGATGACTCAATACGTCCCTGATAGTCGCAACGTTAATGACTTCTTCGATTTTGGTAACACTCTTGACGATTTCGCCGTTGACTTCTTTTGAATCAATGCGGTTTTCGATGTAGACAACCGCCATGGGATTGCCGACGTTGTCCTGTGTAACTTCCTGCATGCGTCGCGCACCGGCATTGTCCAGATTAACGAACACCGCCGGTGTTCCTGAGGACTGATCGATACCGGAGGATGCCCCTTTTATCTGGTCACCAGTCACGATGATGTCGCGATCAAGCATGACGGTTGAACCATCTTCGCGGCGCTTGTAAGCCCGAGCATCAGCCCGTGATGAAACCAACCGGTATTCCAGTGTTGCCGTGGCACCCAGTATTTCCTTGGCTCTGGCGGTGTCCTGTACGCCAGGCAACTGCACAACAATCCTGTCAGTTCCCTGTTGCTGGATAACCGGCTCGGAGACGCCAAGTTCGTTGATTCGATTGCGCAGCGTCACAACGTTTTGTTGCAAGGCGCTTCGCCTTTCCTCTTCGGCTGCCAATTCAGTCAGGTTTGCAGTGATGAACGCGTTGTCGCCATCTTCGCGGGTTTCAAACGCCAGATCCTGACCTTCTTCGCGGAAAATCTCGAGCATCTTGTCGCGCTGGGCAACGTCATTGAAACGCGCACTGAGCACGCCATTGTCGTGCGAAATTGACGTTCCGCGAATTCTTTCGGATCGGACATCACGTTTCCAGGCTGGAACGTATCGCTCCTCTGCCGAGTTAATCGCGGAATCCATATCCACTTCCATCAGAAAGTGAACACCACCTCTCAAGTCAAGGCCCAGATTCATAGGCTCGGCAATGCTGCGCAACCATTCAGGACTGCCTGGCTCCAGATTCAGTGTGGTAATGAATTCATTGGCATCGAGCTTATTGGCAATGACATCCCGAGCTCGAATCTGTTCGTCTTCAGAGGTAAACAAGGCAAGAAAGCGGTTGTCCTCTTCACGGATCTCTGTATCAGCAAACCCCTCCTGCTCCAGAATTCTGGAAAAACGAGCAATATCCTGACTGGTGAGATCGGCATTTCTACCCGATACCTGAACGGCAGGGTCGCTACCATACAGGTTAGGCAGCGCATACAGCACGCCCACTAATAACACCACCGCTAGCAGCAGTGGTTTCCAGATCGGGTTGATATTGGTCATGCTTTAAACGCTTTTTAGAGTTCCGGATGGAAGGAGAGCTGCAACCGCATGTTTCTGAACGTTCACTTCAACGCCCTCGGAGATTCGCATGGACAGATAGGCATCACCTACCTTGGTGACCGTACCGCCCAATCCCCCATTAGTAACGACTTCGTCGCCCTTTTTCAACGCCTCAACCATGCCTTTATGTTCCTTCATGCGCTTTTGCTGTGGGCGAATCATGAGGAAATAGAAAATAGGCAACATCAGAAGCAGAGGGAGGATGCCCAAAATGGAACTGCCAGCGCCTGCGCCCTGTGCGTACGCACTACTGATGAAAAAATCCATGGAGAAATGCTCTTGATAAGTGGAGATGAAAACTAACCCCTGATTATGCCATAGACGCTGACGGTATCAGCGGATCATGAGCGTCTGAATGCGACTCAGGCAGCTAGAGACCATGCGCCGCTGCGGGGTGGTCAGGTGCCCTGCGCTCGCAGATGGTGAAAGTCTGCGATGAAACTATCAAATCGCTGCTCGTCGATAGCGCGACGGATACCTTGCATAAGATTCTGATAATAGTGAAGGTTATGAATGGTATTCAGCCGCGAACCAAGAATTTCGCCGCATTTGGACAAATGATAGAGATAGGCCCGGCTGTAGTTCTTGCAGGTGTAACACTCGCACTGTGAATCGATAGGCTGCGTATCGGTTCTGAAGCGTGCATTTCGCAGACGAATATCGCCCCGCGAGGTGTAGATGTAGTCATTGCGGGCATTACGCGTTGGCAGCACGCAATCGAACATGTCGATACCACGATAAACCGATGCCACGATATCCTCCGGTTTGCCGACTCCCATAAGATAGCGTGGTGCATCGATCGGCAGGTGCGGTGTCGTATCCTCCAATACCGTATCACGCAGGCTCTTCTCTTCACCAACCGCAAGCCCACCAACCGCATAACCCGGAAACCCGATCTCCTGCAGTTTGTCGCAAGAGATCTTGCGCAAATCGCCATACATACCGCCTTGCACAATACCAAACAAGGCATTGTCGTTACCCAGCTCGGTAAAACTCGTCTTGCAACGCAGTGCCCAGCGCATCGATAGCTCCATGGACTCCAGAGCCTGATCATAAGTTGCCGGGTAAGGTGTACATTCATCGAACGCCATAACCACATTGGAACCCAGATCAGTCTGAATACGCATAGACTCTTCAGGGCTCAAAAACACCTCTGATCCATCAACAGGCGAGCGAAAACGCACACCGGATTCATCGATCTTGCGCAGTTTGGCCAGACTGAACACTTGAAAACCACCCGAATCGGTCAGGATCGGGCCTTCCCAATGCATGAAATCGTGCAGATCACCGTGCTGTCTGATGATGTCGGTACCCGGTCGCAGCCACAAGTGAAAGGTGTTTCCCAGCAAGATTTCTGCGCCAATCTCGCGCACCTCTTCAGGGGTTACTGACTTGACCGTGCCATAAGTTCCTACCGGCATGAATGCTGGCGTTTCAACCGTACCGCGCTTGCCGAAATCCAGACGGCCACGTCGAGCATCGCCAACACTACCCAGAAGCTGGAAGCTGAAATTCAAGTCACGCCCTCCTTGCATCGACAGCCGGCAGCACCAGCATGGCATCGCCATAACTGAAAAAACGGTATCGCATCTGTACCGCTTCAGCATAAGCCGCAAGTGTATTGTCCAGACCGGCAAATGCTGCAACCAGCATAAGTAGTGTCGACTCTGGCAAATGAAAATTGGTGATCATTGCGTCAATCACGTTGAACCTGAACCCGGGCGTGATGAATAATCGCGTTTCCTTATCAAACGGGGCCAGCTCACCCCTGTCTGCTGCTGCAGCTTCCAAAGACCGTACGCATGTGGTGCCAACCGCAATGACTCTACCGCCGTCAGCTTTGGTCGCATTGATCTCGTCTACCACTTGCCGGCTCACCTCTGCGCGTTCTGCATGCATGACGTGCGATTTGACATCATCTACACGCACTGGCTGGAATGTTCCGGCCCCCACATGCAGGGTAATAAAGGAATGATCGATTCCCCGATCTTCAAGCGCTTTCAGCAGTTGTTCATCGAAGTGCAACCCGGCGGTTGGCGCTGCCACCGCACCAGGCGTTTGAGCAAAAACTGTCTGATAACGCTCTGCGTCGGTATTGTCCGGCTTGCGTTGGATATAAGGCGGTAATGGAATATCCCCATGCTGCTGAATAAAGGCCGCCAGAGATACGGCCGAGCCGTCAACGCTCACAAGCTCAAACAAGTCATCCTGCCGGCCAATCACTCTGGCCTCTATGCAGGGTGTGGAGTCGTCATCCTCTGCCAGCCCTTCAAGCACGATAATGGCGTCAGGCTTTGGTGATTTACTGGCGCGGATCTTGGCAAGCACTGTACCTTTAGCCGTGATTCTTTCCAACATGAACTCCAGCTTGCCGCCAGAGCGCTTTCGTCCGAACAGACGCGCCGGGATAACACGGGTGTTGTTGAATATCAGTCTGTCGCCACGCTGTAACAGCGAAGGCAATGAACGGATATAAAGATGCTGCCGGTTGGCTGCCTGCATGACCAGTAAGCGGCTGTCACTACGTTGTGCCAAAGGAGTCTGCGCAATAAGCTCGTCCGGGAGAACGTAGTGGTAGTCTTTTAGCAAAGTCATTTAATAGGAGAGGGTTGCGCTAATGGTGCCTCGGGCGAGACTTGAACTCGCACTCTGTTACCAGAACCGGATTTTGAATCCGGCGTGTCTACCAATTCCACCACCAAGGCCGCGCAGTGCGAAGTTTAGGCATTTTGTGCCATGAGAACAAGTCTGCGTGAAAAATAACTGTCCCCGAATTGGTTTCATGAAGAAAAATCAGTCATTGACACTCATGGGGCTAACGCGTTGATGGCGACACTTGTTGCGTTACTCGTCGCGAAGCTTGACCGGAGCGATGATGCCTTCAAGCGCATTCATGACCTTGACCAGGTGGGGTTTGTTGCTTGTAATCTCCGATCTGGACAGCCCTTCCATTTCATGCGGAAAAACCAGCCAATCGTCAGTCTTGTGCGCATAGAAATCAGGTTCGAAGCTCGTCTTGTTCTTGCCCGGCTTGAAGTACGCAGTGGCAATACGCACATCATGCGGCAGGTTTTTTCGTGACTTCTCGCGCAGCTTTTTGAGAATGGCGCTCACGCTCAGACCCGTGTCAAAAACATCATCTACGATCAACAGGGAATCCTCTGCATTCATCGATGATGTCAAATAACTGAGCCCATGTACGCGCACCTTGTTGTCGCGTTTGTTCATGCCCGAATAGGATGAAGTGCGTATGGAGATATGGTCAGTTTCTACACCATAAAAATCCAGTAGCTCCTGAACCATGATGCCTACGGGAGTACCGCCACGCCAGACACCGACAATAAAATTGGGCCGAAAGCCATCCGCCAGTATCTGTCGGCCGAGCTCCAGGGAATCTTCCAGGAGCTGCTGTGCGGATATATAGATCTTTTCGTCAGTGGCCATGCTGCTTGTTATCATTAGAAACTGTGGACGGAGTGGTGCTGCTGAGAAGCACCTGACGCTTTAAATGCTACAGAGCAATCTGACTAGCGGCAATCTGCACCTCTGCATTCAGGGCATGCAACACCTCAACCGGGGCGCTAGCCTGGGTGATGGGGCGACCGATTACCAGAAAGTCACTACCACGCACTATCGCATCGTAAGGCGTCAAGGTTCGTCGCTGATCGTCAGGCGCTCCGCCGTGACTGGTTATCTGGCTCACCGGGACTTCACCATCCTTGTCAGGTCGTACACCTGGTGTCACAGTCAGAAAATTGGTTTTGGCGATGCTGCGTATCAGACCAACCTCATGAGGTGAACAGACAACGCCGTCCAGACCATTGCTTCGCGCCAGTCGGGCGAGCCGCTCCACTTGTTCGGCAGGCTCGACATCGAGTCCGCTTGCAGCCATCTCGGAGCGGTCGAGGCTGGTCAGTACGGTCACAGCAATAAGCCGAGTGCCACCTGCGCGCTCGGCACTTCTGTCAAATTGCGCCACGGCGTCTCGTGCAGCATTTAACATCGCCGGTCCTCCGCTGGCATGAACATTAACCATCCACACGCCCAACGCTGCCGCGGCCTGCACTGCGCTGGCAACGGTATTGGGAATATCGTGATACTTGAGATCAAGAAAGATATCAAAGCCCGCTTTCTGCCACTCCTCTATCAGTCCGGGGCCACCTGAAGTAAACAACTGATTACCGACTTTCAGTCGCGTCAGTGACGGATCAATCCGCGCAACAAAATCACGTGCCTTGGCAACATCTGCATAATCCAGTGCTGTAATTATTCTGTTCATTCGCCTTCCACACCAATAATCGTTGATACCGTGTCCCAGCTTGCACAGCTCGGGCATCGCCAGTGCATCACGTTACCCTGAAATCCACAGGAGCGGCAGCGGTACGTCGGTTTATCTTCCATCACCTGATCCAGCAGATTGCAGATGATCTGTACTTTGTCGCGCTCACCAGGTTTGCTAAGTGCTAACTGATCATGCGCCCAATCTCGCAAGCCCTTGAGTGACGGACGCTTGAGTATCTGATCCTTGAAGAAGCGATCAGCAGTGGCGTCGTCAACGAGATCAGCAATAACCTGCCGGGTAGTGCGGATGACCGAATACGCATTTCTCTGCGACTGAATCCTGATAATAAATTTCTTCAGCGCATCCCGATCGCCAGCTCCCTTGAGAGCATCGAATCGTTGCTCAATAATCACCGGCATGAGTGCCGGTTCAAGTGCTTCTACGGTGTCGTAATGGGAAATGGCTTCTCGATAGCGGGATGCCTTAAGCGCCATGTCGGCCAACTGAATATGTGCTCTGGCACAATCTGGCCAATGATCAAGTGCCAGGTTCAGAGAACGTCTGGCATCTACTGGTTTCTCTGCGTGAATATGGATATCCGCCAGCTCGCAATAGTATTGGGCCACCGAGCGTGACAGATCCTTGCCGGTATCTGTCTGGCATTGCAAGGCGATTGTTATGGCCTGCTGCCAATCCTGCTGGCGCTCGTGCAACTGAATAAGACTGTCATACGCATCCAGGCGTTTATCATCTGCCTTGATTAAGACATGCAAGGCTTCTTCGGTGCGATCAAGAAGCCCTGCGGCTTCATAGTCATTGGCCAGCTCGTAGTGCGCCTGCGCACGCACGGCCTCGTCCAGATCCAATCTTTCAATGATGCTCTCATGAACACGAATGGCGCGATCAAACTCTCCGCGGCGCCGATATAAATTGCCCAGTGCAATGTGTGTTTCTGCGGCATCACGATCACCCTGTGTAAACGATTCGAACAGTTGCTGATCTGCCTCTTTTTCGGACAGCAATTGACCAAGTTCTTCGTGAAAATGCTGCGAATAGTCCCAGAATTCGGAAGCCTTGCCTCTATCGCTTCTACGCGCAGCCAGCCAACCTCCCGCGGCGGCCACGGGGAGCAGGAACCAAAGCAGATCGGAGACAAACATCCGTGCGGGCCTGGTGACTGGAAAGGTTCAGAGAATCACAGTCAGGAGCATCACGGCAGTTGCAACAAAACCTGCACCCCAGATAACTGAACGCCAGGGTACCCAGTCGAAGGCGTAGGCTGCCACGTACAAAACGCGGCTGATCAGATAGATCCATGAGCAAACCACCGTGACGATGCTGGATTCTCCTGACAGGGCAACGACCACAACCGCAATGGTAAACAGGATGAGCGCTTCGAAATGGTTGTTCAGCGCTCTGATCAATCGACCAGTGCGTTCACTCACCTGGCTTTGTATGGAACCACCGAGCTTCTGGGTATCCCGCGAGGACAACGTCTTGTCGGTACCCACCTCCTTGTTAACCGGCACCGCCATCAGAACGAACTGGATAAATTGCCACAAGGCAGCAAGTGCCAGGATTTTGATTTCTATGATCACGACGCTCGGCTCGGGTTAGGGCACTTCGGGACAGACAGGCCACGCAATATGCACAGACTGCATTTTCCGATGTTACCCGATACACGCTATTTCGTCGTGCTGGCGAGGTTGAGCCGTCATTTTCGGGTTTTTGTCGTGCGAACCATGCTGGCCGTAATCGTTATCAGCGCTCTGTAATCCCCACACAAAGTGCTTTCAAAGACAAATTCAATGGCACGGGCTGTGAACAAGTACCAATCGGCCCAACTGGTATCATGGCGTGCGTAACTAGAGCAATGGAGTGGGACGATGAGAAAAACGGATTTCAACCATAACGCATGGCTTGTACTGGCCGTGCTGTCAGTTTCCCTTGCGTCATGTTCCGAAACAGATGAGGTAGAAGGTGACGACACTTCCCGTTATCGACTGTCGACTGAGTTTCTGGGCAACACACAGGTCCTGGGTGTTGAAAATGATGCCAACGCAGATAACGATAGCGGTTTTAGCTTTATATTTCAGCCAGTACGCAATGATATCGAAGTCAGTGGAGTGATTCTGACTCCACGAAACCAGGAATGGATAATATCGCGCGTTGACGACAGGTACTATCGGATCAGCAACCGAATGGTAGGAACATCGCTCTCCCTTGATATCGTCAATGACGGGGTTTTCGACCGCTTGAAACTTGCCCCCAGCGAAACTCGTTCAGGTCAGGAATGGCAGCTTACGCCACTGGAAGATGGTCGATGCCGACTCACCACGGAATTTCTTGGCGCAGAAACCTCACTCGACGTCACCTCTGACACCACACCGCCCATGCTCACAATGCGCACCAACGGCAATTTCTCTGGACAAAAATGGGTCCTGAAGCAATTAGGCTCCGGTGACAGCAACCTTGACAATCTTTGCCCAGGACCTACAGGCAGTTAGCCAGTGCGCTACTCGGCTAGGAGCCTGCGCGGCCGGAGGCGGCCGCGCAGACTCCTAGGAAAAGCGAAGGATTTCAAAAAAACAGGAACAAGACCCAAACGGAATGTCCATGTGTGAGGCAAGGCACCCTCGCCTTTTCAGGTTCCAGTTACTGTGACGCAAGTGGAGCAAGGGATAGCTTTAGCTGTTCCGGCGACTCTACCTTGTTGTCAGCACATCGGAGCGCAAAGCATGTCATTCGAACAACAATTTGCAGAAGGAATCGGGTATCGCAAGCATTTTGATCCCGACTTCAAACTCGATGACGCAGAAAAACGACTCCTCGAAAAAACGTTTCTGCAAACCAGTAAAAAAGCAATGCAGGAACCTTTCTTCAGCATAAGACAAGGTGTCTGTTCTGAAGCTGCAACGTATGCTGCTGACAACAGCGTGGCGCCATTTAACTATCAATGTCTTGCAGACAGTCACACTTTTTTACGTGCATGCCTTGATCAGAAATTTCTCGATGAACGGTACATGACGCTAACCGTAGGGGACGTCTCATACAATGGAAACAGACTGTTCAACGCTACCCGGCACACCATCGAAGAGTGCGTCAAGGTAGGCATCAGCACGGCTGACACCCCAAGATTTCACGTGTGGCTGACGCTGGTCGATATGACAATTATTGACTTGACCATCGTTAACCAGCTAGTAGCTTCGGACTATCTTCCAACACCTGTTGCCAGTGAGCAGTGGTTAAACGTATGGCGACCAGAACGCAAGGGTAAATTTGACTACCACCCTGTTCTCATCGACGATGACTTTCTGTCCAGACTACAAAAGCGCCCACACTGAGCGCATCTATCCAAACATCACCTGATGCATGACTCGCCCCGGATACAATGTGAAAGCGCCTGTCAGCAAAAGTGCCAGCGCATAAAGCCGAACCATGATCTTCTTGTGAAGCACAACATTGCCTGAGCGTATTGCCACCATTGCCTGACCTACAGAGACAATGCTGAGGATTGACAACAGGTGTATCGGGCTGAACGGGCCGAGAAGCCGTATTCCAAATATCCCGAAGCTGCTCAGGCAGACGATTAGAATGAGTGTGACCCACACATAGCCAAGCAAGCGGTGGTTGGCTGTGCCCTTTTTGCACAAAAACTGTATTGCGCCAATAGCAATGGCAGCCAGAGCGGTGCAGGCGTGAACAACGATCAGCCAGTGACTAGTCCAGAGCGGTGTAGCGTCCATTTTTTACAGGGATTGCCGCGTGATCAATTTGAAGAGTAAAAATTAAGTTTGCAGTCAAATTCAGGGACAGTGGGTCTACACGCCAGGTTCGGGTGTGCAAGCCTAATCGTCAATATCATCTTCTGAGGTTGTCTCGCCGGATTCATTGACCCCACCGGTGCCGTTGTTAACACGCTCACGCAACTCTTTGCCCGGTTTGAAATGCGGCACATGCTTGCCGCGCAAGGCAACCGCATCACCTGATTTAGGATTACGCCCGATACGCGGTTCCCGGAAGTGCAGACTAAAGCTGCCAAAGCCACGTATCTCGATACGCTCGCCACTGGCCAGCTCAGCGCTCATTTTTTCAAGGATACTCTTGACGGCCAGCTCGACATCCTTAGGGGGAAGATGACTCTGATTACTGGCCAGCGATTCTATAAGATCAGATTTTGTCAGACTCCGATCCGCCCCGGACTTATCGCTCATCTTTCACCTGTGATTCTTTGTATCTCTGCCACGAAGACCCCTGACAACAGGCTTTTTGCACCTGTCGCACGTCAGCCTGCTTCCACTGCAGGGATAGTGTACTGGAAAAACGTCCACTATCAATCACTTAGTCGAGACAAAAAAAGGCTGTTCACCGGTCTCCCGGGTGAACAGCCCTGTTTTCTACCATCGAGCGTCCCGGACCACTTGACAGCGGGCCGGGGTGGCGGTGTCCAGTTTTACTTATCCAGACTACCGAGTTGCTCTTTCATGAGATCGCCTAACGTCGTGCCCGCAGGTTCCGCTGACGCTTCGTTGTAATCGCTCATGGCTTCAGCCTCATCCGCATAGTCCTTGGCCTTGATAGACAAGCTAAGCATGCGTGACTTACGGTCCGTGCCAATGAACTTGGCTTCAACTTCCTGACCTTCCTTGAATTCGGTACGTACGTCTTCGACGCGCTCGCGGGCAATTTCACTGGCTCGGATCACGCCTTCTACACCGTCACCCAGATCGACCACCGCGTGCTTCTGGTCAACTTCCTTGACAATACCCTTGACAATGCTGCCTTTGGGGTTGTCAGCAACGAACTGACCAAACGGATCACGATCAATCTGCTTAACACCCAGGGAGATACGCTCTCGCTCCGGATCAACAGCAAGAACGACAGCTTCGATTTCATCGCCCTTCTTGTAGTTGTGCACCGCTTCGTCACCGGTTTCGTTCCAGGAAAGATCCGACAGGTGAATGAGGCCGTCAATACCACCGTCAAGCCCGATGAAGATACCAAAGTCAGTAATGGACTTGATAGTTCCGCTGACTTTATCACCCTTGTTGAACGACTCGGAGAAGTCTTCCCACGGGTTAGGTTTGCATTGCTTGATACCCAAAGAGATGCGACGACGCTCCTGATCGATATCCAGGATCATCACCTCTACTTCATCACCCAGTGCAACGACCTTGTTGGGGTTGACGTTGCGGTTAGTCCAATCCATCTCGGAGACGTGCACCAGACCTTCCACACCTTCCTCGATTTCAACAAAGCAGCCGTAGTCTGCAATGTTTGTGACCTTACCGAACAAGCGTGAGCCTTCCGGGTAACGTCGTGTGAGATCGACCCATGGATCTTCGCCAAGTTGCTTCAAGCCCAGAGAAACGCGGTTACGTTCGCGATCGAACTTGAGTACCTTGACCTGCATCTCCTGACCGACCTCAACTACCTCGGAAGGATGCTTGACTCGCTTCCAGGCCATATCAGTGATGTGCAACAGACCGTCAATCCCACCGAGGTCAAGGAACGCACCGTAGTCGGTGAGGTTCTTGACGATACCCATGATTTCCTGTCCTTCCTGCAGGTTCTCAAGCAGCTGTTCACGCTCTGCTGAGTATTCGCTTTCGACAACGGCACGACGGGAAACAACCACGTTGTTACGACGCTGATCCAGCTTGATAACCTTGAATTCCAGTTCCTTGCCTTCCAGATAACTGGTGTCGCGAACCGGTCGTACATCGACCAGCGAACCGGGCAGGAATGCACGGATATCACAAACTTCGACTGTAAAGCCACCTTTGACCTTACCAGTGATATTGCCCTTGATGATCTCGTCGTTTTCCTGCGCTCTTTCCAGAACTGTCCAGGAACGCGCGCGTCGCGCTTTTTCACGTGAGAGCTTGGTTTCTCCGAAACCGTCTTCAACGGAATCGAGTGCAACTTCTACGCTATCGCCGATTTTGACATCGGTTTCGCCATTTTCATCTTCGAACTCCTCGATAGGCACTGCGCCTTCCGATTTCAGTCCCGCATTGACAATGACATAGTCGCCTGTGATGTCGACAACGGTTCCCGTGAGGATGGAACCGACTTTCATCTGGGCTTTGGAAATACTCTCTTCGAAGAGTTCCGCGAAAGATTCTGACATTAATTGGTAAACCTGTTGGTGAGTGACGCGATGTCTTCGTGACACAGCGAACGTGTTAGTTTTTCAAAAGCCCCGCCATCATGGCTGGGCACGTTGTTGTGCAGGTTGATCGTTCGTTGACATGGCAGCCGCAGGCGAGTAGGCCAACGCTGCCGTCAGTTGCTGCATCTCAATGCAAGGGACACTCCAGAGACTGACATCGAGACCGTGCCTGGACAGAGGTCGTCTGGACGCTTGTCAGGTGGGTACAGCGACGTTAGCAGGCAATGCAGCAAGAATCTGCTGTACCACCCTGGCAACCGGGATCTCACTGGAATCAATTACCAGTGCATCCGAAGCAGCCATCAACGGAGAGTGCTTGCGCGAACTATCGCGTTCGTCGCGAGCAGCTATATCTTGAACCAAGCTCTCCATATTAACCTGTATCCCTTTTTCTTTCAACTGCTTAGCCCGCCGGGCGGCCCGCACTGCCGCACTGGCAAACAGGAACACCTTGAGATCGGCGTCCGGAAACACGGCGGTCCCCATATCACGCCCATCAGCCACCAGCCCGGGATCGACTCTGAAACTGCGCTGTTCATCCAGTAAGGCGGCTCTGACATTAGGCATGACGGCAACGGTTGACGCCGCTGCAGCGGTCGCTTCGGAACGCAACTCAAGGGTTACATCGGTATTGTCAAGATACACCTTGACGCCAGTCGTATGCGGCTCAAATCTGGCATTCATCGACTTCAGGCAGGCCATCATAGAGTCCTCATCACTCAGATCCGCACCCTTTTCAAGAGCATGCAAACCCGCGGCGCGATAGACCGCCCCGCTGTCAAGCAAGTGATAACCCAATTGCTCAGCCAGGAGCTGAGCAACCGTGCCTTTGCCTGCGCCAGAGGGACCATCAATCGTGATGACTGGAACATTACTCATCGGATTCCGTAATCCTGAGGCCAGCAGCGCCTGCAACTGTGGCAAAACCCGGAAACGAAGTATTCACATTTGCACAATCCAGCACGGTAACCGGACCGTCACTGATCAGCGATGCCATGGCAAACGACATCGCCGTTCGATGATCTCCGCAACTATCGGCCGTACCACCGCCAAGCCGCTTGCCGACAATATGTGCACCATCGGGTGTATCCGTTATGTCTGCACCCAGCGCTCGCAGACCATCCGCCATAACCTGTATACGATCAGTCTCCTTCACACGCAACTCCTCGGCCCCACTGACCACTGTGGTTCCGGTTGCGGATGCCGCTGCCACGAAGAGCGCTGGAAATTCGTCGATGGCCAGTGAAACAAGCTCTTCCGGTACATGGATACCCTTGAGCTGACTGCCATTGACGACAAGGTCAGCGATAGGCTCCCCGCCAGTTTCACGCATTTGTTCGACAGTGATGTCCGCGCCCATAAGCTTGAGAATGTCGATAACTCCGGTGCGTGTGGGATTCATTCCCACACTCTTGATAAGCAGACGCGAACCCGGCGTCATGGCAGCACCCACCAGAAAAAAGGCTGCTGACGAGATGTCCGCAGGAACTGACAGGCTCGTCGCCTTGAGTTTTTGCCCACCCTGGATAGAGACTGACAAGGCGTTTG
Source organism: Granulosicoccus sp. (assembly GCA_045110475.1). Taxonomy (GTDB): domain Bacteria; phylum Pseudomonadota; class Gammaproteobacteria; order Granulosicoccales; family Granulosicoccaceae; genus Granulosicoccus. Next base: position 17,765 of record JBGCGC010000088.1, read on the forward strand.
TGTCAAGCTCCACCCCAAATCCACGGAGCATGCGTTCTGTGTGATCGCGGGTGATGGCAGGCTCATGGACTGTCGTTGTTCCCTGCGCATGCAAACCAGCCAGAAGCACCGCCGACTTGACTTGCGCACTGGCCATAGGGCAAGTGTATTCAAGGGAGCTCAACGAATTCCCCCGGGCAATAGTCAGCGGCGGCGTGCCACCGTCGGCAGTGGAAATTACTGCTCCCATTTTTGCCAGTGGATCTGTGATCCGGCGCATGGGTCTACCGCTGAGCGATGCGTCACCGGTTAGTACACAAGGAACACGCAGCCCGGCAAGAAGTCCTGTCAAAAGGCGCATACCCGTGCCGGAATTCCCGAGATAGATATCAGCCTTTGGCGGGATCAGAGCCTCAACCCCGTTGCCGTACAGCGTTACCTGTCCCGGGCCACCACGCTCTATTTTTACACCCATGGCGCGGAAGGCGTCAAGCGTATGCAAGCTGTCTTCACCTTCGAGAAAACCTGACACCTCAGTGACGCCGTGTGCAATAGCACCGAACATCATTGAGCGATGAGACATGGATTTATCGCCCGGGACTGCAATCGTACCTGTCAGCGAGCTACTTGGCTCGATCTGGAAGCGTTTGGCAGAAGGTAGATGCGCAGCAGTTTGACTCACGATAGGTCCCGTATTGAAAGAAGACTGATATTACCACCGCCTCACGTTTTCGATGTCACCCTGCGTATCTGGCCAGACAGACTTGTGAACCAAACGCCTGTTTCGAACACAAGAAAAAAACACCCGATACAAAGCCTGAGCTCTTGTCAACTCGCACAATCAGGTGTAACGCAATGTCATACCCATGTTTATATTGTGGCTTTAGGTGTAAACTCTAGCTCAACGACGCTAGTGCCGGGCCTAATGAAGCAAAACACCGCCAACACCGATCTGAAAAAAGCGGGCCTGAAGGTCACTTTGCCGCGCGTAAGCATCCTCGAAATTCTCGAAGAAGCCGAGCAACACCACATGAGTGCTGAAGATGTCTACAAGACTCTCCTTAGCAACGGCAATGAAATCGGATTGGCCACCGTGTATCGCGTGCTCACACAGTTCGAGGCTGCCGGGCTGGTAACGCGCCACCACTTCGACGGTGGGCAGGCAATATTCGAACTCGACACGGGCGACAACCATGATCACATCGTCTGCCTGAAAACCGGCAAGGTAGCCGAATTCAAGGATCCAGTCATAGAGGAACGACTAGAGCAGATCGCCAAGGACCTCGGCTACACTCTCAACGATCACAAGATCGTTCTGTACGGGGAAGTCATGGAAGCCGTCAACGACAAACCTCGGTTACAGGTGCGCTCTTCCGGACCTAAAAAAAGCAGCTGAGCGAATCCTGACGATCGTGTCCTGCACGTCGCTCGTTTGGAAAAATCGCGAGCTAGGAGCCTGCGCGGCAGAAATCAATCTGACCGACCATGAGCTCTTGAGCAGGCCCCCTTTTTTTCGTGGGACCAATTTTGCGACCTTGCAAGCTAAGCGCCTGTCAAGAATACAAAATTGACTCCACTTGTCACTTCTCTCGCTAGCCGCTCAGGCCATTAACCGTCGTAACCTACCTTGTCCACCAGCTTGGTAGCATTCACGCGGTGCGTTGCGATTTCGGCAAGCGGCAATGGGTCGTACTTGAACTCACCCCATGATTTCACCAGCCCGGAGGCAGGAACATCTGTCTTGACCGGGTATTCATGATTTTGCTCGGCATACATTTGTTGCGCCAGATCACCTGCCAGAAACTCCATCAACTCGATGGCATTGTCCCGATTAGGTGCACTTCGGGTCAGTGAAATCCCACTGATGTTCATATGTGTTCCACGATCGTCCTGATTTGGAAACACGATATTGACTGAATTGGCCCATCCAGACTGCTCTTCATCGCTTAGCATCGCTCCCATGTAGTAGGAGTTGATAACAGCGATATCGCAGGCGCCTTCTGAAATTGCTTTTACCTGTGCTCGATCGTTACCTTCAGGTTTACGCGCCAGATTGTCCTTAACACCGGTCAGCCACGCTTCGGCTGCCTCTTCCCCTGCGTGAGCAATAACCGACGCAATCAAGGCCACCATGTACTCATGCTTACCGCTCCGCGTGCAGATTTTTCCCTGAAAATCAGGCTTGGCCAGATCCTCGTAACTCATAACCTCTCCGTCAGCTACCCGGTCTTTTGAGGTGACGATGAGTCGGGCTCGATTGGTTAGTCCGAACCAGTGACCATCAGGGTCACGAAATTCAGCCGGGATATTGCTCTCGAGAACCTCACTACTGACACTCTGCGTCACGCCGGCCTGCAAAGCGCCATCCAGTCGACCGATATCAGCGGTGATAACCAGATCAGCGGGACTGTTAACACCCTCGTTTACCAGCCGTTCAACCAGACCCTGCTTGGCAAAAACGGTATTGACCTTGATACCGCTTTCTTTCGTGAACGCATCGAATATGGGTTTGGTCAGAAAAGGTTGCCGGTACGAATACACATTGACCTCATCGACGGCATATACGCTACCCGCCAAGGTCAGTAGTGCAGTCGCAAGGGCAACGTTGAGATATTTTTTCTCAGAAAAGAACATGCTGGCGTAAAAACCTCTGATAGATGTGTAACGCAGATGCTAATACGAATTATTATTATTAACAACCACAAATTGTACGAGGGTTTATCGTCGAACCCTGGTCAGGGAACCCAGCAATCTGTTGCGCAGCGATCTCGCTCGATCGCTTTCTACCGCTCAGACTCCCAGGAGCCTGCGCGGCCGGAGGCCCCTAGACCCAGTTAACCCAACCTGACAATCCGCCACGTTGGTCTCTCAGTCCACCTTCGAGAATGCGCGCAGCCGGATGAGCCTGAGGTGACAAAAACACGGAGCCCAGTAACTTTTCCCGACGATTCATACCCAAATAATCCATGACTTCATCATCGCGAAGTATGCCTCCGCTAGACCAGTAACTTAACCACTCGTGTGAGGTCGCTGCCACCAGCAAACTCTGTACAGCGCTTGCAGCAGCGGCCAAATGTTCGGTGTTTTTAAGATCATCAACAGCGGGCAGTGAGTGATCGGTGGTCGACACGTCGGACGGCTCGGGTAACCATGTCGCTTGAATCAGCACACCGCACGCAGACACCATCTCCTTGATTTTCGACTGCCACGCGCGAGTCCATTTTGAATCGGGGTGAGTGCTTGCCTGTTCTTCGAGAAAAGCCAATAGTTTCGAACATGAATCAGGCGTGACAACATGGAACCGCCACGGCATAGGCGCATTCAGATCATCCTCGCAGTGCTGCGCATTCGCTCTCTTGTGAAAAGGCGCCAAGGCTGCAGATTCCAACATTCCACGCAGTGTGGCCATATGCTCGTCACGCCAAAGCTCACGCTGCTCATGGCGAAGTTCTACAGGCAAAAGAACTTTGGATGTTTTTCGCGCAAGGATCGTCTGCTCTACAAAGTTCATATCTACACTTGTTCGGTTACGCTGATTCGTTGACCACGCGCTGCAAGTAGGCACCGTATCGAGATTTACCCAATCGCTCAGCGTGCGCCTGCAGTGTATCGCGATCTATGAGCCCTTTACGAAAAGCGATCTCTTCCGGACAAGAAACCTTGAGGCCTTGTCTTCGCTCGAGCGTCGCTACGAACTGCGCAGCTTCGATTAATGAATCCGGTGTTCCGGTATCCAGCCAGGCCAGACCTCGTCCCATGGTCTCAACATGCAAGGTGCCTTCGGAAAGGTAACGGTTATTGAGATCAGTTATTTCAAGCTCGCCTCGTGGTGAGGGTTCTATGGATTTCGCGTACTCAACCACTTTTTCATCGTAGAAATACAACCCCGTCACCGCATAGGATGACTTGGGTTGTGCAGGCTTTTCTTCCAGTGATTTAACCACACCGCTGCCATCGAACTCGACCACTCCATAACGTTCTGGATCTTCTACATGATAGGCAAAGACAGTGGCGCCGGTTTCGCGTTTTGCCGCTCTACTCAACTGAGGTGGCAAGTCATGACCGTAGAAAATGTTGTCCCCCAATATCAGTGCGCACGAATCACCATCAATAAACTCCTCCCCCAGAATGAAAGCCTGTGCAAGACCATCCGGACTGGGCTGGACCTTGTAGCTGAAGTTCAGACCAAACTGCTCGCCAGATCCCAGAAGAGCCTCGAACTGCGGTAAATCGCGGGGTGTGGAGATAATCAGAATTTCGGTGATATCCGCCAACATCAACACCGACAGTGGGTAGTAAATCATCGGCTTGTCGTACACGGGCATCATTTGTTTGGAAATCGCCGTGGTCATTGGATGCAGCCGAGTACCCGAGCCGCCAGCCAGAATAATGCCTTTCACAATATGTTCCTCAGATGCAACGGATGCGTGTCAAATACAGCACGCCATGAATATCAGATAAATGCGTCTCTCGATGCCTTGGCGCGAGTAAGAATATTCTCAATCGCCTCAGCGTCTGAAGTCGCTATTGCCCGGCGAAGCAACTTCATATGCTCATCAAGTCTGTCCATCGACTGCAATATGGCATCCCGGTTACACAGGCAGACATCGCGCCACATCACCGGGTCACTGGAGGCAATTCGGGAAAAGTCCCGAAATCCGCCCGCGGCGTAGCGAAAAATCTCCTCCGCTTCTTGCTGAGTTGCCAGTGTATCAACCAGGGCATAGGCGAGGATATGCGGCAAGTGGCTGGTCGCGGCAAGCACACGATCGTGGTGCTCAGGCGTCAAACTCTCAACGGTTGCACCTGCCAGCTCCCATATTCGCTGAACGGCGTTGATCGCTTCCTGCGAGGTTTCATCTATCGGCGTCAGCAACACTCGACGGTTGATGTACAAGGTCGGATCAGCAGCATCCACACCGGTTTTTTCCCGTCCTGCGATCGGATGACCTGGTACAACCCGCGACATGTCCTTGAGCACTGCCCTCGCATCATCGATGAAAGTCGATTTAACACTGCCGGCATCGGTCACGATGGCCGCAGGTGTCAGATGGCTGACTATCGCCTGCATCTGCTGACGCATACTCAGCATCGGAACCGCCAGCAGTACCATGTCGGCGCGCGGAATAAGCTTGGCAGGATCGGTTGAGAACTCATCAACAAGCCCTAACTCGATGCCCCGTTCACCTGTGCTGGCGCGTCTTACCAGTGTGCTTATCCGGCCTGGAAAATCGTGCTGTTTTAGAGCACCGGCAAGTGACCCGCCGATCATGCCCAATCCGACAATACAAAGATGATTACAGGACACGAGGATAGGATCCCAGAACCTTTACTAATGGGGTCAAATCCCGCAACTGTTCAAGCACACCAGACAGATTGCTATCATACTCATGCGCGTTAACGTTAATAAAAAACACATACTCCCATAAAGCCGAACGCGACGGTCTTGACTGAATACTGGTTATGTCCACGCCCGCCTCCTCCAATGGGCCCAACATGCCGCGTAGTCCGCCTGGCCTGTGAGGAGCCGAGACCAGTAAAAGCGATGAGTCCCTGCCACTCGGAGGAATATCCTGATCGCCGATAACCAGAAAACGCGTGGTGTTATTCTTTTCGTCTTCGATACCTTTCATCAATGTTTTTAACGAATAAAGCTCTGCAGCTGTCTCCCCCGCAATAGCGGCGATATCTGATCGCTGTATGGCAAGCTTTGCCGCAGCCGCATTGCTGCTTTCGCTAACGCGCAACACATCGGGCAGGTTGGCGTTTAACCAATGCATGCATTGAGCAAGTGCCTGAGGGTGAGCGTGCACTTCCTTGATCTCGTCAAACGTCTCGGCATTGCCCAACAGACAATGCTGAATACGCATTCCCACCTCGCCGCACACGCGCACGGTGGTCTGGGTCAGTAAATCGAGCGTCTGGTTAACTGCACCTTCGGTGGAGTTTTCAACTGGCACGACTCCAAATCTGGCACGACCCGACTCAACCGCGTGAAATATGTCCGCAATACCCGGCTCGGGTTGTGTTTCCACAAAACGGCCAAAGTGTCGATTTGTTGCGGTGTGGCTGTAGGTGCCCTCTGGTCCCAGATAGGCGACACGCATAGGTGCTTCCATAACCCGGCTTGCAGCAATGATTTCACGAAAAATCTGTTGAAGCGCATCAGACTGCATCGGGCCTTCATTGCGAGCAGCTACTGCCCGCAGTACCTGAGCGTCTCTACCGGGCTCATACAAATCGGTATTTTCATCTTTCGATTGCAGGCATTTCAAACGGCCGATCTGCGCAGATGCAGCCGCCCTGTGATTGACAAGTGCCTGTATCTGCTCATCAATAGTATCAATCGTTTGATGAATCTCAGACAGCGATGGTAAGGACGCATCCGGATCAGATTCATTGCTCATGCTTGTGGATTCCGCGCGAAGTCGTGCAGATACTCTACCAGTGCTTCAACTGCTTCATCGGTAACAGCGTTGTACAGGCTGGCCCGCAAACCTCCGACAGACTTGTGACCCTTCAAACCGATAAGGCCACGCTCGATACTGCCGCGCAAAAAAGCGGCTTCCCACTCAGGTCGAGTCAGCTGAAAAGGCAAATTCATGACAGAGCGATTTTGCGGATGGACCTTATTAATATAAATCTCACTTTCATCAATTGCCGCATAAACCATCGCGGCCTGACGCTCATTGCGCTGGGCAATTTCATGCAGACCACCCTCATCGAGCAACCACTGGAATACCAACGCAGCCGAATACCACGCAAACGTAGGCGGTGTGTTCAACATAGAACCGGCAGCGTGCATCGCTGCGTAACTGAACACCGGCGCCAGGTGCTTACGCTGCGCACTACGTTCCAGCAAGTCGTCACGAACGATAACTACCGTGATGCCGGCAGGCCCGATGTTTTTCTGTGCGCCGGCGTAAATGAGTCCATATCGTTCCATATCCAGCGGGCGCGACAGGATCGATGACGACATGTCTGCAACAACAGGCACATCACTGTCAGGAAGATCATTCAAGCGCACACCGTCGATCGTTTCATTGTCGGTGACGTGCAGGTAACTGGCCTTGCCAGCTTCGCGCCATTGGTGTGCAGCCGGAATGGCGATCAGTGGCTGGGTTTGGGCACTGACAAGCTCTTCAACGTGCGTTGTCATGCTGGCTACATCTATAGCCTTTCTGGACCAGTAACCGCTATTGGCAAATGCAACCTGCCCCGTTTCATCCAGATTACTCACGGTCAATGCAAACTGCGTGCTGGCACCACCCTGCATGAAAAGCACCGAATAGCGCTCAGGGATTGCGAGCAAACTGCGAAGGTCCGCCTCAGCCTTGTTCGCAATATCGGTAAAGTCAGTGCTTCTGTGGCTCATCTCCAGCACCGACAAACCACGACCCTGATAGTCGACGAGATCGCGTTGCAACGCTTCAAGCACAGGCAATGGCATCGCCGCCGGGCCCGGATTAAAATTGAAACAACGCACGTCTGTCAACTCGAATGCCTGCTTGTCAACGTCAACTAGTCTTTTCCGAAATCGTCACTTCCGGAATCGTCACTTTTTGGCATGGCATCCGAGTCCAAATCACCGGATGAATCTGAATCAGTGGCTGAATTCGTTGAGCTATCTGTGTCACCAGACTCATCAACCGCACCATCACCGTCTGCACCGGACACCGACCCATCATCGTCGTCAACAAGCTCATCGTCTGTATTGACATCGGATTCGTCAATACGAGTGAGCTCGACCATCGACTCACCTTCACTCAATCGGATAAGACGCACACCTTGCGTATTTCGACCGACTGTGGAAACCCCGGAAACCGCTGTCCTGACCAGTGTTCCACCATCGGTGATCATCATGATTTCATCATCTTCGCCAACCTGAACGGCGCCAATGACCGGGCCGTTTCGGTCGGTTGTCTTGATGTCGATAACGCCCATACCTCCACGCCCTTTGGTCGGGTAGGCATCTGGATGCGAGCGTTTGCCATAACCATGTTTTGTGGCGCTGAGGATGCTCCCCTCGCCTACAACAATCAGGCCGATAACAGTGTCTTCTTCTGGCATGCGGATTCCTCGCACACCTGCTGCCGTGCGTCCCATCTTTCTCACTGCTGACTCGTGAAAACGCATGGCTCGTCCGCCACTTGAAAACAACATGATGTCGCTGTCGCCAGTGGTGAGTCCGACATCGATGAGAAAATCATCAATGCGTAAATCGATGGCGATGATGCCGTTGGTTCGCGGCCTTGAAAAATCCGCAAGCGCGGTTTTCTTGACAACACCTTTACTGGTGGCAAACATGACGAACTGGGTGTCAGTGTATTCCCGCACGGTAAGCACTGCATTGACGCGCTCGGTTTCTTCCAGCGGCAGCAGATTAATAATGGGACGACCGCGCGAACCGCGACTGGCTACTGGCAGTTCATAAACGCGCTTCCAGTAAACCTTACCCACGCTGGTAAAGAACAACACCGTGTCGTGCATGCTGGCGACGAACAGCTTGTCGACAAAATCCTCGTCCTTCATTGATGTGGCCGATTTGCCGCGGCCGCCTCGACGTTGCGCACGATAATCCGACAAAGGCTGCGCCTTGACATAGCCACTATGCGACAGAGTCACTACCACCGCTTCATCAGCAATGAGATCTTCCACCGTCATCTCGGAATGATCAACCTGAATGACGGTGCGCCGCTGATCACCGTATTGTTCGATGATGGCAACAAGCTCTTCGCGAATAACCAGACGCAAACGCTCAGGATCGGTCAGGATGTCCAGATAGTCTTCGATCTTTTCCAGAATTTCTTTGTATTCTGCAATGATCTTGTCTTGCTCAAGTCCTGTCAGACGGTGAAGGCGCAAATCGAGAATCGCCTGTGCCTGAACCTCTGATAACTGATATCTGCCTTCATGCAAGCCGTAGATATCGCCTAGATTCTCAGGCTTTGATGCCGCTGCACCGGCGCGTTCCAGCATGCCACTGACAATGCCAGGTTCCCAGGTCTGTGCAACCAGCTTCTCCTTGGCTTCAGCAGAATTCTGCGATTCCTTGATGAGCTGTATGATGGGATCGATATTGGCAAGCGCCACAGCCAGACCTTCCAGTACATGGGCCCGATCACGCGCCTTACGCAATAAAAACAGCGTGCGTCTGGTGACGACTTCGCGTCTGTGCCGGATGAACGCATTGAGCACCTGAACCAGATTCAGCAGCTTGGGCTGCCCTTCATCCAGCGCCACCATATTGATGCCAAACACGACCTGCAACTGTGTCTGCTTGTAGAGCTGATTTAGCATGACTTCGCCGGATTCACCACGTCTCAGCTCGATAACAACGCGCATACCGTCCTTATCCGACTCATCGCGTAATTCTGTTATGCCTTCTACCTTCTTGTCCTTGACAAGCTCTGCGATCTTCTCAAGCAAACGTGCCTTGTTCACCTGATAAGGCAGCTCGTGGATGATGATAGTGTCCTTGCCCGTCTTTTCGTTGTGCTCCACATCAGCTTTGGAACGGATGTACACCTTGCCACGTCCTGTGCGATAGGCCTCCTTGATGCCGCGGGCGCCATTAATGATGCCACTGGTTGGAAAATCTGGCCCCGGCAGATGCTCCATGAGCTGCTCAACGGTGATATCTGGATCATCAAGCATGGCAATAGTGGCATTGATGACTTCGGAGATGTTGTGAGGCGGGATGTTGGTTGCCATTCCAACAGCGATCCCTGTGCCACCATTGACCAGCAATGCCGGAATACGTGATGGCAGCACACTGGGCTCGCGCTCTGTGCCATCGTAGTTGGGATTGAAATCAACGGTTTCCTGGTCGATGTCGGCCAGCAGCTCCTGAGTGATCTTCGCCATGCGGACTTCGGTGTAACGCATGGCTGCTGCCGGATCGCCATCAACCGAGCCAAAATTACCCTGACCATCAATGAGCATGTAGCGCATGCTGAATGGCTGAGCCATCCGAACCATGGAATCGTAAATGGCCGAATCGCCATGCGGGTGGTATTTACCCATAACCTCACCCACGACACGCGCAGATTTGCGATAAGGTCGGTTGAAGTCGTAATTTTGCTCATGCATGGCGTACAGGATGCGCCGATGTACCGGTTTGAGCCCATCGCGAACATCAGGCAGTGCGCGCGAAACGATAACGCTCATGGCGTATTCGAGGAACGATTGCCGCATCTCGTCTTCGAGCGTTATGGGCAAAATTTCTTTGGCAAAATCAGACATGAAAAGTGGGGCCAGACCAAGGTTGCGATCAGGGCAGATCAACTCGTCTATTTTAGCACACGAAGGCCGCTAAATATCTAATTTGCAAGTAATTGCATGCCGCTGGAGCACCGATCACCGACAGTTTCATTCGCACCTAACGATAGCCTGACGAGCATCACAAAAGAGGTATTTTTGTGCAACTAACCAAGCGCTGGTGGAAGCCTCGATCATCAGGTGTATCATCGCCCCAGCAATCGGCCCGCGATGCTGCTGCGTACAGCACAGGCAATAGACCGGAAACTGCAAACTTCAGGAATAGGCTCCTGACTAGGCTCGCCTGACAGGCTTGCTTGCAGCTACCCATGCAGCAAGGCAGTTTTCCGTGACTAGTGCCAATGCGCCCTGCGACCTTTAAGGAAAACCGGAAACCAACAATCATGAGCAGCAGTCATAACGTAGACCCAGCGGAACTTGCCAAGTTCCAGGACCTGGCCAGCCGATGGTGGGATGCTAATAGCGAATTCAAACCGCTCCATCAGATCAACCCCTTGCGCCTCGACTGGATCGGCGAGCGCGTGGATTACTCTAGCTCGAAGATTCTGGATGTCGGTTGTGGCGGCGGCATACTGTCTGAGTCCATGGCTCGCGCAGGCGCCGATGTTGTTGGCATAGATCTGGCCGAGGCTCCCTTGTCGGTGGCGCGCCTGCACGCCCTTGAGACCGGCACAGACGTAGACTATCGCGCCATATCCACAGAGGACTGTGCCATCGAGATGGCGGAACAATTTGATTGCGTCACCTGCCTTGAAATGCTTGAACACGTACCGGACCCTGCCTCGACCGTCGCTGCCTGCGCAAAGCTTGTAAAGCCTGGTGGTCGCTTGTTCTTTTCCACCATCAGCCGCAACCCGAAATCATGGCTGTTTGCCATCGTCGGAGCTGAATATGTACTTCGCCTGTTACCAAAGGGCACCCACGAGTGGCAAAAATTCATCAAACCCTCAGAGCTGAACGCTTATTGCCGAGGTGCTGGCTTACATGTCGATGAAATAATCGGTTTAACCTATAACCCGTTTACACGACACTACAAGCTAGAGGACAACGTCGACGTAAACTACATGATTGCCGTGACCAAGCCAGTATCAGATACCTGAAAGAAGATACCTGAAACCATCGCCAGTCAAGAGCTTAATTTGTCGAGCAAGCAATCGTGAGCGACCTCCATACCAACATCCCTGAAGGGTCAAGCCTGTATTACAGCATGTTGTGGACAGACCCGACAGCCAAAGTACGGGTAAACCAGCGTCTGGAACTCATAAAGGCGCTGGTAACCACGCTGGACGATGTTCAGGAACCACAGGTTGCAGAAAAAAAGATTCACTGGTGGCACGAGGAACTGCAACGTCTGCATAGTGGCGATGCCAGACACCCAGCCACACAACTTAACCAGTCATCGCTCAAGGGGCTGGACCCTGCGCTGGCCGCGTGCCTTGAAATCCTCAGCGCAGTGGCTACGCAACGTTTCACCCCGGTTGATAAAAATGACGCCAGCGAAACCAATCTGATACTGGGTTTTCGTACCAGATTGGCTTTATTAACCCATGCGCTGAGTAATAACATCAACGACCTGAACGCCAGTACCCACCCAGAGGCAGCTGCGCTTGCCTTAGCCCAACACGAACAACTGTCGCGTCTGCCCGGCCTCATTCACCGCGGACACCCGGTATTCAGCGACGAGATGTATCAGCAGTTTCATACGCAGCCTCATGATCTGGCCGAACACATTCGCAAGGCTGATCCTGCACAATCACACGCTACTCAATCGGCACCCACACCGACCACGGCACATAAACGCCTGAACGATATTCCCATCGTCACAGAAAAACCGGGCCGCAGAGAACTACTGATGCATGCAATAGAACGCACTCAGATGTCGCTTCAGGCAGCGATCGAAGACCAGACCGTGAGACAAAGGTATCGCTGTCCACCCCTGCTACCTGTCTGGCGATTGCTGGTGCTCAGAAAACACCAGCTCGATCTATGGGAAAAACGTAAACCCGACCTGCTGCGTGAGCGCCTGACATTGACGCCCTTGAACAAGCTCTTTCGAGCCTGGCAAAACAGGCGTTAGCAAAGGGATCGCCAGTTGTGTCCAAGGGTCGGTATGCACGCTCTGTCAGGCGTGAATCGATAAATTAAAACCGCATCAATTACACTAGTGTTATGCAGCCACCCAATTATCAAGCCAGCACTCCAGCCCAGAAAGCGTTCGCTCCAGATAGCAGCGGCCTTGCTGACAAAGTGGTGCTTATTACAGGAGCAACCGGTGGACTGGGAACCTGTTTAAGCATCGCTTGTGCGCAGGCAGGTGCCACGGTCGTTCTTGCCAGTCGCAACCAGAAGAAGCTGGAGACGCTGTACGATCTCATTACAGAATCCGGCGCAGCGCAACCTGCCATCATTCCGCTGCAACAAGACAAGGCAGGGCCGGCACAGTACAACCAACTTACCGACCTGATCGACAGCGAATTCGGCAAACTCGATGCGTTGGTACATTGCAGTGCAGACTTGGGAACCCCAACACCACAAATCAGTATCAGTCATGCAGAGTGGGTCAGGGTCATGAATGTCAATCTCACATCCGCACGTCTGTTATCAGTGCATTGCATGCCGCTGCTGCTCCAGTCAGAGCTTGGCAGCATAACCTTCCTGCTGGACCGCAAGACAACGGCCTACTGGGGGAGCTATGGCGTCTCCAAACAGGCGCTGCAAACGTTAATGCACATGCTCGCTGATGAAACTGATAACAAGCAAGGCGATGATGGCCATCCAATGCTGGCCATTAATGGTTTCGACCCAGGCCCCATTCGCACACCGCTAAGACGCCGGGCATTTCCTGGAGAACTGGAAACCCAGACCGAACTCCCTCAGACTCGTCTGGGGCCCCTGCTATCACTGATCATGCGTACCGACAGGCAACTCACAGGCAGCGCCTTGGCTTTTTAGTGGGAAGATTTCACAAGACCGAGATCGAGCGCACGCGAGCGCGCCAGATTGCATTCTTCGCTTGTAAGGCGAGTATTTGTTCCCGTGGTTCTGGCTAGCATCAGACTACCTTCAGCCGTACTATGATCGCCGGAATTGACCAGCACATGAAACAACTCATGCGCTAGAGCAATGGCCCGATCCTCTAGCGCCAGAGTCAGCCAGACAGAATCGCTCATCCACGGTCTGTGTCTGGTATTTCCACGCCCAAACGCTTCGGCATCAAACGGGGTACTCATGCGTGTATCCCGAGCTAGCACAACCGTCACTCTGCGCGCACTTCCTGATAGCCTGACAGCCTCCAACAGGGTTCTGGCAGACCCGGTTTCCAGATCCCTCATGTAGTCTGGAGCATCTACAATACCAACCGTCGCCTCGTCGAAAACAATATGGCATTGTTCTAATATGCGTTCGGCATCAGCGAGCACTTGCATAACCTGCGGCACTTGCCATTGTGCGTCAAGTACAAGCACTTGCAAGGGCAGAACGAGCAATTTATCACCCGGATATTTACCCGGGCTTGTCGCCGTTGAGGCAATACGATTTGAGTCGTATGTGTGCCTGCGGCTAACAACGGGAGTGTGAAGGGCCGTAAACTGTGGGTCGTACAGATAGCCTTCTGCAAGCTGACGCGGCGCAGCGCCATTGGCAAATGCGCTGCGTATCTTTTTTATCAGATCATCGGTACGCAGTTGAGGCTCTGCGTGAAGATAGCGCGCAGCCAGTGCAACAACACGTGGCACAGCGTAACTGCTACCTGACACCCTGCCTTCGGAACCATCAAAGCGCAACACCTGCAAGTGCTCCGCTGGCACCATGTAATCCACTGACACCCTCCCCCAATTAACGCCTTGCGCCAATCGGCCAAAATCGTCTGACGATGAGACCACCAGCATGTTGGGCAAGGTCAATGCGGCAGGATAAACAGGCTGTTGATCGATATCGCGACCATTGTTACCTGCTGAGGCGACAAAAAGGATGTCGGGATAGTCAAGCGCAGCTCGCTCAAAGGCTTCCCACTGTACACGCTCATTGCCGCCCAATGGCATGCCTATGATGCGCACCTCATTTTTATTGGCATGCGCTACCAGATCCGCCATTCTGCTCATATCAGGACGGGGGTAGCGATAGGGTACCAGTTCCGCGAAGGGGGCCTCTCGCATTATCAGCGAAGCGGTTCTGGTACCGTGACGTTGAACGATACCCCGATTACCGGGGTGACTATCAAAAGGCCTGTCGTCCATGTCCCAGAAGTCATAGCCGATGAGTTTGCCGTTCTGATCTCTTGCTAATGCGCTACTGATTTCCGGCAACAAGTAGTTGACCCCAGCATCAACCAATGCGACCCGCACCCGGTTGTCCGAGCTAGCCTTGCCCAGTGTTGCCGATGCTTTCGGCACCGGCGGGTTGTCCAGCTCATCGGCAAACGCGGCAACACTTTCGAGGGCCAGTGCAAGGAGTAACCCTGCTGGTAGCGCCTTATTCGTCATGATCTGAAAGCAACTGTCGGTTTCAGACGTGACCGCGCTCGAACATGCCGTTACCCTGTTCGTCGATTATCTGGCGTGCCTTGCCCTCGGAGTGAGTGACGGCAGATTGCCTGTCTGCATGATTATCAGCCCGTATGAACTGCGCTGTTTTCAGTTCACCATCGACCTCTCTGGATATCGATCCTGCTGTCTTGAATTGACTACCTTCCTTCAACGGTGCAGCCACGATGGTGTAGCCTTCGTACTCGACAGCTTCAGCTGCCTCAGGTGCCGCTGATCCACCGTCCTTTGAGCCACCAAAAAACTTACCTAATACCTGCCCTAAACCCATGCTGTTCTCCCGATTCCAGATGCCGTGTTCGTGTTTCCACGAGTCATGATACCTTTACCGCGTTTGCGTATCATCAGCGTTCTGAAAAAACCGGAAATAGCGTGCGAACCACCATCCACACATCGCCCATCGGCCCCCTGACACTGGCAGCCGACGACCACGGCCTGCGCCACATAATCTTTCCTCAAGGCAGTCGGTGCTTCACTGCACCCGATAACTGGGAGACAACCCGCTACGGCTTTGATGATGCCATCTCGCAACTTGAAGAATATTTTGCAGGTACTCGAAAAACATTCACCCTCAAGTTATCGCCTCACGGTACTGACTTTCAGCGAAGCGTCTGGCTGGCGTTGCTACAGGTAGGGTATGGCCACACAAGCAGCTATGGAGAAATAGCAAAACTGATTGGCAAACCCAAGGCCAGCCGTGCAGTCGGCGCAGCCAACGGCGCCAACCCAATCCCGATCATCATCCCCTGCCATCGCATCGTAGGCTCTGCAGGAAAACTCACCGGCTTTGGCGGAGGCTTGCCGACAAAACAGTGGTTGCTGGCCCACGAACGCGGCGAGGGCCAGCTTTTCGATTTTACCAACCCATAAGCCGGCGAAAAAATCCCGGCTTCAGTGAATCACGGCACTGGTTGTACTGATTTCGGTAGCGTTGTGATCTGCGCTGCACGTTTTCTGCCGCCCTCAGCAACCAGGGTTTCTTCTGATAGGTCTTTCGAGAAAAGCCGGCTGTGCCTTCGTGATAATTCAGGTAAAGATTGTAGGCATCGTCGCCACTGATCTTGTTTAGCCGCATGGCCTCGCGCATGTACCAGTGAATGAAGTCGGTGGCGTCAGCAAATTCGTTGCGTACCCGCCAGTACTCTCCCGTGGCACGATGATACTGACGCCAGGTTCCATCAATGGCCTGCGCGAAACCATAAGCCGAGCTTGCACGACGCCACGGTATGAACCCCAACAGTTTCTTGCGCGGAGGTCTGGCCTTGGCGCGGAAGGTACTTTCCTGATACATGAACGCCATCGGGATGTGCATGGACGTTCCCCACTTTTTTTGCGCCGAAAGAGCCACCTTGTGCCATCCTCTCTTCTCCGAGAAGATAGAACAGATATCATTCGGACGCGCAGGCGGCGAGGCACAGGCTTGCAACGCAAGACACGCCAGTAGTATCAACAGGCCAGTGGTTGATTTTCGGCAGACTTTCGTAATCATGCAGGCAAGTGTAGATACTCAGGCTTTGACGTGCATTATCTAAACTCTTACAAGACGGGATAGTACGATGGAACATCACGATGCCTTACCTGCAAATGCGCCGACGCCGGGCACCTACAGACATTACAAGGGAGGGTTATATCAAGTGCTCGGCATGGCCCAGCATTCGGAAACCGACGAATGGATGGTGGTTTACCAGGCACTGTACGACGACAAAGGTTTCTGGGTCAGACCCTTGTCCATCTGGCTGGATCCGGTGAGTGATGAAAAGATCACAGATAACCGTACCAGCGCACGCTTCGAACTACTGACTCCGTCGGATCTCAGCTTGACAAGCTTAGCAAAAAAGCAATAACGCTCAAGCACGTAACCGATAGTTATCACATACAGGCGTGGTTCTTGCGAAATGCCAATAGAGCACTTTACATGGACATGCCATGCGTTTCATTCATACTATTACCTTACTGGGCGCAGTTATTATCTCGAGCGCTTGTGCAACAACAGCAAGCACCCCAGTGGAAGAAGTGGTTGCTGCACCTCCACCAGAACCCGCGCTTTACAAAGCCCTGCCAGACACTGTCGAATCGTTCGAGCTTAAGGGGTTTAAACATTTTGAAGATGGATCAACCGGCTACTCGGTTCGCTATTCCAACGAGCGTAAACGTCGTATAGCAGACTTGTACGTTTACCCGGTCGCCGAAGAAAATTCGGACCTTGAACATAGCCAGCTTGTGCTGGGATCGACACGTGCAACGTTGATGGCTATTGGTGAAGCGACCCGACAAGGGCACTATGACAACTTCAATGTTATCAACGCGGCCACTCGGGCCCAGGGCCTGCGAACAGTAGCGCGTGTACAGGCTACCTATTTACGACAAAACCTTGCCTCCTACACGCTGGTCTACCAGACCGAACACAAAGGCACACTGTTGAAAATACGGGTAACAATGCCTGACAATGAGTTCAACCGCACCAGTCGCGAATGGGACGGTTTTGCCGACAAGATGTTCAAGCAAGCTATACAAAGCCTGGATACCGAAGAGAGAAAAGCTGCCAGCCAGACCAAGGCTATCTGATTGGCAACTACCCGATAAACGACTGTCGCCAGAACGCGCTTTCAGGACACTGCACCCGCATTGCCTGACTGCGCGATTGTTTTTCCTAGCCTGGACTATTCATGAAACTCGGAAGGCCGCCCGCCTGATTCTTTCACTGGAAGGCCAGCCCCGGACTGTTACCCAGACACCAGTCATCCCTGACTGTTTTAGTGCAGCCGCATAGGCCTTGCGGGTAGCACCACGCCGTTTGCACCACGCCGTTTGCACCAGGCCGTTTGCACCAGGCCGTTTTCGCCAGACCGTTTGCGCAGGGCCGTATTTACTCGTCCGCCAAACAGCCCCTCCCCCTGAAGCGTGTTCTCAAGCTCCTCACACCTGATTCGCTTTCGTCGAGCGACGAACAGGTGAGGAGTCTGCGCGATAGATAATTCACAAAAACGCCCCCATCCGTGTGTAAAACAAAAGCCGGTTCTCGCTTTGAGCAGATGTCCCTAAAGCCGTGCAAGTTTCTAAAAAAGTGTTTTTATTCAATTACATAGCTATCCTCTCTTTTCATCGCCAGTCGTTTAAAAATTTCATGTTTAAGCTATGTCATTGATTTCGCGACACTAATTACTCCCCCCTATCTGTTTGCATTGCCATTGGCTGATCAGTACAGTTCGCGGCAAGTTGTTGACACCGGTCAGCAACAGGCATTGACGGACGAGTGCCGTTGAGAACAACAAGCCGGCGAAGACCGGATTTTTCGGGGAAAAAGGAATGAAATCAGTTATCCAGAAGCTCGTAGCCGCATGCGTGCTTTCGGCAGGCTCTCTGTTTGGCTCAACAGGAGCAGCGATGGCAGATGACGGGTATTTAGTCATCAATACACTGGCATTGCACTTCGAAAACTTTGACGACAGAAACGCATTTACGCCTGGCGTGGGATGGGAATACTCTCCTTCCGGAAAAATCGGTTGGCACGCAGGCACTCTGGCGGACAGCTTTGGTTATCAGTCAAGCTACGGTGGGATTAACTTTGCTACTCGGCCAAAACTCTACGGAAAGCTGCGGTTCATGATTGGCGCGACGATTCTGCACAAGCAGTTCAAGAAAAATGCCGAGCCAGAGACAAAGCTTGTGCCACTGCCCGCCGTGGAACTCCGGTTCAGCGATGACGCTGTGCTGAATCTCAGTGGCTCCCCTCAAGTTGATTATGGAGATCACAGAAACAACGCGGTGCTTTTTTTCCAACTGAAATTAGCAGTGCGATAACCCCATTACCCCTTTTCGGCTGGTTGCGAGACCAGCCGTTTTTTTTTAAAGTGTCAATGCCGCAAGCTGTTCGCGGAAAACAATGAAGACACCATCGCCACCGTTGGCAAATTCCAGCCAATCAAAATCAAGTTGCGGATAGGCACGCTCCAGCGCCGGCCAGCTATTGCCCACTTCAACAATGAGCGCCCCGCCGGGATTAAGGTAAGCGGCTGCAGATTGCAGCATGATACGCACCAGATCCAGACCATCCGCACCAGCCGCAAGCCCAAGCATAGGCTCGTGTGAGAATTCTGCAGGCATTGACGCAATATCGCCAGCATCCACATAGGGTGGATTGGAAATAATCAGATCGTAGTGCGAATTCAGCGGTTCGAACAACGAACCCTCGAACAACTGCACTTGATCTTGCAAGCCATGCAGCCTGACATTCTCTGCAGCCAGCGCCAGCGCGTCAGGCGATAAATCACTGGCGTGAACCGAAGCCGCCGAACACGCATAGGCGCAGGCAATGGCAATACATCCACCGCCTGTGCACAAATCGAGGATTGCCGGCCGATCGATCTCATCGAGCAATCCAAAAAAACCGTGGTTAATGAACTCTGCCAATGGCGACCTAGGTACCAGAGCCCGGTCATCACATAGAAACTGATGGCCGGCAAACCATGCCTGACCCGTTAGATAGGCGGCAGGCAAACGCTCTGCGATGCGGCGTCTCAGTAAGGCGTTACAGGCCTCCACTTGCCACTCAGCGAGTACCTGCGAATAGTCAGGTGGCTCAACGGGTGACAACTCCATCGCGTGCAGGATAAGCCAGCTGGCTTCATCAATCGCCGAATTTGTACCGTGCCCGTAACACAGTGACCGTTGTTCAAAATAGGCAGCCGCGGCTCTAATGGCGGCTTCAACGGTGTATACGTTCTTGACTGGCAGGATCGGATCCATACCTTATATTTGCCATCTGTTATTCATGTACATCAGTATAATGAGTTCTACTCCGCGACTCTTCATAGATCGAAAATGAAAATAATGGCACCCGACCCCTGCGGTAACCCAACGAAGACGCGGGTTCTGAAAAAGCAGGCAGGGAAAATGTTACCTCTGATGGTCATTGCCATTACTGCCCTGGTGCTGGGTGCCGCAACGTTCGGCCTTTTATCTGGAAAATCGTCTGAGCAAACCGACGTATCCACACAAAGTGACGGCAGCAAGGATCAACAACTCGCAGCGCTTCAGGAAGAACTACTGACATCGCTGGCCTTGCCTACCGACTTCAGAACCGTCCAGCAATTTGAGCTACTCGATGTTAATGGCCAGACGATTACCCAGCGTGTGTTCGAGGATACCTGGAGCCTCGTGTTCTTCGGCTTCACCCATTGCCCGGATGTGTGCCCTATCACGCTGCAAGTGATGAAAGACGTTGTCACCAAGCTGGAAGAGCAACAACAGGCACCCCCTCAAATTGTGTTTGTGTCCATCGATCCTGTACGAGATACCGCAGAATCCATGAAAAAATACATAGCGTATTTCGATGAAACCTTCGTGGGTATTACCGGTGAGGTCAACAAGGTGCACAAGCTGTCCAGCTCGCTGGGAATTGTTGCCTCGTTCACCGCTAACGAAACAGATCCTGACAACTACGGAGTCGATCACACGGCATCGCTACTGCTGGTTGATCCACAACGGCGTGTTCGTGCCAAGGTAACACCACCTCACGAGGCGGAAAAAATCATTGCAGACTACCTAACCATGATCGCGGCACCGGGCTAGCTTGTTTGACGCTGCTATGTGTTTCTCTTTTTTTAATTCAATACGGGAACAACAACCATGAAAATTCTTGCCACAGCCACACTGTTATTCGGTTTGAGCCTCTTTACTAGTGCCCAGGCCGAGTTGCCGCAGATCAGCGATGCACGGGTTGTACAACCACCGCCGGGGGCAAATGTCGCCGCTGCCTACTTTACGATTAACAATAGCGGGACAGAGGCGTTGGAGATCACGTCAGCACAAAGCGATATCGCGAAGAAAGTGGAAGTACATTTAAGCTTTATTGAAAACGATGTGGCCAAAATGGAAAAACAGGAATCAGTCATTGTTGGCGCTGGCGAATCGGTGGAGTTCAAGCACGGCAGCTTTCATGTCATGTTCATGGGACTCAATGAAGAGCTGTTAGCTGGCAACTCGCTGGATCTGGTTCTTAATACCAGCGCCGGCGATATCTCTGTGTCTGTGCCTGTCATCTCGCTGGATGAGGCAATGTCTGGACAGCCCATGAAGGAAGAAATATCAGCAGATAACATGAAAAAAGGCATGACAGATCCCATGCACAGTGGACACGGTAAGGACAAATAGTTGTCAGCCCGGAACCTGTTACGGTATCCACGACAACAACCCGCCATAAATTTTCTCCGTCAATAAAGAAACCACCTTATGTCTGCAAGCGTCATGGATATCATCAAGACGTATAGTCTTTACGTCTTGCCACACCATGGCCTTACAAGGGTGGTCTATTGGCTGACGCGTCAACAATCCTCGTTGACGCCTCGCGTTATTCGTTGGTTTGCGAAAAACTTCGACGTGGATATGCAGGATGCAGTCAATTCTGATTTATCCAGTTATTCAACGTTTAACGCATTTTTTACCCGGCCGTTAAAGCCAGAGGCAAGGCCAATTACACAGGATAAAGACAGTATCGCCTG
This sequence comes from Granulosicoccus sp., assembly GCA_045110475.1. Lineage (GTDB taxonomy): Bacteria > Pseudomonadota > Gammaproteobacteria > Granulosicoccales > Granulosicoccaceae > Granulosicoccus. The sequence goes on from JBGCGC010000088.1 coordinate 39,066, forward strand.
CCCTGCTGATGGGAAGATATCAGCTATTGGTGATATTACAGACGCTCGTGTATTCCAGGCCAAGGGTATCGATTACTCCCTTTTGAAGCTGCTGGGTGGTGACGGCCATGCAACTGAACGACTGGGTAACGGACGCTTTACAACGATCTATCTTTCGCCAAGAGATTATCATCGCTTGCACATGCCGCTGTCCGGCCGGCTCATCAAACAGACTCATGTCCCCGGCAGACTCTTCAGCGTCGGTCCTCACACAGTCAGAGCCTTGCCAGACCTTTTCACGCGCAACGAGCGCGTCATCGCCCAGTTTGAAACCGAACAGGGATTAATGGCACTGGTTCTGGTTGGGGCCATGAACGTTGCTGCCATTGAAACTGTGTGGCATGGGCTGGTTACACCACCACAACGCTCTATAATCACGACAGAAAGCTACGGCGACGACACCACACCCAAGACTGTCGATCTGGAACAAGGTGAAGAGATGGGCCGGTTCAACATGGGTTCTACAATCATTGTGCTACTGGAGAACCGTGCACAATGGCTAGACGATATGCAGGCCGGGAATGCCGTGCGCATGGGGCAACTTATCGGCAAGGTAGGCTAGCGCATCCTCAGCGTCTTTCTCGAACCAGTCTCGTGCGCTGCCGGTCCTGAAAGAGTACCCCCATCGATCCATATCCAGTAGCATCCTGTCGCGCCCCATACCCGGCACAAGCTCACTGATGAGTATCTGCAGATAGCAAACGGCCATCTCTTCGACCGCAGTGCCTTTGGCATCTGTGTGCAGCACCGTTCTGCGTTGCTCGCTCATCAACAACCAGTGACACGCCTCATGCAACACTGAATGCACGGGTGTATCCAGTCTTGCGTACAGAGTATGCTTGATCAGCCCTGCTTCCTCGTCCCCCCAATGGCTTCCGGGTATCACCTCATCAGCTTGCACAGGTTCTACGGCAAGGCCAGCTGGCACCAGCAGATCGGTAAGGCACCCCCAACCGGTGTCGTATACCCTCAATACCAAGTGCTCCTGATTCTCAGGCATTGTCATCGCCAAAGCTCAGTACCTGATTGATGTGCGTGTAATCGCACAACACCATTAAAAGGCGATCCAGACCAACGGCGATGCCGGCACAATCAGGCAATCCTGCCGACAAGGCACTCAAGAGATTCTCATCAATTGGCATGTGTTGCTGAGTGCGTTCATGTCGTGTACGGCTATCCTGCTCAAATCGCTGTCGTTGCTGCGTCGCGTCCGCCAATTCATGAAACCCGTTAGCAAGCTCCACCTGACCTGCGTAGACCTCGAACCTTTCCGCCACAGGATGTCCTGAATCACTCTTGCCAATCCGCGCCAGCGATGCCTGCGATCTGGGATACTCATACAGGAACGTCAAGCGACTCTTGTCGAATTCGGGTAACACAAATTCATCGATAAAAAGATCAAGCGCCGCGCCTCTATCCAATTCTATTCCCGGCGGAAAACTACGTCCCTTGTCATCAAAGTACTGCTTTATTAACTCAGCGCTCAGATCATCAGGCCAGTGTCCCAACCGCTTGAACACCTCTTGAGAATAAGAGCACTTGTCGACACCGGCGAAATCGCGTTGAAATGCGATCCAGACAGTGCGCAACAGCGCTTCAACATCCTGCATGAGTGTCAGATGATTCATGCCGGTCCGATACCACTCAAGCAGGCTGAACTGACTGACGTGATAGCGCCCCTGTTCCTCTGCACGAAAGACACGAGCAATCTGATAGATATCCTGCTCGGGATAGGCACACAGGATTCTCTTCATGGCAAATTCCGGTGAGGTATGCAGATAGCGGGCTTTTCCCCCGACCCTGCACGGCCTTACGACCAGACTCTCCACAAAGGGGTCAGTTGTGGCACTGCCCGACAAAGCCGGTGTGCACACTTCCAGCACGTCCTGGGACTGCATCCATTGATGGATGACACATCGCAGTCGAGCAGATTGCTTCAGCGCTGTCAGGGAAGCAGTCGGCATCCATGAACTTGCAGCTTCTGTATTTTCAGACTGCATACCAGCACGAAGGTTACTGCGCGATTGTTAGTCCTTGACGCGTGACACGTAGTCTCCCGTGCGCGTGTCAATCTTGATCTTTTCGCCTTCCTCGATAAACAACGGCACCTTGACCACTGCACCCGTATCCATGTAGGCCGGCTTGGTACCACCTGTCGCAGTATCACCACGCAGTCCCGGGTCAGTTTGCTTGATGTTCATTTCCACAAAATTGGGCGGTGTTACCGCCAATGGTTGTCCGTTGTACAGGGTAACTTCGCACACAGCCTCATCCATCAACCAAAGATACGCGTCGCCAACCGCCGTTTTATCAGCAGCCAGTTGCTCGAAGGTTTCCGGGTTCATGAAATGCCAGTACTCCCCATCCGAATATAGGTATTGCATGGTAGTGTCCATGACATCGGCTGATTCTACCGATTCACCTGATTTGAAGGTGCGCTCAACAACCCTGCCAGTTTTCAGATTGCGCACGCGTGTGCGGGTGAATGCCTGTCCTTTGCCAGGTTTGACAAATTCATTACTGACAATGGAGTGTGGATCGCCATCGAGCATGATCTTCAAGCCACCCTTGAATTCGTTTGTGCCGTAGTTCGCCATCGTCTTTGCCTTCAGAAAGTTCAACATCAAAGCGCAGCATTATAGCTGCAAGGAGCCAAAACGGGCCCTTGGGCAGAATATTCAGCACACCTTGTAGCGAAAATCAGGAAATTGCTGTCACGTTATCTAGACTTAACGTCACTAATGAGTCGAATGTGCGATACCAACCATGAAGAACACACTCTTGCATCTGGAGCCTGCGGACACGGTCACAGGATTGCCCACACGTCGAGCTTTCGCGGCAAATCTGCAACGCTGGTTGATTTCACAGCCTGACGGGACACTTTACGTGGCCGCTAATATCAGCCTGCCAACGATTCGCAGCCGGTCAGGTTCGAAGGGTATTGACGGCACCCTGCAGGACCTTCTTGCCTATCGGGCCAGCGTGCTGCTTACTCAACATACCCGTCAGAACACGTTGCTTGGGCGCGCTGACCGGCAATCCCTGTTGCTTGTACAACCGTGCACACGCAAAACAGCAGCACGCAGTCGCGCGTTTGTCCGCGGATTACTGGGAGATCTGGGCGGCTTGATTGACGATCCAGATAGCATTGTGATCAGGTCGCTGATCTCCTCTGTCCGTGTCCTCAGCGCCAATGAGGTACTACGACGACTACAGCCAAATCCGTGCACGCGAATTCTGGACGTTGTAAACAACTCTTCTTCCGCAGAACTGCTCACCACCTAATGAACGCGGGAGCCCGCTCCCGCCAAACCCTTTCCCGAAGGCCGCCCCTACCAGACCCTGTGTTTATAGCGGATTTCTTGAGGTGACTCCCGGAGAGGAGTTGTGCTTAATTTCCCTCATCGCCCAGTTACTGAAGGGTTATCGGGTCTTCTTGGGTATGCTTAAAGAAAAGGTTGTTCGACCATTCATCGACGATTCAAGCCATACCCGGCCACCCAGACTGTCAACAATTCGTCGACAGATTGCCAGGCCCAGACCGTATCCAGGATAGAGTTCCCTATCATGAAGTCGCTTGAATGCCTTGAAAACCACCTCATGATCCTTTTCAGGGATACCGATGCCGTTGTCGCTGATGGAAATCACCCACTGATCATCCTGCTCGTGAGCATCGACATGAACCGATGCCTTATTTTCGCTGTCCTGATAGAGCAGAGAATTGCTGATAATGATCTTGAGCACCTGTGAAAGACGTTCAGGATTACTGATTAGATTCGGCATCTCACCCCAGGTAATCCGGGCGTTGGTACTTGGCGTCGCCGAACGTAGATCATTAACAATACGATCTAAAACGCTCGCCACATCAACAGTTGTAAAACAAACGCATTTTTCACTTGAGCGTGCGTAAGTCCGAATGTCATCAACCAGAATTTTAAGTTTTTGAGTCGACTGGATCGTGACATCCATCAAGTGCAAAGACTGTTCGTCCAGCTTGTTGTCATGTTGCGTTCGAAGCAATTGTGTAAATGTACCCAACATACGCAACGGCTCATGTAAATCATGTGACGCGCGGCTGACGAATGTGCACCATTCGCTGTCTTCATGCTGTAGTTCACGTATCAGATCTTCGCGTTCTGTCACATCTCGGCCTGTACACAGAACCATAGAATCACCCGATGAATGTTCGACGCGAACTCGGTGCATATCAAATATTCTGATGCGTCCGTCAGGCATCGTGCGCTGCTCGATGCATCTGCTAGTGCCAGAATTCAGCGCCATGGTATCGTTTTCAACGCCAATCATACCCTCGTCGGATTTCACCCAAGGCTCGGCTTGCGTTCCTATCACACTCGATCGAAGCTCTGACGGAAAAAAATTCAAATAGGCTGCATTACCGGCAACAACAGTTAGCGCCATATCCTTTACGTAGCATGGTTCTGGATTGCCTGTCATCAGAGCATCGAGTACAGAGTCGGTGTTTATTACATTTGTCATCAGGTCAGGGCTACCCTATCTCACTCAGCCAGACAGCATGCATTGCTTGCCGGCTTACAAAAGATTTTCAAGGAATTCTGCGGTATTTAACGTCTCGGCTCGTTCACGCAAAATTTCTGTCACACAGATAGCGACAACTACAGTAAAAGCATTAGCCCGGATTAATAATGAGATACCCTTTTAATCTCCGACGATAAAGAACCTCACCTCTTGTCTTGAAGTGTTCTTTTGATCTTACTGTGACACGTCGCATCGTAGCGTCACTTCTTGTCGGTTCATCTATCCAGTGGCAAGGTGAATGTAAATTCGCTTCCTTCCCCCGGTTCACTGACGACGGTCAGCTTCCCATGCTGCAACTCAACCAGCTCTCTTGCTATTGTAAGACCGAGACCCAGGCCACCTCCTTTCGGTGTCAGAAGACCAACACGGCTCTGCGTCTCCACCTGATACAGACGTTCAAATATCAGATCCAGCTTATCTGACTCAATACCACATCCCGAGTCAACTACCGATACCCTGATATGGTCTGCCGACTCTTGATCATGCGAATAGGTAATTCGCACAGTGCCTCCATCATCCGTGAATTTGATGGCATTGCTCAAAAGGTTAGTTACCACTTGCCTGCACCGTTTAGGGTCAACAGAAACAGCAGGTAACTTGTCATTGGGTACGTGTTGCAACTCGATCGACTTTGATTGCGAGATGACTTCCAGTGATCGCACTACCGGATAAATAATATCTATCACCTGACAGGACTCAAGCTCAATGTGGTATTTGCCTGTTTCAAGACGAGTGGCGTCGAGCAAGTCATTAACCTCGTTAGACATCTGATGACAATTTTTCAACATGATATCAAGGTAATCTTTTTGCTCCTCATTCAACTCCCCCGCGATTCCATCAAGCAAGATGCTGGCGAACTCCTGTATCGATGTCAGGGGGGTTTTCAGCTCATGGGACACTGTGTGGTAAAAGCGCAGTAATTCATCTTGCTTGAGCTGCAAGTCGATGTTTTTCTTTTCCAGCCGTTGCGTCTGTAATTTGATCGAATTTTTCATTCGAAATTTTTCTACAGCATTCACAATCGTACGCTTTAGAGACTCAGTCGAGACCTGACATTTAGGCAAATAATCAGCAGCACCGGAACGAAGTGCATCAGCCGCAGTAGCCTCGGTTCCTGCACCAGTCAATACAATAACGGGCAGACGTCCGCACGTGGATTGTTCTATCTCCTCGATCAGATCGGTGCCATTGAGATCCGGCAAATAGTAGTCCAGCAACACGCAATCAAAGTCTTCAGACTGGCAAAGTGCCAGCCCCTCGGCACCAGTCCTTGAGTTTGTAAAATCGAACCTGTACTCAGGATCAGCGGCAACACAGTAGCGATAGATTTCACACTCGTATGGATTGTCATCAATCACCAGGACCCGCATCAGGGGTGCAACCGATAGCGCCTCAGCAGGTGTCGATGACTGAGCCGTTACCGGATTGCGTTCGATGATCTGCATATTGCAAGTACCGGTGTCCACATGGGTTGCCAGAAACAACCGCACAAGGCAATGCTTATCGGCCAGCGAAGACCCAACTAAACGCAATGACACACGAATTTCTTTACAAATCGAACCATTGCTCTGACTTGAGAGCTGTGTCGCACCGTTAGCTTCCCGGCGATGTTGGTCCAGGTTGTATGCCTGCCTCGACGAAAACTCTGCCAATTTTTGTTCGTGGTAGATTACCGTTACATCTCCGGACAACGAGCTGCCATGCTTGCGGATCTCGCCGTCGCGCCTGTTCCAATTTCAGCGTGTATCAATGGCGTAGTCGAATTAACTGAAGCAGACGGCCTGCCACCACTAATAGACTATGCATTGGGCATGGTACTCGCTGAACAATTGTCACCGTCTGCTCAGGCAGCAGCTGATCAATTAAGAGCAAGCTTTGCCTCGAAAACGAAGGCCGCCTGAATTCAGGAAGAGTGACGTGACGCTATAAATAACGGATTATCTCAATACAGTGGACAATCAATGAGTCCATCACCTGACTCTACTTTTGCTCGATATCTACTGCCTGAACGTTCTGAAATCCGCGTGGTAACTTACGCCCGCGCTGACCTCTCGCACCCAGATAGTCTTCAAGCTCCCGGTACTTGATCGTGGTGTGACGTTTGCCACTGGTTATCCGCAGTTTTTCACCAGACGACAAGACTGCAAGGGCCTTCATGGACTCTTCACCGGACTTGAATTTTGCGCCAGGGATGTTGTAAATCTTGTTCCCTTTGCCTTTGGCCATTTCCGGTAGTTCGCCAACCGGAAACGCCAGCAAGCTGCCCGTGTTACTGATCGCGCAAACGCGATCCTCAGTCAATGAGGCAATTCGACTCGCGGCCAGTACATGCGCGCCCTGAGGCACACTGATAACCGATTTACCAGCCTTGTTACGGCTGACCAGATCACCAAGTCGAGCCACAAACCCATAGCCTGCGCTGGTTGAAAACAGATAGCGATCATCATCGTCGCCCATCATGACGCTGATAAAGCGCGCACCGTCAGGTGGCTTGACACGGCCACTGATCGGTTCACCCAAGCCCCTCGCCGAGGGAAAACCATGCGCCGCAACACAATACACGCGTCCTGTGGAATCAAGGAACATGGCACTACGATTGGTACGACCACGTGCCGAGCTTTGATAGCTATCGCCTGCCTTGTAGTTGAGTGCCAACGGGTCTACGTCGAAGCCCTTGCCAGCCCTTACCCAGCCGCGTTCGGACAACACCACAGTAATCGGCTCGCTGGGGATCAGATCGGCCTCTGAAATTGCCTGCGCTGCACTACGCTGAACAATCGGTGAGCGGCGCTCGTCTCCATAAGTGTCTATATCTTCCTGCAATTCCTTTTTAACCAGCGTCTTCATTCGCCGCTCGGATCCGAGAGTCGCCTGAAGCTTCTCACGCTCCTTCTCCAACGCTTCCTGTTCGCCACGAATCTTCATTTCTTCCAGTTGAGCAAGATGGCGCAGCTTGAGCTCAAGAATGGCCTCAGCCTGCTCATCGCTGATCTTGAAGCGGTTCATGAGCACAGGTTTAGGCTCATCGTTGTTCCGGATAATGGCTATGACCTCGTCGATATTGAGATAGGCGATCATCAGTCCTTCAAGCAAGTGCAGGCGCTTTTCAACTTTATCCAATCGCCATTGCAAACGCCTGCGCACAGTCTCTACGCGATACGTTAGCCATTCACGTAAGATCTCAACCAGTGGTTTGACCTTGGGCCTGCCATTGAGCCCGATCATGTTCATGTTGACGCGGTAGGTACGCTCAAGATCAGTGGTCGCAAACAGATGCTGCATGACACTGTCGGTATCAACCCGATTGCTTCGTGGCGTAATAACCAGTCGGGTTGGATTTTCATGATCAGATTCATCACGAAGATCCTCGATCATCGGCAACTTCTTGGCAATCATCTGCTGGGCTATCTGTTCAAGAATTTTTGAACCCGACACCTGAAACGGCAGTGCTGTAACAATGATGTCACTACCTTCACGTTCGTAGATTGCTCGACTACGCAAACTGCCATGACCTGTCTCGTACATCGTGCGAATATCTTCAGGTGATGAAATCACTTCAGCATCACTTGGGTAATCCGGGCCGCTGATGTACTGCATCATGTCATCGATGTTGGCCTTTGGCTTGTCCAGTAAATGAATACAAGCCTGACCAACCTCGCGCAGATTGTGCGGCGGAATATCCGTTGCCATGCCTACCGCAATGCCAGTCGTGCTGTTCAGCAAAATGTGCGGTAAACGCGATGGTAACAACGTGGGCTCGGTAAGCGTACCGTCAAAATTAGGCGAAAAATCTACCGTCCCCTGCCCCAGTTCCTGCAATAAGGTGCGAGAGAATCGTGTCAGACGGGATTCTGTATAACGCATGGCAGCGAACGATTTGGGATCATCCTGCGATCCCCAGTTCCCTTGCCCATCTACCAGTGGATAACGATACGTAAACGGCTGAGCCATTAACACCATCGCCTCATAGCAAGCGCTATCACCGTGCGGATGAAATTTACCGAGCACATCACCCACCGTGCGCGCAGACTTCTTGTGCTTGGAGGCCGCCGACAGTCCAAGCTCGGACATCGCATAGATAATGCGACGCTGCACCGGCTTCAGTCCGTCCCCAATATGTGGCAACGCTCTGTCGAGAATGACGTACATGGAGTAATCCAGGTAAGCTTTCTCGGTGTACTCGCTTAGCGGTAACTCTTCGGCGTTATCAGGTATCACAGCGGCTGGCACTGCTGCCGCTTTTTTGGACGCACGTTTCTTTTTCTGGGCCATGGTCTCAGGCGAGTAGGTTGGATAATTTCAACGCACGATTGATCAAACCGTTGGTTGAAGCATCATGATTATCAACAGTTTTTCCCTGTTGCATTTCCTGATGAATGGATTTTGCCAATGCCTTGCCTAGCTCTACCCCCCATTGATCAAATGGATTGATGTCCCAGATCGCAGCTTCGACGAACACCTTGTGCTCATACAAGGCAATTAATGCACCCAGGGCCTTGGGGGTCAGCTGTTGCACAAGCAGGGTATTGCTGGGACGATTACCCTGAAAGGTACGGTGCCCCGACAAACGCTCAATCTCATCATCACTGGCACCGCTCTGGCGCATGTCCGTGGCTAATTCTTGGGCTGTTTTTCCCATCATCAAGGCTTCGGATTGGGCGAAACAATTTGCCATCAAAAGCTCCTGATGAATTCCCAGCGGGTTCAAGCTCTCTACGGCCATGATGAAATCTGTTGGGATAAGGTGCGTGCCCTGATGCAGTAGCTGGAAGTAGGCATGTTGACCATTGGTGCCTGGCTCTCCCCAAACGACAGGTCCGGTGGCCATGCCCACAGGCGTGCCATCGTGATGGACCGACTTACCATTGCTCTCCATAGTCAACTGTTGCAAGTAGGCAGGAAATCGGTGCAGGTACTGATCATAGGGCGCAATCAGATGACTTGGCGCGCCCCAGAAGTTGTTGTACCAGACCGTTAGCAACGCAAGCGTGACCGGCATGTTCTGCGCCAGTGGCGCACTCTGGGCATGCTGATCCATTTCATAGGCACCACTTAAAAACTGTTCAAAGCGCTCCATGCCGATAGACAGCGCGAGCGTCAAGCCAATCGCAGACCACAGAGAATACCTGCCACCCACCCAATCCCAGAAACCGAACATGTTGTCGGTGTCGATACCAAACTGTGTTACCGCATCAGCGTTTGTGGATAAAGCCGCAAAATGTTTTGCAATATCCGCCTCAGTGGCATCACTTTCCAGAAACCAGTTACGCGCTGAATGCGCGTTTGTCAGCGTCTCCTGCGTGGTAAACGTTTTTGAAGCAACGATAAAAAGCGTGGTTTCCGGTTCTATCTTTTTTAGCGTCGACACAAGGTGCGAGCCATCAACGTTGGAAACAAAATGAATCTTTAACCTTGGATGGGCAAAGGGTGCCAACGCCTCAACAGCCATCAATGGACCCAGATCTGAGCCACCGATACCAATATTGACAACGTCAGTGATCGGCTTGCCAGAAAATCCTTTCCAGCTGCCGTCACGCACTTTTTCGGTGAACGCACCCATCCGGTCCAGAACATCACGCACGGCAGGCATGACATCTTCGCCTTCAACAGTGATCGTATCATTGCCTTGATACCGAAGCGCACTGTGCAAGGCCGGACGCATCTCCGTGGTGTTCATGATTTCACCGGCAAACAAGGCATCAAATTTCGCTGGCACATTACAAGCCTGGGCCAGAGAAACAAGCTTCTGATGCGTCTCGTCAGTGATATGGTTTTTCGAGTAGTCCAGAAAAAGACCTGCAGCACTTAGCTGGAATTTGTCGAACCGCGTGTTGTCATTGGCAAAGTGCTCACGCAATGTGGTTTGTGACATCGCTTGCTGATGCACTTCCAGCTCATGCCATTGATCAAGCTCCAGAGGATTAGTCATAGTGTGAGTCACCGTCTTTATCAAGATAGATCGTTGTTAAGAGAAAAGTGGTGGTTGCCAACGCTCATCCGGGCATTCAGCGCAGCGTTGCCCGCCACCAGGTCAACCAGATGATCAGCACCAATGGCTTGCAAGGCTTGCATCACAGAATCCGCCTGAGGATGTTGCAGTTGGAGATTGTTCAGGCGTAGTCCCTGATCCTGCATCTGACTGACTGGATTCACACCGGCAGGCCATTGTATAAGGATAGGAAACACTCCGTCATACGCAAGGGTTCCATCTCGGCGTAGCCCTATCTGCCACTGAAGGTCTCCGCGCGTCAGATCTACAGCCTCACCGGCATCCACGCCAGCGACCCTCGCAGCGTCAAGTGCGGCTTCTAGGTCAGTGCATCCAACTACCCAGGTAGTCAGCTGCGGGGACACCTCAAGACGCTTCCTGAAGGACTCGCTATCAAGCCCAAACCAGCGAGTACGCAGGGGATCGGGGGCTTGCGAATCGATTGCAATGACCTCCAGAAAGGTATCAGGCGCCAAAGCCGTCAGGTGGTTGTGGGTCGCCATTAGTGGATGCTGACCACCAAACGGCAGCGTTATGGTGCTGTGCTTTTCCAACCAGGAAACACCTGACTGCAGTTCGTTTGCACACACCACCAGGTGATCAAATCGACAGTGAAAGTTTGGCTCGACAGTCATTAAAAGAGTTCAGTTGAACGGTAAAATGGCAGGCGAAGTATACTCCGTACTCACCCAGCTACACACAGCATCGAAAAACGTGAGCTCAAGTGTCCAATTGCCACTCTGGCTGGTGCTGGTCTCGTTAGGATTGGCCTCACTGTGGCTGGTACAGCATTTTCTGCTTCCCTCCGCCCGCTGGGTGCTCAGGCGCCGGGCCAATCGTCTTATCGATGAGGTCAATTCGCGTCTCGCCCTGCAACTGCCCAGCTTCAAGCTCACGCGGCGCACCGTACTGGTGGATCGTCTGAGTTTTGATCCACGCGTTATCGAGCTGGTAGATTCCCTGTCCGAGGCCGATGATGTTCCGCGTGAGGTCCTCATGCGCAAAGTCGGTATCTACGCCCGGGAAATCGTGCCCGCGTTCAACGCACTGGTGTACTTCAAAGGCGCTTACTGGCTTGCAAGACATCTGGTTCACGCGTTCTATCGAGTCCGTCTGGGCTTTGCAGATGACGAGGCACTCAAGCAGCTGGGACCTCAGAGCAGTGTAGTTTTTCTGATGAATCACCGCAGCAATATGGACTATATTCTTGCGACGTATCTGGCGGCAGAACGTACAGCTTTATCTTATGCGGTCGGCGAATGGGCAAGAGTGTGGCCCTTGCAACAACTTATTCGAGCCATGGGTGGGTATTTTGTCCGGCGTGATTCCGGTGACCCCCTGTACCGCCGGGTGCTTGAATGCTATGTGCAAATGGCGGCTGCAGGCGGAGTTCCACAGGCCGTATTTCCCGAGGGCAAACTCAGTCGTGACGGCACCCTGGGCAAGGCAAGACTCGGACTATTGGGATACATGACCCGGGGCTTTGATCCACAAGGGCCACGGGACATCGTGTTTATCCCTGTGGGTATTAATTACGATAGAGTTGTTGAAGATCGAAGCTTGTTACGCTCGCTGGATAGCCTGCCCAGACGCAGCACGCTATACGCCTTGAAGGTCATTGGTGCCTATACAGCAAAGACTGCATGGCAATCATTACGCGGTAAACGATTTCGTAACGGCTATGCCTGCGTTAACTTTGGTCGTCCCGTCTCCTTGCAAGCCTGGATGAATGAACGGTCAATCAAGGCGGGGGAACTTGATGATGTCAGCGCTCTAGCAGAGGATCTCATGCAACGCATAGGCAACATCACACCGATCCTGCCAGTTGCGTTGGTCACCACATTGGTGATCGCTGAGCCAGAACGCACGTTCAGTTCAATAGAGCTCAAGGCCTGCGTGCTGTCTTTACTGGAAGACTTGGACACGCGTGGCCACAAGGCCTATATCCCACGAGGGGATTACAGCTACGCTGTTGATGTTGGCGTACGCATGCTCACACTACGCGGAGCCCTGATTGACGAGGCGGGCCTGTTACGCGCCAACCCCGCCGAACTCAAGCTGCTAACCTATTACGCTAATTCGATTGCTCATCTGTTACGGACGTCGTAGCCACCGGCTCCATCGATTTCAGGTATTCCCATGCCTCACTGGTCGTGCTCATGATAAGAGTGGAGTTGGTTCGAAGTACCGATTTGTACATATCCATGGTGCGTTGAAACTGGTAAAAGTCCACCGCCTCTGACGACTGGTTATAGGCCTGCGCATAGATTTCAGTGGCCTTCGCATCAGCGTTGCCGCGAATCTCCTCTACCTCGCGATAAGCCTCTGAGCGTATCCGGTTAAGCTCGCGTTCCCGGTTACCATTTATCCGTGCAGCTTCACCATTGCCTTCAGAGCGAAATCGTTCAGCAATCTGACGGCGCTCACTGATCATCCGTTCGTAGATCTTGGGCCGTACGCTTTCATTGTAGTTGATACGCTTGAACCGAATGTCCAGCAGCTCAATGCCAAACACCTCAACCTTTGGCGCAGCGGCACTGAATATCTCCTGCTCAACCAGAGCACGCCCCTTGCGAATGGGCACCAGTCCACCAAGCGTGGCAAGATCGGCCTCAGACAATGAGGAATCACGTAGTGGCTGTCGATCTCTGGTGGTACGCACAAGCTCAATCAACTCATGCTTGGCAACGGCATTGCGGGTTTCGCTTCCCAGGATATCGTCCAGCCGCGATTGAGCACTGCGCTCGTCCCGCAGCCTTAAAAAATATTGCAGTGGATCGGTAATGCGCCAGCGTGCAAACAGGTCAACGGCAATGTACAGCTTGTCCTTGGTTGGCATATTGCTCGGATCACCATCCCACTCAAGAATACGTTTATCGATAGGATTAACCTGCTGGATAAGGGGTGTCTTGAACTTCAGCCCGGCCTCGGTTTTGGGCTCCCCAACCGGTTTGCCAAATTGCGTGATGATGACCTGCTTGGTTTCATCAACGGTATACAACGATCCGTATAAAACCAGCAGCACCGCTGCAACAACAACGCCTGTCAATATCTGCACAATTTTCATCGTACTGCCTCCTGTGCTGCATTGAGGTGCATCAGCGGCAGAATTTGCTGCGAGTTTTCATCTACGATGATCTTGCTATCAAGCTCGGGCAACACCTCCTGCATGGTTTCGATATAAATGCGTCGGCGAGTAACCTCAGGCGCTTTCAGGTATTCATAAAAAACCGAGTTGAATCGGGAAGCATCACCTTCGGCCTCATTAACACGTTTGAGACGATAACCATCGGCTGCGCGTATGCTCTGGTCCTTTTCACCTTCTGCCAACGGAATGAGTCGGTTATATTCTCGTCTGGCCGCGTTTATCAGACTCTCCTTCTCCTGCTGCGCCTGATTAACCTCGTTGAATGACTCCTGCACAGGCCGCGGCGGGTTGATGTTCTTGAGCTGAACCTGATCAATACTGACACCAATGGCATACTTGCCTACCAGCTCCTGCATGTTGACCAAAGCCTGATCTTCAATCTCCTGACGACCGATGGTAATAACTTCATCTACCGTTCGATCCCCCACTACTTCACGCATGACCGACTCCGATAAATCTCGCAAGGTTTCACCAGGGTTACGTACTTCAAACAGAAATTTCAACGGCTCGGATATCCGGTACTGTACGACCCACTCCACGAGTGCTGCGTTCAGATCGCCGGTGACCATCTGACTCTGGTTGGCCAAATCACTGGGACGGGTCTGGCTGCGATTGGTGGCACCGGCAGTTGCAAAACCGAACTCCTGCTTCAACTGACGCTTGACAGGCAGAATGGTGACCGTATCAATTCCCAAAGGTAGCTTGAAGTGCAGTCCGGATGTCTGCTCAGAGTGATATTGACCAAAGCGCTGAACAATCCCGACGGAATCACTGGGAACCGTATAGGAGGCCGTGTAGGCCGTGTAGCCAATCAATCCCACCACCGCTAACGCCAGAATGCCAAAAAAACTGCCCTTCCCACCGCCGCCCGGGACATACACACCGCCAGAGGTCGAATTGCCGGTTTTGCCGCTTCCCCCTGCATTCTTTAATTGCTTGAGAAAATTGTCCAATGCATCGTTTCCTGCCATTCTGACCTCATCTAACCTGTTATCCAGCCAACAGGAAGCATAGCTGTTTATTAAGATCGGCAACGACTCAATACCTGCCCAATAGGTAAAACGTGCAAATAAAGTGCAGGAGAACCATCCGTTAGGCAAAAAGCGTAAGCTGGGAATGGGCGGTTATTCGCCTCCACACAAACGAGGAAACTGTAATGACAACGCTTAGAGACCCTGCGACCATCGACCCTGCAGACGTCGATCGTCGCATTTACGACCTGTACGACGAGTATTGCCACAGCTCAATGACCCGGCGTGAATTCCTGCACAAGGCCAGTGCCATTACCATCGCGGGTGTCTCCGGTCTGGCCATGGCGCAATCCCTCTTGCCACGCTATGCGCAGGCGCAGACCATTTCCTTCACCGATGAACGCATCAAGGCTACCTACGTCGACTATGCATCGCCAGGCGGCACATCCGGAGAGATGCGCGGCTATCTGGTTCAACCAACCACCGCCGGGCCGCACCCATCAGTGCTTGTCATCCACGAGAATCGTGGACTCAATCCGTATGTCGAGGATGTAGCACGCCGCTTTGCCACGCAAGGTTTTCTGGCGCTTGCCCCTGATGGTTTATCACCGGTCGGTGGCTACCCCGGTAACGACGATGACGGCAAGGAGCTGCAACGCAGCCTTGATCAAAGCCAGCTTAAACAGGACATGCTCAACAGCGCGAAGTTTGTTCAATCACACGAGCTATCCACAGGCAAGCTCGGCTCCACCGGGTTTTGCTGGGGTGGTGGTACCACTAACTTCCTCGCGGTGACCATGGGCAGTGATCTTCATGCAGCAGTGCCGTTTTATGGCTCGGCCCCAGCCGCCGAAGAAGTCGCCAGCATCGAGGCGCCGCTTATGGTGCAAATGGCCAGCGACGATGAACGCATCAATGCACAATGGCCAGATTATGAGGCAGCATTGAAAAGTAATGGCAGCGACTATTCAGCGTATATCTATGAAGGCACCAAACATGGTTTCCACAATAACTCTACGCCGCGTTTCAACAAGGAAGCCGCTCAACTTGCCGAAACCCGAACCATGGAGTTTTTCAAGCAGCATTTAACCTGATTTGCGCTGATTTACATAGGCTAACTTCCGCCTGCGTAGGCAACTGCGCGGGCGGGCACCGCTTGACAAGCGTTTAGTTTGTCAACGAACAATCAACTCAACCATCCGCGGCGCGATTCAGGCTCTCGAGCACATCCACACCCATCTGCTCAAGTTTCATGATATTTGCTTCCGGGATTCCATCTGGATCCGGATGTGATTCCACGGCTCGGCTGACACTGTCCTCGGTCAGCAAATGAAGAATCGGGTAAGGCGCACGATTGGTCCAGTTGCCAGGATCATCAAAATCGGTGTCATCAAACTGATAGTCGGGATGAAAGCTGGCTACCTGCAGCTGGTCGTCCAGCCCGATATCTTCCAGCAGGGCCTCGGCCATGGCCAGCAGATCCAGATAGGCATCAAAGTCCTCAAACCCCTCAGGCAGCACCAGCAAGGTGGTTGCCTGAAGGTCTCCGGCTACCAGCGCATCTGCCTCATCGGCCAGTTGTTGTAGGCAATCCTCCTCGGTATCACCCTCTGCAATCACGATATTCATCTGTCGGCGGCGCAGCGCGGCAGAGGCAAAGGGGCAAAGATTCAGGCCTATGACGACGGCCTCAACCCATCGCTCTACCCTTGCGGCAATTTGAGAATGAGGTTGTGAATGATGCACGTCAGTTGCTGCTCGTTTGATGCCGTTGGTCCAGTATAATACGCGCTATGAACGCTGACCTCGATCTATTACAACCTTATCCCTTTGAAAAGCTGCGCGCTCTGCTCGAAGGCATAACCCCTGCACCGTTGAATCCTGTGTCGCTGTCGGTGGGGGAACCCAAACATCCCGCCCCACAGCTTGCGCTGGATGCCCTGGTAGAAGGCCTGCGCAAGGTAGAAAACTACCCGCCAACAAAAGGTTCGCAGGCCCTGCGAGAGTCCATGGCCAACTGGATCTGCACGCGTTTTGACATAGACAACAGCCATGCGTCCACCATAGCCGCACAACATGTGATTCCGGTGAATGGCACCCGGGAGGGTCTGTTTGCCATCGCGCAATGCCTTCTGGACAGAACCGGCAACGCCAGGTCAGTGCTCATGCCCAATCCCTTCTACCAGATCTATGAAGGCGCTGCGTTGTTGGCCGGTTGCCAACCAGAGTTCTACGCCATTGATGAAAATGCTGACGATAATCTGGAGGCTCTCACCGATGACCAGTTTGATCAATGCCAGCTTATCTATATCTGTACGCCGGGCAATCCCACCGGAGCCGTCACCTCGAAAACCGCCTTGCAACGACTGATCGAAAAAGCCCACAAACACGACTTCATCATCGTCAGCGATGAGTGCTATAGCGAAATCTACAGGGAAAATCTGGGCGCACCATGCGGACTACTGCAGGCTGCAAGCGATATGGGACTCAGTAATTTCGAACGCTGTATGGTTTTTCACAGCCTTTCCAAACGCTCTAATCTGCCCGGTCTGCGTTCAGGATTTGCGGCGGGAGATGCCAGTATCATCAAACGTTTTGTGGAGTATCGTACCTACCAGGGATGCGCCATGTCGGGGGCGGTGCAGGATGCCAGTCTTGCCGCCTGGAACGATGAAGAGCATGTCAAAGCCAACCGCGAAGCCTACGATGCCAAATACAAGGCCGTTATCGACATACTGTCACCGGTGCTCGATGTGTCTGTTCCTCCGGCAGGTTTCTACCTCTGGCCGCAGTTACCTGTCGACGATCAGCTATTCACTCAGCGACTTTTAACCGAACACAACGTACGGGCGGTGCCCGGTAGCTATCTGGCCCGTGCAAACAACGGGTCGACCAACCCGGGTACCAACCGACTAAGGCTGGCACTGGTAGCACCTCTGGCAGATTGCATCGCCGCGTCGGAGCGCATCGTCAACTGTCTGAACAACTCGACCCACTAACGTCGACCCGGTAAAATCAATTCTGCAGCACACGCTTACATCAAACCTTCTTACCTCTTTGAGAAACCAATAATGACCGATTTACAAAGTGTTATTAACGATGCATGGGAAAACCGTGCGGATATTTCCCCGGCGCAAGCCAACTCAGAAGTGGGTCAGGCCGTTGAGCAGGCTATTGCTCTGCTTGATTCTGGTGAAGCACGTGTAGCCGAACCCCAAGGCGTTGGTCAGTGGCACGTTAACGAGTGGCTGAAAAAAGCGGTACTTCTGTCATTTCGTTTGCGAGACAATGTACCCATCGCTGCAGGTGGTTTTACACAGTTCTACGATAAGGTACCCAGCAAATTCGGCGACATGACAAGCGAGCAATTTCAGGCATCCGGTGTGCGAGTTGTACCGCCTGCCATGGCTCGCAAAGGCAGCTTCGTTGCACCCAATACGGTTCTCATGCCATCGTACGTTAACATCGGCGCCTATGTGGATTCCGGCACAATGGTTGACACCTGGGCAACCGTGGGCTCATGTGCCCAGATTGGCAAGAACGTTCACCTGTCGGGTGGAGTCGGTATCGGAGGCGTTCTGGAGCCCCTGCAAGCCTCCCCCACAATCATCGAAGATAACTGCTTCATCGGCGCACGCTCCGAAGTCGTTGAGGGCGTTATCGTCGAGGAAGGATCTGTCATATCCATGGGCGTCTACATCGGCCAAAGCACCCGCATTTATGATCGCGAACGCGATGAAGTCACCTACGGCCGCATACCTGCAGGGTCTGTTGTGGTATCCGGCAACCTCCCATCCAAAGATGGGAAGTACAGCCTCTATTGCGCCGTCATCGTCAAGCGAGTCGATGAAAAAACACGCAGCAAGGTTGGTATTAACGAACTCCTCCGACTAGTCGACTAATTCGAGAGCTTCCAATGGCATCCATCACCGTTTTCGGCATACCTAACTGCGATACCGTCAAAAAGGCCCGCAAATGGCTGGATGCCAATGACATCAGTTACGAATTTCACGACTACAAAAAAAAGGGAATTGACAAGAAAACCCTGAAATCATGGTGCAAGGAGCTAGGCTGGGATGCCTTGCTTAATCGCCGTGGTACCACCTGGCGCAAGCTGGATGAAAGTGACAAGGCAGATGTGAACGAGACGCGCGCTGTTGATTTGATGGTAGAACATACCAGCATGATCAAACGACCGGTAATTGCGCACGATGGCGGGTTGTTACTTGGCTTTGATGAGGCCCATTATCGGGAGACGCTGGCCTGACTAAATACCGCCTAGGCGTTTTTGTGGCTGGCAATAATGGGTTCGACCACCGCTTGTCCATTGTTGTCAAAAAATACACTGGGTCTTTGCTTACCTTGTAGTTTCCAGACAATGATTTTCCGGATTATTCTTAGCGTGATTCCCAAAGGAAACTTGGCGGAGTGTTTCGAATAGCCGGGTGTGCCCCGCGCATCCTGTGTTTGTACTACGGCTCTGATTGGCCCCAGCACATTGTCGGGCTCTGGCTCATCGATAAAAGAGTGTATGACACCAACAAACGGCACTTTTGCATTCAATGTATTGCCAACTGGCGTGTTGCAACAGGTGGTGTACCAGCGCAACAAGCCCTTCTCAGTCAGGCGTAAACACTGTAGTTTGTCTTGCCCTTTCTCAATGCTCAGCTGCGCCTGCGAAATCTGAAAAATCTCAGTGCCTCCAAACTCGTCGAGCGTGTCGCCATCTCGTCCCAGGTGCGCGGCAAATGCCTGACAATCCGAGCAGCAGCAAACGACACGGGTGCCACTCGATGGAGAAACGTCCGATGCACTACCGAGTACATCACCGCATTGGCACTTCAGAGCTATTGTGCTCATTCTCCACTTCCCATGTTGCAGATAGGCATATTAGCAAAGCAAACTGCATAGCAGCGAGCTCAAAGTCATTACCATCATTACTATCAGCAGAAGTGGCGGGCCGTTTCTCCACGGTCAGGTAAAACAGCAAGCGAGTTTACTGAGTTAATTCGGGGCTTCTTATGTTTTATTATCTTTATCTGAACGATTTCTGGTTGACACCAACAGCGCAACATACGCCAGCCAGGAGAACAGAATGGTTGCAATGAACCAGACAACCTTGGCAACACCGTGTGTGCGTTTGGACAGTAGAACGAGCACCAGAGGCGCAACAAACCCAATTGCCACAAACAGCAACATAAGCAACTGAGGCACGCTAGGAAGAATACTCATCGTTTTCAAACTCCGATTTTGAAAAATTGAAGCATCAAGAATAGCCTTAAGACGGCATCAAGCATACCTCGCATGTGCATCGCCACGTCTCATTTTGGAGACGCTGAGCTTAATCAGCTACGTACAGCAAGTGGTGGAACGTGCGCGACCGGCAGTATTCGAAAGCCTTTCAGAAATAGTCCACCAGACTGAACCAGCCAATCCCCAGCGTTGCACCGGCTTGCAAATGGCTTTCTCGTAGCTCAGATGCAGTGACAAAGCCTCATCATTGCAATCCATGCTCATAATTTTCAGCTTGAGCAGGGGCCCATCATTGGGTGAAAATTCAAAGAACAGGCGTGGATCGGAATTCTCCGGTAGAGATTTAAACGCAGTGCGGATGATATTCAAAAATCGGGATGTTCGCATGTAGCCTTGATAGGAATGTGCTTTACCGTCAAGCAACTGAATGAGCACCTCATCCCAGCTGTGTTCATGCTTTCCACAATCCATAGATTTTATACTCGCATGTTTCACCTCAGTAACGTGATAGCCCTGATTGATCGAACTACCCTCAAGGTAGAACTTCAGCGGTATGTCAGGCTTGTCGACCAAGACTGCCATCAGTTCGCCAATCTCTGTATTTTCCATGTCTTTCTCAGTATGATAAACTATTATTATGTTATTACTAGTATTGTTGTAATATGAATGAAAATCAAGCTATTGCGGCTCTGAGTGCGTTATCACACGAAACACGGTTACAAATCGTCAGGCACTTGATTAAGGCTGGAGTAGATGGTGATACAGCAGGTTCGATTGGGGTGGCAGTCAATGCTGCGCCATCAAAAATGACTTTTCACATTTCTGCGCTGGAAAGAGCGGGATTGGTCAGCTCAGAACGAGTATCGAGACAAATAATCTACAGAGTCAGCTTTGAACAACTAGGCAGTATGCTCAAATACCTGATGCAAGACTGCTGCAATTACAACTTAAACGTCATGGAGTCTTGCGGTGTCACCACTATTGACAAGTGCTGCTGACAGCCTGCCCCACCTTTCCTGCAAACGAGCTGAACTTACTCGTACATGTAAAGTCTTTTGAACTGGATAAGGAACAACCTCGACTCAACACGCCCCATGAATCATCTCTTACCTTAGTAATAAGAAACATCATAGGGCCGCTACTGATAATTCTGGCACTGACAATGACCCCAAGGGTTGTTGTCACTATATTTATGGCCAGTGTAGGGTTCGCGTATCTCAGCTTGCGCACCATACGTCAGCACAACGCGATGAAAATCGAGTAATTCAGTATTTTCTTCCGAAAACGTATTTTCCTGACAGACATCCTGTACCGTACTAGGCTGGCACTTGCGCTGTGCAGCACGTTTCCGCTCATGTTAGGACTTTGATGCTCCGTTGATTTTCCGCTGACTTTTAGTATTTGCCTCAGCTATAAAATCCTCAATCTCTGACGGAACAAAACTCACTACATGCTCCATATCGACGGGACGCCATGTATCTATCTCCAGACATTCATCAAAAAAAGCGCAATGCAGCTTGTCTATCTCGTGTTCAGATTCTTTGACGTCTCCATGAGCATCCCCCTGCACAGAGAACCACGCAAGATAAACACGATCTTGAAAATTTGTACGAAATATCGTCTCGTAGTGCATCGCTTCGCGTTCAAGCGTCGCAATACACTCGCTACGGCGAGCTACCAGCAAGTCCATCCATTCTACTGCTCTTTGTTCTTTTCCCTTTTTAACTCTGAATATAGTTAGTCCGGTTTGCATCGATGAAAGCTTCAAAATTCAGG
>JBGCGC010000089.1:0-2633 GCA_045110475.1 Granulosicoccus sp.
GCTATCGCACGGATAAGAACCTGGCCATGGCATACGTTGATCCTGACTACGTGGAGCCAGGCACGGAGGTTGAGGTTGTTTTGATCGGTGAAAGCACTCGCGCTACGATTTGTCCTTTGTGTCTGTTCGACACTGACAACAACATTCCGAGAGGTATGTGATTACCAGACTCAGGCACTGCACCTCGCGAGTCGCATCTTGATGGAATTCGCGCTGGATTTACGGTTCTATCAATCGAGCAGGATGTTATAGCTTTGCCTGCTCTTGTCATCAACGACTGGTTGCATATAGACCGGATGATGATCCTGCAGAATTTTGCGAACCTTGACGTTTGCTCGTTGACACATAGCCTTCGCACCATCTTCCTCCTAGACCACCGGTTGTTGTCTGTCGGTAAGCGAGCTTGGCCAGAAGTAGTCTCGTTGCATGGCATCTATAGTATATTTTCCACCCAGAAATGGCGTGCATAGCTTCGCGAGCGCTGAGTCTGCTTCTACGGCGTCATTTGCGTGTCATCCGGACATAGTCCAGATTTTTACGGTTACTGTACAGGGAAGATAGGGACGAAGGCTTGCTTACCCGTATCTGTTCACCTTGCTGGGCTGATTGCCACTGCCACTGCCGCAGGTGTTGTCGTTGTCGTTGTTGATAACAAAACACAGTACGTGACAGTGTAGTACCAAACATGCCTCTGATTTAACTCGTTTATGAATTTGATCTCCATCATCATACGATGGGTTACTGAATTTCCAACGCTCTTGCAGCCATATAGTCAATTGCTCTAGCGCGACATGTGTGTTCTTAGACTTATGCCAAGTTGCTCATGAACAACAGTGTTCCAAGCATGCAAGTCGTACAGATCATCAAAATATATCACTATGATTAACGGATTTATCTGGAGCATACTCATCGTTGGCCATCCAAAAGCACTGCGGACTGGTTGAGCTACGGCGTACACATACATCCATACCTGCGACCCCGGTTTGATAACACGCTTCAACTTCCGTGCACTTATCCCCATAAAGGGGAAGCAAAAGCCCTTCGCTGGAGCGCGGTGTGATCTCGAATCTAACGTTAAATTTCGATGGATGTATTCGTCATTGTTAATCAGTATTTCCGAATACAATTCCTAATATACATTTGTGATACCTTGGGGAATATGCAGTCTTCGAGTGATTGAACGTGTTTCAGGAATTCATTGAGGAAAAGGTCGAAGGAGACGGTGCGACGCTGTTTCTTCGCCGGGCGGGTCCAGAAGGCGCGCCACCCATTGTGTTATTGCACGGCTATCCACAGACATCCGCGATGTGGCACAGCGTGGCGCCAATACTTGCTCGCTCCTATCAGGTCGTTTGCCCGGATTTGCGCGGCTATGGCCAGTCAGATAAACCGAAAACGAACGCTTTGCACGAGCCTTACTCGAAACGTTCAATGGCCAAAGACATAGTCGCGGTTATGCAGCGTCTTGGTCATGAACGGTTCCTTATTGGCGCTCATGATCGTGGTGCGCGCGTCGCCCATCGATTGGGGCTTGATCATCCGGAACGCATCCGTGCAATGGTGCTACTTGACATTGCACCGACACGTGAGATGTATGCCAACACCAACGCTGAATTTGCGCAAGCCTACTGGCACTGGTTCTTTCTGATTCAGGCTCATCCGCTACCGGAAAGCATAATCGGTGCTGACCCTGAAAGTTTCTGGAAGCTGAAATGTTTCAACCAGACGCGCGGTGACAACCCGTTTTCTAATAAGGCAATAGCTGAATACCTGGAGGCCTTCTCAAAGCCTGACACGATCCATGCAAGCTGCGAAGACTATCGCGCTGCCGCAAGCATCGATATTGAGCACGATAACGAGGACAACGGACAGAAACTCACCATGCCCGTCCTGGCGCTCTGGGCAAAACGCGGTGTCATTGCAAAATGCTTTAACGCGCTTGATCTCTGGCAACAACGCGCAGAACAGATTCAGGGTGAATCACTTGATACAACGCATTACATGGCCGAGGAAAATCCGGTTGATATCGCCGCACGCATGATTGATTTCTTTGCACGCAACCCGATCCGCGCGGACGCTGACAAGGCATAGTAAGCGGTGTTCGCCTACGTAATTGACAGTGAAGTTCTTAGCTTGTGCTAATCACATAACACCATAATTCTTTTCCATCATATTTGCCAGGACCTGCCGGTACGCCTGTGTTTATTGTTGCCTACACAGTTCCGCCTGAACGGGGTCAGCAATTAGATCGCACGATGAATCGCCATCAGCAACCAGATTTTGATGGTAACTACTGAAAATCCACAATTCATCTGGGCTCGAACCATCGTCGTAACTCAAACGCAGCCCGACATCCTCTACAAGTTCAACAGACTCACATCTTCTATCGAGTTTGACATTACCAACGACGCCAGTGCGGCAGTATCCAGAATCAACCCACTCCCAATCGAGACTCATGTCTTCGCTAGCATTGGAATTACGTACAATTTTCCCGCTGGCCTTATTGTTCTCAGAAAATTCGAGTGTGGCGTTTATCCCTTCGGTTATTAGAATCAAGGAATTACCGACCACTATTTCTTTAAACTGCTCCTCTGTTGTTATTTTTATTGATTGAGACTCAGGCCCGAAAAATG
>JBGCGC010000090.1:0-18187 GCA_045110475.1 Granulosicoccus sp.
TCACTTTCTGGTCGGGTATCAACGTCGGGTTGTTCGTTTTCGCCGTCTGAACCGTCTGAACCGTCTGAACCGTCTGAACCGTCTGAACCGTCTGAACCGTCTGAACCGTCTGAACCGTCTGAACCGTCGCCGGTATTCTGAACATCGTTTTCCCGAAAATCAGCGATACCATTACCGTCGCTATCGGCTGGATTACGCGAATCATCGCCAGCTTCCACTGCGTCGGTGATACCGTCATTATCAGAATCCTGTTCGCGATAGTCCGGAGCTCCATCGCCATCGGAGTCGTTGGGGCGAGTCAGTTCGCCTGATGTCTCAATGCTGTCGGCCAGGCCATCATTGTCAGAATCGAAGTCCTGAAAATCACGGATACCATCAACATCAGTATCAAAAAGCGGCAAACGGCTGATTTGCGTTGCATCGTCGTCCCCCTTACCGTCGGCATCAACAAAGCTGTCGACCAGACCGTCTTCGTTTTCGTCAGTACCGCCTGCCTCAACGAGATCCGCAATACCATCGTTGTCACTGTCCAGTTCGAGGTAGTCCGGAATTGAGTCAGAATCGGTGTCGGCGATTTCATTGCTGTATGCGCCGGAATCCGCGCTGGTCTCGATACTGTCAGTGATGCCGTTGGCACCTACGGGCAGTTCGGGATCGATGGAGCCATCGATATCGATAAGGTCAAGCTGCTCAACCGTCGCCGGATCCAACCGGCCTTCATACAAATCCCGGATACCATCGTTGTCACTGTCGAGGTCAAAGCCATCAGCAATTCCATCACCGTCGGAGTCTCTTGATGAAGCGTCAGGAAGGCCGTTTCTGTCGTCGTCTACAATGCCTTCTTCCGAGTCGGATAAACCATCATTGTCATCGTCCAGATCATCAAGATTGTTGATACCGTCCGCGTCATAGTCATTGTTTTGAGGGGTGTCGTCGTCCGCCAATACATTTGCCCCGATATCGCGAGTTACGCTACCCGAACCACCGCGACCTTCATCGCTTGCATCAATGCCGACAGGTGGTCCAGCCAACACCTGCAAAAACCCAGCGTCCTGAAAATCCATCAGGCCGTCACCGTTACTATCATTGGGTGCAGAAGGATCGGCTCCAGCTTCCAAAAGATCGCTGATGCCGTCGCCATCGCTGTCGGTATCCCGGAAGTCCGGCTTGCCATCACCATCCGTGTCGGTAGGAAAGCTGCGGTTGCGTCCGCCCTCCAGCAAATCTGAAATGGTATCGCCATCCGAATCGGTATCGCGGTAGTCAAGTTGGCCATCGCCGTCACTGTCAAACAGGGGTATCAAGCTGATCTGAACCGTATCGTCAATACCTTTTCCGTCAGAATCATAAAAATCATCGACCCGGCCATCGGTATCCTCGTCGGCCAGCCCCGCTTCAACCACGTCATAGATTTCATCCTGATCAGAATCAAGATCCCTGAAATCAGGAATCCCGTCCTTGTCTGTATCAGGCAGCGGGAATTTCAGTTTATTTGAGTCGGCAAAAGTCTCTATGACATCCGCAATCCCATTGCTACCAATCTCAATGCCAAGGTCTATCGCACCATTGGAGATCCGATCAAGCTTTTGCGCAGCCTTGGCACTTTGCCGCGCCTCGATGATGTCCATGATACTGTCGTTATCACTGTCGAGATCCAGTACATCGGGCGTGCCGTCAGCATCGGAGTCAACAGAGCGTGCATCAGGCCGACCGTCACCGTCAGCATCGACCAGACCTTCCAGCACGTCTGTGATGCCGTCGTTGTCATCGTCACGATCATCCTGATTTCTGATGCCGTCACCGTCAGAGTCAATCTGCCCTGACACACCAGAAGATTGCAACCAAAACTCAGTGAACGCACGAAATTGAGTTTCGGGAGGATTAGCCGCGCGAGCGTGAACGCTGGAAGAAGCACTGGTAAATACAAGAAAACTTAAGGTGACAAGGAACTGGACAAGAGAGCCAAATCGACCGCCCGTCGCGCGCATTTTGCAGGAAATACGTCCGTATCCGTCTACCGTCTGAAGCATTTCTAATCTGATCATCTGTGCTTTTACCGCCTAGCGACCCCTGAGTGTCGGTGCATTTGACCAGAGGTTACTTGCCTCAAGTCACTGCATAAGATAACAGGTTACAAGCCAGATAAATAACTGTGCGGGCTGAACAGCCGATCACAGGCAGAAAAATTCAGATCTTGTCAATCAGATAGCACCTTTATGTCGTCGGCTAGGTTATCCGCTCGCGATGCAGAAATTTGCCTCTCAGGAGCCTGCGCGGCAGACTCCTGAGAGAGCTTATTGCAACACCCGTACTTCGATTCGACGGTTGCGCTGACGATCAGCGTCTGTGACGTTTTGTACCAAAGGCAACAGTTCGCCATAGCCTTCCGCCTTGAGTCTTGTCGCGTCTACGCCTTCGTTTACCAGATATTCGACAACGGACTGCGCACGTTTTGTGGACAAGGCTTTGTTGTCATCCAAAGCACCTTGATCGTCTGTGTGTGCCATGATCGCCACGCGTACCGACGGATCGCGTAATAACGCCTCCTTGAGGGGTTTAAGCGCTATCAATGATTTTTGCGACAAGCTACTGTCACCTCCATCGAAGCTGACATCCTCAAGCACACCGGCAAAACCAAAATTTGGAGCGAAGCCCGGTTGCGGTAGCGGCGCAATCATAGACGGAAAGCTGACGCCAGCACGCCTGATAGTGCCTGGGGCACCCATGTCTGGCATGGCGGCCATCAGTCCCGGCTCTGCGCCTGATTTCTTTGGTGTACGACCATACGCACGTCCAGTTGACTTCTTTGGCTTGCCTGATCGTGGTGCTGAATTCCAGTCTTCGTTCAATACCGGTGTGCCTGCCTTGTCATCTTGCACATTATTTTTGTTTTGCACAGTCATCACGGCATTGGATTCAACATTGGACGCCATCAGAAGTTGTCCAGCATCCTGATCAGGCAAGGTCACAATATCAACTCGTCGATTCCGCAGTCTTCCCTTACGAGTGTCGTTGGCGTCGAGCGGCTGTGCTTCTCCCATACCAACAGCCTGAAGCTGCAGCTCATGGACTCCCTTGGATTGCAGGTACTGAATGACAACTTCGGCCCGCCGGGAGGACAAGCCCAGATTCATATCAGCAGGGCCACGAGAATCAGTGTGTGCTCTTACCTGTATGCGAGCCTCGGGAAAAGCCAGCAGGGTCTCGGCCAGAAGATCAAGCTGTCCACGGGCTCTTGGCGTCAGCCAGCGCGATCCACTCTTGAAAGTAACATCGTGCAAGACAGCATCGAAAAGCCCACAACCATAACGGTCGACTGTAACGTGCTTGCTGGTATCCGGGCAGCTATCAACGTTATCCAGTACACCGTCCGAATCGCGGTCATCGGCCCTCATTGCCGGCCGCCATCGCTCTGCCATACTACCGACATATCGCTGATCCGGTTCGGCTCCTGATGTGTAGTGCAAATGAGGAGCTGCGCCACGACCGGGTCGTGCATTGGGTCCTGCATAGCGTTCCACGATAGTTTCATTATCCGAATATCCACGACTACGGGCGACTGTGGTATCCGCATTGCCAAATGCAGGCTCTGCGGCATCAGCGATCATTCGGCCAATTCCTTTGGGCGAAATCCCAAACCGATAGATCGCGCCAAATCCCACATACGTGGCATCACTATCGAAACGGGTAACTTCTGCGCGAATACCCAGACCACTGGCGAAGCCGTATTCCGCACCAACGCCAAGGATCGGCAAGGTACCGCTTTCTTCAATTGGCTTAACTTGCGACGACTTGCTTAACGCCGCGAAACCGACACGACCGTAAGCGCTTAGCCCTTCACGTCTGGAGCGCGCCTGCACACCACTCCAGCCATAGACCAGCGCACTGACAGTGGCTGCGGAATACTTCACCTCAGCAGTAGGATTGAAAGGATCACTCGGTGACAGCGTGGAGCGACCCAACACGGATGTATCCACCTCGACGGCCAGCATATTGTGCACATCGTAGCCGAGGCGTAATTGCGTACCCATGTCGCTCGATGATTCAACCGTAAACCCCTCACCACGGGTATTCGGACTCAAATTGGAGGTACCCATGGAAACACCGGTATACAGCCGATTCCTGAAATCACCTGTATTGGCCGGAATATCCAGCTTGAACCGTTCCGGTTGACCTAGTGCGGCACACCCGGTTAATAAGCTGGCAACAAGGACGGCTGTCACTGTGCGGCGAACTGCACCAAAGGTAACTGCACTGCCTCTGGAACTAACAGCATAGCGTCGAGGGCGGCTGAGAGCGAGCGGTGAAGGTGTTGAAGGCGTGTTTTTCATCGTAGCTTCGAATTCCTGCCAAAACGCTGTTCTGTGAGCAGAAGCCAAACGAATGACTCCCTGATCTCAACGCTATCGGCAAAAAACGAAATTCCTTTTTAGCTCGCGTCAACTGACTCACAAAACAAGAGAGTAGATGACAAGCATGCGAGCTGAATCACAAATAAAATAGCGCCTTACAAGGCTATCGATCAAGCGAAGGCGCACCGTCCACCCAAAAGGGACGTTGAAGACGAGATTAAAGTTGCTACCGGGCATTAAGCTGCGCCAGATTCCTTTCCGGCGGCGGCGCTGATGGCGCTTAAATGGAGCGCCTGAAACCCGAAATTACTTGCGTGCGGGTGATGAGGTCAAGCTTCGACTAAAGCGACTTGAACTCTACGCGATTGTTTGACAGACGCCCGTTCAGGGTACTGTCAGGCGCAAGCGGCTGAGTGGCTCCAAACGCCTTGGCACGTAACTGGCTCAACGGGATACCGTTCTGCACCAGATAACGTGCTACCGATTTAGCCCGATCTGCTGACAGTTGTTGCTCCAGCGCCTTATCACCGAGCGCTTGCGTGTGAACCCTGACTTCCAGCACCAACTCCGGGTAGTCGCCCATCACATCGATAACGTTGTCCAGCACCGCCACGCCTTCCGGCGTTAGCTCCGGTGTGTCACCGACAAAACTCAGACCGGCAACAGCGCTGTTGAAAAGTGCACAATCCTGTGGATCAGAAATGGAGGCTGCCGCTTCAGGCGGACAATCCTGTGCAATATCAGCGACGATTGACGGCACTGACTGCTCAGCGATAACGGATTCGTCAACCAAGGGTTGCTCTGGAACAGGAACTGGGGCGACGATAGTGTCAGCTGATTCGTCAACGACAGTCTCAGTCACTTGCGGTTCAGGCGCGGTAAAGTCCTGAGAACTCCGACTGCCCGGTGTGCTCGACCGCCAGTAGACACCCGCCATCACCGCTTGCGCGTCGCCGTCATAGCTTGAGATCTCTGCACGAAGTCCAAAATTTTGCGACAAGGGGTACTGAACCCCTGCACCTAACCATAACGCGGTGTTGTTGGATTCGGTGAGTTCGATATCGGACTCATTGTCAATTGCACTAAACCCGAGGCGCACATAAAGTGAAGCGCCTTCTGCACGGTCGATAGCACGCTTTTCGCCCAGAACGTACGCTATTGCGCCGATGGATACAGCTTGATAAGTAATAGTCTCATCTTGTGATAGTCCGGCCTCACCCAAATCGGTGAAGGCAATTTCTGCCGAGATAACAGGGGTTATATCCAGACCCAGGTAGGCACTGACGACGGTCGATTGGTCTTCCTCCAGCGTGAAGGCAGAACCGTCGGTTTCCGGAGATAGCAAGGAGGCGCCGCCGCTGATTCCCAGATGCCAGCTTCCCTCAAGGGCAACAGCCTGTGCAGGGGCCAAGATACACACCAGCATTCCGGCGGCGAGTGTTGTTGAAGTACGCGTCATGTTTGACATCGGCGGTTCATCCCTTCAAAAAGTTCATCAATGATTTTCGCGCAGACCATAACGCAAAAGCATGTGATGCGTATATTAAGTCGTGGCTAATTACGAAAAAATGCTGCGTTAAATGCGAACCAGATCGATTTAAAACTAAAAACATCTGAATTTTATCAGCGCAGGTAAGTTTACTCTTAACTGAACGTTTGTTCACTCTTCCAGTGGAGAACAAATCTTTATAGGAAAACGTGTGACTTAATTCACATTATTTTTTGTTGAAGACGCATGCCTCAAGAACAACAACGTGGCGGCACCCATGGCGTGTTTTTTTCAATTTGACGTCACATGTCGCCTGTAGAGAAACACGCCGAGCGCAATTGAAATTGCCAGAAGGAACAGGCTCAGCAGTAGTTGAGCTTGGGAGCCGACCCGTATGCCGACACCTGCAAGACAAAACACGAGCATTTGCGGAACGTACCCTATGGCCGACGCTGCAACAAATTTCGGCAACGATGCACTGGTAAACCCAATACAGACATTAGATAGCAAGTTGGTGCCAAGCGGTTGCAGTCGCAAAACCAGTATCTTTAGAAAAAAATCTTTTTGCACCAGACGATCCAGTGTCGCGATAGCGCCAGGAAATCTTGTACGTACTGTGGAGGAAAAAAAACGACGCGATACGGTGGCAGTCAAACAACAACCACCCAAAGCTGCCAGTAAGGATACGATTAACCCGATACCCAATCCATACGCAAGGCCACCTGTAAAAGCCAGCAATTGTCTGGGCAGACCGACCGACGTCGCCAGCATTCCCGCTAACAGAAAAACAGCGATACCCGCAATCCCGGAGGACTCCAGTGTCGTCCCCCATTGGGCTACAGGCAGGTAATCCTTCGGTGGAAAAGCTATGCTGAGCACAATGATAAGCGCAAGCAAGAGAAGAAGCCCACTGCCGGCAATACGGGTTCTCAACGCGTTACGACTCATTGACTTAACACCGTTTTCCAGATCACGGAACCGTCCAGCTGTTGCCATACACATCGGCCATATATGTAAAGGTGTCGAGCTGCAAACCAAAGATACTGATGTGTCTATGCGTTACGTAAGGCCGGGCTATGGTGCGGCTGGCCAGTCTCATTGGCTAGGCAACTTGCCTCGCCACACACGAACCACGTCAAAAATCGTACCTATAGTGGCGATAGTGACCATAAATGCAAAACCATAACCTTTGGCGAAGCCGGTTAAAAATATTACAATCGTACTGGAAGTGAGCACAAAGCTGTACCACAAGCTGGCAGCCTGAGCCTGAAGTGACGAGGGCATACGCAATTGTATGGATGTGAACGCAAGCATTGCTGTAGCATCCGCCACCGCCGACGTTACGACCATGCCAACCATCACCGCAGTCCAACCACCGATGTAGGCAGCAACGCTCAGCACGGCGCATAGCATTACACTAGCCAATTCTTTTATCGACGCTATTAACTAAGTCAAGGTCGGGAACCACCCGGGCAATCACAAAACTCTGGGTTTGAGCAGAGCTCCCGTTCTCCCTTACACGGCATATCGGCTGATACGCTCATACCATTCAGCTGTGAACGTGAAAATCAGACCGTGCTGGCATAGGCAAAACGCTCAGACGGCCATTAGCGATGATACATCGACTTCACAGTGTGTGACAGAGGGCAAATACAGGGATCAATAACTTTACGCTTGCTGACATTTTCTCTGTTGTTTCAAGACAGATCACTTTTGGGCGCGAGAAGATAGCAAACAACGAGTACCGTATTCAACGATAGAAGAAAGCTACCGTATTGAGTTTCTGCGGATCGGGTGGAATTTGTATTTTAGCGGGTGCCCGTCGGGGGACTCTTTTAAACCGGGTGTTGCAATTCAGGTTACCGATCCACTGGTCACAGACTACCAATGCATCTGCAATCACAGGCTACCGGGTTTTGGCAGCTTTTGACAGTGTATCCAGATATTCCTGAGAGTAGCCTGGCGATTGCACATTAACGTTACTGGCTTGCTCCAGATACTGGAAATAAGGCGTGATATCAGTGGCAACGAGGTCGGCTGATCTGGCCATGCCCGAAGTGGATGCTACCGGCAAGGGAAACGCGGCGACCGCAACAGCACCATCAGGTGAAAGGAACACTTCACTGGTGCAGTCATCAAGAGCTACTTCGCCACAAAACTCGAAGCTGCCAAAGATGACATCATTATCGACTGGTCTACCGAAAGTAAACACGCTTTGATCTGGTCCAGCGACATCCAGTAGACACTGAAACTGGTCAATAGACGCGCTATACAGACAACCTACGGTGGTTGGCGGCCCGACGATGGGTTCCGCTCCGGGTGTCAGCGTTGTGGATATTTCAGTAGCGCTTGCGAGATAGGGTGTTCCTGAGTCAGTTACATTGAGATTCTCGGCATTAAAGACCATACCAAAACTGAATACAACTTCGGAACCTTCGAATCCAAATCCGAAACCGAGCGCTCCATACAAATCGGCAAGATCACCAGGCTGGACATCGGTGACTGGCTGCGAAGGCTGGTTGACGACCGTGGCCGGCAGGTCGACTGTTGGGGGATCGCCGACGACAGTATTGACAGGCTGATCCATAGAGGGGGCTGTCACTTCAACATCCTGGACAACTTGAGAAGGACCGATAATTCTGATCGAATCCGGCACTTCTGATGATCCCGACCCACAACCCGCAACAAGAACTGAGATTGCGCACACTACGAGAGTTGATGTTTTCATAGGGCTTGATCGTCCATTGTTAGATTGTCCTTCGCAACATTGTAGATGGCAGAACACAACGACCCAATTAATTGTAATGGCCTGTTTGTGCGTTGGTATTCTGGCGTGAGGTTCTGGCAAGCCCACAGGCACTCACCGTCTGGGCGTCCAAGGATACGATAGTTGTCGTTGTCTGTAACACTGAGGTGCCAGAAAGATGACCTGTGTCTGATTTGTGAGTTCAAGTAGGCACGCCCGGCTGCCTGCACATTTCTCGCTCCCGGTGGATGCGCGCCCTGAAGAAATCTGACAGGCGGCTAGTAGGGTCAGCACTCTACAAAGCGATGCGAAGTATGGTGGGGCGTGTAGGATTCGAACCTACGACCACCTGATTAAAAGTCAGATGCTCTACCAACTGAGCTAACGCCCCCAAAGCCTACAACGACGTTTGTCGCCGAAGCCGCTTATGATACCGCAACAAACCCCTTTGTGGGCATCCTGCGCTAAGGAAATTAACCTGCTCCTAAAGACCTTCTCTGTCCATTCGCTGCAATCGCTTTCTGGCCAGTACCGAAGCTGACCTTCCAGGATAGTCATCCTGAACGCCGGTGAGAATCGCTCTGGCCTGTTCGTACTGTTGCTGCTCAAACAGAGCGAAGCCGATCTTCAGCCGTGCATCAGGCACTTTGGGACTGTTGGGGAAAGAATTTATGACCACTCCAAAGTTACGCAGTGCTTTCTCAAAATCGCGCTCTGCATACATCGCCTCCCCCTGCCAATACCAGGCATTATCCGAATAGGGTCCATCCGGGTACTGAGAAAGAAAACTGTCAAATGATCTCGTGGATTCCTGAACCTGTCCACGCGCAAGTTGGTCGTAGGCACTGTTGTAGGCCAGCTTTTCAGCATTGGTTGCCGTGTCCCTTAACGCACTGGTCGGTGGTTTTGGCCCATCACCGAACTCTTCCAGATTGGATACCGGGATGGCAGGCCCACCTTCGGACACAATGACTGCCGCAGGCTCCGAAGGCGTACCACTATCAAATGAACCATCATCGACCGTTTCATCGAGGAACCCGGATGTCTCGTCCAACAGCGCTCCCTCGACAAGACTGCCATCTTCATCAAAAAAATCCAGAGAGCCCTGAGACTCTTCCAGATCAGATAGTCGTCTGTCGGTATCCGAGTAGAGATCGGTGCTGCGTTTTTTGAGCGTGTTTACCTCGTTGTTAAGGCTTTCTATCTCACCGCGCAACGCGCGAATCTCCTGTTGCAAACCATCCACGCGTTGAAACTGCTCGAGCAGGGATTGATCCAGGACGCGCTCGATACGGCTTACGCGAGAATCAATGGACTCAAGCGTCGCACGATCCTGTGCGATTACCGCACTGGACATGACAGACCCTGCAAGCGCTAGCGCCAAGGGCAGACAGGTCCATTTTCTTGGCCGGTAATTGTTCATCAAATCCTCATTGATACAATTTTATAACGTCGTTTGACAAACCCTTTAGCCGAAAGATTCTCCGGCTTGAACCGCGACTTGTGGTCAGTCAGTTTTGCACAGCAACTTCGTAAATTACGTTAACACGCCGGTTTTTAGCCCAGGCATCACTATTATGCGCCTCATCGACAGGGAGTTCTTCCCCATAGCTGACGGTTCTCAGTTGCGCCGTACCGACACCTTGCAACTGCAGCATGCGAGAGATGGTCTTGGCTCTCTCTTCGCCCAGCGCAATATTATATTCACGCGAACCGCGTTCATCAGTATGCCCTTCCAGACGCACTCGTGCGTCTGGATTTTGAGCCATGAAGCGTCCATGCTGCGCAACAATATCAAGGAACTCAGGGCGCAGTTCAGCCTGATCATAGTCAAAATAGATAACCCGCTCTAACGGTGCTCTGCCAGCGATAGAATTAGGGTCAATCAACGTACCATCTTGAAGACCATCGATGGTCACAGGCTGTACCACCGCAGCTCTCTGCTCGTTAATTGTGTCCACTATGTCTTCATCGCGCGGCGGGTTTGAACCGCAGGCACTCAGGGTAATCCCTGCGCCGAGTATCGCCAACAGGTGAATTCTTGTCATTTTCCCGTACCTTGAATCATCAAGTGAATCGTTGAAAGAGTAATTTATGCGCTACTGCGCGTAAGGCGACCAGACCGGCTCACGCACGGAACCACCATCGTCCAGAGAAAGGCTCTGAACTACACTGCCATCAAGAGATACTGCCCCGAGAGTTCCGCGACCATTTTTTTCCGTGGCGTAAATGATCATTTGACCGTTGGGTGCAAAGCTTGGGGACTCATCCAGTGTTCCTTGAGTCAGCACCTGAAACAATCCTGATCGACGATCGATAGCGGCAATCTGGAAACCCGCACCAGCACCATGGACGAACGCCAATGTCGAACCATCCGCAGACACCGTAGCACTCGCATTGTAGGAGCCTTCAAAAGTGATTCGACTGGCTCTTCCGCCGCGGGCCGACACCTCGTACAATTGTGGGCCTCCGCTTCGGTCTGAGGTGAACACAATGGTGTCGTTGTCGACCCATACCGCTTCGGTATCTATCGCTGCACTGTCAGTAATACGGCGTAATGAACCCGAATCAATCTGAAACACATAAACTTCCGGATTTCCCTCATGAGACAGGGTTAGAGCCAGACGTTCACCGTCCGGTGACCAACTGGGAGCACCATTGATACCCGCCTTCGAAATCGCTTTTACCCGACTGCCCTTCTGCCTGTCCTGAATATAGATAGCCGACTGCGTTCTGTTCTCGAATGAAACGTAGGCAATTCGAACTCCGTCCGGTGCCCATGCCGGTGAAAGAATGGGCCGAGGTGATGTGAGCATGGCCTGCGGGTTTTCTCCGTCGGCATCCGCCAATTGCAACTGATAAGTGCGACTGCCCACTCGGCCTTCCACCGATACGAAGGCAATCTGGGTGTTGAAAGCGCCCGGAATTCCGAGAATTTCTTCGTAAACCTCGTCAGATATCTGATGGGCGGCACTTCTTAACGTCTGATCGGACACTCGGAAGCTAAACCCCGTCATCAGCGATTGCTGAATGACATCGAACAATTGGAATTCGATAATGTAGCCTTCGCCTTCGGGACGAGCCCCGCCAACGAGCAGGAAATCGACACCCGATAGTCGCCAGTTAGCGAATCTTGGCACATCACCACTCGTGGGCATCGCAACCAGATCTTCCCGGTTCAGGGGTGAAAAATTGCCACTTCTCTGCAGGTCGGCATCGATGATTGCGGCTATATCCTCAGGCGGCTCACCGGTGCCCGTCCAGCCGAAAGGCACAATGGCAATAGGAATCGCATTATCACCGCCCTGGGTTATCTCAATTTCGATAACCGCTCTGGCCGGATTGAGCGCGCACCACAAGAGGAGCAGCCAAAAACCGCCAACTCTTTGAAAAAGACGATATTTATTGGAAAACAAGTATCTGATGTCCGACGTTAGTTAACTTTCCCGTATCGTAAAGCATAGACCATCAAGCTGGCTGAACATTCCACCTTGCATAATGGTGTAGTGGTAAGTAAGTGTTTCAAGGCTATCTGGCAAAACCTGTTACCCAACAGGTGTGCGTAACCACCGCCAATACTATCGAATCACCATGTATGCCCCATTTTAGCCGCTTTAACTCACTGCAAAGACGACTTCCGCCAAAGCACCGTAAAATTACCCAAGGACTGGCAGGCTCTTAGCCCGGATTATTCATGAAATCACTCAATCCTTCCTCATCCCCTTCGTCCGTAGCGAATCCCACTCAGTCGGAAATACTGGGCCTAAGTAACGAAAATGAGCGATAAAACTGGCCGAAGTGGGGCTGTTCGCAGCAGGGATTTTCTGCCACGCAGGCTCCTAACCCGGACGGAAGAAGAATTTCACCCGGCCGTCGAACAAGGCGCGATCAGGCGCAGCTGGCAGTGGAGAGGCCGCCAGCACTGCATTCTCTACAGACTTTCTTAACGCAGCACCGCCATCCCCATTGCACTTGACACCCAGCACCTGAAGAACCTCACCACCCCGGTTCTGCAGGATAGAGACCTCGCACTCCACATTTCCACTGGTTCCGGGCGGTTTCCGCCACTTGGTTTGTACACGCTGGCGAATCGCACTGAAGTAGCGTTTACGCAGCTGCGCAAGTTCAGTGCGCTTCTGTCGTGCCAGCCTTGTATTTTCTTCCTGTTCGGCCGCTGCAAGGCGCTCCTGCTCTGCTTTTTCAGCAGCCGCGCGAGCTTCCTGCGCACGCTGTTCCTCTTCAGCCTTTTTCGCCTTTTCGTCAGCAAGGCGTTTCTCTTCCGCAATTCGCGCTTCCTCAGCCGCACGCGCTTGCTCCTGAGCCAACCGTTCTTCTTCAGCAGCTTTGGCCTGCGCTTCCTGCTGCCGCTTTTCTTCTGCTTCAGCCTCTGCGACACGAGCGGCTTCGGCAATAGCTGCTTGACGCTCCTCTTCCAGCACTCGCTCCTCCTCAGCGATACGGGCAGCTTCAACTCTCTGTTGTTCTTCAGCGCGAGCCTGCTCCTCTAGACGCTTCTGCTCCTCAACTCGAGCCTGTTCTTCTATCCGTTCCTGTTCTTCTATCCGTTCCTGCTCTTCTATCCGAGCCTGCTCTTCGATTCGCGCCTGCTCCTCGGCTAGCGCCTGTTGTTCAGCGAGCGCTTCAGCCTTCTGTCTGGCCAACTCGGCTGCTTCACGCTCCTTTTCAGCTTCCAGAGCCAGTCGTTCCCGTTCGGCCTGGGCCGCCGCAAGCTCTTCTTCGAGCCGTTGTCGCTCGGCCTCGGCTTCAGCGCGCTCCCGCTCCTCTAGGGCGACACGTTGCTCTTCTTCAATTCGCTGACGTTCAGCTTCGGCAGCCTGCTTCTCGGCAAGTGCCTGCGCGCGCTCCTGTTCTGCTATTCGAGCTTCTTCTTCGAGTCTCTCCTTTTCAACAGCTGCCTTCTGTGCCAGCTCTTCCAGTCGCTCTCTCTCCGCCTCGGCCTGTTGCCTCTCTTCGTTGGCTAGACGAGCCTCTTCCTGCAACTGCCGATTTCGCTCCTCTGCAAGACGCCGCTCTTCGTCAAGCCTCTCTCGCTCAGTATCGGTGCGGTCGCGCGCCTGTTCGATACGCTGGGTTTCCCGCTCAAGCTGCTCCTGAGCTTCACTGATGCGTTGCTCTGCTCGCAATCGCTCCTGCCGCAAACGCTCGAGAGTGACTTCGCGCTCAAGTATTTGCTGCTCGCTCAAACTGGCCTCCTGCTGGCGCAAGGCTTCCAGCTGAGCCGCCTCCTCCTCAGCATTGGCACGCTGCGCTTCTCGTTGGGCCTCGAGCTCAGCCGCCTGCTGCTGCAAGTCTTCGATGCGCGCTTTTTCCTGCTCCGACTCGTCGCGTTGTTGCTGTGTAAGTTGAGTAGCCTCCTGCAAACGCTGTTCAGCTGCCTGTTGTGCGCTTTCCAGTGCTGCAACGGTTTGCTCCAGAGCGCGTTGCTCTTCAATGGCCTGTTGCTCACGCTGTTCTTCCAGCGCTTGCAGGCGCTGCACTTCGGCTTCGATGTCAGCCTCACTAACAGCAACAGCCTGTATCGGCGCATCTTCATCGGCTTGTTCTGCTACGCCAGTCGACTCCGGTTTACTACTGAGCTGGAAGATCAATCCCGCAACCAAAGCTCCGTGCAAGACAACGGAAAAAATGATGGCTAAGGGATACTTGCGTAGCAGCTCGATCATGACTAACGAGCCGGATCCGACATCAGACCGATCTCAGGTGCGCCGGACACCTGCAAGGTAACCATGGCCTGCATGATCTGCCCGTAGTCAATCGCCTGGTCACCCGCCACTAATACACGACGATCCGGATTAAGTCGCAACACGGCGCTTGCCAGCCGCTGGACTTCTTCGCGCGACAGCGGCGCCTCCGGATCTTCACCCACATTGAGAAACCACTGTCCATCAGCATCAACAGACAATATAAGCGGCTCTTGGGATTCACTACCATCGTTAGCTATCGGAGTTGCAGCAGCATCGGGCAAGTCGATCTCCACCCC
The DNA here is from genome assembly GCA_045110475.1 of Granulosicoccus sp. Lineage (GTDB taxonomy): Bacteria > Pseudomonadota > Gammaproteobacteria > Granulosicoccales > Granulosicoccaceae > Granulosicoccus. Next base: position 14,589 of record JBGCGC010000090.1, read on the forward strand.
GGTTTGAAGTAACGGCGCGGTGATCATGAAAATAACCAGCAGCACGAGCATGACGTCGATGTAAGGAACGACATTGATCTCTGCAACCTGCCGACGCGAACGGCGCGATCGACGCGGACTGATAACGGCCCTAGCCATGATGAATCAGCTCGCCTTCACAAAGGGTTTGCCACGTAGCAATGATCAGGAAGACCATCTAAAGCTCGTCCAGTTCCGAATCTTTGCTGCGACGGATTGCCTGCCGCTGCAGAACCGTGGAAAATTCCTCAGAGAAATTTTCGTAGCGGTTCAGGAGACGATCGACGTCTGTGGCAAACCGGTTATAGAAGATCACTGCCGGGATAGCGGCAAACAGACCAATGGCCGTTGCAATAAGAGCCTCGGCAATGCCTGGTGCGACCATGGCAAGCGTTGCCTGCTGTACGTTGCCAAGTGCCGTAAATGAATTCATGATTCCCCAGACCGTTCCAAAAAGGCCCACGTACGGGCTGATGGAACCGACGGTTGCCAGAAACGGGAGGTGGTTTTCGATAATGTCTGATTCGCGCGAAAGCGCTATACGCATTGCGCGCCCGGAGCCATCCATGATCACTTCGTCGCTGCTGGTCTTGCGCCGCAGGCGACCAAATTCAGAAAAACCCGCCTCGAAAATACGCTCCAGCCCTCCCAGAGTGCCACGGCGCATGCTGAGCTTGGAGTACGTTCCTGCGATATCCGAAGATCCCCAGAAATCCTGTTCGAAAGCCTCGGCTTCTTTTCTGGCACGCCGCAATTGTCGTGACTTGCCAAGGATTAACGCCCAGGACATGATCGATGCGATGACCAGGATAACCATAACCGCCTGCACGACGGGGCTGGCATCACGAATCAAATGCACGATGGATAAATCAGCGTTCAACAGTCATCGCCTCTCGGATAGTATTCGGAATAGAACAGGGGCCTAGTGTATCGGCATTCACACAAGCCAGTGACACACTAGCTCTTGTCAACAGGCGATCGTCACAAATAATAGCCTGCTTGCAACTCATGCTGGCGCCTTTCAGTTGTTCAACTTCCAGCGTTGCAATAATCTGATCGTTGAATCTGGCAGGCATCAGGTAGTCTATATTCACTGATCGGACCACAAAGAGGGTTCTGTGCTGCTCCTGCAAGACATCAAGTTCAAAACCCATGGACCTGAGCCACTCGGTTCGGGCCCTTTCCATGTATTTCAGGTAGTTGGCGTAATAAACGATTCCACCGGCATCGGTGTCCTCAATGTACACCCGTATTGGTATCGAGAATGTCTTCATAGTGGAAGTATTACAGACAAACTATCGAAAATACAGGCACTAAGCGGCAATACGGACTGCATCGGGACATTTTTTGCGCTTCCTGACAATTGACGACGTGCGAAAAGGCTCACTCGCTGGTGGAAGAGCAAAAAGTGATGTTTCTCTGACCATTCCCGTTATGCACTTTTTGTGTGCGACCAGACCGGGCACGCCCTGCGAAGACGTCGTCTGACCTCAAACTGACAGTAACTGGATCACAAATGGGGGCCTGGTTTGTGCAGAAACTCATTTAACACTCAAAAAACGCGAGTTATTACTACGAAACTGTCTGGAAAAGCCGATTCATCCATTAGGTCCTGTTTGTCGCGTTAGGCAAGATGTGCAGAGACGCGCATAAGCTGGTGGATTGAACCTATGGATGTTTTACTTCTCGAAGACGACCCGCATTTCACGATACTGGTGAAACGTGCCCTTGCACGTCACACGCACCTGAACATTCGATTGACGATTGTTGAGACGCTGAGCGCTGCCTTGCATCGCTTAGAGAATGAGCACATCGATATCGTTTTAGTCGATCTCAATCTTCCTGATGCCAAAGGCACAGAATCGATCGAACGTATTACGCTTGCTCACAATAGAATCCCCGCTGTTGTACTGAGTAACAACGCGGATGAAAAGACAGCTATTGAAGTAATCAGGGCCGGAGCTCAGGACTTTCTGGTCAAAGGCCCGGAAGGGCTGACCGTCCTGCATCGCACCTTGCGCTATTCTATTGAACGCAAGGCAGCCGAATTCAAGCTAAAACAACTGGCCTCCTACGACAGCCTCACCAAGCTGGCGAATCGGCAGGAACTGTACTACCAGATGGAAAAAGCCTGCGCACACGCAGACCAGCATGGCGACATGCTGGGCTTGTTCCTTTTTGACCTTGATCGTTTCAAACTGATAAATGATCATCACGGTCATCATGCAGGGGATGCGCTGTTGAAAGCGTTTGCTGACCAGCTTGAAGTCTCTGTACGCACGGGCGACACCGCTTCCAGAATGGGAGGGGATGAATTTGCAGTGATACTTGAAGGTATTCCTAACAAGGGCACCGCAGTAGCCTGGGCCAACAAACTACTGGAAAATCTGAAAACACCTTTTTGTTTCGAAGGGCATCAGTTTTCACTGTCTGCAAGCGTTGGCTGTGCCTTGTATCCGGCACATGGTAATAATGTTGAATCGCTCATGCACAGCGCTGATATTGCTATGTACAAGGTCAAAGCGTCTGGTCGACAAGGCGTAGCGTTCTATGATGAGCAAATGGACCAGACGAAAACACGGCGACTTGAGATGGAGGCCGCCATTCGCAATTCACTTGAGAACGACGAGTTCCAACCGTATTTTCAGCCACAAATCTGCCTCGATACATTCGAAGTCAAGGGTTTTGAGTTACTTTGCCGCTGGATTAGACCTGACGGCGACATCGTATTACCGAGCGAATTTCTTCCAATTGCCAAATCGATACAACTGCTGCCAGAATTGGGCAAGCGTATGCGAAGGTACGTTATGGAGTCACTAAAGATCTGGCAGGCAGACTCAGCAATAACTGAAAAATTTTCGGTGTCGATTAACCTGGATGAACAGGAACTTGCCACAGAGGGTTACGCAGCCGAATTTGTCTCTGATCTGAGAAACGCCGGTATCGAAGGCTCATCATTTCGAGTTGAGTTTAATGAAAAGGCACTGGTTGAAAGAAACGAAACGGTATTGACTAACCTGCAGACGTTCCGCGCGTTTGACATCAAGGTTGACGTTGACGGGTACGGTGCCGGACAAGCGTCGATCGACTACATGCATCAGTTTTCAATCGATGGCTTGAAAATTGATCAGTCGCTGGTAAGCGGCGTCGGTGAAAATCAGGATAGTCTGATCATATTGCGTAGCATGGTTGGTCTGGCCAACGAACTCGGATTGAACGTGGCCGCCAACGGCATTGAAACCTCCAGCCAATTGCGCACCCTTGCCGACTTGGGTTGTCATGCCGGGCAGGGATATTTAATCAGCAGACCCATGATGGCGAGTGAGGTCGTTGCGTGGGTAACAGGTACTGCCGAAGGCATGGAATCCCATCTGGAGACTCTCACAGGTATCTACCGAGCTCTCAAGCAACCGGATTTTTTAAACACAAGGGCGAATCACTAGTGGGCCACGCGGGTAATTCGTCAACACATGTCGTCACATTTCGTCCCCATCGCCGCCAGCCCAGCGTTAGAAAAGCTCCCCGTATACCCAATACGCGTCGCTTTTCTGCCTTGTTCTGACGACGGTGGAAACGACATG
>JBGCGC010000091.1:0-44349 GCA_045110475.1 Granulosicoccus sp.
CCGCCCTTCGGGAGACCACCAAAACACCCTCCGCCGCGTTGCTGTTCTTGACAAGGATCCCGACCTTGCCTGCGAACAGCGCCTTGCTGAGGGCGTTTTGGTGGTCTCTGTTTGAAGCGTTTGAAGGTCACACTACACTAGATCTTGAGGTATTCATGGATGCGTTGCTCGGCGGCACACTGGTCCAGACGGCGACGCTTGCTCAGATGCTTGAAGTTGGCTCCGATGGATACGGGCTGGGTTTGATCGAATACCCGCGTGAGGCACAGCAATCCACATTTGGGCATGGAGGTTCCATACCAGGCTATTTATCGTTGATGGCGATGACATCCGATCGCACGTCTGGTTTGATTGTGTTAACCAACAATGATTCGCTCAATACCGAGACCGTACTTCAAAACCTGCTGGCGATTGAATTTACAGAAAGCTCAGACTGATCTGTTTACGGTTGATGATTTTACGCTGGACGGGCATGAGCCTGAGGCTTCTATTGCGGCTTGATTTGTGAGCTTGACTTATATGCCAATTCGATACAAACGGCTCCACTACAGGCACTGACCTTGTTCGACAACAGGAGAAGATCTCGGAATGCTATCCAGAGCTCTTAAACCAATTTTCTTTGCTGATTACGATTCCAATGAAGATGCTAAGAACAGCCAATGCCAGAAACACCGCGGTGAAAATCCAAAACGCAACAGGTTGATCTTGAAGTTCTATAACGCTGCGAGAGCTTTTAAGCATAAGGCTACCCTGCTTAACGTCCTGATAGGCCGAGTTAATGGAGAATAACCCTAAAATAATCAATAGTGGACCGATGAGTCGGAGCACTATTTCAACTGCTTTTTTGATCATTGTATTCACCTTGCAGGCCTATCGAAGATCAGTGATCTTTCAACGAATATGCCTATAGCGGTTTATCAACCGTGAACAGTTTGTTCAGACAGTGTCGTAGGCCACCGGCACTCATATTCTGGCAGAGAGATTTCCTGCGCAGATGGTCGACGATGAGCCGGAAGAGGCCGGGTATGAGGTGGTGCCTGAGGGTAGAGCTTATTAGCGCTGTAACTCGACCGATAACAGCAGCCTGAAACCCGTTTGTGCACGTAATTTGATACCAGGCACTCGCGTGGGAGTGGTTTGGCTCTCGAATGCATAGCTGGAAACGAAACTGTAAATTACCTCTACCACGTCAAGATAAGACGCGGGTAACTCTGAGTTGTCGACGTGTCCGTTCTTGGGCATTTCTACAATTCTCCAGAGATATTGTTACGTAGTGGCCATCAGCGTCGCTGTCAGTAGTCCGCATAACCTTTAGCGTTTGAACTCTTCAAAATAATTGTCGATATACAGGGTTACACAGTTGATGTTTGGTCAACATATCTCCTTATCGGTAGTTTAGACGCATGAAAATATCATCTAAAATAAGTGTATTGATATTGCTAATTTTTACGCTTGCTTTTCTTACGCTTGTGGCAATCAAGCTACACATGAGCGCAGGTGCAGCGCAGGATGAAAAATTAGTAAGCGAGTTGACTTTACTTCAGGGGGCTGTAAGCACCATCGAGGTAGAATTTAAAACGCAGGTACAGGAATGGAAGAACATCTTGCTGCGTGGTCACAATTCTGCAGATTCTGAAAAATACCAATCACGATTCTTCGAGCGTGAGCAGTCTGTGAAGACTGTGGCTACGGCTTTGCGCTCAAGCACTCAGCGGCCGGAAACACGTGCAACCCTCGAAAAATTTATGGCTGAACATCAGCAACTGGGGAAATATTATCGTTCTGCTCTTGATATATTCATGGACAGTGATGTCAAATCACCTTATGCAGCAGATACCGCTGTACGCGGTAAAGACAGGGCGCCTGCAAGTACCCTGAAAGATTTGTCGACACAGTTAAGCAGTGATCTGGAAATACTGCTTGCAAGCCAAGCTGATAAGCGTACCGTAGCAAACCGCAAGAATATGATTGGCATGGTATTCTGGTTTTCTTTGCTATTCTTTTTTGCACATTGGGTAACGACCAGGATGGTCGGCCGACCATTGGGTCGAACTCTGGGTTCGGTTAATTTGTTGGCCGCAGGCGATACGGACACGCCGGTTGCAGGTCAAGAGCGCAAAGATGAAATTGGAAAACTCGCCAACGCAGTGGAGCAGTTTCGTCAGAATATCCTGGAAAATAAACGATTGACCGAAGAGCAGAAGACATCCTTCGAGATGCGCGAGCTGGCTCAGAAAGAACTGGCTTCTGTTGAATCGCAACGTTTGGCGGCCAGAGAACTTGAACACCAAAGGCAACGTGAACAAGCTGAACGAGATGCTGTTGAAGCAAATGACACAGCGCAACGTATAAACGGCCTGTTGCTCGCAATCGATGCGGCAGCCAAGGGCGATCTTTACTATCCGATACCACATCCGGAATCCGACGTAGCACATGATGATCTGTCCAGAATGGCAATGTCATTAATCAGGCTATTCGAGGAGCTGCAACGAAATTTCAGAACGATTGATAGTAATGCAGCCAATTTAAATCAGTCTGCGGTTGCGCTTGAACGGTTAGGTACTTCTATTCTGGGTGGCGCTGCGCAGAACTCAGAGCACACCATCAAGGCATCTGCCGCCGCTGAAGGTATCACTGAAATGGTAGGCTCGGTTGCGACAGCGACAGATCAGATGGCAATATCGATACGAGAGATTGCTGAAAACGCGGAAAGTGCGGCTCAAGTGGCTGAGCGCGCGGTTAACCTGGTGGATAGTACAGAGAACAGTGTCAGACAACTGGTTACTTCGTCTGCCGATATTGGCACGGTTATCAAGGTGATTACATCGATCGCCGAGCAAACTAATCTGCTAGCGCTCAATGCAACCATAGAGGCGGCGCGTGCTGGTGACGCAGGCAAGGGTTTCGCGGTCGTTGCCAACGAAGTCAAAGAGCTGGCCAAGGAGACCGCCAGAGCAACTGAAGAGATTGAAACGCGTATTGCATCGATTCAGTCTGACACTCATCTTGCGGTTAATGCGATTGGTGATATTAACCAAATAGTTCGTGAAATAAGTACAACTCAAACAACCATCGCCGCAGCTGTGGAAGAACAGAATACAACAACCACTGAAATTAAACGGACAGTTGACACTACCGTTAATCAAAACACCACTATAAGTCAAGTCATAGACACTGTTGCCAGATCGGCAGTGGAAAATCGAGACTCAGCCACAGATATTCAGGCAGCTGCAACTGAGCTGAGTTCCATGGCCGGCAAATTACAGTCATCAGTTTCAAGGTTTGTCAGTGCTGCTTGATATTCCGCTATCTCAATGCGACCGATGTCTTTTCTGCTATCGGTGAATTAAATTCTTGACATGCTGACGTTAGCTTTCTCACTTAAATGAAAAGAACACTCGCAAGTCTCATATTCATAGCAAGTTAGGAAACAAATTGATCTGAAAGCAGATAAAGTTGGGGTGTTTACCCGCTGGGTTCACTTCTTCCAGTGAGTAGTGGCTGGGTGTATTTTTAAAACTGAAAAAACGGGTACAGACGCGTCGCAAAGGGCGCTTGTTAAAACTGACTCAGTGGTGCATTTGCAAGCTCTGAATACAGAAAGAATTTGAACGGATTATAGTTTTGATATTTCTTGCGAAGCTTAAGCGAGGCCCGCTGTTGTAATACCGACAGTCTGGCGGAGTCTGCCCACTCGGCAAGCGCCCATCGCAGTACTCGTTCCGCCAAGTGATAATCACCCGCTTTGATAATGTCATTGACCAACTCCACGGCCCTGTCTTCATCCATTGCCAGGTACCTTGATAGAAATTCGCCGTACGTTTTGGTGTCTAGGGTATCCAAACCTGCCAACTCGGGTTCCCAATAGCTAATAGCTTGATCGAACAATCTATTGATGACTTGTTCGCGCATAACCAGATAAAATTGCTGCGATTTGGCATCCTCTAGTAGTGAATCAGGAATAAGGTTTTGACGATCAATCTCTTCGCGTGTCAGTCCTGCTTTAATTAGCGATCGTGCTTCTGCAATCAACCATGTCAGGTGTCTTTTCAGTGCACGTGTATCAGCAGGCTTTGCAAAAAAATCGGTAAGAGGTTGGTGACCGTGCAACAAACGTTTTGGGTTGATGGTATCAATAAGGTCGATGGATTCGACCAAGGCGTCGGTACTACCTTCTTCAATAAAAGGAGCACCTGAAAAAGGCATTATAAAGTCACCGACAAATAGCAAGCGCTCTTCAGGCATGTAAATAAACATCGCATCTGGTGTTTCGCTACCCGGTGCTGGAATAGTCTCAAAACTCGTACCGCCAATGTCAAATGATTGCCTTTGGTTAATGGCAACATCAGGTCGGTAAGCTTGTACATTGGCGAAGTCAAACGATTTGCCAAAGAACCAGGTAAATTCATTACCGGGTCCGGCTTCCATTATTTTAATCTCTTCCCCAAAATTATCTCGTCCGTAAAAACTGATATCAGGATTGAGTTGGCGAAAATAGGTATGCCCGCCAACATGATCCCAATGAGAGTGAGTTACAAAAACACTACTCAGTTTCGGTACATCAGGTACGTTTTCAAGTAATTTTTCATAGGCGGCTTTTGCAAAGTCTGGGCGTGTACCAGCATCGATAGCAATGAGCTCTTGTTGATTGGCAGAAACGATGAAATAGTAATCAGTGAACTCTAACCCGGAGACCAGAAAAACCCGATCAGCTACGATCGTTTCAAATTTCTGCGGATAGAAAGTTGCACCATGGACAGGAGATACGGAGAAGTTTGTCGTCAAAACCTCAGAGGTGTCGTTTTGTAATTTGCGATCACCTGACAGATCTTGCATACCCAGCTCAGTACGTCGTTGATGGACCAATCGCATTGATCCTGGGTTGTCTGATAGCTGTTCATGGGCAACAAGCCAATCCAGATCTTTTCGAGCTTGCTCTGTTTTCTTGAATCTGCGAGGTAGCTGAGCATAAACAAGTCCTTTGGCTAGCCGGTTGTAAAACACCTCGTCCCCGCCAATTGCCCACGCCTTGTCAAGGATCTCAATAGTTTCGTCCACCCATGACGTTCTGTGTAATAAGGGTATGCTCGAAGCTATCTCTGCTCTGAGAATGCCCAACGCAGAAAGGCTAACAACGTGCTGAGCAGGCAACCATTAAAGAGGGCTGGTAGAACGCTCTTTCTATTCCGACCACCCACCCCGTGCTGAATACATGCTGACTAAAAAAGGCAAGTCTTTAGGGCCAATATTCAAGTCACTCGCAGATTGGGGGCGCAAGCACACAGACTGACCATGCACATTTGTCAACGCGACACTTTTGCCAAGCGCTGCGCTGATCCCCGAAAGATCTCAAGGCGCGTGATCAATAAATGGCAATATTGATTCTTCCCGGTTTCCATCCTCTAATACTGATTCACAGTTGCCTGACCACTGGTCGACTAATTGAGGCTTACAGGTGATCGAGCGACGTTGAGTGGCTTGTGTTTCGAGAGAAGAGGGCGGAGTAATCGCAGCACAAAAACTCAGCTGCGCATAAAACCCAGATTACGATTGCTGCCAAAATTTCCAAGGTTTGGAAAAATATCGTTGAGCATGCTGTCATCAACGCCAAACCAGTTGGCTAAGGTGCCGCCGTATTGATCGACAGAAAAATTCGGCAGCAATCGTCCACTACCAACATCATCCGGTCCATCTCGCTCATAGGCTGGAAAGCGCCCATAGATATCGCCACCCTGCACAGCACCACCTACCACGAAATGATGAGAGCCCCAACCATGATCGGTGCCGTCACCGTTAATGGCCAGAGTGCGTCCAAATTCGGACGCCGTCATCAGTGTAGAGTCGTTAAACGCATCCACCTCCGGGTGGGACATCAGCTCCTTAAAGTAATCCATACCCTGCGCTAGTTCCTGTAGGAGTGGGGTGTGTCGGCTTATCTGCTGATCATGCGTGTCGAAGCCTGCCATGGTGACCATAAATACCTGTCGGCGCATACCCAATGCCTGGCGACCAGCGATAATGCGAGCAACAACCTTGAGTTGTGTTGCGAGCCAGTTGCGCGCACCCGTCAAAGGCACTATTGGAACATCTGGCAAGATTGAATCATCGAGCAAGGCAGCCTGCAGTTGTTGTTGCGCATCTATAGCACTGCGAGTGACTGCAGACAATGATTGTTCAAAGACGTTGTCATGAGTGGCAGTGACAATCTGCTCGAAAATTCCGGACACGGGATCTGGCCAGTTCAATCCGCCGTACACGCCCTGAATAGCGGTGGGTCCGCGTACTGAAACCTGATAGGGGACGGTGTCGCGCCCTGAAATCCATACGGCATTACCGGCTGGCGAAATACAGGTGAATGATTGTGCGTTATTCATCGATGCCATCAAATCGCCCATTCGGCCGCCCCAGCCATTAACCGCACCCTCAGCTGCAAAAGCCTGCCAGACGGATGTCTGATCATTGTGGGAGAACAGCTTTGGCGGTGCCAGTCCAGCTCCACTGAGGTACGCATCGCGTGTCAATGGTTCTACAAGTGGCCCAACGTTAGCAACTATGGCAGCGTTGCCCTCATCAAACATTGCTTTGACTGGATCAAGGACGGGATGCAACGCGAAGCTTCTTCCGCCTTGTGTCGTGATGGGAGCGATGGGCAGCACTCCACCGCTTTGTCCCGCTGCCTGCAGTGACACATCGCTGCCAGCCGAGCGCAGTGATTTGTAGGCAGCCCAGGAACTGTCGTCCGTTGCCAGAACGGAGTTACCGTGGTCATCGCCGCCATGCATATAAACACACACCAGCGCTCGATAATCATCTGTCTGAGCTTGTGCGGCAGACAGGGTTGCCAAGTTGAGTGCGAAAGGCGTGGCTGCACCGGCCAGCGAAAGTCGCGAAGTTTCATGGGTAATCTGCATCTCAGGAGACACAAGACCTGCATCGGCAATGGGTGTGTTGGGAGGTACATAGCCTGGTCGGTAAAAATTGAATACTGAAGGTGAGCGTAGAATTGTCATGCCAATGCTGGTGGCCGGATCATCAGTACCTCACAGAATGTACCGACCATTTTCTGGCTGGGCGTCAAAGCTGCGCATCCAGTGCGTTAGCCGCAAGATCGGTTCGCGGATTCGACCTGTGTTTGCCTGGTTGACCAAGTTTGAATCCCGAGCCTCGGGGTCAAGTAAAATCGCTCTGACAACTGCACGTAAGTCACCTCGCACACCCTCGCCGTTGTCATTGAATGCAGCGGTTACTCGGCTGACATAGCTCCGGCTCGGATTGCTGGTGACCAGTCTTTGTATGAGTTGCGTCCCGATAAATGGACCGACGTTGGGATGATTGAACAGTGCATCCAGCGCGATATCGAGATCAACCAGTGGGTTTGAAGCAGCTTGAGCGCGAGTAATAGTACCCAGAAAACGCTTTTCCCGAGTGGAGTGAAACTGCGGATAGGCTTGCATGGACTGCACTTGCCGGTCCGGATCGCTGATCCATCCCTGAAACCTGCCAATGGAGGTGTCAGGACCATTCCATGAAAAGCCGGTGAACACTCGCGCAAGACCTTGAACATCACTGTTGGAATAAGTTTCGAGTGGGTTGCCGTTGCCATCAAGAGCGACAGTTCCATCGGTGTTGAGTTGGTGCAAGCCGATGGAAAATAGCTGCATGATCTCACGCGCAAAATTTTCATCGGGCACTTTTCCTGTTTCCGGATTACCTTTCTCGTTGCCAAGGTGAGACAGATAGGCACCCATCATTGGATGCAACGTAACCTGCTCAAGAAGATTGCGAAAATTACCAAAAGCGCCAGATGCTAGCTGCGTATAAAAATCTGCCACGCCACGTGGAAACGATGCGACGGCGCCCTCGCGAAGAGAGATAACGAATATCTGCGACAAGGCAAAAGCCATTCTTTGCCTTAGTTGATCCTCGGCCTTTACTGCCTGTGTCCAGAATGATTCAAACACCCAGTCCCTACTAGGCGCGCTGGTTGGGTTTGCTAGCTGCAGCGTATCAAAAGCGTCAAGCATGGAGCTCATAGGCAAATCAATCTGCGCATCGATCCAGCGGCTATAGCTGGTGCGCAGCAAATCATCTATCGCGGCGGTGGTTGGGCCAAACGTTGTTTGTGCCAGAAACCGCGATGCCTCAGCTAGTTCTGTTGAAACCTCCGGTGAGGCCGATGAATAGGGAAACAGCAATTGAGCAGAACCTGTTAACGCAGGACTGGTCTGGACCCAGAGTGCTTGCCAGGGATCGATTTGACCCGATATATTCAGGTCAACATAATTGTTAGTCGTCGAATCGTAGTGCCATAGCTGCCCGGACAGGTATTGAAGCGCTGCGGCTTCTTCCACAGTGCAACCGTTCTGACAGGAAGGGTTGTTGGAGCCGGCACGAAACCGCACGTGACTAACCGGTGTGCGCGTGGCCAGTGCTGTGCCGAGCATGGTGTAGCTTGACTGATCAGCTTGGACTGACAGCGGTGCTTCAAAGCACATGTCTACAGCGCATGCGTCGCTGGATTGAGTGTCTGGGCCCGGAATGCTCTCCGGCAAATCCAGTACAACTGCAGCGTCCGCTATCTGGATTATCCAGAACCCAGTACCTGTTTCTATAGTGCCATCGATACCCGGATTGACATATTGTCCAGCTTGCGCATCGTATCGGTAAATCACCCACGACGTGTTGTAGTCGTCTGCCAGCAGATCATCTGAAAACAACTCTCGTACCGAAAGCTGCGCGGAGTTGGCTGGAATAACCAACTGTTCCCAGTGTCCTCTTTCCAGGACAAAGTCTGGCGTATCGATCGCCAATGTGGCACCGGGATACATGCCTGCCAAGCTGACAAGCCAGCATAGGTATTTACCAAGCTTCATGTCTACCACTTGCTAACACAGACTCAGAAATTAAACCATTAGGGTTTCTTAACAATTTATCGTCTGAGTTCCCGTGCTGACAATACAGCTCAGGCTCCGAATGGACACCATTTTCCATCCGAAGCCTTTTTGCTTTGAGGTGATCCTCTACCTGGCATCGGTGTTTATGCTACTAAAGACTAGTTTGGCGTTACTGTGATCTGAAGAAGTTCCGTTCCTGCGTCGAAATCGAAGCCGGTACCCTCTGATCCAGATTGGCCTGGATGTGCCGTGATTGCACCATTCTCTTCATCGCCGAGGTTTTCATCAGTGCCACAAGGTGGAACCCAGTAATCCAGGGTCAACACGTTGGTTTCTGAACCAGCGTCATAGATGGGAGCCATGGTTGTCGTTTCCTCCTCAGGTAATTCAACAGAATCAACACCGCTGAATCCATCGTTGGTACAGACGACCATGGAAACGACGCTCATAACCTGGTCTTCGCCAACAGGCGTCAGTGTCAATGTTGACGTTGCACCCGGTAGCAACGGACCACCTGGATTTTCAGGATCAGGATGTGCCACGCCCACTGCGCTGACCGTACCTCCCAATTGACCTTCCAGCGCTTCCACTTGTGGAGCAAGGTTTCCATTTTCAGCGATTTCAATGACGCCGCCATCGGCTGGTTGGCCAACTTCGAATACACGAATATCAGTACTGTGAAAGGCGACCACCGGTGGTGTCATTGGCTGTGTGGTAGAGGTATTAACGAACGTAATCTGGTACGAACCCGCTGCAGGGGCAGGTGCTACCTCTTCATCAAGTTGACCGCGTAGTTCCCCGGTCATATTGGCCTCTGTATGTACATTGACATACAGTTCTCCGGCATTGAAACTCTCGATTCCTGCTGCATCGAGAGCGGCCCCTGCCGGGGCGCTCCAGACAAGGCTGTCCGCATTTGGCTCCAAAGCCAATACGATATCACCTGGGACGCCCACCGCTCCAACATGTATATGTGCGGCTGTTGGCGTACCGGTTGTCCCCATTACGGTTGCCGAACCAGAGATAGCACCGGTTGCAGTATCGACGGTAAAATTGGCCTCACCACTGGCATCTGGTGCGGTTGCCATTGGCTCGGTCTCAGCCACCGTCAATTGTATGTTACGGGTGACCATCGGGTTGGACATTGGATCAGTGTCGGTGTCCGTAACATCGTCATCGACTGGATCATCACTATCACTGCAACCGGACAGCAACAGTGTTGCCACCACGGCTGTGGTAACTGCTACAGCTTTCAGGGAAAAACGCGAGCGAATATACATACACAAAATCTCTATGATGCGAGTGGACGTCTAACTCACGCTAGACATTTCGCTGCGTGGGCAGGACGATGCTTGAAACTACGGCTTACTTAAGATTCCATTCGGGTATTGATTGTCATACTGCAGGTGGACCTGTTGGGCTGCTCCAGTATTCGGCTATCGTACTGCACAATATGGTTACATGCATGTATTGTTCGGGTTCGCGGACATCCGTGTAACCCCAAGCACCAAGCCACATCAGATTCGTCAAAAAAACGACGGTGCTAGCCTCTTTGCCTGAATTCTAAAAACTAGGAAACTCCCCCAAAATGTCGCTGAGTATCAGATCGCGAACTGAGGATTCGACATAAGGGTAGTGGACTATGACAGGGTTAATCTTTCGGCCGTAAATCTGTCAGTCACCAGCGTATTGATAACGCCCGATTTCAACGTCGCATCAATAGCCTGCGTTTTTGATTGACCTCCGGCCAAGGCAACAACTCGAGGCACGCCCCGAAGCTGCTCCAAACTCATACCAATGACTCGTTCATTCAGCGGCAGTAGAACCTGCTTGCCTTGCGCGTCAATAAATCGCTGACTCAATTCTGCAACCGCGCCTTTTTTGCTTAATTGCTTGAGTTCTGACTCTGAAAAAATATTGCCACTCTGCGCCAGCATGTCCGAAGGCTCAACAGCGCCTATCCCGATGAACGCAAGAGTGATGTTTTCAAACTGCTCGGTCGCTTCCCGGACGAACTGCTCGCCAAGTAGAATGATCTTGGCTTCTTTTGATGCTGCGACGGCGGGCGCTTGTAGAATGACAGACTCCGCTCCAGTCAATTGCGCCAATCGGGTGGTCACCTGAGTCGCATGTTTTTGAACGTTAGGATTGCCAATGCCACCTAGTGTCTGTACCACCGATTTGGCTTTGCCCTGATTCATCGGATGTACATTGTCGATCATTTTCACGATCGTCTGGCTCCATGATGAAATCCCGATGACCTCATCATTCTGCAGGGTAGTTTCCAGCAGGTGTGCAGCAGCCTCACCAATACGGGAGATAATTGCACCTGTGCGATCTTCAGAGCAATCCACAACAATAACTTCAGCGATGCCGTACTGGCTTCGCAAGGATGCTTCAAGTTCCGGGTACGTACCTTGAGGTGCGGTAAGACTGATCCGCACGATGGCCTCATCGTGAGCGCGCTTCAACAAGCGCGATACGGTTGCCTGGCTGATGCTCAAATCATTTGCAATTGCTGACTGACGCTGGCCGTCCACGTAGTAGCGTTGTGCAACTCGTGTCATAAATCTCAGTTCATCAAGTCGCGACATCAAGATCTCTTGTTCACAAGGAAGTTGCCTTGTACTGACACTTCGCTACGGCCTCATTCCAGTCCGACACGATGCTCGCCCTGTCCTGATCTGCCATTGACGGTTTTACCGTGACACGTTGCCTGTATAAATCAGCAAGCTCATCTTTGTCGGACCATAATCCAACTTCAAGGCCCGCCAGCATTCCTGCACCCATTGCAGACAACTCAGGGTCCTCACTGATGCTCACCGGTTGCATTAACAGATCAGAAAGTGACTGCATCAGGAATCGGTTTCGAGTAGGCCCACCGTCTACATTGATTTGTGCTCGTGATGAGGCGCTTTGCTGGTACATGGCAGCAAACACATCGACCACTTGTAACGACATGGAAAGGGCGGCAGCATGAGCGATATGGGCGGGTGTAGACGAAAAACTCAAGCCTGATAGAACGCCCCGTGCTTCGGGGTTCCAATGTGGTGCACCAAGTCCGACCAGTGCAGGTACCAGCGTAACGCCATTGGCGTGTTTAACGCTTTCAGCAAGCTCCATCAATTTATCGACGTTGCCATCCAACCCCAGTAGTGTTGCAACCCATGGAAACAAAGAAGCACTGACCAGGATGTTGCCTTCCAGCGCATAGGTTATCTGATCATCGAGTGACCAGGCGATGGTGCTTGTCATGCCATCACCGGGCACCTGAAAGGCACTGGCAATCATCATCACAGATGAACCGGTACCAAAGGTCACTTTGGCATCCCCGGGTTCAAAAGCGGCATGACCAAACAGGGCGGCGTGACTGTCACCGATAGCACAGGTGACAGGAATGCCGTCAGGCAGTCCGGCAACACCTTGGGTCTGCCCGTATGTGTGTTGGGTGTTTGTGACTTCCGGTAGCAGATTAACGTCAACGCCAAATAGCTTGCACAACGACTCATCCCACAGACCAGTCTTCACGTCCAACAATTGAGTGCGCGATGCATTAGATCTGTCAGTCGCGAAACGTTGACCATTGGTGAGTTTCCAGATAAGCCAGCTATCCACGGTCCCGATACATCGTTGAGCACCCTTGGTGTTGTCCATTAACCAGCGGATTTTTGAAGCAGGAAAAAGCGGATCAAGAGGAAGGCCCGTTAATTCCAGAACGGTTGCCTCATGACCTTCTGATTTCAATTGCTCGGTGTCAGACGCCGTTCTGCGACACTGCCAGGTGATAACCGGTGCCAGAGATTGGCCTGAGCTGGCGTCCCAGGCGAGAACAGATTCACGCTGGTTGGAAAGACCAATCGCAAGAATTTTTGTGGTGGGAGATTGTTCAAGACACAGGCGAACAGCTTCAACAACACTTGACCAGATCTCTTCGGCAGATTGTTCTACCCATCCAGGCTTTGGATAGGCAATGCCGAGTGGCGATGTGCCCTGAGCGATTATTCGTCCGTCCTTGTCAATCAGAATGGCTTTGCTATTAGTGGTTCCCTGATCTATGGACAAAATAGCTTCTTCGGACACGAATCACGTTTCCTTCTTCTTAACCAGAATACATCCCGCCTCGTACAGTCCCTGAGACGACATGCCGAATTCATCTAACAGGAAATTGGCGGATCCGGTGGGTGCAAACTGTCCGGGCACACCCATAATTTTCATGGGCACGGGATGATGCTGAACAACAACTTCTGCCACGCTGCTGCCTAAGCCACCGTGAACAGAATGTTCTTCACAGGTCAGGATTGCACCAGTGTCCTGTGCTGCTTTGACAATAGCGTCGGTATCCAGTGGACTTACGGTTGCCATATTAAGAACTCGAGCTTCGATACCTTGCTGTGAAAGCAACTGTGCGGCGCTGAGGGCGCGGTGAGTTAACGTCCCGTTGGCAATGATGGTGAGATCACGCCCATCGCGCATCAGATCTGCTTTTCCAACCGTAAACTCGTGATCAGCGTCGAACACGTCGGGGACTCCCACTCGCGACAAGCGCAGGAACACCGGTCCTGCATGGTTGGCGGCAAACTGCACAGCCCCGCGAGTCTCTGCAGGATCAGCAGGAGCGATTATCACGATACCCGGCAAAACCCGCATCCACGCAAAATCCTCAATGGAATGATGTGTCGGGCCTAATTCGCCATAGGCCATACCTGAACTGATACCGCACAGCTTGACGTTGGTTTGCGAGTAGGCGACGTCGGCCTTGATCTGCTCCAGCGCCCGACCTGTCAGGAAACACGAAGCGGCACAGACAAACGGTATCTTGCCACCATTGGCAAGCCCGGCACCGACACCCACCATATTCTGTTCTGCAATACCCACATTAACCAGTCGATCAGGCCACGTGGTGGCAAATTCAGCCAGCTTGCTCGAGCCTACCGAGTCGTTACATACCGCGACAATCTGACTGTTACGATTTGCCTCTTCGTACAACGTGGCAACAAAGGCATCGCGGCAATCGTGAAGACGGGTCGAGACATTCATGCCGGGAGTGCTTCCAGTTCTTGTCTGGCTTGCTCATATTGATCCTTATCTGGGACTTTGTGATGCCACTCCACACGATCCTTCATAAACGATATTCCCTGTCCCTTGAAGGTGTTTGCTACCACGCAAGTCGGGCGGCCAGAGTGAATGGAGCGAGTATCGAGCGCATGCACAAGCTGGCTGATATCGTGTCCATCCACTTCATGATTCGCCCAGCCGAACGTTGAGAATTTTTCGCTGATTGGTGCCAGCGCATTGGTGTCACACACGCGGGCACCTTGTTGCAGGCGATTGTGATCAACGATCAGTGTGAGATTGTCCAGCTTGAAGTGAGCCGCTGCCATCGCGGCCTCCCAGTTGCTGCCTTCCTGAAGTTCACCGTCGCCACACAGCACAAACACTCGCCAGTTTTCTCCTGATATTTTCGCCGCCTTGGCCATGCCGACACCAATGGGCAAACCGTGACCCAGACAACCGGTGTTTGTTTCGACGCCTGCTACCTTCACTCTATTTGGGTGTCCATTGAGCGCTGAGTGCGGTTGCAAGAACGTCTGCATCAGCTCTTCTTTAAAAAATCCTCTTACGGCAAGCGTGGCATACAGGGCGCAAGCAGTATGACCCTTGCTAAGAATGAAGCGATCTCTGTCAGGCTTGTCAGGCTTGGCAGGATCTATCTGCAACGTATGAAAATAGAGGGTGGTCAGGATGTCGATGGCGGACATCTCGCCGCCGATATGCCCTGCGCCCGCTCGATACACCGTCTCGAGGTCCAGCAAGCGGATCCGCCGAGCAGTTTCCTGAAGATCATGGACATCCAAGCGTTTATGGTTCTCATGTGAATAATTATCCAGACCTATAATTTCATGCACAAACTGTCGTGTCAACCGATGAATCAGGTGGTATTGCAGGACAATGATCGGAATTATTTTTGACACACGCCATCTTGTCGATTTATATTGAAGGCAGAATATTTATACAGAGGTAGTTGAGCCTACATGTGTACTCTGATGTGCGACACCCAATAAACAGCAGATGGCCCCGGACAACAACAAGTTTCAGCTGAGCATGATAGGCCGTGTTTTTTCCGGAACCACCGGGCCGCTTATTGGCCTGTTGCTACTCGTGGTGTACTTAAGCTTTGCCACGGATACATTTTTTACCCTGAGAAATTTTCTTAACATCCTTGATCAGATAACGGTTCTGGGTATCCTCGCCATCGGTATGACGTTCGTTATTCTAATCGGCGGTATTGATTTGTCAGTAGGCTCAGTTCTGGCGCTTTGTATCATGGTGATGGGCTATCTGGTCAAGGAAGCCGAACTCCCGATGTGGCTAGGTATAGCACTTGGTCTGAGCGTGGCTGGCGCAGCAGGTGGGGTATCGGGGGCGCTTATTGCATTTTTCAGGGTTCCGGCGTTTATAGCAACGCTTGCCATGATGTCTGCAGCACGTGGACTGGCGAACATGGTTACCGACGGCCATCAGATTATCAGCTTCCCGATCTGGTTCAATCTCATGGCTCTTATCCGTCACGGAGGTATTCTGACAATCACTGTGGCCATCATGCTTTGCACGTTCGTTGTTTGCTGGTTATACCTTCGCTTTACTTCGGGCGGCAGAAGTCTGTATGCCATTGGCGGCAATGAGGAAGTTGCCCGTCTCGCTGGCATCAACGTCAAACTGCACACGGTTGGCGTGTACGTGATGTCTGGTTTAATGGCAGGACTTGCTGGAATTATGCTCGGTGCACGTCTTGACTCGGTTCAACCCAGTGCAGGTTTTACCTATGAACTTGATGCAATTGCCGCCGTTGTCATTGGTGGCACCAGCCTGTCTGGTGGAACGGGGGGGCTAACCGGAACAGCGATCGGTGTTTTGATTATTGGCGTACTGAGAAACGGCCTCAATCTGCTAGGTGTTTCACCTTTTACTCAGCAGGTTGTCATAGGAGTAGTAATAGCGCTGGCGGTAGCTGCTGAAGCGTTAAAGAAGAAGTGAGTATGTGATTTGTATAGTCATTAGTATCGGCGGAAACGTCGGATTGAAACGTCTCTGTGATCAGCGGTGGATTTTATGCGCCCCGCTGTATCACCTGATTGTTAATACAAAGAGGAGAGAATTGAACGATGAGCACCAGAAACATAATCCTGTCGGGCGCGGTCCTGGCTACCGCTGCATTGCTACCTTTTAGCGCCAATGCAGAGGAGGTCAAGAAAATTGGTCTTGCAGTACCTAACCTTGCGGCAAACTATTTTATACAGATTCAGGAATCGGTAGAGGAGCACGGTAAGTCACTGGGCATTGAAGTCATTACTGTAAATGCCAACAATGACAGCGCGACTCAGGTGAGTCAGGTACAGGATCTATTGACGCAGAACATTGATGCATTCATTTATATTCCGGCGGGTGCAGCTGCAGCCACGGTGCCCACGCGTCTGGCCCGAGCCGCTGGTATTCCAGTGGTCAACGTTGACCGAAATGCCGAAGACCCCGGTGATACCTTTATTGCTGGCGAAGGCATCAAGTCGGCCTATGAGGTATGCAGTCACTTGATAAACCTGGCTGAAGGCAAAGGCGAAATGCTGATGGTGCACGGCCAGAAAGGTGTGACGCCAGAAGTTAATCGCACACAAGGCTGCATGCAGGCTATTGACGAGCATGAAGGTGTCAGTCTGGTTGGGCAACAATGGAGCGAGCGTTGGTCTCAGGACGAAGGGTTTGCCATCACTCAGAATCTGCTTCAGGCTAATCCGGATGTGAACATTATTTTCGGTCAGGCTGATGGACTAGCGATGGGAGCAGCGAAGGCTGCGGCTGCATCAGGCTCTTCACAGAAAATCTATGTTGGCGGCTACGACGGAGACACAGGTGCATTATTGGCTTTGCGTGATGGTGTATTCGATGTTACGGCTACCCAGAGCACTCGCACTATGGGACGACTGGCCGTCGATTCAGCCATCGCTCTGGCCGCTGGTAAGGATGTTCCTGCCGAGCAGATTATCGACGCAGTTCTGACAACTCAGGAAAACGTTGCGCAGTTCATCGAGAATCATCCGTAGCCTATACGTGTTGACCTGATTGTATTGTCATTCCCGCGAGGTGGGAATCTACATGTATTTCATAGTGGATTCTCCTCTTCGTGGGATTGATGTCTTTGACGTCAACGTCATGTGCACTTTAATTTTAAAAGACTTGATGGTGCTTCATTAACGATTTGAGCGAAAAATCTCCACCGCTACTTTCCTTGCGTGCAGTTCGGAAGAGCTTTGGCCCGACAGAGGTGCTTCATGGTATCGATCTGGATATCCATGCGGGGGAGGTTGTGGCATTGCTTGGAGAAAACGGCGCGGGAAAGTCAACGCTCTCCAACATCATGGCAGGTGGTCTTTCACCTAGCGCTGGTCAGATGAACTGGATGGGATCACCCTATAACCCTGCCAGCCCACGTGACGCCATTGACACCGGCGTGGGCCTTATTCATCAAGAGCTTCGATTGCTTGAGCACCTTACCATTGCAGAGAACGTCTTCGTTGGCCGTTGGCCAAAGCGTGCGGGCATTGTCAACAGAAAGCTTATGGAACAGCAGGCGCATGCGCAACTTGAAAGGCTGGGTCTGGATATATCTGCCTCACGTCTGGTAAAGGGATTGTCCACGGCCAATCAGCAGCTCATCGAGATTGCAAAGGCGCTTGCATTAGATGCACGATTACTTATTCTGGATGAGCCCACCGCTGCGCTCGGCGGTGCAGAGACCGAGCTTTTGTTCAAACAGATCGACCTGTTGAAAAAACAGGGTGTAGGGCTGGTGTATATCTCCCATCGTCTGGAAGAAATTAGAAAGATCTCAGATCGCATTGTCGTCATGCGTGATGGCGATAAGGTGCAGGAATTTGATAGTGGTAATGTTCCTGTTCGTACTATTGTAGAGAGCATGGTTGGACGAAGCCTTGAGCGCATGTTTCCTGCTATTCCTGCGCCAGGTGATGAGGTCTGTCTGGAGGTCTGCCACTTGAGCTCAGCCAGCGGCACCTTCACTGACGTAAGCTTCAGTGTCAACAAGGGGGAAGTTCTGGGTATTGCAGGGCTTGTCGGTGCTGGACGCACAGAGCTTGTTCGTGCGATCACAGGCGCTGACCCAATAGCCAGTGGTCACATTCTTCTGGATAACCGGAAAATCACCATGAGCTCACCACGCGATTCCATTCGCGAGCGGATGGTCATGGTGCCTGAAGACAGAAAGCTACAGGGATTGATTCTGGAACACTCAATTGCTGACAACATTGCCTACGCAAATTTTAAAGCGGTATCCAGCCACGGCACAATTAGCGATGGACGCGTTTCTGCTTTTGCGGATCAATCGATTTCCCGATTTGGTGTGAAGGGTCGTGCCAGTCAGAAAGCGGATGAGATGTCTGGTGGTAATCAGCAAAAAGTCATCCTGGCCAAATGGCTGGCAAAAGATCCGGCAGTGGTGATTCTGGATGAACCAACAAGAGGCATAGATGTTGGTGCACGATCATCAATTTACGACATTATTGTCGAGCTGGCTAACAAGGGAATCGCTGTTATTGTTGTGAGTTCCGATCTAGAAGAGGTACTGGGTGTCTCCAACCGAATCATGGTCATGGCGCAGGGACGGATGGCTGGCATCCTGGAACGTGAAGCGGCAAATGATGTGTCGGTTATGGAGCTTGCAACCCAATGATACTCAACCCTTGAGCAAACACCGTTGCGTCTGTTTATCGGCTAAAACAGGTTTATTTTTACCAATCCAGATAGTTTATGAGAGAACCTTTCATGGCAGACTTTACGCTTGACGCACCCTCCCTGTTTGATCTGTCGGGACGAGTCGCATTAGTGACCGGCGCAGGCAGTGGCATAGGCCAATGCATAGCGCTCGGTCTGGCGCAATGCGGCGCGCAGATCGCTTGTCTGGATCGTCGAGATGATGGTGGTCTGGATGACACCGTGAAAATGATTCAAGAAGCGGGTAGTAACGCACTCGCGCTGCAAGCCGATGTAACCAGGCGTGATCAGCTTGATGATGCCGTTGCACGAACCGAATCACAGCTTGGATCGCTTGGCATCGCTGTCAACGCTGCAGGTGTTGCTAACGCCAATCCGGCTGAAACCATGAGTGAGGATCAATTTCAGAGCCTCATGGACATTAATCTCAAAGGTGTGTTTTTCTCCTGTCAGGCAGAAGCCACCGCCATGCTACGTCACGGCAAGGGCTCCATCATCAATATCGGATCCATGTCGGGTGTAATCAGTAACCGTGGACTTGAACAATGCCATTACAACGCATCCAAGGCAGGTGTCATCCACATGGGAAAAAGTATGGCTATGGAGTGGGTAAGCCGCGGTGTACGTGTTAATTCGATTAGCCCGGGTTATACCGCCACACCCATGAATACGCGACCCGAAATGGTTCATCAAACACGCGAATTCGAAAACCAGACACCTATGGCTCGAATGGCATCGGTGAGCGAAATGGTGGGGCCTGCAGTATTTCTGGCTAGCGATGCCTCGTCTTACTGTACGGGTGTGGATCTGCTTGTCGATGGTGGATTTTGCTGCTGGTAGTGCCTTGACACAGTTTCCAGCAAACCTATCAATTTAAATAATATTGAGTGAAACAGGGATATCCCAATGAAGCGATTTAGCGACAAGGTAGTGGTTGTCACTGGTGGTAACAAAGGTATCGGCTTTGCCATGGCAGAACGCTTTGCGCAGGAAGGTGCGAAAGTTGCCATGGCCTCGATAGAGGAGCAAGTGCATGAGGCTGCCGTGAAACTCAGCGGTGCATCCGGTGCTACCGTTTTACCTGTGGTTTGCGATGTGTCGAACATCACCGACGTTAAAAAACTTTATGAACAAGTCAATCGGGAATTGGGATGTATCGATATCTCTGTTCAGAATGCGGGAATAATCACGATAGCCAAGGTGGAGGATCTCACTGAACAAGAGTGGGATGCCACGATGGATGTCAACACTAAAGGTGTATTCCTGTGTTGTCAGGAAGCTATTCGTCACATGCGAAAAAATGGCAATGGCGGCAGATTGATCAATACCGCATCCGGTCAGGCACGCGATGGGTTTATCTATACGCCTCACTATGCTGCCTCCAAATTTGGCGTGATGGGTCTTTCCCAGAGCCTTGCAAAAGAGGTCGCGGCCGATGGCATAACCGTTAACGCCATTTGTCCCGGGATAATTACTACGGACATGTGGGACTACAACGACAGGGTCTGGGGAGAGATGCTGGGAGACTACGGCCCGGGAGAGCTTATGGCGGAATGGGTTCAGAATATTCCGATGAAGCGTGCTGGTGAAGGTAAGGATGTCGCAGGTCTTGTGTCATTTCTCGCCAGTGACGATGCCTCCTATATAACGGGTCAGACAATCAATGTATGCGGTGGATTGATTATGTCGTGATGTGAGGCGTCATCCATTAGTTTGTCGGGCAATCAGCACCTTCTACAATCCACTCACGTAGCAGGTCCACAGCCGCTTGATCCACTACCGTGTTGCCGATGGGAGGCATGCGGTTACTATCATCTGCTTGCAGGCGCGCAAGCAGAACTGAGCTCTCCGGCGAGCCTCTGGCAATCAGTTTTGGATCAGTTATGTCAAGGCTTGCCTGTGATGGCTCAGTATCGCAAGTACCGGTTTGCGCCATGGGTGTGTCGAAGCGCAGATCCATATTTGCTCGTGTGGTGCCGCCTGGCTGGTGACAGCTGGCACAATTGACATGCAGGTAGCTGCGAGCGCGAACATTCAGGGAAGCCGAGCTATCATCAAGGGACTGAAGTGGCGAGGCCCGCATAGACTCAGTAGCGTTTTCGCTCACCAGGCCGACGTGGTGCAGTGTGTCGATCTGGTTGCCAGTACGTTGGGTTGCCGGGTAGCTGAAGCCTGCATCGAGTTGCCTAACTTCCAGACCGAGACTGACGCCCGCGGCCTCGGTATGGCATTCCAGGCATTGCGCACGACTGGGATAACGCCAGACCTGGTCACCAAAGCGCTTCTCTTTGCTACCGGGCAACAACATGGCATCGGTTTGAGCATCGTTCCATTCATAAGTGTATCCAGCCCAATCGCCATCGTCATGATGAACAAAAAAGCGCGTCTCGATCAGCTGGTCACCGAGGCGAAAATGCTTCATCAAGACGGTACCCATCGGAAACTCGAAGTCGCCCTGCTGATCGATATCGGCAGACGAGCCATCGGGTAAGGCAATGAAACGTTGCTTGTCGACACCATCAGACCAGAAGGCATGTCTGACACCGTAGGGGATAACGCCCGTTGCTGGAATTGAAGGACTTGCCGGATCTACGCAGCCAGTAGCTGAAAGCGCCAGGGCAGGTCCGTTACCGTTTGCGTCAGCGCTTCCGGATACGATCTTGTACAGTCCACCACCAAAATAGTCCACCACGTAGAGTTCGCCATCGCTCCCCTCACTGAATGATGCCAGACCCAGTCCACTCTGAATCAATTCACGGCGCTCAAAGTTGCCGCTGCCATCGGGTGTTAAAGCCCAGATGGTACCGCTGACGAAATCACCGTAAATATAGTCGCCGAACATTCCCGGAATACGTTCACCGCGATAGACGTAGCCGCCGGTTACTGATGAGCCTTCGTCGTGCTCATAAGCTATGACGGGTGCTGTGTAGTTGTCTCTGCTTAGACAGTTTGACTCATCAAAGCTACTATTGCCCTCGTAACAACGCCAGCCGTAATTCTCGCCACGTCGAATGAGATTGACTTCTTCCTCGTTGCTTTGTCCGACGTCGCCCGCCCAGAGTTCATTGCTGAATCGATCAAAACTCCACCGCCACGGATTGCGCAACCCCATCGCAAAAACCTCTGGTCTACCACCGCCATTGGCATAGGGGTTGTCGGGTGGAATGGCATACGGCGAAGCTGAGTCGACATCAATACGCAGAAACTTGCCAAGCAAACTATCCGGATTCTGGGCGTTATTGAGAGGGTCACCCGCGTTACCACCATCGCCTGCGCCGATATAAAGATAGCCGTCTGGACCGAAACCGAGATCGCCGACGTTGTGAAAACGAAAGGGCTGGTCGATCGCCATGACAATGGATTCGGTTGAACCATCGAGTGTCAGCCCGCCATCCAGACTGAGAATACGAGTGACTCTTGATTCGTGTCTTGCATCTGAGTTCCCGGGTTCGGCCGTGTAGGATAGAAACGCCTCTCCAGTGGTGGCGAAATCGGGGTGGAAAGTCATACCGAGCAGTCCGGCATCTTCGGCATTCTGAACCTTCATCTCGCTGTCCGAGTCTTCCGAATAGTCCAATGCGACGGTGGCGTTCGGTACAGAATCGCTACTGCCATCGAACGTCAAAACCTTGCCCTCCTGTTCGAGGACATACCAGCGATTTTCCTCACCCGCTGTGGCAGGCATCTGAAGCAGCTTTAACGGCTGGTTAAAAGACAGATTTGGCCAGACTCTTTGCAGTCTTATATCGGAGGTAGTGACTGGCCGCTGAGGGGCGAGACAGGTTTGATTGCTCGGGCGCTCGTCAAGACCGACAATTCCTCGAAATGTGTCACCGCCAAGGTCAGCACTCGGAGCAATTGGTGTGTCAATGTCTGATGTGTCGATGGTGTCGGGAATCTGGCCGTCGTTTGGCGCTTGTTCAGGAAGGTCAGGGGAGGAAGACTCACCTGAACTGCACGCGGCAAAAATCACAGTGACAATGGGCGCCATGACACGAAAAATCTGACGATTCCGAAGCACTGATCGCTTTGCAGTGTTCTTGAGCATTCACAACATCCTCAACTTGATATACAACAAGTAGTCGACACCCATGTTGAAGTGCGTGGTGAGTCGCACAAGACTCCGCCGCGCATGCATTGCTCGCATGGATATCGTTCGGTCT
Source organism: Granulosicoccus sp. (assembly GCA_045110475.1). Lineage (GTDB taxonomy): Bacteria > Pseudomonadota > Gammaproteobacteria > Granulosicoccales > Granulosicoccaceae > Granulosicoccus. The sequence continues at coordinate 22,841 of JBGCGC010000091.1, forward strand.
ACCCACGATAGTAATTTATAGTTGACCGCAAGTCGATCCTTGAACATCGATACTTCTATAAATAAATCCCATGCGTTTGTTCGGTGAGAAGCTATACTTTCGTCTAGAAAATCCTTGCTGATCAGCATTTTTGTTTAATGCTGACATCCCCAAGCGGATCTGCCGGATAAAAGCACATGGTGGTCACGTCCACGCCGCCATTCAGGAAGAGTTCAACCAGACCGTGATCAACGAACAGTTCAAGCTTCATGGTGTCGCCTTCGATCGGTGCAAGCTCTACCACACTGGCGCTGCCGAACGCACCTAGAACACTGGCATCGCCGAGTAAGGAATCTCGGTAGATTCGCAGGCGCCATTGAATGCCATCCGTAAGTCGTTCAATGATGAATTGTGGCGTAGATTCACCGAACAGGCAGATCTCTTCGCGTTCACCGGGCTCGAGCGATACATGACGTAGCCGGCGGTACGTGGCACTAGTGGGTCTGCCGTCGTGTTTCATTAGTGGAAAGGCTTCTCTGACATTTACGGGGACGTCCTGTCGCAATCGATAGCCTACGGCTGTGCCTACAAGTTCCAGATCGCGTGGCAGCGTAAACGAGCCACGAAAATCGCGTGTAGGAGTGTCGTTTGCGTACTGCCAGTTGCTACACCACGCTATTACTCTGGGCGCTAGTGCGTCGCGTCCAGCGAATGATTGTGCCGCATAGTAATCGCGTCCGTGATCAAACCAGTGCACATCAGCAGCGTCAACGTCTTGCTGAAATTGATAGCCGTCAAATTCACCGTGAAAGTACTGTGTGCCACTGCCACCGCCCGGGGCTCCTGACCAGATACCGACGAACAATACCCAACGCTCCCCGCCATCTGCAAGGGGTACCGTGACAAGGTCTGGACATTCCCAGGCACCGCTATCGGGCGCACCCAGTTCATCGCCAAATTTACTGGCAAGTGTCCAGTCAATCAGATCTGTGGAACGGTAGATACCCAAGTGGCGGCCGTGGGTGATAAGCATGATCCATGCGCTTGTCTGCGCATGCCAGAAGACTTTTGGATCACGATAATTTTTTAGTGAATCGGGGTTATCAAGAACCGGATTGCCCGGCTCTGACTCGAAGTTTGTCAACGCATGGTCAGCATGGACAAGGCACTGAGTCTGTAAGGGCTCATGCCCTTGTCTTTCCAGATGGGCTGTGTAGACAAGTGCCACGTTGCCATCTGGCGTGTGTACAGCACTGCCAGAAAAGCATTGCCCCAGCGCATCTGGATACAGGGCAATCGGCAGCTCCTTCCAGTGTACAAGATCATCACTGACGGCATGCCCCCAATGCATGGGGCCGTGAACGACATCATCAGGATTGTGCTGATAAAAGGCGTGAAACTGTCCTGCTGTGTATATCAGGCCATTCGGGTCGTTGATGAATCCACGCGCAGCGCAGAAATGCAAAGCAGGACGCCAGCGTTCATCGGCTTGCCTGGCAGCAGCAGGTATTTCCATAACAGGTTTTTTTGTCGCGGTATTCGGAAGATTGCTGGTTGTGTTTTTCAGTGCGCGGCAACTGATACGGCTTCATGTGCAAACAAGTGTGCTTGTGCCGTTTCGAATGTGTAACCGATCGTTGAGCCTGGATCAAGGACCTGATCCTCAGCAATCGCCGCGATGATGGTTGAACCGTCATGCAGATTGGTGTCGACAATTGTCTCGCAACCCAGACGTTCCGTGAGAGCAACCTTGCCATGCAGCATACCGGCTTCAACCGTTGTTGGATTCAGGTATTGAGGTCGAACGCCAAGAATCGCACGATCCCCTGCGCCTATCGAACGTCCACGGGTAGCAACCTCAATGGGTTCCAGTGAAGGGTTGGTGACAATAGCGTTGTCACCACGCCGCTCTTTGACATCCACTTCTATGAAGTTCATTGATGGTGCACCAAGAAAGCCTGCAACAAATAGATTGGCTGGTTCGTGATACAGCTCCATGGGTGAGCCGACCTGCATCACCTTGCCGTCCTTGAGCACCACGATCTTGTCAGCCAGTGTCATCGCCTCAACCTGATCGTGTGTCACATAGATCATGGTAGCTGAGAGGTTCTGGTGCAACTTGCCAATCTCCATGCGCATGTCCATTCGAAGCGAGGCATCGAGGTTCGATAATGGCTCATCGAAAAGGAAAACTTCCGGATTACGCACGATGGCTCTGCCAATCGCGACACGTTGTCGTTGTCCGCCCGAGAGTTCTGAGGGTCGTCGGTCAAGCAGATGTTCCATCTGCAGAATGCGTGCAGCCTCACCGACCTTCTTGTTCTTTTCATCCTTTGATGCACCGGCAATCGTCAGGCCGAAAGCGACGTTTTCACGCACTGTCATGTGTGGAAAGATGGCATAGCTCTGAAACACCATCGCAATGCCGCGTTCCTTGGGTTCGAGATCGTTCACGCGGCGGCCAGCGATCTCAAGCGTACCAGAGGTGATGTCTTCAAGCCCGGCAATCATACGCAGCAAGGTTGATTTGCCACAACCGGACGGTCCGACAAAAACAGTGAATTCGCCGTCTTTTATATCGATGTCTACACCCTTGATCACATCCACATTGCCATAACTTTTGCGGATATTCTGCAATTTAACGTTGGCCATGAGTAATTTCCTTTCTAAAATTTATTGAATGTATAGGTCGTACGGTGAGCGCCATCAGCCCTTTACACCGGTTGAGGCTATAGAGGCAATAAAGGCTTTTTGCAGCACCAGATAGAAAGCCAGAACGGGCAGGGTGATCACTGTCAGGTAGGCCATGATCTCGCCCCATAGCGTATTCAGCTGAAAGAAGTAACCTAGCCCCACCATGACCGGGCGTACGCTCTCTTGTTGCACTACGATAAGTGGCCACAGGTACTGGTTGTATATAACCAGAAACTTCAGGATCGCAGCGGTTGCGATCACCGGACCCGACAACGGCATAACAACCCTTGCGTAGATCTGTAGCCAGCTGGCGCCTTCCACCCGACTGGCTTCAATCAATTCGCGTGGTAGATCCTTGAAAAACTGCACGAACAGAAATATCGTCAACCCGTCCGCAATCCATGGAATGATTTGTACACGGTACGTATTAAGCCAGCCGGCTTCAAAACCGTTCATGCCCACCCAGGGCAATTTGGATACCATTAAAAGCAACGGGATGGCAATGGTTTCAAACGGGATAATGAGGGTGGCAAGAATTATTGACAACAATAAACCACGGCCTCGCCATTGCAAAAAAGTGAATGAAAACGCAGCCAGAGAACAAAACAGCAATGACAGCAGCACAGTGGTCCCTGTGACAAAAACCGAATTACGGATGAAGGTAAGCACCGGGGCACGCTGAAACGCATCGTGGTAATTGTCCAGGCTGATATCGCCCACCGGTAGAAAGGCACGCAAGCTTGATGTATCAGCAAGGAGTTGTGCCTGCGGTTTCAGCGATGAAACTCCCATGAATATTAATGGGAAGATAAACACCAGCGCGATCAGTACCAGCACCAGATAGCGTACAAAAAGGCGCAGGCCATGGTTATCTGCAGAAATTGTAGCCATATCAGCGATCCCTCGTCAGCCATCGCTGAACCAGCGATATACAAAGCACCAGTACAAACAGGAGGACACTGATGGTGGCCCCACCAGAAATGTCCTGCTTACCGTAACCGCGTTCAACTGCCTGAAAAACCAGTGTATGCGTAGAGTCCAATGGTCCACCATTTGTCATGACATCTATTTGCGCAAACAAGGCGAAGCACTGCATGGTGATGACAATAAGTACCAGAATGGCGGTGTTGCGAAGTCCTGGCCACGTCACGTAGCGGAACGTCTGCCACTTGCTGCTGCCCTCAATGCTCGCAGCTTCGTACAAGGTGGGGCTGATTGTCTGTAGCCCGGCCAGCCAGATAACCATAAAAAAACCAACGGCTTGCCAAATCGACATGGCCATGATGGAGCCTAGAGCGGTGTCGGTACTACCTAGCCAGTCAACCGGTTCAAACAGACCGAACGTTAGACTGGACAACATGTTGTTCAGTAGCCCGTCGTTACCGTCGTAGATAAAACGCCAGAGAAGGGATACCACGACAATTGAAACAACCACTGGCATGAAATAAATAGCGCGGAATACATTTATGCCACGCAGGCGTTGATTGATCAATAGGGCAAGCCCGAGTGCACAAGCTCCCTGGACCGGCGCAACGATCAGTACGAACAACAGAGTATTAAGGAGTGCTTTCATGAACACGACATCGCGAACAATCACCACCTTTGCATTGTCTCCCGAACGCCAGCGAAACCACTCGCGCATTCCTCTGTATTGAGGGAAATCATCAGAGCGTGTGATAGTGCGAACCCGGGGAAACTCTGGTTCGCCGTTTTCGTCCTGCTCTATCGTCCCGTTCTCAAGGCGTACAGGCTCAAGTGTCACAACGCTTACGTGCAGCAACTGACGGTAATTATCCAGACCTACCCATTGTGTCGGATTAGGTGATATGAGTCGTTGATTGGTGAGCGAGAGGTAGAAGGCAAAAAAGAATGGCAAGACAATAAATAGTGTTATCAAACCAAAACCCGGCATCGCGAAGCCCCAGCCGGCCCGGTTTGAAGTGGTCAGTTTAGAGCTCATAATGCGTTATCCCTACTGAGTTGGCATCTGTATTGGCAAGACTCCGCACGAAAAAATATCGCGTACAGAGCTTGCGTTCTAAACGGGAGGTACACCGCTGTTTTAGTGAATGTACTTCCCGTCAGCTCTCTTACTTGTGTCCGTAACCTTGATTACGCTCGATATCAGAGTCGATCTCATCAACCGCAGCATCAAGCGTATCGGCAACATCTGCACCGTTGGCGATGTCAGCCAGTGCTTTTTCAAACACCTTGGCTGCCACGACATAGCCAGGTGTGACAGGTCTTACGAGAGCCTGCTGTTCTGACAAGGCATAGTAGGCTTCGAGCTTGCCGCCTTCTGAGTAATTCTGTGTTTTGGCGGCAGCGCTGGCTGTGGCTGGTATGAGACCGATGCCATCGGAGAAGGCCACCAGATAGTCATCTTGCAGGGCATGTTCGATGAAGGCATTGGCGCCAGCAGGATGCTCGCACGTGGCAGATACGCCGAACTGCCAGGAACCTGCACCGATAACGCTACCATTACCAAAGTCAGGCGCTGGCAGAAAGACTACGTCTTCAACTGCTTCAAGTGTCGGGATACCTGCCCAGTTACCATTCCACTGGAAAGCGTAACGACCTTCGTTGAACGCGCTGTCGCGATCTGCGGGATCCTGACTGGTGCCTGGTGCGTAGCCATCAGAGAACAGGGATTGCCACCATTCTCCAAACGCGATTGCTTCGTCGCTATTTAGTACACCGTCGGCGCTTTGGTAAGTTTCGCGATCGATCAGATCACCACCAAATGATTGAAGAAACGGTGAAAATGCGTACGGGTACCATTCTCCGGTCCAGGCCATGCCGGGATCAAAGGCGAAGTCATAGGCGTCATCGGCTTTGGCTGCGTCAAGTGCGCCCATGAATTCTTCTGTGGACCAGGGCTCTTCCAGCGTAGGTGTTCGCAGTCCCCACTTTTCAAGATCCGAACGCCTTGCATAAAGCGAAACGGCTGCCTCCCAGAGACCGATTGAATACAACTCGTCATTCCATACACCCTTGGTACTCGGCAGAAAATTCTCGACAATTGAATCGTCGATGCTGAGTGGCTGCATGTAGCCTGACCAGGCCCAGTTTGGCATCACTGGTCCGTCAACATCAAGAATGCAAGGAAGGTTACCGGCTAGTGCGCCAGCAACGACACTATCGTTATACGAACCCTGTGGAAAGCTTTCGACGACGACGTTCCAGTCGGATTGTTTGCCGTTGAAGTCATCGACAAGCTGTTGAATCAGCGCGCTTTCAACCTCGTTGCCCGCGCCGTGATACCACAAGCCGATATCGGTCTGTGCAAACGCAGAATGGGTCAAGAGCAAGGTGGTGGCGACGCCGCCTATTGTGGTGAGGTGCTTCGTTCTCGTGTGTTCTCCGTGGTTTGTGTTGTGGAGTCGAGTGGTTGAAAAGAGGGCGCGTGTGTCGACACACTGTCGCGCCATCGGAGTGAGCCTTTGATAAGTATCGGTGCGGTATGGGTTGGCGTATGGCCATCGATGAGTTCTGAAAGCAGGTCTGCAGCTGCTTCGCCCATGCGGTGGTAGGGCAGTTCCATGGTAGTGAGCTGCGGATACAAGGTTTCTGAAATCAGACGATGATCGTCATAGCCTGTAACAGAGATGTCCTCGGGTACTTTCAGTCCGCGAGATCGCAGCAGGCCGTAAACATGCATAGCCATACGATCGTTGCCGGTACAGATCACGGTTGGCGGTTCTGCCAGAGACAGAAAGTGATCAATGGCGTTGGCCTGCAGTTGTTTTCCTGTCCCTTCTGAAGGTGCAGCAGGGTCTCCTGCGCGCAGCCAGTCAGGTTTGGGGTTTATGCCCGCGGCATCAAGCGCGTCTTGCCAGGCGCGTGTGCGCTCGGTAGTGGCGATGAGCGTCGTGGGTAGCGTCAGGTAGGCAATACGTTGATGTCCGGCTGCAATCAATTGCTCGATAAGCTTGCGCTGGCCCGTGTAGTCGTCGGGTATGACAGAGAGCGTTTTGTCATTGTCAAAACCATTGACGATTACAGTGTGTTTAATGCCAGTTGTTTTTGGTAAGCGCACTTTCTGATGTGATGGTGCAACGTAAAGTACGCCCTCAACTCTGTGCTCAGCGAAGGTTTGAAGTAGCTTTGACACGCGTTTCGCCTTACCACCGCTGTCGGCCATGAGCAGAGTCATGCCGGTAGGTTCCAGACGTTGCTGTATAGCCTGGACCAGCAATAGATCAGGTAGACCGACCTGGTCAGGCCGTTCATAGCCACCAGCCAGAACGTTGGTCACCACACCGATGAGACCTGAACGGTTTGAGCGCATGGTGCGCGCTGCACTGGACGGCACATAGTCTAATTTTGTCATTGCCGCAGTCACCGCAGCGACGGTTGATTCGCGAACCCGATCGCCGCCATTGAGCACACGGCTGACCGTCTTGGGCGACACGCCCGCTGCCTTCGCTACATCGTAAATGGTGCTCATAAATCCAGCATCTTCGCAAAATGAGACCGATGTCATTTCCGATACGGAAACATGTTTGTGATGTTACGTCAAGCCTTGAAGCACCATTAATGGCGCACTTTTCATCACGGTGCAACCTGCGTGTTGTCGGTTACAGGCATGGTTGATTGCTGGGGGTACAACGCAACTGGCGCGCAGAAAAATGGAACAAGCGCTAACCGTGCAACACCTGTTGTTGGCAAGTCCGTCGGTGTTGGCATTGGTCCATTAAAAGGTGTCAAACTTCTTCGTTCAGGTGACAGTTTGGTGTGCGCAGAATTTCGCAGCGAAGCAAGTTGTCAGTTGGGTAATAACAGTGATGGCAAACCTGGGAACGGATCAACAGACTTCAGTACGCCACGTGTTTCGCCTTTAGGCATTGGCGGGATTGGCAAGCTCGAAAATCTGAAGGAAATCAAGCTCGGAGTCTTTGCACAATCCTGTGCTTTACAAAAACGCAACAGGGTTTTGTGCCGAGAGGGGAAACCGGTTGGGTATACAAACGACTGTAGTCTGTTTCCAGTGCAGTTGAAAGATCTGCGCTAGAGAGTGATGACATGTGGCAGGCAACCAGCTGTTGTGCTGTGTTGCCTGCGAGAGCTGCAAGGTTTTATCTTTAGCGAAAAATACAGGAAACAGTGATCTGCCACCTTACACTTGCACAAATTGCCATCTTCCTTTGATGAATCGATGTTAAGTAGATATCTGTTGTAGTTTCCACAAAGAATTGTTTGTTTTTGATACCGCAACACTAATAATTCGTCCTGTAAAAAGCCAAGATTCATACTGAAAATAGTTGCTAACAATGCTGAGCAATCAAGATTGCCTATGCAAGTAGTCGATGAGAATGGGGCTGTGAATTGATAATTGCGTAGCACGCTTATTTGTCTTTGCCACACTGGAAGGGCGCCACAGATAAAAGCGTTCTTGAATATTCTTGCAAGACGGGATAGCATAGTAATAGCGTATTCACTATCTGAGCTGACGCATCTGTGCTAGTTCAGGCAGGGAGATCACATGCCGTCAGATCACCGTCACGTGCCAGCCCTAATCACTCCCGTCGAGCTGCCGCTCTGGGTGCCAGGCACAATAACGTGCTCAAGTGATGATCTGGGGTGGAAGGATGTAGCGCAACGCAGTTACAGTTATCGTGGGCAGGATGTCGAAATTCCGCCGTTGGACAGCTTCATGATCGTTCGCTATCGACATGGTGTGACTCCCATGGATCGCCAGTTTGACGGTCGTTGGACACGCACCAGTTGCGAGCCTGGACACTTCTCTTTATTGTCGCGCTCCGCTGAGTCCCACTGGCATTGGACTGCTCCTGTTGAAGTATCTCACCTGTACTTGTCGAATGCCTTAATGTCGAGGGTTGCCAGCGATATGCTGGGCAAGGAAGTCGATCAGGTACAACTTCACGACGTGCTTCGTGGTTCAGACAAGGTTGTTAATCGCATTGTTGACGACATTACCTGTGAGGCAGCGCAGCAAACCAGTGGCGGGGCCATTTACGCCGAAGCCTTGGGGGTGCAACTGGCAGTGCATCTACTGCGCCACTATGCTTCTTGTATCTGCCCTGAGTCTGTCAGAGAGGGTTGTCTTTCGCGTAGCCAATGTGCGTTGCTCCATGAATACATCGATTCACATTTGCAGGAAAAAATCACTTTGCAAGAACTGGCAGCGCTATTTGATATGGGGGTTTGGACGTTTGGGCGATATGTTCAAAAGTCTTTGGGATGTACCGTTCAGTCTTTACTCATGTTGCGACGGATTGAACGAGCCAAGGAACTGCTTGGTGGCGACTCTGCCTTAAAACAGATCGCCGCAACATGCGGCTTCTCCGATCAATCTCATATGACGCGAAGCTTCCGTAAACATCTAGGCGTAACGCCTCTTGTCTATCGCCTGTCGATCTAGCAATGTGTTTCTTTCCAAATCCCCGAATCATTCAACGACTTCACCAGATAGTTCAATACTCGTCATTGTACCGCTGATAATTTCTGCTAGAGGGTCGTGCGGTTACTTCGGTGACAGACACTTTGTTCCCAGCGTCGTCAGAACAAGGCAGAAAAGCGAAGCGTATTGGGTATACGGGGAGCTTTTCTAACGCTGGGCTGGCGGCGCTGGGGACGAAATGTATTACCGAATTAACCGCACGACCCACTAGTAACGATTAAGCGTACGCTGGTCGCACCGGCACGCTGAACCGTTTCAGCCGTCATTCAACGACGGGTTCACTGCGTATACTACCTGGAGCGAGCCATGACAGTAGACAACGACTTGCCAACCTGTGCTTCTCAGAACACAAACTCCTCTAACGAGGCCGCAAATTCATCACAGACGTTTGATGCCGTTGTAATTGGTGCAGGTGTCGCCGGACTCTATCAGCTGCATCAGCTTCGCGAGCAAGGGCTGAGGGTGCGCGCTTTCGACAACGCCGCAGGTGTTGGCGGGACATGGTTCTGGAATCGCTATCCTGGAGCCAAGTTCGATTCGGAAGCCTATATCTATCAATATCTGTTCTCTGAGGATTTGTACAAAGGCTGGCAATGGAGCGAACGATTTCCCGGGCAACCCGAAATAGAGCGATGGATGAACTATGTAGCCGATACGCTTGATCTGAAGAAAGATATTCAGTTCAATACAAAGATCACACAAGCACACTATGATGAACAGCGACACCGCTGGACAGTGACCACCGACACTGATGAGATCATTGATACGCAGTTTCTGATTACCTGCTGCGGTATGCTTTCAGCACCGATGACGAATGTTTTTGCCGGTCAGGAAAGTTTTAAGGGCCCGCTGTTTCATACCTCGCGCTGGCCCCGTGATCCGGTAACACTTGCCGGTAAAAAGGTCGGTGTAGTCGGCATAGGTGCCACAGGGATTCAGGTCATCCAGACCATTGCTGATCAGGTGGAGGAGCTTACGGTATTCGTTCGTACGCCCCAATACGTGCTACCGATGAAAAACCCGAGCTACAGCGATGATGATGTCGCAGCCTACCATGCACGTTTTAATGAGTTCAAGGAGACATTGCCCAATACCTTTACAGGTTTTGAATACGACTTTGAAGTCTCCTGGGCTGACCTTACACCAGAACAGCGTCGCCAGCGACTTGAAGACATTCATGCCAATGGTTCATTGAAACTGTGGCTGGCCTCATTTGCAGAAATGTTCTTTGATGAGACTGTTAGTGAGGAGATATCTGAGTTTGTACGTGAAAAGATGCGAGAGCGCCTGGTTGATCCAGAGCTTTGCGACTTGTTGATACCGAATGATTACGGCTTCGGAACTCATCGGGTACCCTTGGAAACAAACTACCTCGAAGCCTACCTGCGTGAAAACGTCAAGGCGATATCGGTCAGGGAAAACGCCATTGAGCGAGTAATGCCAAACGGAATCAAACTGGCAGACGGCACTGTTCACGAACTGGACGTGATCATTCTGGCCACAGGCTTTGATGCGGGTACCGGCGCTCTGACCAGAATCGATATTAGAGGTCGTGGTGGCCGCTCACTATCCAGCGAATGGGGGCAGGATATTCGTACCACCATGGGATTGCAGTTGCATGGTTATCCCAATCTTTTTACCACAGCCGTACCACTGGCTCCGTCTGCTGCTCTTTGCAACATGACGACCTGCTTACAACAGCAGACCGAATGGATCAACGACTGTATTCGCTTTCTTCGTGAACGATCGCACACCGTCATAGAGCCGACTGCTGAAACGGAGGAGAGCTGGGTTCAGCACCACGATGAAACAGCCAACGCAACATTGATCTCGAAAACCGAATCGTGGTATCTGGGTTCGAATGTTCCCGGCAAGCCACGCCGTGTATTGTCTTACTGTGGCGGAGTCGGAGCCTACAAGCAGAAATGCGACGAGGTAGCTAGTGGAGGCTATAAGGGATTTTCAATGCAATAGTCCACCTAATCAAACGCTTCATTCCAACTACCATCAGGGAGAACAGCATGAACCAACCATTTAAAGATGCAGCCGACAAGATAATTGAAAATATAACCACATCAGAATCACGTGTTCCGGGCGTGGTGGCGATGGTGACCGACCGAGAAAAGAACATCTATGAAGGAGCTGCCGGTCAGCGAAGTATCGATAAGGATGACCCAATGACGACCGACAGTGCGTTCGCCATTTTTTCAACGACCAAAGCCATTACAGGCACTGCGGCCCTGCAGCTTGTGGAAGAAGGCAAGCTCGATTTGGACGCACCGGCAAGCCAATACGCACCGGATATCGGCACTTTGCAAGTCATTGAAGGTTTTGATAGTGACGGTAATCCGAAACTACGCGCGCCAAAAGAAGCCATTACAACTCGCATGTTGCTCTTGCACACCGCAGGTTTCGGCTATGATTTCTTCAATGAAACCTACAACAGACTGGCAACTGATCACGGTCAGCCGAGTGTCATCACTGCATCAAAGCAGGCACTGATGACTCCGTTGCTCTTCGACCCGGGTAGTCGCTGGGAATATGGAAGTAACATGGACTGGTGTGGTCAGGTCGTTGAGGGCATAACTGGCAAGCGACTTGGTGAAGTGTTCAAGGATCGCATTTTCGAACCCCTTGGGATCACAGACATGACATTCGAATTGAATGACGACTTGCGACGCAGGCTTGCCATCATGCACGCCCGCGGGGAGGGCGATTCACTTACCCCGATGGAATTCGAATTGACTGACACACCAGAAGTTCATATGGGGGGACACGGTTTGTATGGCACAGTAGGCGATTACATGCGTTTCATCCGCATGTGGCTCAACGATGGGCAGGGAGAGCAGGGACAAGTTCTGAAGCCTGAGACCGTCAGAATGGCTGAGCAGAATCATCTTGGCAGCATGAAAATCAATATGCTGCCGGGAGTCATCCCATCGCTGTCAAACGATGCGGAGTTTTTTCCGGGACTCCCCAAATCATGGTCTTTCAGTTTTATGGTCAATGATGAGGATGCACCGACAGGTCGACCTGCCGGTGCACTTGGCTGGGCCGGGCTTGCCAATCTGTTCTACTGGATCGACAGACAGAATGGACATGGCGGATTCTGGGCAACGCAGATACTGCCCTTCGGTGATCCAGCATCGGTTACCGGCTATCTGGATTTTGAAACCGCATACTACGCATCGCAAGGAATCGTTCAGGCAGCCTGAATGTATCAGTTGAATTGATCGCTATGAGGCTAAAGCCACTCGGTGTCAGATATTGAGCAGACCAACATCGAGTGGCTAGGATTGCGTTGTTGAGTAACTATGCGCTGGTCTCAACAGCCAGATCTGCCGGTCAATCTTCAGCTCAGACTTCATCACAGCGTGTACTATTCAGTACTATCTGAAACGTAACGCCAGTGCAATGACCCCAATTCTCGAACACCGCCTTCGCTTGTGCAGCGGCCTGATAATAGGCGTCTTTCTGGTCATACATCTATCAACGGCAGCACTGGGCCTGATTTCCCTGTCTGCCATGGATGCTGTCGGACGTGTCGTACACAGTTTCTGGTCGATACCGGTGTTTCTGATAGTCCTGTACGGTGCGTTTTTTACGCATATTGTCATGGCGCTGGTGGCTTTGTTCAAGCATCGAACCCTACGACTGCCCATCTGGAATCTGCTTCAAATAGCGCTTGGTCTGGCCTTGCCATTTTTGTTGATCGGTCACGCAATGGGGACTCGAGGGGCGGACATCATTCTGGATATTCAGAGAACCTATTCCGATGTCCTTATTCAGTTATGGAGTAGCCCGGAAGGTGTGATTCGACAATACGCGCTACTGTTCATTGCCTGGTCGCATTTATGTGTTGGCATTCACTTCTGGCTGAGGCACAAACCTTCGTATTCAAAGTGGGTCATTTTTCTTTACCCACTGAGTTTGATTCTTCCCATTCTTGCCGGGTTGGGTTTTGTCAGAGCGGGAATCGATACCTGGCAGTTGCAACCGGAAACAGTTGAACAATTGATGACTGCTATGGTGTCGGCAGATCCAGCAGCAAAAGCGATGTTGTATCTGTTCAGCGATCGCATGCAACAGGTCTTTGTTTTTCTGGTAGTACTAATAATATCAAGCCGCTCCATCCGCGATTTTCGTAGGCGACATCGTGGAGATTTTTCGTTGTCGCATACGACCAGTGGCAAGGTGGCAAAAGGTAAAAGTGGTCAATCTGTTTTGGAAGTGCTTCGTGAAGCAGGAATAAGCCACGCCGCCGTATGTGGCGGTCGTGGACGGTGCACCACGTGCAGAATACGCGTCATTGACGAAAGTGAAGAATTACCTGAACCCGCCTCGCTTGAGGCTGCTGCCCTGCAACGCGTAGGCGCAGCCCCCAACATTCGGCTGGCCTGCCAGTTGAGACCCACTTGCGATGTCACCATCACGCCAATGCTTCGAGCGGACACTTCGGCTCAGGATGTCAAGTCTGCAGCAGCGGTCATGGGGCATGAGCAAGCGGTGGCCTGCATGTTTGTCGACATGCGTGGATCAACAACGCTCGGCGAAAAAAAAATGCCGTACGACGTGGTTTTCATTCTGAATCACTTTTTTATCCAGCTTGCCGATGCGCTGCGTGCATCAAATGGTCACTATGCAAATTTTACCGGTGATGGAATCATGGCTCTTTACGGTTTGAATAGCGACATCGAAACAGGTTGTCGCGAAGCCCTGCAGGGTGCCATAGAAATTCAGAGTCGCATAGACGTGCTCAACAACTGGCTATCAGAAGAGCTTGACGAACCGTTGAGGGTGGGAGTCGGTATTCATTGTGGAGACGCTATCGTTGGTACAATGGGGCCTCCGGATTCTCCGGTGACATCAGCAATAGGCGACAACATTAATATTGCGGCCAGGCTTGAGGCATTGACCAAAGATTATGATACTAATCTGCTCGTCTCCGAAGAGGTGTTGAAAAACACGACACTGGATTATTCACAACTGCCCAGACACACGGCTCTGGTGCGCGGTCGCGGAGAATCTGTCGAAGTCGTCGCAGTTGATGATCCTGTCCAACTACTGGCCTCAGAGGCTAAAGCGCCACCCGTTAGACCTGCGTTGTAGTGGTCCGGTACGCGTCGGATTCATGATGTGAGAGCGACGCACACGTTCAGCCATGCGTTTGTCGGTTTCATCATAGAGTTTCACTAAAGAGAAGTTGAACCCATGACGTTAACCACTGTGAAAGTGAAACCCGTTGTTGTCGTTGCCGGTTACGGAGGCTGGGCACAGGCTGCTGTAAATCCATCGACTGAGGTAGTTGCTGCGCTGAATAGACTGAACCCTGAGCAATATCTACTACATTGTCTCGACATGCCGGTTGACACCACTAGTTTGTACGAAAGACTGGACAGTGCCATGCAACAGTACAAGCCGGATATCTGGATTGGTATCGGAGTGGCCGTCGGAAGTCCAGCGATCAGGCTTGAAGCTATTGGCATCAATGTTCGCTGTTTCAGCGTGCCTGATGTAAACGGTGTAACACTGCCTCCAACGCCTGTGATTGATGGTGGGCCTGTGGCCTATCAATCAAATCTGAAGTGCGAGAAAGTTGTGCAGAGTTTGCAAACATCAGGAATACCGGCAGTCCTGTCGTACCATGCTGGTACTCATCTGTGCAACCAGATGCTTTACAGTGTGCTGCATCTAGGCGAGAAAAAGGCGATGAACCTGCTTGGTGTATTTGTGCATGTACCGCAATCAACAAGTAATGCGGCTAACGCCAGTGACGGTGTTTGCAGCTCCATGAGCTTGTCAATGATGACGAGCGCACTTGAGATGACGATAGACTGCGCTGTTGGTCAGTTTAACGCAGCACCATAACCGATGCACAGTTAAACCGATTAATTCCGCTTCGGCATTAGCGGTTCTTCTTACGCGCCTTGCGAGCGGCCTTACGGTTCTTCTTGCGTTTCTTCTGGCTGGTACGGCTTTGTTCTGCAGTTTGTATTGCCGGTGCAGGGTCATCATGGTCTTCAAATTCATCATCGTAGTCGAATAGAGAACCCGGTGCGTCGTCTGAAAACATCTGACAGATAAAATAGGCATCAACAGCCGCCTGGTTCGACAGGTCAACACCTTTGGCATCGGCTTGTGTCATCAATGCGTTGTCAGGTCCGTTATTTTCTCGACCTCCCATCAACTGTCGGAGTTCTCGTGTAGCGTCATCGTTGAGCAGATCGATGATGTCATCTGCCTGTTCAAGCGCTTGTTCGCGTTTTAACCAGATGTAAAAAGCGCGAGCGGTATCGACGATATTCTTTGCTTTGTCAGAGCTGGTGGACTTATTGGCTGGCAGGTATTCAAAAAGGATTCTCTCAAGATCGCAAGTGTCAACAGTGACCAGGGTAACGCTTGCATGACGTGTGGCAATTTGCGCCAGTAACTCGGGACCTTGCAAGGGATTGTTGAAAGCCGCGGCTTCTGCTGACTGTCTGAAATGTGTAAGCAGAGCATCAGTACATGCTTTAACCTGCTTAACGTTGAGTTGTTCAACAGCCGCATCCTTTTGCAGTTGTCTCATGGATTGAAGTAGCGACGCTGGATCAGTCATGGCTTTCTATCGTTGAAAACTGGTTGTCGATCATGATGTGCCTGCACCGCATCGGTGTGCCTTGCTGTGAGATCGCCAGGCATCATCGCTAACGCTTTGGCAATGACGGCGGTGGTGTTGATCCACCCACCTGCTGATCCAGAGAGACACGTGATCCATCGTCTACTCCGGCGGCATGTGCCGTGCTATCGCGTGCACCTCGGCTGCTGCGAAAATGTGTAGACGTCAGATCCCGACCACACTCGCGATCTACAATTTCTTTTTTTCGCACGGTAAGTGATGTGCCAGAGCCGGTGCTTTTTTGCTCGGCAAGCTTTCTCTCTCTAACAATCTCCATCACGCGATCATTGACTTGTGTGGCGTAGCCTAATCGATAATCGTACGCGGCTGAGCGGCCAGCAGGAAAGTCGCCTGCGCGTTTGCGGCTGGCCAAAGAACGTTCCACAGCATCGGTCAGGTAGTCAAGGGTCAGCCGGGCCACTTTTGCATCGACATCGAAACCGCGGAATTCGGCAAAGCCGGCCTCACCACTGACAAACAGCACATCGTGGAGGCTGGCAACAGCACTAGCGAGAAATTTCACATGCGAAGGGAGCGTGCGTCCTCGAGTAAACTCGGCGCTACCAAACTCGCTCGTGTGCAAGTCGTCTTCGCTTATTCCGTACTTTGCCATGAGTGATTGACAACGACGTAGTGCTATCTCGGCTTCATGGGGTGAGGCGTCGGATTGCTGAGCCATTGCAAACAGCTTTCTGACTCTTTCCAGCAAGCGTTCGCGATCAGCGCTACTTTGCGCAGCAGGCGGTTCTTGTGTATTCGATGTATTGCGCGGGTCGTCATAACGTGAGTCGTTGCCTCGCGTTTTCTCTGCCTCAGTGCTGTCTTGATGGTGAGGGCGACCCGATGGTCCAGATCCTCTCGAAGCAGGTTTGGTTTGTTTCTGCTCAGACTCAGACTCAGTCTTGTCTGCCAGGTCGGGTGGTTGCACTGCCATGCTGACAAACCCCGACAATATTGTCTGTAAGTGAATAGCTGACAAGTTCTCTGTCTGCCCACTGATGGGGCCGAGATTAAATATGGCCTGTCCAGTTACCGGTCCGGCTGGCATATCGATGAGTCGAGTCATCAGTACCTCGCCAGTGTCAACCTCTGCAGCAAGTTCACGATCGTAAATGGTTTGCGCAGGGCCAGCACCGCAAACCGGTGTTATGATGATCCTGGACGGGCCAGGTTTGTCAGTTATTCTCCAAAGCGATGTCGTCGATTTGGCCATTCGACGCATATAGCGCAGAGACAAGCCGTTGTCGGTGCGGCCAATTTCGCGAATGTATCGCTCGTGCAGGTTTGTGCCTTTGTATTGATGACCGAATACCTCCTCGAATAGCCACATGCGAAGCACATGGGCCTCAGATCTAGAGTCGAGAGCGCGATGAAGCTGTGATGCGCTCATATCCAGCGACTCCATGGCCGGGCGAAGCCAGAAAGACATGAGTGCAAGAATCCGGTCATGAAAATCGGATTGCTGAGTTTGCCATTGTGCAAGTTTTTTTAGCAGGAATTCGATTTCTAGCCGCTGTGAGTCGGGGGACATCGTTGTTTCATGTGGAATGCTTTGATCACAGTAATAGTGCCAGCTTTTTAAGTCCGACGCTTGCGCTCTGGGCGTGAAGAAATCGACGTTTTCATTAGTCGTTGTTATGGCGGGGCAGGTCCCTGATCTGAATACCTGCGCCCTCATTCTGACCGCTTTCGCAATTGCGGTATGCTTATGACATCAAGGCAGTTAGCTATCACCTTGCAAAACGATAACAAAGGCAGCGACACCGGCTTGCCTGAGGTGAACGTTCAGTACACACTGTGGAGGAGAAATGTATGAAGATGGAAGATGTACAGTTTGACGGCGTTACAGATCATGTGTCGAGCCTGAGCCGGCGTGATTTTCTGCGCTTATCGGCGGTCGCTATTGGTCTGTCTGCGACAGGATTGGCAAGTATGGCCCCGGAGCCCGCTTTTGCTCAAGTACCCGATGGCATCGCACACATGTCTGTCGATGAATACGCTGTCTGGCACCGACTGATGCTTGCGCTATTGCCAACCGAGGGCAGCACACTGGTTGACCCGGAATCGTTGCCGGTATTGCAAACGGTTGACGGTGCTTTTCTCGCGACGCTACCACCACCGGTTCTGCAGGGGCTGAAAGGTGGCGTTGCCTATTTTAACGAAGCGGCGACTGAGCCATTTGGTAAACCCTTTGTCGAACTGAGTCTTGAAGAGGCGGCGCAATATTGCGATGCCCTGGCAAGCTCAGAAGAAATCCCTGCGCGCGGTTTGTTTACTGCGCTTAAGTTTCTGGTTGTGACCGCTTATTGGGCAATCCCGCCAACATGGGAACCGGTTGGATTCCAGGGACCTGTCTCTGATGTATGGGGACTGGAATCTCAAGGTAATGCACCACTGCCGCAGGCATAACAGGGAGAAGACACAATGACGAATCATATAAAAGTAAAAGCTCAGGGTCTTGATGTCACGGAAGCGGTGGCAGTCACGCAGCAACAATTCGATCTCAGCGCTGATGCTGTCGTCATCGGTTCTGGTGCGGGTGGTGCAATCGCCGCTTACGAACTGGCAAAGACCGGCAAGAAGGTGATCGTGCTGGAGGCCGGTCGTTATGTACCATCGGAAAAAATGTCCGAGATGACGGCTGTGTCTCTGGGCTCCATGTACGCAGACTCTGGTGGGCAGGCAAACGCGCAGGGTGATATCACCATCTTGCAGGGGGCTTGTGTAGGCGGATCAACTGTCGTAAATGCAGCCCTGTGTTTCAGAACCCCCGATTACTATTTCAAATTATGGGGTGAGATATACGGTTTGACTAATCTCACCACTGAAGTGATGACGCCTTATTTCGAAACCGTTGAAAAAAACCTTTGGATCAAGGAAAACACAGCAGCGGAAACCAGCCCGGGAGCGGAGTTAATAAAGAAAGGGCTGGATGCAACGGACGTACCCATCGGCGTTGCAAAGCGCAATGTAAAAAATTGCGCTATGACGGGTTTCTGTTTTGCCGGTTGCAAGTCTGATCGCAAACAATCCATGCTGGTTACCTACTTACCCTGGGCACAAGCGCATGGCGCGCAGATCTATGCAGACACCCGCGTTAACACCATTACCTCGAAAGAGGGTGTAGCCAATGGTGTAACAGCAGAAATAATCAATCCGGACACCAAGGAAAAAGTGGCCGATATGACGGTCAAGGCACCCATTGTCGTGCTGGCTGCGGGTCCCGTTCAGTCACCAATTATTCTGATGAAAAGTGAGCTTGCGAACTCGTCCGGGCAGGTGGGTAAGAATTTTGCCTGCCATCCTTCGCTATCGCTTACCGCCGAATTTGACGAACCCGTTAACGATTTTGTGGGAGCTACTCATTCTGTGTATGTCGATGAATACACACTGCCAGATGAGACTGGTGTTGGTGGATTCATTCTTCTAAACGCTATTGAGCAACCTGTACTGGCAGGTGCCAGTCAGAATCCGGGTACCGGAAAACCGTACATTAGCCTGATGGAAAAATTTGCCAATACCATCCGTCTCATCACGCTGTTGCATGACAAGAACACGGGCGATGTGTCATTTGAAAATGGTGTGAAGACCATTAACTATACAGTTGATGATGAAGATTTCGAATCGATGAAAGACGGTTTGAAAGTCAACGCTCGTACACTACTGGCTGCAGGCGCATCGAAGGTCTATGTGCCAACGACACTGGCGAAAGTCATTGAGAGCGAAGCTGATGTCGATCCTGTGATTGACAGTTTGCGTAACGAAAAATCGCGCTATCCCTACACCTCGTTTCATCCGCAAGGCACATTGCGAATGGGGACAGATCCTGCTAAGACTGTCGTAAACGCGATGGGTGAAACCCATGACGTGAAAAATCTTTATGTTGTCGACGCCAGCATATTGCCAACGTCTATCGGGTACAACCCGTCAGAAACTGTCTTTGCGCTGGCCAACTACATCAGTGACAAGATTAACGAAGCTCATCAATAGCAAATTTAAAGGCTGAATACGCTGCTACTACGCATTATCATGCGCAGTAGCAGTATGTTTCACACAAAAATACGCATGAGCCTTGCCTTTTTTTATGTTGCAGTGCAAAATAAGTTATAAGCTTATTCCGTGGAATGCTGAATGAAGTATCACACCTACCAGTTCATGCGCTCAACGCTCATGCCGTTGCGGGTCCAAAGCCACTTGTTGCGGCAAACCTTGGAAATACCGTTTCTCTGGCCTGACACTCAGGCGAAACGCTATGTCACTGCCTCCTGCACCATGTTCGAGAACATGATGCGGCGCTATGTCAAACCGGCATGGGGTATTGACAGTACTCAGATAGACGCAGTAGAGGTTCCGGTGGCCAAGGAACTAGCCAGGCAGAGTACGTGGTGTGATCTACTGCATTTCGCCCGGGACGATACCGTATGCGGCACTCGGGACGACCCCAAGGTCCTGATCATTGCGCCCATGTCTGGCCACTATGCAACCCTGTTGCGCGGTACTGTCAAGGCCATGCTCCCGGAACATAGTGTTTACATAACCGACTGGCGTGATGCGCGGGATGTTCCGGCCGCGATGGGAAGCTTTGATCTGGACGACTTTGTCACCGAAATTATCGAGTGCATTCGCTGGATAGGTGAGGAAGTTCATGTCATTGCCGTTTGCCAGCCCGCTGTAGCCGCTGTCGCTGCCACGGCTGTTATGGCGGCTATGGATGATGATTGCACGCCAGCGTCGCTAACACTGATGGGCGGACCACTGGATACACGCAAGAATCCCACGGCTGTTAACAAGCTGGCTGAATCAAAACCGCTTGACTGGTTTAAGAACAATGTGGTCCAGCGCGTGCCATGGCCCAATCCAGGTTGCTGGCGTCGCGTCTATCCGGGTTTTATCCAGCTTTCTGGATTCATGCAAATGAATCTGGACAGGCACATGGAAGCTCACCGCAATGTTTTCAAGGATCTGGTGAAGGGTGACTGCGATAGCGTGGAGCAGCACAACAAGTTTTATGATGAATACATGGCAGTCATGGACTTGTCAGCCGATTTTTATCTTGAAACGGTTGAACGTGTGTTCCAGCAACATGCGCTACCCAAGGGCACGTTCACTTACAAAGGCGAACTTATCGATACCGGAGCCATTCGCAATACGGCATTGATGACGGTAGAAGGTGAACGAGATGACATCTGCGGGCTTGGCCAAACCGAAGCCGCTCACGATATCTGTCCGAACATACCTGACGAAAAACGTTGGCATTATGTGCAACCTGGTGTGGGGCACTATGGTGTGTTTAACGGTACCCGCTGGCGCACAGAAATCCAGCCGCGCATCCGGGAGATGATTCGTACCGTGAGATTCCAGCGGAAGACAGGCTAGCCCGGACTATTCATGAAATCACCCAATCCTTCCGCATTCCCTTTGCCCGTAGCGAATCCCACTTAGTCGGAAATACAGTCTGTATTCCGCTCCTTCGCGGAATCCGCTACGCACAAAGGGCCTGGTGAAAGGATTGTGCGTTTCATGAATAGTCCGGGCTAGGAGCCTGCGCGGTGGCCACCGACTTGCGCGCCGTACAGATCCACTGATGAGCGCCCTATACCCTAGTGATGCATAAAATTTCGGCCCAGAACCGCTTCGCTGCTTCTATAGCAGCATCTAAGACGCTGTACTCGTTTTTCCTGGATCTCACCTAGAGTGACTAGGCTCAACCCAGTAAAAACTCCGTGCAGCGCCTTATATACTGCTCTATAAGCT
>JBGCGC010000092.1:0-41904 GCA_045110475.1 Granulosicoccus sp.
AAATCTCTTTCCAGGCCTCTTCTTCGCAAGGAACCATGATCGAAACAATGATCGCCCGATCCGGGTAGTCCTTTTTCACCCGCGCAATCTCTTCCAGATTGATCTCCAGCGAACGATCCGTGATCAGCTCGATATTATTCAGCCCCAAAATCCGGCGATCTGCCCCGTGAATTACCCCGTATCGCGGCCCATTCACATTCACCACCGGCGGCCCGTCAGAGCCAAGCGTCTTCCAAACAACACCGCCCCAGCCCGCTTCAAACGCCCGGCGCACGTTGTATTCCTTATCCGTTGGCGGCGCTGAGGCCAGCCAAAACGGGTTGGGGCTTTTGATGCCCAGAAAATCAGTTGTCAGATCAGCCATTTATCCCGCTCCTGTCAAAACGTTATGTATGTCGATGGCCGCATCGCGACCCTCTGCCACCGCCACCACGGTCAGATCATCACCGGGTGTGCAGTCGCCACCAGCCCAAACGCCATCACGACTGGTGCGTCCGGCGTCAGTCACCGCAATCTTTCGGCCGTCCAGCGCCAAACCGCCGTCTGTTGTCAACGTCTGGCCAATGGCACGGAACACCTGATCGGCAGGCAAAGTGATCACTTCGCCCGTGCCTTTCAGGCCGTTGCCGTCATCAGCCGTGTATTCAAGCGCAATCGCATTATCAGCGACACGCACAGGCATCACGTTGAACAGCAGTTGCACGCCTTTGGACGCAGCCAAATCCTGTTCATAATGACTGGCCCCCATTTGGTCACGGCCACGACGATAGGCGATTGTGACGCTTTGCGCGCCCAGCAATTTCGATTGCACTGCGGCATCCACAGCGGTCATGCCGCCGCCGATCACAACAACATTGCGTCCGACTTGCATCATGCTGAGATCATCGGCCTGACGCAGGTCTTCAATGAAATCGACCGCATCACTGGCCTGATCATCGCCGTCCACGCCCAGAGCATTCACACCGCCAAGCCCAACACCCAAAAACACTGCGTCAAAGGTATCCGACAAAGCATCCAGCGTCATGCCATCACCCAGCATTTGCCCAGTCTCAATCGTGATGCCACCAATCTGGGTCAGCCACGCGACTTCGCGACCTGCAATGTCATCAGTGGCCTTGTATGCAGCAATGCCATATTCATTCAGGCCACCAGGCTTTGCACGTCCTTCCTTGATCACAACATCATGGCCCAGCATCGCCAACCGATGCGCACAAGCCAGACCCGCAGGGCCTGCGCCAACAACTGCAACACGTTTGCCAGTGCTTGCAGCCCGCGCAAATGGGTGACCTTGCCGCGCCATCACGGTGTCGGTCGCGTGCCGCTGCAGGCGACCGATCTCAACCGGTTTGCCTTCGGCCATTTCACGCACGCAGGCGCCTTCGCATAAATCTTCGGTGGGGCAGACGCGGGCACACATGCCGCCCAGAATGTTCATATCCATGATCGTCCGGCCAGCGGCCTCGGCAGTGCCTGTGCTGATCTGGCGAATGAACAACGGAATATCAATGTCAGTCGGACAGGCCGTCACACAAGGCGCGTCATGGCAAAAATAGCAGCGATCCGCCGCGACAATCGCCTCGTGCGGTGTCAGCGCCTGATGCAAGTCATCGAAGTTTTCAGCGATGCTGTCACTGGGCAATCGACCAGCAACAATACCGGGGGTCATTACGTTTGGCATGGCCTCTCCTGCGCATGATTGTTTGCGCATAGCTTGCCACAACTTCATTTTTTATCAAACGGTAAATTTTAGAAAGCTGCCGTCATGCCAAAAAAGCACAAGGAACAGGCGCATTTGTCAATGAAGCGCCCTAAAAATCGAACGCTGCAACAGTCGTTCTGCGGCCCAGCGTCATCGCATCCGCGACATGCACCATTGGCGTCAGATCAACATCAGACATCCCAGCTTGGACACAGGATGCCATTCGGTCGTAAAGCGCGGGGTATTCACGGTTTGGCCCCACATCAATCGGCTGATCATTGATGATCAACCTTGATCCGCCATCTGTCAGATCCATGACGCCAGCGTTGGTCACGGCGCGCATGGCCCATGTCTGTGGCCCTTCCTGACGCCAATCAAAATCAGCCGTTACACCGTTGCTAAAGGTTAAATCAGCGGCGATGGGCGTGTCGCGGTTTTCAGGAAAATCCAGCGATGCATGACGTAAGAAGACGGGCTGCGGCAAGATCTCTGTCATGATCGACAGCGCATTAATGCCTGGGTCAAACACACCCATCCCACCTGGTGCAAAGACCCAGTCCTGACCGGGATGCCATTTGCGAACATCCTCGCGCCAAGTGATATGCAGGGTTTCAAGCCGTTTATCCGCCAACCATGATTTCGCACCTGCGACGCCTGCAGCCATCCGACTGTGCCAAGTTGCAAATAGCACAACGCCTGCATCACTCGCCTTGCGCTCAAGCGCGTGTACTTCGGCCAGTGTCGCCCCGGGGGGCTTTTCCAGCATCACATGGCGCCCGGCGGCAATCGCCTTTGCCGCATAGTCATATCGTGGCACGGGCGGCAGACAAAGCGACACGACCGGCGCATCGTTTTCAGCCAGAAAAGTATCAAAATCGGTGAACGACGTGACACCATCAACCGTTCCGCTGCGGCTGACCGTGGCGTCAAGTTTCCAATCATTCGATGCCATCAACGCGGGCACATGCTGATCCACAGCAATTTTACCAATCCCAACCAAACAAATCTTCATTTCTGACACCTCCGACACATATCCCATCCCTACTGTGCGGGCTGACAAATCTCAACGGGACGTCATTTTTGATCTCGAAATGGCGGAAAAGGCCTAGCCTTGGCGGTCCAGAGTGCGCCAGTATCGCGGATGACAGGAGGCGCAGATGAATATTGCACAGCAAAACATGACCCATTGGCAGGAACGCGTCGACATGGCGGCGGCGTTTCGCTGGACCGCGCGGCTGAATATGCACGAAGGGGTCGCCAATCACTTTAGCTTTGCGATCAACGATGATGGCACGCGGTTTTTGATGAACCCCAACCAGATGCATTTTGCCCGGATCAAGGCCAGCGATATGATCGAGGTTGACGCAAATGACCCCGAAACCCTGTCCGGCCCCAATGCGCCGGACCCAACAGCATGGGGCTTGCATGGCGGCATCCACCGGCTTGTGCCGCACGCTCGCTGCGCAATGCACGTGCATTCCATTCACGCCACCGTGCTGGCCTGTCTGGCCGACAGCACCCTGCCCCCAGTCGATCAGAATTGCTGCACCTTCTATGACCGCGTGGTTGTTGACGGCGACTATGGCGGTTTGGCGTTCGAAGACGAAGGCGCGCGCTGTGCCGCGCTTTTCACCGACCCGCGCAAAAAGGTCATGGTCATGGGCAACCACGGCATTCTGATCATCGGGGATACAGTGGCCGAGACATTCAACCGACTGTATTACTTTGAACGTGCGGCAGAAACCTACATCCGCGCCTTGCAAACTGGGCAACCGCTGCGTCTGATCCCGCATGAGATCGCGGAAAAGACCGCGCAAGAGCTTGAGGCCTATCCAGAACAGGACGTCCGCTTTCTGACCGAGATTAAGGCGCTGCTGGATGAAGAAGGCTCAAGCTATGCCAACTGACGCAGAGGCGAACGAAGCGGCGCGGTGGAACCATCGGCCAGCCACGCCGATTGCGCAAAACCCGTTATTCCTGTGGCCGCCGCAACCGCGGGCGATCTTTCGCTGGTATGCTGCTTTCTGGTTTGAAATTTCGACCACGATACTTTGCCTTGTGCTTGCGGTGGCTGCTTATTTCCTGATCTTGCCCCCGCTTGCTGAAATGACCAGCTTTGCGCCCGGATGGATCACACGGGTCTGGCTGGCCAATCTGGTGCCACAGGTCATCATCGCGGGTACACTGCATCATTGGCTGATTACCAAAAAGTCCCAAGGTGACGCGACAAAGTTCGATCCACGCGACCAGAACCGCGACAACGGGTCATTCACGTTCAATAATCAGGTGCTGGACAACATGTTCTGGCATATCGCCAGCGGGATCACCCTTTGGTCGGCAGCGCAGGTTCTGGTGTTTTGGGCGATGGCGAACGGCTATGCCCCCGCGATGCTGTTCCCCGACAATCCGGTCTGGTTCATCGCGGTCTTTGTTCTGATCCCCATTTGGAGCAGCTTTCATTTCTACTGGGTGCACCGCCTGCTGCATTGGCCACCCATGTATAAGATCGCGCACAGCCTGCATCACCGGAATATCAATGTTGGCCCGTGGTCAGGCATTTCGATGCACCCGATTGAACACGCGCTGTTTTACACGAACTTTGCGATACACCTGATTGTACCGACGCATCCACTACACGTGATGTTTCACGGCTATGTGCAGTCGACGCATCCCGTTTTCAGCCATTCAGGGTTTGAAAATCTGGTGGTCAAAGATAACCCGCAAATGCGCATGGGTGTCTTTTTTCACCAACTGCATCATCGGTATTTCGAATGTAACTACGGCACCGAAGAAATGCCTTTCGATCGTTGGTTTGACAGCTTTCATGACGGCACGAAGACTGCCAACCAGCGTATTCAAGAGCGAAAGAAGCGGATCTTTGCAAACAAGTGATTGAAAGCACAAAGTAACTAAAATTATTTAACAAGACTTAAGCGGTAGGCAAAGATATGAAAACAATAGACAATGCAGTGTATGAATACGGGTGATGCATGAACGAGCAAACCTATAACACCATGAAACGTCTGATAATCATCTGCGGCCCAACAGGTGCAGGAAAAACCACGTACGCCATTTCACTATCAAAGGACATTAGCGCGATACGCTTTTCTATAGATTCATGGATGCAGACCTTATTCGCTGATGATATGAAATCACTGAATTACTCGTGGATGATCGAGAGGGTAAATCGATGCTACGAGCAAATCTGGGACACCTGCGACAAGATATTTTCAATCGATGGAAGCGTTGTGCTCGACCTTGGCTTCACTGAGAAGAAACAAAGAGAGATTTTTGCTGACAGAGCTGTCGCACTGGGCATTACTCCTGAAGTTCATTATCTTGATGCGCCACTGACTGTCCGTAAAAAGCGTGTCAATAAAAGAAACGCAGAGAAAAATCCTGACGTATACGCATTTGATGTCACTGATGAGATGTTTGATTTCATGGAACCGAGATTCGAACCACCCGATGACGTTGAGCTTGAAAACGGCCTTCGGGTGGGCGTGCAAGATAGTTAAAACACCTGACATGATCAATTTTTCTACCGGACATAACCATCCAATGGTCAACCACTACCCGTCGTGAAAATCAGCTCATCAACGGCGACGGCGTTACCTTGAGAATTTCTTCATAGCTTGTCTTACCTTGTGCCACCTTGCTGAGACCGCTAACGCGCATGGGTCGCATACCATTCTTATACGCCTGTTTACGTAGCTCCTCCAGATGAACTGTTGGCGTAATCATCTGTTTGATATTCGGGTTCATCTGCAGCAACTCATAGATACCTGCGCGCCCCATATAGCCTGAGTTTCGACAGTCAAGACACCCAACCGGCTGACTGATATGGGCGGGCACGGGTGTCTTCCAGGGTGCCATAAGCTCAGTCCATCTGGCCTCATCTACATCAGCTTTTGCAACACATGATGGGCAAAAGGTGCGCACCAGTCGTTGCGCAACAACACCAATGAGCGTTGACCTTATCAAATAGTAAGGCACTCCCAGCTCCAGCAAGCGTGTTACCGCAGACGCGGCATCGTTGGTATGCAGGGTTGACAAGACCAGATGACCTGTCAGCGCTGCTTGTACCGCCATCTGTGCCGTTTCCAGATCACGTATTTCACCGACCATAATAATATCCGGATCCTGACGCAATAGTGTTTTTACTCCGGAGGCAAAGTCAAGCTCAATATTGTGCTGTACCTGCATCTGATTGAATGCAGGTACAACCAGCTCTATAGGATCCTCAATGGTGCAGACGTTCACCTCGGGTGTTGCCAACTGTTGCAATGAACTGTACAAGGTCGTGGTCTTGCCCGAACCAGTCGGCCCTGTAACCAGCAAAATGCCATTAGGCTGCTTGATCATTGAGTTCCAGATGTCCGCTTCGCGCTTGTCAAACCCTAACTGGCTCTGATCACGAAGCAACACCTCAGGATCAAAGATTCGCATCACCATCTTCTCGCCAAATGCGGTTGGCATGGTGGACATTCTTAACTCTACCTCCTTGCCATCGTTGTTACGTGTCTTGAGTCTGCCATCCTGAGGGCGTCTTTTCTCGGCGACATCAAGCCGCCCGAGTATTTTCAATCGACTGGTCACGGCAGCCATAACACCAGCAGGCATGTCGTAGACCTGTTGCATGACTCCATCAATACGGAACCGTACAGCACCAATCTCTCGTCGTGGTTCCAGGTGTATATCACTGGCGCGCTGCTCATAGGCATATTGCAACAACCAGTCAACCAGACTAACCACATGGCTATCATTGGCTTCGAGTTTGCCGTTACGCCCAAGCTCCATGAGCTGCTCGAGATTCTGTACCGCACTTGATCGGTTCCTCTGATCGGCATTAGCACCCAGTACAGATTTTGATACAGAATACAACTCTTGCAGATACCGTTTGATATCAGCCGGATTGCAGATAACCAGACGAATTTCCTTGTTAAGGATACGCTGCAGTTCTGTCTGCCACTCTGTGAAAAAAGGTTCCGCTGTGCCGAACACGACATAGTCGTCATTTACTTCTATACAGATGATATTAAATCTGGACGCGTAAGCATGCGAGGTGACAGACGTCACCGCTGGCACATCAATCTGCAAAGGATCTATGCGCTTCCATGGCAAATCCACTTTCCTTGACAGCCAGCGCGTCAGAAAATCCAGATTGATCTTCTCTTGATCATCGCGTGCATTTGTCCACCCACTGGCAGCAATCCGCTCAAGAGGACTGGCGACCTGTTTTCCGGCATGGGGCTTGGAGATGGATCTGAGAAGCGCATTGTTGGACTCCTCGATGAGCCCATCAATCATCAGCCCATCAAGGATCGCTTCTAGCTCAAGCTTGCCGGTAATGGGATTGGCGAAGCGTTTGGCGTTTTCTGTCAGCACGTGAGTTTCACTTGTTTTTATTATTATGGTGCTGGTATCGGCGTAACCCGCTCTGCCGTGAATAAATACGCAAGAACTTATTGTCCACGTCACGATCCGTCTTCTTGATGTGACACACTGCATGAACCGTAAAGCTCCCAAGCGAGTACCAGAGCACAGTCGGTGAGATTCGTGTGGCCAGACAAACCATTCCATAGGCAAGAGAAACACGCAGGAGCGCTGTGAGTAGCAACACATCCAATTGCAGAGTGCTGATCGTTTACGATACCAACAGCGGCAACGCCTACCGCATGGCACAGCTCATCGGGCGCGGGGTAGATTCAGTGAGTCATTGTGACGCCGTCATACGGGCGGTGCCCAAGGTGGGGGATCGCAGCTCGGCGCGCCTTCCTGCAGTGCCTGACGAAGGAGCGCCGTATGTACAATTGAATGAGCTGCAAAATTGTCAGGGACTTGTTATTGGTGGGCCGACGCATTTCGGTAACATGTCTGCCTCTTTGAAATATTTTCTGGATCAGACAACAGAGCATTGGTTCAATGGCTCGCTGACAGGCAAGCCTGCCGGTGTGTTCACCTCCACCGGAAGCATGCACGGCGGACAGGAAACCACACTGCTAACCATGATGATTCCACTGCTGCATCACGGCATGCTTATCTGCGGCCTGCCCTACTCCAACCCCGAACTCATGCAGACCCAGCGTGGCGGCACACCCTACGGCGCCAGTCACGTATCAGGAGAGCAAGGCAACACTGCAATGAGTGACGCCGAGGTACACTTGTGCAAGGCGCTCGGTGAGCGTGTCGCCATCAATGCCGTTAAGCTTTCAGCATAAATACAAGCCCCGAACACACCATGAGTGCTAGCAAAAAGAAACGCAAACCCCGTTTTGAATCACCAAAACATGCCCGCATAGGCCGCATTCTGACTCTCATCGGCTACTTTGGCCTGCTGGTGTTGATACTAAACTGGTTTACGTGGCTTGCACCGCCTGTGCGAGTCCCTCGCTCTATGGTGCTGGCCGCTCTCGCAATACCTTTACTCTTCCCGCTGCGAGGCATCATTCATTCACGTCGATACACGCATCAGTGGATAGGCTTTCTCAGCATGTTCTATTTTATGGTGGGGGTAGACGTCTGGTACAACCATCAAGCAATCGAGCAGTTACTTGGTATGAGTATGGTGATATTCAGCCTGCTACTGATGGTCGGCAGCAGCATGTATGCACGCTATACACCAACCCCACCCGATCAGCGCAAGCCACCACCGGAAAGCTGAAACACCCGCGTGACCCACTAGCGAATCCTGCCTGCCAGCGCAGCACGCTCAGCCTCCCCGAACACGCTTTTGATAAATGGCACGGTGATTCGTCTTTGCTCCATCAGTGATACTTCATCCAGTTCATCAACAACCTGCTTGAGGATACTCATGCGTCGCGGAAAGCGTTTGAACACATAGCCAAGCACCTCATCGCTCACCTCCAGCGAACGTAACTCTATCTCCTTGCGAAACGCGATACGCAGGCCGTCTTCACTCAATGGTTTGATCTGAAACACCAGGCCCCAGGCAAGGCGCGTCTTCAAATCACTTAATGCAAGACCCAGATCATCCAGTGAGCGGTCTGCAGCAATAATTAATTGGGTACCCAGAGCCCTGCAACGGTTGATGAGATTGAACAGGTCAACCTCAGCGGCATGATCAAGCCTTTGCAGATCATCAATACACAGAAGATCAAGGTTTTCCATACCCACGATGGATTCCGAGTGGTTGATCATCTCTCCGGGCAAATAGGCAATTCGGTAACCCTGACGATTGTAGGTGTCACACGCAGCACTCAGCAGGTGTGATTTACCCGTGCCGGAGCTACCCCAAAGATACATCTGTACATCATCCAGTTCGCCATAGACAAAGGCCCGCACCGCATCGCGCGTCAGGGCGTTTTGCTCATCGACATGAAAACTGTCGAACGAGGTGGCTGGCGCTGTATCCAGAGATAGCGTCAGTTGCGGGTGATCACGCATCAGATGTTCTGTCGCCAGACGCTCTATCGAGTGTACTCGATAACCAGATCAGCGCTCTGTAACAGTGAATTGGGATCCGTTGTCAGTGGCGGTGCAGAGCGCTGTAACCACGGAGTATCAAACAGCGCAGACTCGATATCGACCAGCGCACTACGAGGTATGACTGAAAACACCATTGAAGTGCTGTTGACCTCTTTAGGGTAAACCGTACTTACAGCAGCAATACCGTTGAAGAAACGCATCATGCCCGCATAGTCGTCAAGTGAATCCAGAGATCCTACCCAGACCAATCCTTCGGTATCCGAGAGGGCGTTGCCCCCGTAACGATAGGTTTCATCGATCTCGGCCACCGAATTGAGTACGCCAAGTCCTTCCTGCAAGCCTTCATCAAGACTTGATGTTTCAAACTGGGCTTGTTGCTGCTGCTCTCCGGAAATACGAGTCCACTGACCCAGCCATCCGCGCACACCTTGCCGATTTAGATAACCAATGAGAATGGTGTCCTGTGCATAACGCCCAGCGACTGCCGCCAGCTTGTCTGCGTCGAAGATCTGCGTACTGATATCCTCGACGGAAACCATATCCATGTCTTCATCGTCGCCTGTGGGATAAACAAGAGAAATACCCGCCGCTCCGGAAATCTCACGCGCACGCTTTTGTACATTTGCAGCCATGGGGTCGCTAATGAGGATATCGCGCCCCTGATCTGCGATAAGAATGTATACCAGAGCAGACGTTGTATTTGCGACAGGCTCAGACTCCGCGTCAGCCTGGCGCGCAGCATTTGCTGGTGCCGAGTCACTGATCAACTGATTGACCAATTCACGATCGAAGCTCACCAGCATTAACTGAGTCGCCTGACCCGTCTGCTGCACTTTGCGCGTAATGGGTGTGTCATTGGCAATGACGGTACCCGGTGGTGGGCGTCGGTAGGAAAACGCTTTAACGTAGTCCTCTGCGTCTTTAAGTCCCTGGCGAATAAGGTCTCGATTGAGCACGGTCTTGTCGCCACTGTTATTGAGCAGCACGCGCCGCAAGCCTGTCATATAGGCATCCTGCTGCTCCTCGACACTACGCTCGGACACGGCTACTTCGATACTGTAGGCGTCTGTTTGCGCATGTGCGGAGAATGTGGCAAAACTCAATATCAGTGCAGCAACCAGCGCAAGCGTACGGCACAGTCGGGCCACGAGATGTGAGAAGAAAATAGCAGATTTCATGAACAGTCCAGGTAGTTCAGATTCGCGTTGTCAGGACGCACGGGTAGTGTAACCGCTGACATGGCACTTTAGCGTATCATTGGGCGCCGTACTGTTTCGCCTCAAGTGGCATCCTGCCACCTCTAAAAATGACTCAAAAACCAACCAGTACCGTCGAAAACGTCAAGGCGACAGGCAATCCTGACGACACCTCGCGGCAAATTTCTGCCACCTCGGTCACCTACGCCGATGCTGGCGTGGACATCGAAGCCGGCAACGCACTGGTTGAACGGATCAAGCCCCTTGTGGCCAGAACAAGACGCCCCGGTGTACTGGGTGGAATCGGCGGTTTTGGCGGCCTGTTCGAACTCCCCGTTGACCGCTACCGGCAGCCTGTTATGGTCTCAGGCGCGGACGGCGTAGGCACAAAGCTCCGGCTGGCGATAGAGATGGGTATTCACGACACCATTGGCATCGATCTGGTCGCCATGTGTGTCAACGATATCATCGTGTGTGGAGCAGAACCGTTGTGGTTCCTCGACTACTATGCCACCGGAAAACTGGATGTCGATCAGGCGCAGGATGTCATCACCGGTATCGTTGAGGGTTGCCTGCAATCAGGTGCTGCGTTACTCGGTGGTGAAACCGCTGAGATGCCGGGAATGTACGCAGAAAATGACTACGACCTGGCTGGCTTTGCCGTCGGGGTGGTTGAAAAGTCAGATATCATTGACGGCAGCAAGGTCGCCGCTGGCAACAGCCTGATTGCACTGGCATCCTCCGGGCCCCATTCCAATGGTTATTCGCTAATCAGGCAATTGCTGGACAAGCAAAGCCTGAATGAGCCCTTGGGAGACACGACACTGGGCAAAGCCTTGCTTGCCCCGACGCGTATTTATGCAAAAACGCTCTCGGCGCTGTTGGCAGCCCACGATATTCATGCCATTGCACACATCACCGGTGGTGGTCTCACTGAAAATATCCCACGTGTGTTACCCGACAACACTGAAGCTCGGGTTCGTCGCGATAGCTGGCAACTACCCGCTGTGTTCCGATGGCTACAAAACGCCGGTAATGTGTCTGATCAGGAAATGCTCAAGACATTCAACTGCGGAATCGGCATGGTGATTGTCGTTGACCAGCAGTGTGAAACCGAGGTTCTGGAGACACTACAAATAGCGGGTGAGCATGCCTTTGTGATCGGCAGCATCGAATCGTGTTCCGAACAGGCTGCTGTACGGTACGTGTAAATCCCACTTACATGATATCGGGTCTGGCAATGCCAAAAAAGAAACTCGCTATTCTCATATCCGGTCGTGGATCAAACATGCTGGCTATTGCACGGGCTTGTGATTCGGGCGAGCTTAATGCAGAAATTTCTCTGGTGCTCAGTAATCGCCGAGACGCTGCCGGCATCAACGCAGCCATTGAGCTGGGACTCGCAACAGCGGTCATTGAGCACGGGAGCTTCACATCGCGAGAGGCATTCGATTCAGCCTTGAAAGAACGGCTCGAACTGGTTGAACCTGACTGGATTGTGCTGGCAGGATTTATGCGAATACTGGGCAAGAGCTTTGTCGAGCGGTGGCAGGGGCAGATCCTGAATATTCATCCCTCGTTACTTCCAGCTTACCCCGGTTTAAACACTCACGAAAGAGCCATCCTGGCGGGCGACAAGGTGGCTGGAGCCAGCGTCCATCTTGTTACCCCGGAACTGGATGCCGGTCCTGTTGTCGGACAGATAAAGGTGCCGGTACTACCTACCGATACCCCCGATACACTCGCGAAACGGGTAATTAATAAAGAACATGAGCTGTACGTTGACGCTTTGAAACAATGTGTAAATTAATGTGACAACGTGAAGAATGTACAGCCAGTTCTCACCGAAGCGATAATCTAACTACACTTTAGCGCCACAGTTTCTGACTCCAGTCACCTCATTTACTGGGCTCGGGCCTTCTTAAAACCCTGACAGGACTGAATCATGAACCGCATGCCCATGATGCCTACCTCCGGAGCGTCCAGATTGCTGCAGACACATTCATGGATTTTTTCTCCTTGCGGCGCGTTGCTCGTCACGAGCCTGATAAGCCTGCTCTGCCTTGGTAACACCCGCGCACAAACCATCGAACCGGGAGATATCGCGCCTTTCGAAGTAGTTTATGAGGTTGGCAACCACCTGATCACTGCCGGCACTGCAAAACTTACCCTGTCGCGTCAAGATGATCTGTGGAGCTATAGCCTGAATACCACGCCGCGCGGACTCATCAAACTGGCGGGCAAAGGCAAGATCGATGAGCTTAGTACCATTCGCTTTGAAGAATCTGACGGTAAGCTGCTTTTGCAACCCCAGACGTACAGATTCCGCCAGGATGATGAACGACGGCGCGCGGTGGACGCCACCTTCGATTGGGAAAACAATAACGTCACGCATGTTTATCGTGGTGAAGAAACCGTAGAGAGCTTCGACGCACCGGTAGTTGATCGTCTTTCTGCAACACTGCTTATGATGAATGCACTTCGTCGAGAGTTCCAATCAACCGAACTACAGGTTTTCGATACAGGACGAATAAAGGCCGTGCTGTTCACAAATACCGGGACAGAGACGCTGAAAACACCGCTGGGCCAGATCGACACCATTCGCGTCACCAACGAAAACGCACAAGGCGGTAGCCGTCAGACCACCACCTGGTTCGCCCCCTCGCTAGACTACGTGCCGGTTAAAATTGAGCACCGCAAGCGCGGCGAACTGGTGGCAAGACTCACCCTGAAGCGACTGGAGAATCGAGTTCAGTCACTGGAAATGCAGATGGATACGGGGAAGTAACGCAAGAGCTTGTGTGGCTTGGTTTGCCGACAAATAATCAGCCCTGCATTTTTTTGATGACTATCGGCTACTTGAACTGCTTCTCGAACACCGCACGCAATCGGTAGTCAGGCTCGCCTTCGTCGTCCAGCGTTTCGAACTCCATCGGCACCTGCATCTGGGCAGAGAACATGAATCCCGGTTGCTGCCAGAAAAGGCTGGGATTGATAAACCAGTCGCTACTGGCCTCAAGATCATCGTTGTCTTCCCATTCGTTGACGTCCAGATTTCCCTGCACGGACAACATCCAGAGCGGCGAATTCGCATCGAGGCCAGTTATTCCGAAACGCCTTCCTGTCGTTACATCCAGCGACAGCACATCGGACACCGAACTACCCAGAGCGTCAGATGAAAATTGCTCAAGGTTGACGTCGATAGCGCCATACCAGAGCCTCCCCAAACGCCCGTAGGACAGACCCAGCAAACTTGAGCTAACGTAGGCAGTACCATCGATTTGAGCATCCTCGTGCTCCAGTCTTACACCCGCAGAATATTCCAGACCGTTGTGCAGCGACGATGTTGCCGGGTTCATTCCGTCAAAACCGACCAGATAACTTTTGACGTCCAGCCGCGGAGCATCAAAGAGATCGAGACCATAGCCGCCTTCACGAGAAAAATTGGGTAGCTTGGGTTTGAGCTTGAATGAGAATGCTGTCTGGCGCGTTACGTTGCGAAATGTGTCAGGGCGCTCGAGCGGCTTTTCGGAACCCAGAAAAATGGCCGGGCCGAGTTCTTCTGTGGCGCGCGTGAAGCGTATGGGGTCGAGCTCAGCGGGATCGAAACTGAATGGATCTGACGCAGATCTCTCCAGAAGGGTGTCGTCTGCATGCACCAATGAGCCAACGACCAGCAAAGACGCTATCATCAACCATCGTTGTAAAGAACCTGCCATGCAAGCGCGTCGCTCTTGAGCGTGAAAACCACACCGTCCACCAACCAGAATGGACGCCAAAATCCGTAACGTTAATTAGACCTTTAATGTCGTAAAAAAACAACGGTATTTGTTGGCAAATTACTAATCAGAAGGTTAGGTCGCGGGAATAACTCCTTATACATAACATTGCTTGACTATATGATAGACGACGAAAAGGCGAGTTCCAGTGCAAATCCTGACACGGATATCGATAGCGATTCCTCTGACGACGAAATCAGCAAAAGTCAGCGCAAACGTGATGCGGACGAAATCCGCGCGCTGGGCGCTCGACTATCTGAGCTCGGGGCAAGCGAACTCGCCTCCATTCCGCTGCCGGACGACGTTCTCAGTGCCATAGAGGAACTATCTCGCATCAAGGCGCATGGTGCCCGCAAACGGCAACTGGGATTTCTTGCCAAACGGCTGCGCCACGTGGATATCGAGCCGATAGACGCAGCGCTGGAAAAAATCCGACAGGTTGCACGCAACAACACCATCAGTCTTCACAAGGTAGAGCAATGGCGTGACAGACTATTGGGCGACATCGAAGGCGAGCATCCAAAAGAGGCACTCACGGCTTTTCTTGCAGAATTTACAGGAGCAGACAGACAACGGTTCAGACACCTGCAGGCTCAGGCCCTCAAGGAACGTCAAAGCAAGCGTCCCCCCGCTGCTGCCAGACAATTGTTCAAGGCCATCAGAGACGAAACAACCGCTGATCCGGACTCATCGTATTGAACCATTGCAAATCGGGCAACTACCTCGTTCAACGACTGGTAATCATTGCGATAAGCACTCAGGCTATCTGC
Source organism: Granulosicoccus sp. (assembly GCA_045110475.1). Taxonomy (GTDB): domain Bacteria; phylum Pseudomonadota; class Gammaproteobacteria; order Granulosicoccales; family Granulosicoccaceae; genus Granulosicoccus. The sequence goes on from JBGCGC010000092.1 coordinate 14,894, forward strand.
GCCTGTGTCACCAGCGATGTTGTACCCGTGGAAAACATGGCCGTTATTGCAAGCGATGCAGTAGCAAGCGACGCACTCAAAAGCAATGCAGTCACGGACGATGTTCAAGCCCCGCGAAAAATCGCAACTGACATTCAAAATGCCCCGATAAGCCCAGCCCCGGATATCAAAGCTCTGACGATTGAGCGCGCTGCTGCAACAGGCAACCTGCAGGACCGCCAACTTAGCGAAGTCAGTGGCCTCTCGGCATCCGCGAAGCAACCGGGATTGCTATTCGCCATCAATGACAGCGGTAATCAACCCGCGTTATATGCGATCAATCAAACGGGTCAACTACTGGAACAATGGCGAATCAATTCTGTCAATCGTGACTGGGAAGACATGACCCGTCTTACACTGGCAGGCAAAGACTATCTAGTCATCGGGGATACTGGTGATAACCTGCTTGTGCACAAGGTTTACTCGCTATTGTTCTTTGCAGAACCTGCCATACCTGCCCGGACACAATCGCTTGATCCTGCATTTGTACTTCAATTTCGTTACGAAGATGGACCACGCAACGTCGAAGCCTTCGCCGCCTTTGGCAACGCCATTTACCTGCTGAGCAAGGAGCCTGTCAGCCTTGCCAGCCAATCTCCCAACGGAGTGTACCGCCTGGAGTTGCCAGCAAACCTTGAGCAACTGACGCACGACTCACCTCTGACGGCAACTCGCATAGGCAGCATGCCTGTTCGTATCGGTGGGCTGGAATCGAGGCTCGCAGCCGCGCTGGCGGGCGTGGATCTTTCGCACCCAACTGCATTGGCATTCGATGCAAACGGGAACACCGCTTATGTACTGACCTATCGCGAAGTGCTACGCATACGCCGCAACACAGAGCAGAATTGGGCTGAAGCATTTTCACAGCCCGCTGAGCGTGTGTTGTCACACAAACTGCCGCAAGCAGAAGCGTTAACGGTATCCAGCGAGAGCGTTATCTGGTTTACTTCCGAAAACGCAGGTGCTCCGCTGTGGGCAGTACCGATCAATCCGCCACTGTAATCCGCTTGCACCGCTTCGCTTTTTTTAACAGGCGCAAATGACTTCTGCGGGGCCGGCCTACCAGTAGAATCTGGACTGGGCGTCCCCGTGGCTTCATGAATATTCCAGGCTAGATCTGATACTTCTCAACATTGGAGGCATTCCAGCTGACGCCGCTGCCATAACGGTTTGGATCGATGACGGTCATGCCATTCACAACCTGTAATGGTTCCTGAAGTATTTCATTCCACCAATCCACATATTCCAGCCTATGGGATGTGCTGCCAACTGCCAGCAAGTGAGCACTGACTTCGGGCCATAAATGGCTGGAGACCTGTTTGCCGGCGGCCTCGGCCAGCGATACCGCTTTCATCCAGCCTGTAACACCACCGATTTTCATGACATCGGGCATGACAAAATCGGATGCATCGGCGAGCAGAGCCTGCTGCATGTCAGCGGGACCCCACCAGTTCTCACCACTCTGGATCGGAGTATTAATGGCATCCTTTATTCTGGCTGTGTTTACGTAGTCATGGGCGAGCACAGGTTCCTCAATCCACAACAGTCCTTCCTCATCCAGAACAGATAATCGCTGAATGGCCTCAACAGGAGAGAGTGACTGGTTATAGTCCACCATCAGATCGACATCAGGCCCCACAGCTGCCCGCACTGCGCGCACGACTTTGAGATCTTCTGAAACGGTTGGATAGCCGACTTTTGCCTTGACGCCGCGGTACCCAAGCTTCGCCCACCGCTCTGACTGACGGGCTGACTCTACCTCTCCGTCATAGCCGACACCCGCATAAGCCATGACCGGCCTGGTTGCGCCACCCAGAAGATGACATAAAGGCAAGCAACGATTCCTGGCCAATGCATCCCATAGGGCCATATCGATACCCGCTATGGCCATACCCACAAGACCTTGCGATCCAATCAACCGTGTACGCTGGATCAGAAGCTGGTTGATCGTACCGGGACTCAGTGGCTGGTCGACTATCAGACTGCTGAACCCCATGACGAGGTCGGCGACGGGTTTTAGCGCAGCTGGTGTGTAAGTAAAGATAATGGCTTGACCAATCAGGCCACCCGCACACTGGATATCCAGCAACACCAGGGGAGACTTTGCAACGATGCCACTGGCCGTACGATGCGGCGGGTTGATTGGCACAAGCACCGTTTTTACGGACACCGATTCTATCTGTGGCAGGCTCATGATAGGAACAATCCTTTGTTTTAACATTGGCTGTTTATCATGCCACACCCGATCACCCTACCGATCTTCAAAAATACCGGACGATAGGACAAACTATTCTCCATTTCCGAACGGGATGCGGGGGCCACTTAAAGAAACCACACTCAAAAAACCTTGGAAGTAAATATATGTCTTCAAAAATCATGCTGATTACAGGAGCAAGCCGAGGTATCGGGCGTGCAACAGCCTTACTGGCAGCGCAACGTGGCTATGCTATCGGTATCAATTATCACGCTAACCACGAGGCAGCCAATGAGCTTGCATTAAATTGCCGTGCGCTTGGTGTAGAGGCCTGTGTTATTCAGGCTGATGTCGGAAAATCTGATGATGTTGTGCGTATGTTCAGAACTCTGGATGCGGAACTGGGAACGCTGGATGTTCTGATCAATAACGCCGGCATTCTTGAACAATCCATGCGCCTTGATTCGATGAGTGCAGAACGTATCAACCGTATCATGACAACCAATGTCACAGGCCTGTTGCTCTGTGCGAAAGAGGCGGTGCTGAGAATGTCTACCGCAAAGGGAGGAGGTGGTGGGACTATAGTGAACGTCTCATCCCGAGCTGCTGTGTTGGGAGCGGCGAACGAGTACGTTGACTATGCAGCATCCAAAGGGGCGGTTGATTCATTCACCAGAGGACTGGCAAATGAGGTCGCCGATGAAGGCATTCGGGTCAATGCCGTCAGGCCAGGATTGATAGAAACCGACATTCATGCCAGTGGTGGCAATCCTGACAGGGTTGCTAAACTGCAGCATAACGTACCGATGCAACGCGGCGGCAAAGCAGAAGAGGTTGCCAATGCAATTCTCTGGCTAGCATCTGATGATGCCTCGTACACCACAGGCGCTTTACTTGATGTAGCTGGTGGGCGCTAGCAGATATACCTCTTAAACTACCGTTTCAAGTACGGTTTCAGAACACCTAGCCAGCCAGTGCGGATGCGGGCATATTCGTCCACACAATTGTCTGCCCGTTCACGCGACAAACCGTATTCATCGTTGACCAGCTCCTCATGTTGCGCTGGGTCCGATCCATAAACATGGCATAGTGTCGTGTAGTACCGCTGTATCTCCAGACTGTGTTCGCTCCAGAAATCAGACTGTTCAAACCACTCGTATTCTTCACTTTCCAGACCAAACATCTCGGCCGCGTTTAGTGCAATCTGTGCGCCGTTGTCGACATACTCAAGCAACAGCACGCTGGCAAGGGCATCGGCTGCATCCTCTTCACGCGCCAGCATAGGCAAATCATATTGATTAAACAGGACATGGCCAATCTCGTGCATCAAGGTATGAAAATACACATCAGACACTGGTGCATCTTCATCATCGAAATAGGCCTGAATGTTATCCGCAAAACTACCGGGCATCCAGATCTCCTGTGTGTCAGGATCGTACAGTGGCCCCTCCTCCACTTCATGCAATACCCGCACAGGCTGCGCAAAACGCAGTAGATCGTCGACAAAACTGACTTGCTTTTCAAGAATCAGGTCCCGCGAATTGATGTGTTGCGTGGTAATTCCCGCATCCGGCAGTAGTGTTTGAGCCGTATCGGCCATTGCATTGATACTGCACGCAGACACCAACGGCAAGGCCAGAAAAAACAGTAAAGACCACAATTGCATTACTGTCGACGCCTCAGGTAGTCCGAAGGCACTGACGTGAACTCCGGTTGCATCCAGTCACCCGACAGGTGGTAGGTTCGCAAACCTATTCTGTCAAAATCAATACCCAGTGCCTTGAGAAGGCCCGCTGCGACCAGGGCCCCGATTCCTGCACTGGCTCCTCCGGAGATAGCGCCAATTATCGGCAAGGCCGCGCTGACTCTGGGCAGCACCGTTATCTGCTGATCAAATTGCTGCGTATTGAGATTGGACGTTCCTGCGACATCGACAACACCTATAGGGCCGGTTAACTGCAGTAGCGGAACGTTAGCAACGCCGTTATCAATATCAATACTCCCAGCAATATTTTCAAAGGCAAGCCCAGCACCCGTCATGTCCTTGAAATCGAAATTCAATCGGCGTGGTAGTGCCTGAAAAGCAAACAGCCCGACCATCCTGCCTGCGCCTGGCTCCAGCGGTACGATGCTGCCCGAACTCATGTCAATCTTTATATCACCATCAAGCCTTGCAATTTCCGGCTTGTACAAGGGTCCGGGCCAGGTCAGCTTCATCTCGATGCTGCCCTGTCCATCATCAATGATCCCGGGCAAGCCGATTTCGTCCAACCCGGTGCCAAAGTCGTCACTTTGCAAAACCATGCTCAACCGGGTTATGTGCTTGCCAACCAGATCGGTGCTGACGCTTTGAGGATCGCGCAAGTACCAGCTACCTTGCCCCACCAGCCGCATGGTCTGATACGCAAAGCCCATAGTGGTGATATCCAGGCCACTGACGTTCGGCTGTGCATTTATCGCCACATCATGAAAGCGAATATCATCCATGGTTAATGCCGCGATTCGCGCCTCAACAGGAGGAAGCAGCCGGGGATCAAGCTCATCCGCGCTTTGCGTTTGACCAGCCACAGGCTCGATCTCCTCGCTCAGTGCTTCGATGACAGACCAGTCGAGCAAATCCAGCCGCGCTTTTAACGCGGTCTCTTTCGCCCAGTGCATGCGGGGATAGCGCATGCTGCCCTTTAATGCCTGGTTGGATACGGCGAAGTTCAGATACACATCATCGGTATTAGCTTGCAGCGCAGCCTTGCCGAGTGACCGTTGGCCAAGAATGAGCTCCTCGGTGTCCAGCTTTGCAGAGATCGGGAGTATCAGCTCTGGCTGACCCTCGCCTGCGGGCAGTGAGTCGATGTACTGGGCAATGGTTGTTATCCAGCCATCAGCGGCCAAACGTCGCACGCTGCCCTGCAAACGAATACCAGGTTCATCAAGCGAGGCGATGGCATCACTACTATTTGATTGACCAAGCTCGATGAGCAGTGCATGCATACCTTCATCAATCACTCTGACACGTGCCGTGAGTTCATCACCATAGCGGGCATCCCAGAACTGATCGGCACCTGGCTCACGAAAGGCCGTACTGAGCTTGAACATCCTCGCAGTGGATGTCCCTTTGTTGAATGGGACCGGCAGCAGTAACTCAGCGCCGACAAGATCGCTCTCAATGTTGAGTGTGACGCCCTCATCGAGGAACCGTTCTTCGGAATGTGGGGCGCTGATGACGGCTGTCCATTGCGACGCTCCTCGAATAAACTGATCGAGAGGATCGCCATAGTGCGCAAGCAGATCATTCGCCTCCAGTGCTCCCTTGATGGTCACTTGCGTATTAGCAGCAGGTCCTTGCCCTTCGGTTGCACCTGATAGACGCACGCTATGACCCAACAACTGGCCACTGATATTGTTAATCGCTATCCCGGATTCATCAAAGCTGACAGCACCATTTGCCTCGTTCAGTACAAGATTTGCCCGACCAAACGTGACGTTGTTATTTTTCAGAAACACAGAGCCATTGAGCGAAAACGGACTCCAGTTGAGTGCTCCTGGCCCCACATCTGTGTCTTCCGGCTTTCTATAAAGCGGTACCGTAAGCTTTAGATCCATCTCAGTCACACCGGTTCCAGTCATATCACCGATCGCAGGTTCAAGAAAGCCTTTTAGTGGGCCGGTGACACCGAAATCCACAACATCCTGAAAAGCCCCCGAAGCTGTGGTGGACAATTCAAGAATGGCTGCTGACAGATCACGAATGGCAACCTGCGTCTGAGACACATTGAACTGCTCCAGCAGAGAGTTCTCGGCAGTTGCGGTCAACTCAAGCCCGTCAAGCTCAAGACGGCCATTGATGTTGCTGACAATCGGCCAGTTCGGCAAAAAGGCGAGCTTTCCATCGCTGACATTCACACTCGCCTGAAATGCGCCGTTACCCTGGGCGAAAGGAAAATCAGAGACATGACCAAACAGCAGCAGCGAACCATCAGTTGCCTCCCCGGCATTAATAGAACGATCGACCCAGTCGGTCACAGACTTAGGCAATTGCTTGCGTGGCAACCAGGCTTTAAGCGCAGTGATATCCGTGGCGGAAAATCCGCTCTGGATATCAAGAAAGGGGGAGAGATTCTCGGCCAGCGTCGCTCTGATACGCGAACTGGTATCGATACCGTTGTCCGCCAGCTGGATATCCGCATCAAGCAGGATTCGCTGCCAGTTGCGCAAATCGATATCTATCCCCGCTTGTAAAGAGTCAACACTCAGAAACTTGTCGCTGACGGCAGGCCAGGCAAGAGGCATCTGCTGCGACGATAAGCTCAGTTGCCCGACAGAATCTTTCAACATCACCTGCCCATCCAATGAACCGATACTGGGAAGCAGGTTGTCACCATCAAAGGCTATGCCGTCGATAGTGGCGGAAAAATCAATCAGCGGGGAGTGGCCCTGGTCTGTAATGGTCAACGCAAGATTTCGGAAACTGCCCGATGAGGAGCTGTTGAAAACAGACTGGGCTAACTCGGGCTGCCCTGTTGAGAACGCAAGCGCTGCGAAACGCACGGCAAGTTCTGCAGGCACTTCGCTGGCCGCAGCTTGCAGTCGCCATGCAACGCTTTGTTCATCAGGCTTTGTTGACGACTCGAGCGGTTGCAGTTCAGCACCGTTTAACTCTGCAACTTCCGGCAGCCGTGTGTTTACTGGCAATAATTGCCTGGTCAGTCGCAGCTCCTCCACTAACAGCGTTGCGGTACCCAACGCTGTTTTTAAGTCAGTGACATGAACATCAACAGATTCACTGGTATTCGACACCTTTAAATGAGCTCTGGCGCTGTCGAAAATCACCTCGTTGTTTTCAGCATGTGTGATGGTGTCTAGTTCAACAGGGCCGCGTACTGAAAGAAACTGACCATCTTGCCACTCCCCCCACAACTCAACCGATGCCATGGTTTCCACATTCAAGGGATCAGGCAAATTCCCGACGGGTAGACCTGTCAACAGTAATAATTCGCGCATGCCAAGCACGTCGATGGAGTCCGCCGCAAGATACATGCTGCCGTTTGTCTCAGACAGGCTGCGTGGATTACCGACCAGGTCTATACCTGCTTCTAGTCTGCGACCACCTAGCTGGGATGGCAGGTTTGCATCCACTCTTAGTTTGTGCAGATTCCCATAGTTCTCAGCACGCACGTTGAGTTGAGAAAAAACTGCCTTACGATCGGTTTTCGTGTCGATCACTGTCAAGGTTGCATCGAGTAATCCAACCTTGCGTGCATTGAACAACCAGGCAATCACGTCCACTCCATCAGAGCTTGCCTGCGTTACCAGCGCATCATCAAGCTCCGGAGTGCTCCGCATGGATTCCATACCATGCAAGCGTATTTGACCATCACTACCAGCATCGACAACAAGACTGGCACCCACCAGACTCAATTCATTGATGAGCGGGATACCACGTAACAGCGATTGGGCCATATTGATGTCTATAATGATTTCGTCTAGCGTCACCACGCGTTCAGCGGTTTCGAAGACGCTGACATCCCGGGCGCGCAACAGTGGACCAAAACCCTCCCAACGAAGCGACAAGTCACCTATGACTACCGGGCTTCGCAGATAATCACTGACACGAGTCTCCATATGACTCTTGTACCCAGCCACCAGCGGCAGACCCACTCTTGCCATCACTGTAAACAGCGCAAGCAGGATCAGCAGAAAACCTGTCACAAGATAAGAGACGCGTACCGTGTGTCGCGCCGCGTTGATCATCATGAATACAGCAAGTCGTAGTAGTGATGGTTACTGCAAGACAACATCGTAATGCTCACGAGTGTAAAACTGCTCTGCCTGCAGACGGATGGGAACACCGACAAAATCCTGTAGCTCCGCCAGATCATCGGAGCGTTCTTCGGTAAACCATTCCACCACTTCGAGTGCGGCCAGAACGGTCACCGAGCCTATGTCAAACTGCCTGACCTGTCGAATAATTTCACGGGCCACCTCGAAAGCGACAGTTTCCAGTGTTTTTTGCATACCGCGACCATCGCAAACACTACATTCTGCACACAACACTTGTTCGAGACTCTCACGAGTTCGTTTTCGCGTCATCTCGACCAGACCTAGCTGTGACACCTCGCTGACCTGAGTGCGTGCGTGATCTCGTTCCAGTGCTTTTTCCAAAGCCCTAAGTACCTGTCGTCGATGCTCAAGCACCCCCATATCGATAAAATCGATGATGATGATGCCACCCAGATTGCGCAGGCGCAGTTGCCTTGCGATTGCCTGAGCTGCTTCAAGGTTAGTCTTGAAAATCGTTTCTTCAAGGTTTCGTTTTCCAACGAAACCACCCGTATTAACATCAATAGTGGTCATGGATTCGGTTTGATCAATAATCAGATACCCTCCCGATTTGAGCATTACTCGACGATTCAGGGCTTTATCGATCTCATCCTCGACGCCATGCAGGTCAAATATGGGCCTTTCACCCGGATAATGTTCCAGACAGGCAGACAACTCAGGAACATATTCTTCACAGAAATTCACACAAAGGCGATAGGTTTCACGCGAGTCGATACGAATACGCTCAATACTGCTTCGATTCAAATCCCGCATCATGCGTTGCACCAGCGGCAAATCACGGAAAATCACGGTACCCGGCGCACTCTCCTGTCGTCGTTTGCAGATGCCGGCCCATACCTTGTCCAGATACTCCATGTCGTGCTTCAGCTCTTCTCGCTCAACCCCTTCTGCCACAGTTCGCAGGATGTAGCCGCCAGAGCGATCTCCGCGTAACTCCTCGACCAATGATCGGAGTCGTTCTCGTTCCTCTTCATTTTCGATTCGCACCGACACGCCAATATTTTCCTCATACGGCATCATGACCAGATAACGACTTGGAGCGGTGAGATTACTAGTGACACGCGCACCTTTGGTGCCCAGTGGATCCTTGGTCACCTGAACCGCCAGCGTCTGCCCTTCGTTAAGCAACCGGGCGATGCTGGGAGTCTCCTCTTCGCTGAAATTTTCCGGTAGACGGATATCGGATACATGCAGAAACGCGGCTTTTTCCAGTCCGATATCTATGAATGCAGCCTCCATACCGGGAAGTACGCGCTTGACGACACCTTGAAAGATGGTACCCACCAATCCGATCTTGCGTACCCGTTCAATCCAGATTTCGGTAAGCATTCCGTTTTCGACCGTTGCAACTCGCGTCTCCTGCGGGGTTACGTTGATCAGTAGTTCTTCAGTCATGTTGCGTTGAATACCTTTGTGCCGCGGCCATTCTCCGACCGAGAATGCACCATTCGTGAAAGTGCGGAACGTTAAAGCGAAACGAGTCCGGTACGTGCCAGTAATCTAGTAGTTTCATACAGTGGCAGCCCCACAACATTACTGTAGCTTCCCGATAGATGAACCACAAATTGCGCACCCTTCGCCTGAATCGCATAACTTCCTGCCTTGCCCTCGGGCTCGCCGCTGTCCCAGTAGTTTTCTGCCAATTGCCGGGTTAACCTTGCGAACCTCACCGTACTTGTTACCCTCTCGGTGTACTGCTCACGGTTGGGCGACAGGACGCAAACTCCACTGTGTACCTGGTGCTCTCGATCAGATAATTGCAGGAGCATCCCGATGCCCTCTGCCCTGTTACGCGGCTTACCCAGTACTTGACCATCCAGATCGATCACCGTGTCAGCAGCCAGAATCACACCGTGATGTCCTTGCGCGACTATCGACGTAAACTCTGGCTTTTCAGAGCAAGCGCGTGCCTTTACACAGGCAAGCCGCATCACCATCTCTGCTGGTGACTCATCAGGTTGGGGAGTTTCGTCAATATCGGCAGGCAGACAAGTGGGTGCAAAGCCGATCTGTTTGAGCAGATCCAAACGCTGTCTGGATTGGGAAGCGAGAATGAGTGTAGGCATGATATTGATCGGTTGCGCAGCAAAGAAGCTCATGCCCGGTGATAAGGATGGTTGTCAAGCAGGGATTGTGAGCGATAAAGCTGTTCGATCAGTATCACTCGCACCAGTGGGTGGGGAAAGGTCAACGATGACAGACTCCACTGCTGATCGGCCCGTTCACGCACGCGAGCATGCAGGCCCTCGGCACCGCCGATAATAAAAACGATGTTCTTGCCGATCTCCTGCCAACGCGACATCTGATTGGCAAGCTGCTCTGTCGACCAAGGCTTGCCTCGGTTATCCAGCACTACCACATGCGCCTTGTCTGGTATGGCATCCAGCAGAAGGTCTGCCTCCCTGGCCATCACAACCTCCCGGTTTGGGCCTTGCGCCTGAACAAACTCGCGCAGCGTAAACTTCCAGCGACCGGGCAGGCGTTTTACGTAGTCCCTGGACGCATTATCGACCCAGTCCGGCATTTTACGGCCGATGGCGAAAACACTGACTTGCACACTAAAAAACGGTCAGAGCGATAGGCTGGCGCCACTGGGAGGCGCCTGATCATCCGGCCCGACTGACCAGAGCTTTTCCAGAGAGTAAAACTCACGTTTCTCATCGGTCATCACATGGACGATGACATCGCCCAAATCAACCAGCACCCAGTCGCTGGAGTCTGCACCTTCAACGCCCAGCGGTGGATGATCAGCCTCTTTAGCCGCGAGCCGCACAGACTCAGCCAGTGAGCGAACATGCCGCTGTGAGGTGCCTGTGACCACCACCATGGCATCAGCAATACTGGATTTACCCACAATATCGATCACGGTGAGATCAATGCCTTTCATGTCTTCAAGCGCTTTAACTGCCATCTCGATGACTTCCTTACTCTTCATACCCAATGCGAATTTTGACTCCTGGCCGAGCCGTGTAGAACAGGCGGGCCTTGAACAGGTGTGGACGATGTCGGGCGAATGATCCGGTCCGGGAGCTTGCCTGGCAAACTTGCCCTCAGGAAACAGTCGATTTGTCCCGGCTGAAAAAGTCGTCGTCAGGATATGGCCGACGACTGGTACAACGAATTAGCGACAATATACTCCGATACGGCATCAGGGAGCAAAAAACGCACGGTAAGCTCACTTTTTATACGTCGCCTGATGTCAGTCGAGGAAATCGACAATTGCGTGACATCAATGACTTCAATCACACCACTTCGCCCATTGCTTATCGACAGGCCATGCGCCTCTTGTTGCCTGGCCAGCAAATTGGCAGAAAAGCTGGAATGTCGGGCACCGGGCCGGTTTACCACCACCAGATTGGTCAGACCAAGAATTTCCTCCCACTGATGCCAGGTATCGTATTTGGCAAATGCGTCCATTCCCATAAAAAACAGCAGCGTTGCGTGCGGTTGCTCAGCGTGCAATTCGCACAAGGTCTCAAAGGTATAACTGGGTGTCTCACGCAGCGCTTCGCGTGCATCGATTGCCAGATGATCAACTGTCCGTATCGCCAATTCGAGCATGGCAATGCGATGTTTGGTACTTGCTCTTGCCGGGCCGCGATGCACCGGACGATGATTAGGCAGCAGAAACAGGGTATCCAGCGCGTAGGCTTCCGCCAGCTCTACGGCCGGGCGCAAATGACCGAAATGTACAGGGTCAAACGTGCCGCCGAACAATCCAATGCGTGCGTCAGTGACTTGTTGGTCAGCCACGGATGGTGTAGTCACCGGTAACCACGTACTTTTCGCACGTGAGACCAAGCACACCGACAGGTCCGCGCACATGCATCCGATTGGTGCTGATGCCAATCTCGGCGCCCAGACCATACTCGGCACCATCAGCAAAGCAGGTAGCAGCGTTGACCATCACCGAGCTGGAATCGATCTGACGCATGAACCGTCTGGCACGGGCCATGTTTTCGGTAACAATGGCATCGGTGTGAGACGAGCCATGCAGGGCGATGTGTGCCATTGCTGCATCGATATCCGCCACCACGCGCACTGACAGGACAGGGGCCAGATACTCTGTATCCCAGTCGGCCTCCGTTGCGGCAGCAAGGGTTGGCAGTAGCTTCAGGCAGTGTTCACAGCCGCGTAATTCCACACTTTTTGCGGCGAATGCCTCAGCCAGAGCAGGCAGCATGGCAGGTGCTTCTGCCTCATGAATAAGCAGTGTTTCCATGGACCCGCAAATACCGTAGCGATAGGTTTTTGAGTTGATTGCAACGTCAATGGCACGGGCTCTGTCTGCTCCCTCATCGATGAACACATGGCAGATACCATCCAGATGTTTGATCACCGGTACACGAGCCTGCTCACTGACACGCTGCACCAGCCCCTTGCCGCCTCGTGGGATGATGACATCGACGTACTCATCAAGCGCCAGCAACGCTCCGACAGCCGCTCGATCAGTAGTTTGTACAAGCTGCACCGCCGACTCAGGCAATTGTGCTGCTCGCAACCCCTCTCTGACACAACGGGCAATCACCTGGTTGGAAAAGGCGGCCTCGGACCCGCCACGCAAGATCACGACGTTACCCGATTTGATGCAAAGCCCGGCAGCGTCGGCTGTGACATTGGGACGAGACTCATAGATAACGCCAATGACGCCTAAAGGGACACGCATTCGGGCAATTTCCAGCCCCGACGGCCTGCGCGAGGTCTCTGATAACGCACCCACAGGATCGCTCTGAGCTGCCACGTTGCGCAAACCCTCAGCCATGGATGCAACGCGTTGTGAGGTAAGTTCCAGTCGGTCCAGCAATGCGGCATCAATGCCTTTGTCAGTGGCTGCTGAAAGGTCCTTCGCATTTGCAGCAAGCAGCTCGGACTCTGCAGCTTCAATGGCATCAGCCATTGCGCAAAGGGCAGAGTCTTTTTGCGTGGCGCTGGCTATTGACAAGGCACTGGCTGCAGCCCTTGCAGCCTTGCCAAGGCTGCGCACATAAGCGGGCACATCCTGCGTTGTCACGTCATTGCCGCTTTTCTCCGCACTAGTTTCCATTACTTGCGCCCCCATCTGAAATCCCCTGTTGCTGCGTGTAAACATTGAAATCTGAAAAACCTGACATGACACCTGCCTCGGAACCGAGCCTGTTCAATAGACAAAGGCTTACGTAAACTCCGTGCTCAGCATCTGCCACGAACCTCTCGATACCCTCTATGCAACTTGTCGATTCGCATTGCCATATCAATTTTCCGGATTTCGCCAACCGTATTCCCGATATTCTACAGAACGCGGCGGACAACCAGATAAGTCACATGCTGTGCATCGCGACCAGCTGGGAAAATCGCGACGATGTCCTGGCACTGGCGCGCGCGCACCCTGCCATCAGCGCATCTGTAGGCATTCACCCAACAACCGAAGGCGGGCATGAACCGAGCATCGAAGAACTGCTGAAGGCGGCTGACGACCCGCTTGTAGTAGGCATCGGTGAAACCGGGTTGGACTATTTTCGCACCGAGGGTAATCTTACCTGGCAACACGAGCGTTTTCACCGTCATATTGAGGTGGCAAGGACATGCAAAAAGCCCTTGATCATTCATACACGCGCCGCCGCAGAAGACACGATGAATACCCTACGCGAAAGGCAGGCAAGCGATGCCGGTGGTGTGATGCACTGCTTTGCTGAAAACTGGGATATTGCGAAGCAAGCTCTGGACATCGGTTTTTATATCTCTTTTTCAGGCATTGTGACGTTCAAGAATGCCAAAGATGTACAAGACGCTGCCTTGCAAGTACCACTGGACAGGCTGCTGGTAGAAACTGACGCGCCTTACCTTGCTCCAATGCCACACAGGGGTAAGATGAATGAGCCCGCCTACGTCAGGCACACTGCAGAGTTTATCGCTCAACTAAGAGGGATATCTCTGGAACAATTGGCGGAGGCCACCACCAACAACTTCTATCGTTTATTTTCCGGAGCAGCTCGTGCCGAAGAGTAACTGACTGAAATAGCGTGACAGACCGGCAAGTTTCCGCAAATTGCGTAACTTGTTTGAATAATTCAAGTCAGTATCTGTACGCCCCGGATAGTCTGCAAACACCGACCCATCGTTCAAAGGAGTGATAGCCAATGATTACCTTCAATACCGTGCGACCCCTGATTGTTGCTGTTTGTATTGCAATGCTTAGCGCTTGCGGCGGCAGTGCGGGTGTGAACCTCGCCCCCGACGCACCCGAAAACGAGGGCAATCCCCCGGCTCCCGATAACGATGACGGTATCGGAGTCGTCGGTGATATCAGCGACGACTCGCAATGTGACGTTGCGACTCAAAACGCGTGGGCGTATGCCTCCATGCTCGATTTCTATCTGTTTTATGAGCAGGTACCTATTATAGACCCACGCGACTTCTCCTCCGCAGACGCGTTGGTCAGAGCCGTCAGGTTTCAGGAACGCGATGACTTCAGTCGAGTCGACGATGCCCAGCAATCTGCACTAGCATTTGATGACGGCCGAGAGTTTGGCCTTGGTTTTCGTACGCTTTTCGACAACGACGGCAACCCAAGAATCAGTCTGGTAGTGGCAGAAAGCCCTTTTGGATTGGCAGGGGTGGAGCGCGGCGACATAATTGTGTCAGTTGACGGTCTGGATTGGTCCAATGAAGCTCTCAGCACAGGTTTTTCGGATCGCGTACTGGGTACACCGGACAATCCATCCACCGCAACCTGGAGCTTCCTGAAACGCGATACCGGTGAGGCCTTGACGGTCGATATTACCGCTACCGAGTACAGCATCAACACGGTGGTCAAGGCCGAAACGTATCCCACCTCCTCCGGCGGAACCGTAGGCTATCTGGCTTTTAGCCGATTTCTGAATACATCTGCAGATGAGCTTATTACTGCATTCGATGATTTCCGCGACCAGAATATTTCTGAACTCGTACTTGATCTGCGTTACAACGGTGGCGGACGGGTTTCCGTAGCGCGGCTGCTGGCGAGTTTGATTGCTGGCGATTCAAATGCCGGTAAAACCATCTATGACTATCAGTTCAACAACAAATATACCGAACGCGACTTCACGCTCGAACTACTGGGTGACGTTGGAGACCTGAATTTGTCACGATTGATTGTTCTGACAACCGACCGGTCAGCCTCTGCCTCAGAGCTTGTCATTGCCGGGCTGCAACCTCACTTGGACGTGGTAACAATAGGCAGTGCCACAACGGGTAAACCCTACGTTCAATACGCCTACGATCGATGCGATGAACGCCTTGCCGTTATCGAGGCTGAAGGATTCAATGCTAATGGCGTCAGTGTTTTTGGTGGCATACCGGCTACCTGCTTTGCCGAGGACGACCCTACCAGAGAATTTGGCCGTAGCGACGACGGTGAATTTGAAGGTTTCCTTCAGGCGGGTCTTGATTTTATCGAAACAGGTGCCTGTGCTAATGCACCTCCCGTTTCTGCCAGATCGTCATTGAACACGACCGTCACTGATCTCAACGGAGAAGCTCGGCAGGGAATGTCCATGGATGGCGGTACACTTGCCAACTAGTGGGCCAGTGCCTAAGGCAGCCAGCCCATCCGCAGCATCCAGTACATGACCTCTGCTGCAGATCCCCAGACCAGCAGGTCATCAAATTCTGCTCCCTCGACTATCGATTCGTCTGTCACTATGAAGTAGTTATCATCATCCTGATTTTCAGCTTGCAAGCCTGATTTGCTGCTGTCGCTACCCATACTCATGACAACAAATGCAATCTGATCAGAACGCACAGAACGACCCGCACATTTGGATCGAGGTGCTGCGTTGCACAGTGTGATCTCAGATGCAAGAGCATCGATTCCAACGCTTGCCGCTTCTCCCGACGTCGTCCAGTCTGGAAATACCGGGTTACCCTTATCTGGATTGTTACTTAGACTCACCACGTACCGAAATTCACGCCCCCAGGGATCAAGCAAAGCGCCAGCAGAGCTTAGACTGCCTGACAATCCCAGATCGCCAGCGGGGACCAGACCAAACGATGTCTTGCATATCTGTCCATCAGGCGTACCTCGGTTGTCAGTAACATAGCTAGTCTGCGAATTGCCTGCAAGTCTGACGGACAAGGGGCACGGTAACGAGCCATAAGCAACAAGATGCGCAACGATCGCCTCGCGAATCCTCTGTAATTCGTGTGAAGCCTGCTGGCGCTTTCCATGCTCCTGAATAGCCACGAGTGGGGCGATGGCTGTTTTAGTTAGCAAGCCAATGATGAGTAGAACAAAGGCCATTTCTACCAGTGTAAACGCACGTTCACGGTTATGCCTCATAGTGGCGCCCCCCAGTACAGCTCTAGTAAGGATCCCGGTTGACTCACTGCCTTGAACTGCTCTGTCGACAAGTACAATTCACACTCAAGCGCTGACAGTTGCCCGGATCGGCACTCATCCCTTATGACAAGTACCATTGATTGATACCATCGATTACGCACAAACCAGTGACGTAGCGCAGGCACCCCCTCCAGTGTATTCGAGGCAAGACTATCACCCAGGCAATCACCACTGCGCACAAGCGGCTTGTCAAGAACGAGCACCAGCGTGTCTTCATGCTCACACTGCACGTATGGTGTCGACGATTGTGAACGACAATCAGCGCCAGCAAAACTCTCAGATGAATCTGTTGAATCATCATTTACCACGGCACATGATGCTTGCAAGGCAAGCTTCGATCGTTGAAGTAGCCATGAAGCCACAGAGGCCACAGTTGAATTAATGAGCGATTGACCCGTAATCGTGACTTGTCCCACCCTGCTCTTTGCGTTGGAAGAGGGCAGGCTTATTGTTGCCACAGTTTCCTGAGCCGACGACTTCAATACTTGAAGGTTGACGATACGATTTAGCGGATTGTTTACCATGCCCCCCACCACATGGTATTCATATCGCTGACTTGACTCAGCATGAAAAAGATACCGATGGCCGGGTAAAAGTGTATGACGCGGCAACAGCCCCGTCGTACCATTCAATGACGCACAGGGTGGATTCGGCCCATCGCGCCGCTGGTTTTTTTCAGATTGAGGAGTCGATGTAAACTCCCTGAACCCATCAGAATCAGGACAAGGCAAATGTCCAGGACCGGCACCTGTAGGTCCATACAAGTATGGATACAGCGTGGCATAACTAAGCAACGCCTGCCGTGCACTGACAAGACCTTGCCGCTCCTGCAGCGACAACAAGCTCGATGAGCTGCTCTGTAGCCGCGCATTTGCGGACAGACTCATCCACCCACCTCCCACGCCGAGCAATAAAACCAGCAGACTTAGAAGTACATAGCCTGAATCGGGGTGATTTCTCATAAGGTGCTTCCGGGAATTAACACACCTGCTTCGACCGTATCTTTCAATACTCGAATGCTCTTCCCATCCTCTAGTAGCGTTAATTCAATATCCGTATGGTCAATGGATAAACAGGAAATGATTCGTCTAACAGCCGTAGTTGCCCGTCTTGAGGGCTCCATACGCTCACAAGGAACACCATTAATTATGAATCGTAAGCTATTGGCACCTTCGATTAACGCATCGTACCGTATTGCCACCGTTGGCGAAGATGGCCGTGATCTGTTCACAGTAATTTGTATTGATGCGCGCTTGTCTCTTTCTACCTCGCCAGCGACAAGCTTTTCATCCACAACCCGAATTCTGGCTGGTTGAGAACCGTCGTTCACCATCGCAGTGCGCGCTCGCTCATCAAAGAACAGGCGCTTGCCCTGCAACGGCTGTGACGTTTCAATAGCTGAGTCATTGTTGGCGGTTTTCTCGGTATTCACCTCAGTCAAATCAGCTGCAAAGGACGCCCCTGGAAGCGTTCCCGACAAAAGCAGAGTCACTGCAAAAATAAAATGCACCTTCATTTTTGAACAACCTGTTTTTTTCTTTCTATTCATTGCCTATGGCCGACCAATGGTAAATGTCCATTACACACCTGGCGTCCAGATTTTGCACAGGTGTTTTCTGTAAGTCGCAAGCCCGCACCTCAAGCGGCCAGCCAGCGACTTCGCTTTTAATATCCTCGATAAACGACAGAAATTCCTGTGCGTGCGCAAGCCTTAGCTGTACATCGAGACGCAATACCTGAACAGCGGGCACCGTCGAACTGGTGATAGTGTCAATTGCATCGGTTGATAGCCGGTGAGGTAGCAGGGATTGCTCATACTTCAGAGCCCTATCGTCAAGAGCGAACTTGCTGTCGGTCAGGTATTCGGCAATACGGATTTGCACGGCTGAAACGTCCTCACCAAGTGCACTCAGTAAAGGTCTTGACAGCCCATCTTTTAATCTTGCCAGACGCTGTTCTGCATGTTGGCGTTTAACCATCAAGTGACGGGCCTGACTGGAAGAATCCAGCCGCAGCTCTTGCACTCGATCTTGATAAACCCATGATACGACCACAATGCAGATCGACACTGTAAATACCAGGACTGATCTGATCATTGCTGCTTACCTAGAATCATCGCCACACGATACCGTCCGTGACCATCATCGCTACCCATCCGGCTGGACAATGCGGTATCCAGGGGAGACTCCAGAACATGGGCGTCAACAGTTCCCGGCAAGTGCTGGAGCTTGTCAAGAAAGCGCAGCAGCAACTGCTGTTGTGCATTCAAGGTCTCACCGAAAACACGTCCTGACAATTCCAATTGAATAGAAATATCACGCGTAGTCTGAGTGACACTCTGTCGGTATGACACTGCATCAAGCGCATGATTAATCGACTCGTACGGCTCGTCACGCTCAGCCAGCATCCAGACAAGACGATCCAGCTGAACACCCGGCATATCGGTCACAACCGTAGCCACAGCCGCTAGCAGATCTTCCGGTTCCAGCCAGGCAGGGCTCAACAACTCATCGGCAATAAACAAGGACTCTGCGGCTATTCGTGGCTGGGAGAACGCAGCCCTGGCTGTTGCCTCGATAGTAGACTCAGAAGTAACCATACTGGCCTTCTGTACGTCGTATTGACGTATCAAGCGCTTACTAACCAACCCATCATATACGGCACTGGATGCCGAAAACGCCGCTACAATTGCAAACACAAGAGACGTTTGATAGACCCGTGCAAGACGATGTGAGGTGTTGGCATACCGTAATGAGGACTCGAAGGCTCGATGCTGACGTAATGCAGATCGCCTGATAGACCACTGGTCGGTAGATTGTCTTTTCCTGACCGGCAGTGCGCAACGATCCCAAAAATTGTTACAAAAACCTGACAGGCGACCGGATATTCTATGCCCGCCTCGGGAATCAGACCCGACACGGCTGACGTTCTTATCTTGCGCACCCAACCCGGCGGCTTGGTCGCGATGATTCAAACCCATATCAAGCTCCAGCAGCATAGCCAGCAGAACAGAGATTTGTCGATCAACCGAATGGGTTACAAGATTTTCAGATGAACCGGTAACTCCATTACCAGCTCTCCCCGTGATGCCGCCGCTCTCAGTACTACCCATGAGGTAAGATTCAAAATTAAAACAAGGGTGAATAGTGCCAATCGCGCTAACATCAAGTGCAACGGCTGAATGCAGGTATTGCTTGCTCTGCTCTATAGGCGACAGAGCTGAAAATTCATCGTTATCATTGTGTGCTTGCCTCCCGTCAGGCAAGGCAACGGTTCGTAGAAAATGCACCACACCACGACTGACAAGCAGGTGTCGTTCAAAGTTTGCCACCTGCATGACCAACAATGTCGGGTTTGGCAAATGACGAGACCAGCGAACAGCTAGTTCACTGCCCGTTACCACCCGATGAAACACAAGGTCGGCGCTTTGTAGCATGATGAGCCATGAAGCCCAGAACTCCGGAATAGCAGGATGCATAAGAGCTGCCATTGTGTCTGAATCATCACTCGGTAACGCGTAGACATTGGACTGTTGATAGTCCCTTCGCAATCTTGCCAGTGTCATTAATTTTCGATACTTATCAATCATCGTACTTTGGCTAACCTTCAGTCCTACCCGATCAACCTCATCCAGAGTGGTATCCAGAATCAGTTCAACCTGCACAGGTGCTGAGCTCCCTGTGCTAGTTATCCAGGGACAATGGATTTGACGATCTACACAATCACCCAGGATGTACTCCTGAAAACGGTCAACCGGTTTGTCTCCGACAAGCTTGTACCAGTACGCCTTGTCAGACTGAAGAATGAGCACCACTTTTGGTACCTTGTTACGCGGGTATTGCTCTAAACGACAGTTCACGATGCACTGACCACTGTAGCGATGGCCATGTCATATACCGGAGCAAGCACAGACACCACTATCCACAAAAGAATGGTGCCGATAAACATAAGCATCACAGGACCTATTAACTGCTCCATACGCTTGATAGATGCTTGTGCTGCGGCACTTTGATGCTCACCTATCTGTGTAAGGACTTCAGCAAGCTGACCGGCACGCTCACCTACCGCAACAAGCCTGATGAACAAAGACGGAAGGATTGACACCTGAGCCATAGCGTTGCCAAGCGTTGTACCTGCCACCATTGAACACCTTACGCCTGACAACTGTCTGCGTATCGCCTGATTCATGACAGTCTCCTCTGCCAGAGCCATGGAGGACTCCAGCGGCACACCATTGCCATACAACTGTGCACAACAGCTTGCATAGCGACTGAGCGCCATATCTGTCGCCATCCGACCAATGAGGGGCAATTTGAGAACACACGCATGGCACAACAGACGAACGCGTACGCTAAGGAGCACAATGCACAACATCACTGACACTCCTGTCAGGCAAATCACCAAGGCGGGGAGATAATAACGGTTCATCCACGACGACAGATCGATCAACGCAAGGGTGTGCCACTGCAGGGGACTACCCGAGGATAAAAGAAACCCCTGGATAGATGGGACCACCGATACAAACATGAACCCGGTAACACCAACAAGAACACAAAGTGAAAAAAGCGGGTATATCAACAAGGTAAGCAAGCGTTGGCGCAGCTCATGATGCCACTGCACATACTCATAAACTGCATAGCAGACTGTTGCTAATTGCCCACCCGCTTCACCGGCCTTGATAAGCGCAATAATCGTCTTGTCTGCGAGGCCAGTGTTGCAGGCAAAGGCCTCCGACAACCCCTGCCCTTCGCTGACTCTGGTTGCTATCATTCTCCATGATGGTTGGTGACGTGCCGCCCCGTCAGCGGCGAGATCATCCAGGGCATCAGACAGACTCACTCCCGCAGACAACATGCGCGAAAGCTGGAAAAACGCCATCGCCGTCTCAGAGCGTTGTGGCCTGTTCCAGCTAAGCGATAGACTGTTATAAAGTGATTGAAACATGCTTACCACCTCCTTGTGGTTAAATCGGTGTCAGGAGCCTCTGTACCCGGCTCTGACTATTTCCATGCTACCTCAGCACCAAATACTCGATTGACCTCTTGCAAACTGGTTTCACCGGCTGCAACCATTGCCATCGCTTGTTCACGCATGCCAAGAAAGCCGGCTTTGCCTGACGCCTGTTGTATTTCGCTGATATCTGCTTCAGCAACAAGCAGGGATTTGATTTCAGTTGTGACTTCAAGCAACTCCATGATTACTTGCCGGCCCGAGTAACCAGTGCCATGGCATTGCTTGCAGCATTCATCGGTAGCACTACAAACCTTGCACACCTTCCTGACCAGCCGCTGCGCTATCATAGCCACCAGACCGAGAGCCAGAGCGCCGCCGCTGGCCTGCAGCTCACGCAAACGATGCAGTGCGGTATGGGCGCAATTGGCATGCACTGTTGTCATTATCTGGTGTCCGGTCGATACCGCGCGCAGAGCCATTTCACAGCTCTCGGCATCGCGTATTTCACCGATCAACAATACATCAGGATCTTGCCGCAGCAAGGCTCGAAGCCCTTGCGCATAGCCCCAATGTCGGGCATCGTACACCGTTGTCTGTCGAATTCCTGCAACACGATGCTCTACCGGATCCTCCAGTGTCATGATACTCAACGACTCATGATTGATCTGCTCGAGCATGGCAAACAGGGTTGTGCTTTTGCCTGCACCGGTTGGTCCGCAAACCACGATCAATCCCTCCGGTTGTTTTACGATCGTTGATAGTTTTTTCAGCATTGCTGACGGTAGCTGCAGGGAGGACAGCGAATACAACTGCATTTGTTTATCGATAAGCCGCAATACTGTATTCTCACCGGCAACCGTCGGGAAGGTAGATACCCGAAAATCAATAGGATAAGCATCGATAAACCGACGAAATTGTCCATCTTGTGGATATCGCGTTTCGGCAATGTCCAGTGAGGCCATGATCTTGATACGTACCACAAGACCATTGAGCAGAGACTTGTCCAGTGAGGCGTAAGGCAACAAAACGCCATCAACTCGAAAGCGCACTTGCACGCAATCCAGCTCAGGCGACAGATGGATATCAGAGGCGCGCATTCTTGCAGCTTGTCGCAGCAAAGCATTTACCAGCTCGACCGGGTAGTCACTCGTTAACACCATGCCTGTCTCAGCAAATCCGCATTTACTGGCCTGCGTGAGCATCACCTCAAGCGATTGCCGCGTTCTGTAACTGTCCTCGATAGCTGCACCCAACTGATCTGCCGGGCAGTTCAACAACTGCAGACGAACATCATGATCAATATGCTTGACGACTCGCTCTCGCAGAGCAATGCTGGATGCATCTGCGCAGGCTACGATAAGCACGTTTTCATTCAACTGCTCGACATAAGACACAGGCAATACGCACAATCGTGTGGCAACGTCTGCCGTCAGGCATGACAATGCTTCGGGGCTGACAATCAGCTGTTGCAGATCCAGACGTTCCGGCTCTTTCGATGTACCCGCTCTCATGATCCCGGGTACGCGTGAGAATCACTTGTGTCCAGAACGGTGGGACGCAGTACGATGAGTAGCTCAGTCTGTCGACGCTCGCGATTCTGTTTTGCGAACAGATGCCCAATGACCGGCAAGCGGCCAAGACCCGGAAGCCGGGTATCAGTATCGCTTTGCGTCTCCTGCATCAGGCCACCGATGATAGCCACGTTGCCACTGCGAACCTGAAGCATCGACTCCATCTCTCGTACCTGGATTTCCGGCACACCATTGCGTACATTTGCCAGTGCCAACTCAGGATTGGGATCGTCAACAAAGCCAAGGATACGCGACAGAGTCGGACGTACGTTAAGCATGACCTGACCATACTCACTGATCTGCGGGGTGACGTTCATAACGAGCCCGACTGGAACCGTATGAATCTCTGTCTCCGTTACAATTTCATCCTTCTCTTCGGTTTGTCGCCGTTGTACATTGACCGTAAAGTAGACGCGGTTGTCCACCACCTTGAGTACGGATGACTGATTGTTAAGAGCGATGATTCGTGGTCTTGACAGAATTCTGACATCACCAAATTGTTCAAGAAGACTCAGCGTTGCCTGAACATCCCGATTGCTGCCTTGTTGTACAAGACTTACAAACCCTGCTGGTGCTGTAATTCTATTGACAGTATCCGCTGCAACCAGTGGAGCACCTGCAAGAACCTGCGCCGCATTGACACCGTTGATACCGTTGGCCAGTACTTGCCAGTCCACACCTGCATCAAAGCTGTCCGACAAGGCAACCTCTACCACGGTCGCCTCAATCAACACCTGTCTTTGCGTATTGCCGTGCAGAAGTTTAAGATAGCGTTGCAATCCCTGATGTACATCCGGGATTGCATACACTGTTAACAAGCCAGCTTCACGGTTAATTGAAAAAACGGAATCTGTGTTCACATCACCCGGGGTGTGTTGCGCCAGCAGACTCTTTATATCCGCTGCCAGGGAATCCCAGAAGTGATGTTCGCTGATGTTCTCCACTCGCGTTTGTGAACTATTGGCGATTGAACCACCTCCCGTATCGGTTGCGTTGATGGTCCCTACCTGTGTCGCCAGACCAACGCTGCTTTGAGTGCGCCTGTGAATATTCAGGTAGTTGATGCGGTAGCTGTAACTGAATGCTTGTCCACCCCAAACGGTCAGCGTATTGCCATGTTGCTTCCAGGCGAATCCAGCCTGGTCAGCCAACGATGTCAGCGTGTCTTGCAGGGTCTGATCAATGCTGTTGATGGTCACAAGAGCGCTCAGCTCACCATTTATCGCAAGCTTTACACCCGCATCGCTGGCAAGAGAAAACAGGAGTGCTTGCACCGGCGCATCGACAGCTTCAATGGTATAAAAGTCCGACCTTTCAGCCATTGAAACACTGGATGCGTTAGCCACACCCTTGCTACGTGATTTGCCCACAATGACCGAACGTGTCGTTAGCGGGTCACGGCTGTCCTCAGAATAGCCGTGAATATCCAGCAAGTCATTGGTGCTTTCAGTGAGCGACTGTGACTGGGATGCTGACACGGGAACTACAGCCGGTGATCTGTAGGCAGCGTGCCTTGCGGAGTTATCCGGTTCTGCATTGAACGATGAGTCTGGAAGCGCAGCAAGATTAACAGCACAGCCGGGAACCATCAGCAGCAGTAGCAATAAGCTAACGAGTTTGCCGGGATTGGGAATGGTGGATGGTTTGTGTGCGGGAAATAAGGACGCACGACGTGGCAACACAATGCCCCATACCGTTGACGGGTTTTTTGAAATGCTCAAGAACAACTCCATTTGTTCGTGTTTTACCTTGTATTTAACAAGGCATTGTCATCTTCCTGATGACGCCTGCTGAATTGATACGCTGCTATAAAAACGCGTGTATCAGAGCCCTGAGTCCAACGGACTCCGCTCACTGGCTCGACAGCAGTACCGAATGCTACATCGCAAGCACTCGATAGTGCAATGCGCCAGACCAATTGTTGTCAGCAACTTTGACGCGGTCGATAAATTTTACGATAAGGATGCTAACCCGGCACTTCCGCTACGGGCGGGGGTGGTAGCTCTACCCGAGAAAATAAAGGACGAGTGCCATGGATCCTAAAAAAAAGGAGCCCATCAACGCGACCGTTGCGCGTCGATGTCTTGCCAGAAAGCTGCCAGTAACGACGGGGTCTTCCGGCACGGGCAGTCCTGCCATTAGCAGATGTGACATGGACAGCTTGTCGGCCTCTTCAAGGTTGGCGATCATGAATGCGTTACGCGCCAGCGTATTGATCGATTTGAATACACCTTCGGAACGATCAGCAATGAAATAGGCCATCTCTCTGGTGAATAGCTCTCGGCGGTTGAAATCAAACAACATCATGTGATGTCGCAAGTACTCGTTGATCTCGGCCAGTGTCAGACGACGTAACCAGAAATGATTGTCTGACTGATATTGTGTGTTGCTCACCGCAGCATAGCATTCCGCATTACTGGTAGCGGTATGAAATACTACGCAATGCATGATGTTCTCGTGATCAACACGAAACGAGCTTAGCCTCTCTATGACTCGCAGTGCTTCAGCATCAAGGGAGTCCTTGGAGTCAATGAACAGAATATAAGGTTTGTTGTTCAATGAGTGGCGTACCCGACCTAACTGGTCCTCGATACAACGCAAGGCACTATCAATTGAATTTTCGTCAGCGCCATTTTGCGCTTGTTCGGCACTGATAAGGTCAGAGCTCTGCGGCACCAGTTCTATCAGCAGATGGCGAAGGAGTTTGGGGGCGCTTATCTCCGGCAAATCGTAACGCATTGTGTGATAGCGATGCTTTATACGGTCGTTGACAACCAGAGACAACATGGTTTTACCGCTGCCGACCTCGCCGTGAACATGGATGACAGGTTCACGGTCTTTAACCGTGCGGATTATACCTTCGACAATTCTTCCACGGTTACCACCGCCATAAAACATGAAAATGTTATTAGCATTATAAAACGGACCCTGAGACGACGAATAATATAATCGTCTCCCGGTATCGACACCTTGTTCGTTGTAATTCATTCCAGAGCGTAGTTGTTTACCGAACCATGTTCCCACTAACAGCAATGAGGATGCCAGTGGCACCCATCTGGTCTCTACGATAGAGCTGTTTGGCTCACGCGGCAAGTAAAATGGTACTGCCGGATAGGTTACTTTCGCGATAGAACAACAATACGCTGTGACACTTTGGTCTCATTGTATCCATCCAAGCAAACAACCGTTAATATTCATCTAATTACCACTTGACGGACGCATAGTGTCAGAAAACTCACATGCTCTAAATATCATCTTGTTCGAGCCTGAGATTCCGCCCAATACCGGGAACCTGATCAGACTCTGTGCAAATACGGGTATCCAACTTCATCTGATTGAACCGTTGGGGTTTTCGATGGACACCAAAGCGCTCAGACGTGCCGGGCTGGATTATCACGAATCAGCAAGCGTTATTGTTCATGCAGATCTGGAGGCCTGCATGACGTTGCTGGGGATCAGTGACGGCAAGTGTCGGGTATTTGCCATTAGCACGCGCGGCGAGGCCGCCTATTTCACGCCTGACTTTCAGACGGGTGACACATTGCTGTTTGGTCCTGAAACGCGCGGCTTGCCTGGTGATGTTCTTGACGATGAACGCCTTCACGCAACGCTCCGAATCCCCATGAAAGCCGACAGCCGAAGCCTGAATCTGTCCAATGCGGTGGCAATCGTGGCCTTTGAGGCACTACGTCAACTGGGCTTTCCTGCACTGGGCTAGGAGCCTGCGCGGCAGAAATCAATCGGCTACGAGCAGCCCACTTTTGGCCAAATTTTGCGCTCATTTTCGTCACTTAGCCAGCTAAACTCCTCAAATGAGCACAAAATTTGACTCAAAATTGGACTACTCTCACTCGATCGTTTTCTACGGGGCCGCCTCCGGTCGCGCAGACTCCTAGTGGGTCACACGGGTAATTCGGTAACAGACATTTCGTTTCCACCGTCGTCAGAACAAGGCAGAAAAGCAGCTATCGACGACTACGCGCGATAGCCACTCGTCAGACATCTACTGCGCGGTCTCTGGTGCTGGCGCATTCTGTTTAGCGGCTTCCACATGCTGAGC
>JBGCGC010000093.1:0-8157 GCA_045110475.1 Granulosicoccus sp.
CGAAATAGAGGTAGATTTGCGGCTAGTCTGGAGGTGCGCTTATTGATATCAGCAAAGGGTTGTAGATAGGGCAAGTGCACCATCATAAAAAAGATTGTTCAAAAGGATCAAGGATCTGATTAGCCTTGCCGAGAAGCACATCCAGAGCTCCATCAATTTGCTTTGGCACAGAAAGGGGGCGATAGACACTCATACTGATTTCCACGGCGTGCTAGCGAACGCGTCCCTCATCCGCAGGGTTTGGTAATAAGTTTTCAGCTAAGGAGCTGTGCAGATTCATTAATGTATAGCGATTAAACTCGGCGCTCTCGATATTCTCAACGAGCAGTTCGATTGCCTTCTTATGATTCAAGATCATTTGCGTTTCAATCGCTGCCTTGCCACGCGCAGCTTTACCGTGATCGATTAGTTCACGCGTATCTAGACGTGAATAGGTATTACCTTCCAAATGACTGGATGCCCAAGAAAGGTCTATCAGCAAGCGGTTAAGAATGGCTCGACTGTACGTTCGTGCTGGCTCATCGATCTCGGTGGTTTTACCTATTTTGTGTAACTGACGGCGCAGTGAATCGGAGAGATACTCTGTTTCGTTGGGATGATAGCTATCCAGAAAATTCTTTTGATAGCCAACTGGTTTGCGTGCTTTCTGGGGTTGTTCGATATAAGTAAGCACATCCTGGCTGTCAGCAGATACAGGAATAAAATCGGGGAAAAACACGGTGCCTTGCCGATTTGCGGCGAGAAAATCCCGGATGATGCGCTGATGTACACGCGCACAACCGTTTTTGAAGGGCATGGGGCATGCGAGACTCCATGCTTTGATCGATCAAGGTTACAGGCCAACGACACGATTACAGGTCCTGCCATCATTTTGCAACATAACTCGACGAGCATTGTGCCGCCGGATTACACCGCAACCGTGCTTGGCTACGGTGACATTCGAATCACGCGAAACTAGACGAGGGCAGGATTATGGCCAGAGAAATAGATCCAATTACTCTGCAGGTGATCGGGGGTGCACTTCATGCGATTGCCGAGCAAATGGGTAATGTGCTTTATCGTATGAGCTATTCATCGATTATCAGGGAAAGCCAGGATTTGGGTGCTGGTTTGTTCGATACTCAATTCAATACCCCATGCGAATCAAACTCCACCCCGATGCACATAGGATCACTGCCGGGGTACTTGCGTGGTATCGCCGAAACCGTGTCTCTGGACGACTGGCAACCCGGAGACTGTGTCATTCATAATCATCCTTACAAAGGTGCAAGTCATTCACCGGATATTGCGATTGTCATGCCAGTGTTCATTGATGGTGAGCTTGTCGGTTTTTCGACCAATACAGCTCATCATGTTGATATCGCGGCGGCAACGCCGGGTTTGATCATCGATGTACCCGATGTCTGGGTGGAAGGTATGTTGCTCGATGGCATTAAACTCTACGACAAGGGACAGAGAATCGAACCCTTGTGGAAGTACATCCGTGACAATACTCGGGTCGCGGATCTGGTGATGGGAGATCTTGAGGCTCAAATAGCCTCAGCGCAGTTAGGTGTCCGGCGTTTTGAAGAACTGCTTCAGGTTCACGGCAAAGACATCGTGTTTCAGGCTACATCCCAGCTCATGGACTACACCGAGCGCATGATGAGAAAAGAGATCGCCAAAATCCCCGATGGTGAGTACTTTGCCGAGGGGTTTCTTGACGATGATGGTCGTAACCGTGACATAACCTTGCCCGTAAAGGTTTGCGTACGCGTCGAAGGTGATGGGGTGGAGGTGGATTTGACAGGTTCGTCCGATCAGGTGCCAACCGCATTCAACGTGCCTTTTGATGGGTCGACAAAACTTGCCGCGTTTTTTGCTTTTCGAGCACTGTTGCTCGATACCTATACATCAACAGAGTACGTGCCACAAAACGAGGGTTCGTTTCGGCCGATCAAGATAACAGCGCCTTTGGGCTGCATATTCAACCCTGTTGCACCGGCCGCAGCAGAAGCACGTTTTTGCCAGATCCAGCGCATGGTTGATGTGATCATCAAGGCACTGGCACCGGTACTGCCAGACAAATGTACCGCTGGCAATGCAGCCACTTTGTCGTTCGCGGCTTTTTCCGGCGTGCGCGATAATGGCGACTACTGGGTCTTTCTTGAGGTTAACGAAGCCGCTATGGGTGGACGCCCATTGTCCGATGGTCCCGATACCGTCGAAGAGTTGATGCGCAATGCGCGCAACAACCCGCTCGAAGATCTGGGTATGCATTTACCGCTCATTTGCGATCGCTACGAAGTCCGTGACGATGTCGTACCCGGAGCTGGAAAGTTTCTGGGCGGTCAGGGCGTGGTGAAGTCTCAGCGGTATATGACGCCGGGTTTCATGACTCATGAACTTGACAGGCATCTTGACGCACCCTGGGGGGGGGGCGGTGGCAAGCCGGGTGCCGTGGGAAAGATCGAAATCTATAATATCGACACACCGGATGTCCGGCAGGAATACGCAAAATTTTCCGGCCTGCGCACGGAGAAAGGTGATGTTGTCAGTTATTTTTCACCCTCTGGTGGCGGCTATGGCAACCCGTTGGAGCGCGATCCCGAGAAGGTGCTGGACGACGTACTGGACGGCCTTATTACCGTTGACCATGCCATGGATGATTATGGCGTTGTATTGAAGGCAGTTGATGATGGCTATGGTTGGCAGATAGATGCTGCCGCGACGGCGTCAGCCCGCAAAATACTACCGTGAAAAAAGCACCGGCGAGGAACCTCGACGGTGCTTTTTTGTCCCTGCACAGGGCTCAGGCTCAGGCAGTGAATCTACCCGTCAGCACAACCTTACAAACAAACTGCAACGGCTTCAATAACGTATGTCAGGTCGCCAAATTCGGAGATTTCACCATTGATTCTGAAATTGTCGAATATCACATCCGCTGCCAGACCTGTCTCCATGAAAATTGAAATCGTACTTGTGCCGGTCCCCTCGGTAAACGACAGGCGGTCGAGAATTTCGTCGTCACTGTTACTCAATCCGGGGATGGTCGCACTGGCTTCTCCATCTATGGCAACACCGCTGGGGCAGGTAACAGAACAGAATGGGTTAGAGTTAAATCCGGGGTCGAGGGGCGCAAGATCTCTGATCCTGGTCTCATCCCACACACAGGTGCTCTCGACTCGTGTGGGACGAAGGCCAGATGGGAGAGGAGCTGTAGCGCCAATTACCACTGATCGCTGGCTGAATTGCTGCCAGGATGAATCAAAAAGCTGCTCGGTGTACGTACCTTCAGGACAATCTGTCGCTATAGGCGCTGCTGACGCAATAGTGTCGTAAGCAAAGCAAACGACGTTCCCCGAGGCATCCTTGATTTCCATATGTGGAGCGGGTAGTTCGCCAGAGTGATCGATAGCATATACGCTTGATGACAAGGCGATTAGTGCGAACGGTAGAAGTTTGGAGATATTCATGTAGTTTTATCCTTAACAGGTTTTTATGTCACCGGGTGGTGTGGGTGTGAATAACGTCCGGAGAAGCTTAATTCACAGGAATTTTTATGGCAAATAGAATTACAACCCTAGTGACTCTATCTGAAATCGCGATAGCCTACGGCTATTGATTCGATAAACCGGGCGTCATCAATCTTTGCTAAACGTATACCGCACACTGGCAACCCACCTGATCGATAAAGCAGGCCACAAGGAGTCCGAAGCTCATACCGGTGTCGCTTGGCCAGAAGCTTTTTTTCGGTTCGAACTGTTCCCATTACCAACGCAATCGCAGCCTACTTCGTCGCACCATATATCACTGCAGCGTTGGCTCCATTCATCCTTAAGGAAAGGTTCACATGGAGTGTCGCGGCGGCGGTCATTCTTGGATTTGTCGGAGTCATCGTGGTCTTAACGCCCGATGGAGATTTTGACGCCAACATCCTCTGGGCTATCGGCGCGGGGCTTCTCTTTGCGCTCTACATGCTTGCGACACGCTTAGCGGCACGACAGATACCGCCACTGGCCGCGTTGTGTTATCAGTCTGTTCTCGGCGCGCTTGTGCTGACACCATTCGCTTTGGGAGCTGGTATTGAAGGTGCAGACGCATTCCTCGCATTCTTCGTTGTCATCGGTCTGCTACAGATTTCATCTCATGGCCTTTCTATTACCGCCTTCCACTTTGCTCCGGCTAGTGTCCTCGCACCCTTGGTTTACATTGAGATTGTCGCGGCTGTAATCATAGACCTCGTCGCGTTCGGAGAATGGCCTGTTACACAGGCGTGGGTTGGAATAGTAATAATCATTGCCGCCGGAAGCCTTGTCACTGTGAATAGAAATTGAACGATTTCACGCTAATGACCCAGGTCACTATCAACGCGTCGAAGGGCGGCATCACGCACTCCAGAGACGATTAGTGAAATAGGTCATCATGAATTGCCGGTGTTTGACAACATCCCTGTAGAACATCAGTTGTCAACGAATATGCGCTAAGCACCAACGTCGATTGGCCGTTATCAGGGCAGGCTCTAAGTCGTCTAAAAGCAGTAAGGTACTGCTCTCTAGATAATTTTGTTAAAGGAATAAATAGTCGCAATGTATGAACCGGTCAAAGACGGCGTAGACAAATCGGTACACTCTTTTTCCTATACAGAAACAAAGCCGCCAGAAGATTTATCTGACTATGTGCATAGCTATTGGGAACGAAAAACACTCACAACACTACCCGATGATTTTCGTCTGCATGCGTTGCCCGATGCCTGTGTGAACATCCTGTTTGATCAAGCCGATACCAGAATCGCAGGTATAACTGTTTTGCGCACCACTTACGAAGTACTCAGTCTGGGCAAAGAATTTCACTATGCGGGCATTCAGCTAATGCCAGGTGTATGGCAAGGTAATCAGAATGAGACTACAGATAGTTTTGTCGGGACACCTTATACCGGCAACTTGCCACTGATAGAAACGAGCATTGCGTTGGCAAAAGTAGATACGATCGCCAAACTGCCGATCTTGTCAAAGCTGGTCCATTTACTGATTGGCCAGGATCTTGTCACGATGAATGTTCTCACCGCTGCGATTCTAGCCATTCAGTGGCAGACACTTTCAACGTGACATGATACTGCAGAATGTGCGCTGGTATCTGGCCTATGCTCTAAATCACATGGACTGCTTATTGTTTGATTTGAGTTTGCGACAGAACCGTATATAGTCTTCTTCTATTTTTTGTTGAGGCACCAAGCCGAAGCAATTGCCGACTCTATGTTAACCCTCATCACCTTCTGTTAACTCAAGATAGGGATAAGACAAACCTGCTGCTTGCATTTCGTGTACCTGTGTTTCTGTCAATTGTAAACTTCCGAGTATATAAGCTGCGGTTTCCATGTACTGTTTTCTATCTTCTGCAGTAAAATCAATTCCTCCGGATAAATCAGATAAAACTGTGTAGTGAATTGCTGCAATAGCCTCTGATGTGAAATCCAGTCCCAGCTCCAAACGATGGTCAAGACGATACAACGACACTTTACGTCTGGCCTCGCTTTGGCCTGTTAAGTCATCTAAAAGTATGTCTTCTACTTTTTGATTGGTTGACTTCAGTTTTATCAGGGCATTGATGGAGTTTGATTGTATGCCTTTGTCCTCGCTGTCCAACTGCTCTTTCATTACTGTTGCAATTATCGAGCGATCTGACTCACTATAGACATCAGCTTGCTGAGTGAGGACGTCCATTGCCCACATCCTGGGATATCGGCTTGCAGTACTATCTGTCACAACGCTCACAACTCCGTCTCTCAGACCGCTATCGACGACATTAATATCTCTTCTCATTGCAAGGGCTTCCACAGTAGCCTCTTTTACTTCTGCGCCGGCATACGCTAACGCATCGGATGCA
Source organism: Granulosicoccus sp. (assembly GCA_045110475.1). Taxonomy (GTDB): domain Bacteria; phylum Pseudomonadota; class Gammaproteobacteria; order Granulosicoccales; family Granulosicoccaceae; genus Granulosicoccus. The sequence goes on from JBGCGC010000093.1 coordinate 5,866, forward strand.
AAGGCAATTAGATCTGCAGCCGGTATCGTACTGAGCAAAATGCCTGTGCCAAGTTCAACTTGACTGTCATCCGACGTGATCAACCAATCCAGCCACTCACGACGCAAATCAGGGTCTTCCTCCAGCTTATCTATGAGGGGTGTCATGGTGTAATTGAACTTTCCAGCTACGTCCGACAAAGCATCGTTAAACTGACTTAGTGAAGACACATTGACTTGACTTGGTCGCGACTCTCGTGCAGCGGGTGCTTTGTCTATCGCTGCATCGATGGGTTCAGGCGTATCCGCCGCAGAGAGTTTGTGATTAGTGGTAAGAGAGTGTGTTTCAATCGAATCAATCTGTGCCTGATGTTCTTTTGATTGCGTGATTTCTGGCTCTGAGTCGTCATATTTTGATTGAAAGGTAACAATTATTCCGAGCGTGCAGATGCACAGAAAGCCTGATCCAACAACTAGGATTGACTTGAGGGAAGGAAGGCGTTTCATGATCATCTCCGTTTAAAATGAGGTAAGTAATATGCAGGCTGCTATACTCTAAACAATTCGTCATATAGCAGCCTGTCAGTGCAGTGTTTTTCGTTGTTGATCTGCTATGAATGCTTACTGGTATAACTGCAGCTAATTTGCAGGAATGTAGAAACCTTCATCCTCAATGACCACCCACAACATCACTCCATTCATATCATCAGTTGAGCGCCATTCATTCTGTGGCCATGCCGGTTTTAAATAGACACCGCACCCTCCTGTAATTAGACGTTCGGGGCCGTAACTATCATCTATTTGTAGATTTCTAGTTTCAAAAACACCTTTCGCTACTCCTGGATCCATCATTACGCCTATCGTGTCTTCATCATCGTAGTCAGCATGATTCGTCTGTGTTCCATAGCTATAGCAAGATTTTCTCTCCGTTTTCCTGTATTCTCTTTCACTTGTCGACCATCCCTTCGTATGAACTTTGTAGTTTGCTAATTGGTTTAACTCTAAATCATTAAATGTGCGAAAATTTTCTCTGTCAGCGTTAAGATCGGTTGCGTTGAGAGACAAGCCTGGTGTGTGACCTGCTCCCCAGTTGTCAGATCTGCTGGCCCCCCAAGTCGTTGAAGTTCCGTGAGTAAAAGATACCGAACCGGATATGGGTCCGGCACTGAAACCACTACCTGCTGTATAGCTAATTGACTTCGTCGTCGAAAAAGTATAACCCAACGAGCAACCCGATCCACCGCACGGGGTACCTTTTATAATTTTTTCGCTGAAAGGGATTAAGCCAACAAAGTAAACATCACGGATTCCGGGCTTCCACATTTGATGGAAGCCCATACCTCCTGCATAATTCATTGCTGGGCAAGGATCTACAACTACCTCATCATCTCCTCCCCAGCCAAGGTCTGTGGTGGAAAACTCTTCACAGGTTTTATAAATGCCTCTTCCAAAGTCTCCATATTCTTCTTGCTTTGCTTGGCCGAGCCTTTCGTAGCTAACCCCTGATCGCCAGGAGTCATTAGCCCCGTGCCCGTTTTCACATAGGCTCTTTTGAATAAATCCCTTGTTGATCTTAATTGCATACTTTCCACCTTGGCTTACACACACACGTTTGTTTTTCTCTGCGTGTGCTTCCAGGGATATTAATGACGTGGTGAGAAGTGTAATAGCAATAAAACCTATTTGTAGAAAGTGACATCGATATTTCGATATTGGACTAATGGTGAACATAGATATTGCTCCATCAAGCTGGTGTAAAAATATTGAAAAAGTCGTTTAAGAACAAATACTGAAATTGGATAACTTGAGGATTTTCCTTATTCCTGAAAATCAGTATTTGGTCAAATTACCACTAAATAATTTACACACGCCCTATATAAAATAGTTATTTTTGCTTGTTACATAGAGTTAATGACAGTGCAGGTATTTTTAGTCGTTATTCGATGCTTTGTAGCTGTCATAACTATTTATAAGTTCTGAAGTCGGTTTTTGAGTGGCGTATACATTCTGAGTAAAAAATATATTCTCAGCGTTCAACAATAAAGTCATCTGCTGACACTTGTCCCTACCAAAAACTGGTACTCATTGATACGGTTGACAATTCCTACCCATGGCCAGTATGGGTTTTAACATGATCACGCTACTTAAACCGTTGCTCGATACAATTGTTGGCATGCTATGAAGCAGGGCGCTGCTCCACTTAGAAATTCTAGCGCTTCGTCAGCAACTGGCGATGATTGCGCAGCGAGATCGTAAAAAAAATCCGATTCCATCGATCAAGAGATTCGTGAATTGAACAGAACAACGTCACGAG
>JBGCGC010000094.1:0-46064 GCA_045110475.1 Granulosicoccus sp.
ATCGAGCGAGAGTAGTCCAATTTTGAGTCAAATTTTGTGCTCATTTGAGGAGTTTAGCTGGCTAAGTGACGAAAATGAGCGCAAAATTTGGCCAAAAGTGGGCTGCTCGTAGCCGATTGATTTCTGCCGTGCAGGCTCCTAAATCAATTGAATCAACTAAAAGTCCTGACCGCAATGCCAGTTGACGAAGTACATGAGGACCAATCGCGCTATAGAAACGACCCTCGGCATCCCGCCAGTCTGCGTCTGCGCACTTAAATGAAGCGAACAATAAACCGTTGGGCTTTAGCGACCTGCAAACTCTTTCAAGCACGTCATCCAAAGCATCCAGTGATACATGGGTCAGAGAAGCTGCAGCCCAAATTCCATCAAACTCACAGTCGAACTCAAGATCGGAAAAATCTTTCACGATCACCTCAATATTCGCGCGTTGCGAAGCAATTTTTGCAAGCTCAGCGGACCCATCCAATGCAGTCACTTCAAAACCGTTCTCGATAAATACCACCGTGGCATGTCCACCACCACATCTGAGATCAAGTATGTGCCCCCCTGAATTTATTCTGCGTATGAACCGTTTCTGATGGCTCGCAAATTGACCAAGAGGATCTGGCACAACGTTGCCATAGAACGTGGCATTCAAGTTGTAATAGTCTTTAGTTTTCTGATCAGCCATATCACAGCGCCCTGAATACTTGCATAATGTGCATTGACTGTCGTGGGTCCACGTCCACTGCCCGTGACAACGTCTCTATCGTTAACAAGGGGAAATCAATGCCAAAACTCGATGCATCTACTATTGATGTTCGCACAGGTAGCGGGTACCCATCACCCTACGACAAGCCTTGCCTGGAAAGGAGAAGCGAACGCCTTTCCGATGCTGGCGGCCTCACACAGTTTGGAGTTCATCGGTGCTTACTTTCGCCGGGTGCCTGGTCGTCCCAGCGTCATTGGCACACACATGAGGACGAGTTGGTCTACATTTTACAAGGTACACCTATTCTGGTTGACGACAATGGTGAAACTCAACTTGTACCGGGAGACGTCACAACCCATGCGGCAGGAGAGCCCAATGGTCATCACATGATTAATCGTACCGATACCGATGTTGTATTTCTTATAGTCGGCACACGTAATCCGATGCAAGACACGGGACATTACCCGGATATCAATTTAAAAATACCGGCAAACGGCACTGCAAACCGACATTTCACGGACAAAGAGGAAAAACCGTACCCGCGATAAATGATCAGTGCTATCACAAGCTCATGATCATTACGCCAATTGTTAACGCTGAAGTTGTAAACCAGGCTCCTATACCCGAATAACCGCCGGGTCATCATCGCTATACAAGCGCTGGAACTGTTCGGCGCGACGTTCCAGAATCTTGCGCGGGTTCAGACTACCTTTTGGCGTTATCTCTGCATCTTTTATCGATGGTGGCTCGGCCAGCAATACTGCCCGTGCAATGCGCATGGACGAGCCGTGTGTTTTCGAAGCATCTCTCAGACGCTGACCGATTTCAGCCGCGAGTTCTGGTGCGTTTAACAGCACATCGCCCTGGGCTTCGTTGAGAGCATCAGGCAGTGGAAAAATCAACAGGCCAATATCAGCCTTGTCTTGTCCGGTAATCACGACATCCTGAACAAGTCCTGCCAGCACACCTAATACCGAAAGCCGCAGGTTAGCAGCACGTACCCAGGTGCCACTCATCAGCTTGAAATCTTCCGAGGTACGGCCGTTAAAGATCAGACCAGCATCAGGATTACCACTGTCCCGAAACTTCACCGCATCGCCGGTGATGAGAAAACCCTCTTCATCAAATGACTCCTTGGTTTTTTGCTCATCATTAAAGTAGCCGGGCATGACATTCGGTCCGGCGACACGCAGCTCGTAACGCTCATCGGCCAGTGGAAGAAGTTTTACTTTTACATCGGGAAGTGGCACGCCGATTACGCCTGCTCTGCCCATATTTTCATGCACCATGATGGAAGCGGGCGCGGTTTCTGTCATCCCCCACGATGAGACCATCATCGGAACATCGCCGCGAACTTCTGTAGCCATTTTTTCCAAACCATCCCAGACGTCTTCGGATAGAGATGCACCGGCATAAAACATCAGATCGAGATCAGCAAAGAACTTGCGTTTCAGCGAATCGTCTTTGTCAAAAGCATCCAGTAACAAGGAGAAACCTATAGGTACGTTCAATGCCAGAGTTCCTGCCTTCATGGACAGGTTTTCAAGCATCCGACCAAAGCCTGCCTTGATGGGTTTACCGTCGTCGATATAAAGACTGCCACCATTGGCGAGCATCATATTAAAATTATGAGAGCCACCAAAAACGTGGTTCCAGGGCAACCAGTCCATAATGAGCGGTGGTCGCGCAGTCAGCACCGGCATGGCAGTGGATATTTGCAGCTGATTAACGCAGAGCATCTCATGCGTGGTCAAGACACCTTTGGGTTTGGATGACGAGCCCGAGGTCATAATAATCTTGGCCACGGTTTGCGGACCCACCTTTGCATGCTCGGCAGCCAGATCTACACTATCATCGCCTTTTAACAGTTCTGCAAATGGCGTAACCGCTCGTTGCGCACCCTCTGTTGCGGAGGCCACTATTTCGATGTCTGCCAGGGCGTCGAGACCGATTGCACCCGCAAACTGTGCAGCGTCGGATACGTAGGCCATCGTTGGGCGCACCATCGTCACAGCATCGATCAGCCTGTCGTTAGCTTCGCTGATCAAAGCGTACTGTTCTGCCAGCGGTACGACAGGAACGCCAACATATTGTGCTGCCAAGGCAAGTATTCCGTGATCAACGCCATTACCTGACAATACAAGCACGGGGGTCTTGGCCGACATACCACGAGCCAGCAGAGCCTGCGCCACATGCTGCACTTGCTGCAACATGGAATGGAAGGATTCCTCACGCCAGCCTGCACCACTTCTCTCGGCAAGAAATACGCGTGAGGGTGCCTTGTCTGCCCAGTGATGAAGCCATTGTCCCGTGTTACGTGCAGCGGTCCCCAAACCCAGATTACTGGTCAGAAGCCGCGATCCATCAGAACGTATATCCTGTCTAACCTCGTGGGGAACCGTGGAATTCATCAGATCAAAACTCTCATTTTGTTTTGCGACTATTGACTATCGGGAAGTCATTGTGAAGCTTATGGCAATGTGCGGATACGGTGCGATACAGGTCGTCAGACGCTGCCGATCGACCTCACCCGGATCAGGTAATAGCGTTTAAATCATGCAGCAACTTGTCGTAATCCCAGCATTTCCCTTGCTTCGCGCCACGATGCGACCGGACGTTCATATTTTTCGCAGACCGCTACCGTTCGCTCGACCAGCGCTGCATTGGATGCCGCCAAGGTCTCACGGTTGATGCGCACGTTGTCTTCAAGGCCGGTACGTGCATGGCCACCGTTGGCAATTGCCCAGTCATTGAGAATCGCCTGGTTAGCACCAATGCCTGCAGCACACCAGTGCACATCCTGCCCAAACAGGCGTTGTACGGTCTTGACATAAAAATCAAAGACTTCACGATCAGCCGGCATGGCATTTTTCACGCCCATAACGAACTGCACGTAAGGCACGTCCTTGATTTCTCCCCTGGCATGCATGCTTGCAGCATGCAGGATGTGGCTTAAGTCGAACGCCTCGATTTCAGGCTTTACATCATGTTGTACCATCTTAGAGGCAAGCCAATTCACCAGATCAGGGGGATTTTCGTAAACCCGGGTGGGGAAATTGTTTGAACCTACCGATAATGAAGCCATGTCAGGGCATAAAGAGAGCATTCCTCCACGGGCTTTGCCTGCGCCAGATCGCCCTCCAGTAGACAACTGAACAATCATCCCGGGACAATACTTTTCTATCCCTTCCTTGAGACGTGCAAACTTCTCCGGATCACTCGATGGCGTCTGATCGTCATTGCGCACGTGACAGTGTGCAATGCTGGCCCCGGCTTCGAAGGATTCCTGCGTGCTTTCTATCTGTTCGGGCACAGTAATCGGAACGGCGGGATTACTCTCTTTAGTGGGCACGCTGCCGGTAATGGCTACACAAATAATACAAGACTTGGTCATGACGAAATCAGGTGATTGTTTGGAGGTCGGTAGAGACTGGCGCTACACAATCATATCGTTTTATTGCGTCTAAATATTGCGTCTAATACAGATTGCAAGTTGGCTTATTGCTAAATTGTTTAGCCAGCCGTCACGCCATTACCCACAGGACTCTACTGGAACGAGCACCGCAAGGCGTCAAAAAATGGCGACATGTTCGTTAAAGGCACGTCTGTTTTTAGATGAACGCGGCCCCGGTAAATTAATGTTCGGTAAAAAAAGCCGCCGATGGGTCTGATTCGGGTTAGAACCGGTTTGATCAAAAAATTGACAAATTGCGGTACAAAACAGTTACGCTCGTATGACGAAAGTACCCCGTTTCATATCTATTGTTGGTCCGAGAAGGAACTCATCATGAGAGAAAGATTTTCAACATTACTTGTAAGCAATATTAGAGCACTGCTTGCTTGTATTTTTCTGGCAGGTGCGCTCGCTGGTTGCGGTGAAAATTCAGCGGGTGTGAAAACAGGCAGCAGTGAGCAGGCCTCGAATGATAGCGACAGCTGCACGCCTTCGCTGGCCAACGCGGATCAACCAGATATTGACCGTGATGGCATCGCTGATGCTTGCGACGACGAAAACAACCTGCCCCTTGTTGATCTGGACACCGATTCAGACACTATCGCAGACAGCATAGACAACTGCCCTGGAATTCCCAACGTCGACCAGCTGGACGCAAACGCAAACAATGTGGGCGATGCCTGTGATGGAACATTGGACGACATCACAGATTCGGAAAACGACAACATCACAGATTCAGACAACGACAACATCGCTGATGGCGACGATAACTGTCCAGCGGTCTCCAATCCTGATCAGGTTGATACAGATGACAACGGCACCGGCGATGCTTGTGATGTCCTGGTTGTCGTCATGGCTGACGGAGATACGGATGGCGTTGCCGATGACATGGATAACTGCCCGTCTATTGCCAATCCTGCACAGTTGGATTCAGACGCTGACGGCGAAGGTGATGTCTGCGATGAAACACCCGTACCAATAGTCGATGAAGATGCGGACGGTGTTGCCGATGATGGAGACAACTGCCGCACCGTTTCCAATCCGGATCAGCTGGACACCGATGCAGACGGCACTGGCGACGTCTGTGACAGCACACCTAATGGTATTGCTGATGAGGATGCGGACGGTGTTGCCGATGACGAAGACAATTGCCGCGATGTGTTTAATGAGGATCAACTTGACACCGACGCAGACGGCACAGGTGATGTCTGTGACAGCACTCCGGAAGGCGTTGCCGATGAAGATGAGGACGGTGTTGCCGACGACGACGACAACTGCCGTACCGAATCTAATCCGGATCAACTGGACACAGATGCAGACGGTACAGGTGATGTCTGTGACAGCACACCCGAAGGGGTCGCTGACGCTGACTCAGATGGCGTTGCAGATGACGAAGACAATTGCCCTGATACGGCAAATCCTGATCAGCTTGATTCGGATGGCGAAGGTACGGGTGATGCCTGTCAAGTTGTCGAAGATGATACCGTTGACTCTGATGGCGACGGCCTGACGGATGTGCGCGAGCTTGAAGTTGGAACTGATCCGCAAAACCCGGATACCGATGCTGATGGTTCTCCGGATGGCGTGGATCAATTTCCAAACGATCCACTAGCGAGCTTGGATACGGACGGAGATGGCGTATCCGATGATCGCGACCAGTTCCCCAACAACCCGTCGGAAACGAGCGATCTAAACGGTGACGGACGGGGTGACAATGGCTTCCCTTTCCAGGGCAACGTCATTCGAGGTAACGTCACCGAGGAAGAAACGGGAACGCCCATCGAGGGTGCTCAGGTATCACTTGAGCTTATCAATTCAAACAGCGAGACGAATCAGGAGGTATTGACTGAGACCGACAGACTGGGTGACTACGCACTCGTCGCATTGGAAGAGCTAATACCGGATTCGTACGTACTGGTTATAACAGCCGCAGGATTTCAGCCTTCGGCCATTGCCTTGTCAAATACGGGGGAGGCAGTCACCACATCCAGCGTTGAACTTGCGGCAATCACAGAAGCATTCGTGTTGATAGATGAGGTTCCTAAAGTTCGTCATCTGGGCGATGACAGCTTCACTGGTGCGCAGAATTCCCAGTTTCAGCGAGGCACAGAGGGCCCGAGTTTAACCAGGAACTTCAACCTCACCGGTGATCAGGCTCGTCAGGACATCCTGAATTTCCGCTGGTTTGCCAAGGGAATCCAGAGAAGCAACACCATCTCGATCAATGGCACTCAGGTGGCAACGACAGGAAACACAAACGCTGACGGTTCCTACACGGATCAGACCATTACTCTCGAGACCGCTGGAATACTTAACGAAGGTGCCAACACCCTGGTTATTGAAAGTGTTGGAAACGCGGTCGATATCGACGACTTCGAATTCGTTATTATCGGGTTTTCAGACGTTCTCTAGCTCAGGCTACTACTTCAACATTTGATGCTGCAACAAGCTGACCCTGCTGTGGATTGACGACACGACAGGGTTAGCTTTGCTTGGCGACACCGTGCTTACATCAGCCCCAGTAGTCTTGCTGCGTTGTTTTTGGTGATGTCCTCGCGCAACTCATCCTTTATCGCAATCTTCTCGAAATCAGACAACCAGCGTTCTGGTGTGATCATTGGCCAATCTGATCCGAAGAGCACTTTTTTTCTTAGAATCGAATTGCAATAGCGAACCAGAATCTCAGGAAAGTACCTCGGCGACCAGCCAGACAGATCGATGTAGACATTCGGTTTGTGCTGAGCCACCGCCAGAGCTTCCTCCTGCCAGGGAAAGGAAGGATGCGCCAGAATGATTTTCAAATCCGGAAAATCCACAGCCACATCGTCCATGTACATGGGATTGGAATACTTCAATCGCATCCCATTACCACCGCGCATCCCTGAGCCGACACCTGTCTGCCCGGTATGGAAAAGTGCAATACAGCCCTCTTCCTGTAGAACCTCATACAACGGATAGGCCATACGATCATTGGCGAAAAAGCCTTGCATGGTAGGGTGGAACTTGAACCCCTTGACCTTGTATTCGCGAATCAGGCGACGCGCCTCCCGTACCCCCATTTTTCCCTTCCAGGGATCAATAGACGCAAACTGCAATAAAACGTCACTGTTCTGGGCAACGATTTCCGCAACCTCATCATTCGAATAGCGCCGATAGCCAGTTTCACGCTCGGCATCTACCGGGAATATGACGGCTGCGATGTTCTGTTCCCGATAATGGGCTGCTGTTTCGGCAATCGTTGGCGGATGAGTCCACGGTGCGCGAAAATACGTTGCCATGGTCGACTGCAGATCATCATAGCCATCGTCTGAATGACAACCGCATGGCTCCTCTGCATGCGTGTGGATGTCTATGGCACGCGCCTTGGTGATATCCACCATGGTTTTTATCCTCTTGTTTTAGTGTTCAGATGGTGATGAAGGGCGGTGGCTGTAGACATAAGTTCGCTGGTTATCTTTGCATCAAGACCAGCCAGCAGTTTTGCTTCATGTGCCCTGGTGGCTGCAAGCGCCTTTTTACTCAAACTCACACCACTGGGTGTTGGCTTGAGTGCCCATATGCGTCGGTCAGTTCTAACACGATCTCTGATAATGAGTCTGCGTTGCTCCAGTTCATCGATAATAACGACAAGATTAGGGCGCTCGATGTCCATGGCATCAGCCAGTTGCGACTGACTAAGACCAGGGTTGTCGACAATCAGAATCAATGCCGTGAACGTCAGCATCCGAAGCTCAAACGGTTTAAGCGTTTTTGTCAGATCGCTTTGAACAATGTTGAAGGCCCGTTTCAAGTGATAGCCAAGCAGAGAGTTGAGCGTGGTGTCATTCACCTGTACAGGCAAAGGCGACATTGCATCCATCTTGCGCATCTTGCTATCTGAATTTTGGTGCTCGCTTTTCAAGAAAGGCCTGCAAACCCTCCTGAGCATCTGGTGTTGTTTGTGATAGAGCCGCTGCAAGCGATTCGGTGAAAAGCCCGTCCTCACGAGACATGTCATTGATGCGGGGAATCGACTGGATCATCAAATAGTTTGACATGGGTGCATTGCGCGCGATCTTGCCAGCCAGTTCTTGCGCCATCGGTAGTGCTGCTCCCTCCTCTACTGAATAATGTGCAAGGCCCAGGGCCAGCCCTTCGTCGGCATTGTACTTTCGCCCGGTTAACATCATCTCTGTCATTCTGTCAGCTCCCAGCAATCTGCCGACTCGAGCCGTTGCACCACCGCCTACAAAAATACCACGCCGACCCTCAGGCAACTGGAACAGTGTTGACGGTTCGGCAATACGCACATGAGTAGAGGCGGCCAGTTCCAGCCCACCACCAATTACCGCACCGAACATGGCGGAAACCACGGCTAGCCCACCAAATTGAATCTTGTTTGTGATGTTATGCCAATGGCGCGAGTGATAAAGGTTGTCTTCAGCTGAACGATGCACATGCTCGGATAAATCAAGTCCTGAGCAATAGTGGCCTTCCGTTCCGGTCAGAATAACAACTCTGACACCCTCGGGAGGATCTGAAAAAAATGTGTCAAGCGCTGCGAGCAGTTCTTCACACATGGCGTTGCGTTTGTCGGGTCGGTTCATGGTCAATGTGGCAATTGCGCCATCGACACTAATTTGAAGCATTGAGTCGGTCATGACCTTTGTCCTCAGCGTGGTGGCAGGCGCACAGCACCGTCCAGACGAATAGTGGTTCCGTTGAGGAAACGGTTGCCAACGATATGCTCTACAAGCATGGCGTATTCATCCGGATTACCAAGACGGGCGGGAAACGGTATATTGGCAGTAATTTCAGCGGTTGTCTCTTCAGGCAATCCCTCCATCATCGGTGTATGGAATAGCCCGGGCGCAATATTCATAACACGAATGCCTGCGCGCGCAAATTCGCGTGCCGCAGGTAGGCACATCGACGCTATTGCCCCTTTCGACGCCGCGTAGGCAGCCTGACCCAGTTGTCCATCCTCCCAGGCGACCGAGGCGGTATTGATGATTACTCCACGTTCTCCATCGTCCAGTGACTCGGTGTTCATCATTCGGCGAGCAGCGTGGGTCATTACATTGTAGGTTCCAAACAGGTTGACTGACAGCGTGCGCTGAAACACATCAAAAGAGGTCTTTCCCTCGCGACCGACAATACGGGCCGCGCTGCCGACTCCTGCACAGTTGACCGCAATACGTATTGCTCCAAGGTGCTCCTCTATGTCACTCAGCGCCTTATCGACAGCGGATTCGTCACTGACATCCAGTGCTACCGCCCGACCGCCGATCTCTGCAGCTACCGCCTTACCTCGCTCAACATCAAAATCCAGGATTCCTACCCGTACGCCAGACTGTGCAAGGCGGCGCGCTGTAGCGGCACCCAACCCACTTGCGGCACCCGTCACTACAGCCACTTGCCCTTCAAGGTTCATACATCGTGCTCTCGAATAAAAACCGTTATCATTATGTCTCATAACTTCTTTTAGTCAACTGTTATCTTCAAATCAGCCAGTGAGCAAGTAGTCGTTAAACATCAGCAATTCATAAAGAATGTGTTACAAAGCCAGCGCACTGTGCCACTTGCCGGCCGGTATCCAGAACGGAGTCAGAAGTCATGCAGTACCACCTTGACGGTTATGAAACAGGTGACCCATCCGTAGCCGCTGCCAGCGCTGCGGCCAGTGTCAACACTCAGAACGTCGATGTACTCATTGTTGGCTGCGGGCCCGCCGGATTGACGCTTGCCACGCAGCTGTCTGTGTTTCCGGATCTGTCCCTAAAAATCGTGGAACGAAAATCCGGACCGCTTGAAGTTGGACAAGCCGATGGTATCGCCTGCCGATCCGTGGAAATGTTCGAGGCGTTCGATATGGCGGAAAAAGTCTGCAAGGAAGCGTATTGGGTTAATGAAGTGGCATTCTGGCGTCCAGAACCCGATGGGCCTGGCTTATACCGGGCGGATCTTGTTCAGGATGTCGAAGATGACCTGTCTGAAATGCCTCACGTAATCCTCAATCAGGCGCGCGTGCATGATTTCTACCTCCAGAAAATGTACAACAGCGCCCATCGGCTTACACCTGACTACAACCGGGAGCTTGTATCCATAGAAAGAACCACGGACTGCGAATACCCTCTGACTGCCACACTAAGACGTCTGGACTTAACTGACAAAACCGAGCTTGTACATGCCCGCTATGTCGTCGGATGCGATGGTGCCCGGAGTCATGTCAGACAGTCCATGGGGTTGAAACTTCATGGTGAATCTGCCCGTCAGCTCTGGGGAGTCATGGACATCCTGGCGGTCACGGATTTTCCGGATATCCGAAAAAAAGTGGCTGTACAATCAAAGGATCAGGGCAGTCTGCTGATCATCCCGCGTGAAGGCGGCTACATGGTCCGTATGTATATCGAACTGGGCGAGCTACACGCCACTGAGCGGGCCGGCGATCGTGGTGTCACAAGCGATATGCTTGCCAAAAAGGCACGCGCCATACTCAGTCCGTTCACTCTTGAAATAAAGCAGGTACCGTGGTGGTCAGCCTACGAAATCGGTCAGCGCGTCTGTGATACTTTTGACAACGCACCGGATAACCATCGCGAGCCAAACTCGCCAGATATTTTTATTGCGGGAGATGCATGCCACACGCATAGTCCAAAAGCCGGACAAGGAATGAATGTAGGCATGGCTGATGCGTTCAACCTGGGCTGGAAACTGGCCGCTGTGTTGCGTTCTCAAGCAAAACCTGCCCTTCTGAATACCTATTCCATTGAAAGACAGGCCAAAGCCCGCGAGTTAATAGAGTTTGACAAGGATATGGCCCGGTTGTTCAGTGCCAGACCCACCAATAACAGCGAAGTAAAGCAATTCCAGCGTTATTTCAGCAAGCACGGGCGCTATACGGCAGGCGTAGAAACCCGGTACGAGTGTTCAACCATCACTCAAACAGCTGAATACCAGCACCTTGCCACGGGTCTGCAAACCGGCATGCGTTTCCATTCGGAGGCTGTAACAAGACTAAGCGACGCACGACGTATGCAACTTGGCCATACCATGAAAGCCGATGGACGCTGGCGCTTGATTATTTTTGCCGGTTCTACCGACAAGGGGCACCCTGGACATCCAGTCGCAGATCTTTGCAATTTTCTTGACCAGAATCTCGAGAGTCCCGTGCGACGTTTTACCCCGAAAAACACTGACGTGGATAGCGTATTTGACATTCGTGCCGTTTTTCAGATGCATCATCACGAACACACTCTGGAAACCATGCCAGCCATTCTTTTGCCAGCAAAAGGCGTCTATCAACTTATCGACTATGAAAAAATATTCTGTGCCAGTAACAACGATTCATCTGATATTTTTGATACTCGAGGCGTCGATCGTGTCGCGGGAGCACTGGTTATCGTCAGGCCTGACCAATACGTCTCCAGCGTTCTGCCACTGACCGATTTTGATGCGCTATCGGCATTTTTCATTCGTTTCATGCTCGAACCAGCGGAAGCTGATTAAATGGCGCATCATCTTGATCAATGCAACAAAGTCGTGCAAATTACCAATATCTCAGTTCCTGCACCCATTCACCGTTGGACTCGTGCCAGAATCAAGGGTCGACAGGCTCGGCTGCAAACTCGCGTGGAATCGACAAAGACGTCCAGATTCCGGCTTGAACGAAATCGAGCCAATCACTATTTGCCGGTACCGTTTCTATACGCACGCAAAGAAACTGCGTATGCTGTTAAAACGAGCACCTCGTCCAGTCATACAACAGGGTAGTTATCGTGATACTTATTCGTTCAGTGCCCGGATTTCTACTGATAGCGGCATGCCTGTTACAGATTCAATGCACCGCAAAAGAAGACTTGCATCATAATGAACAGCTGGCGCCATTTTTTGGAACTTATACGGGCAACTCTGTCAACGTTGTCAAGGGAGAGGTATCCGAAAGGGACCTGGCCGTCATCATCAAACCGAGAGAGAAAAAAGGGTTTACTCTGGAATGGACAGCCGTAACCTATCGTGGCAATGGCGAGAAAAAGGTCAGCGAAACGTCCATCGATTTTTTCCCTTCTGCACGACCGGGTATTTTCGCTTCAGCCATGAAGAAAAACGTGTTTGGCCACACGGTATCCTATGATCCTGTTGGAATCGACAAGGCCCCTTACGTCTGGGCCGGACTGGAAGATAAAACCTTGACCGTCAGAGCGCTTTACATTTCAGATTCTGGTGGCTACGAAATTCACACCTACAAGAGAACCTTGACCGAGGGCGGTTTGTCGCTGGATTTTGATCGCATTCGCGACGGCGAAGTCGTCACTGAAGTACAGGCGATGCTAAGTCCACAGAACTGAAACAGTCTACTTGCTACAACGACGTTTCACGCTAAGGTCATTATCAGGCATCTGCTCTGTGAATAGGTCTGATTGCAAAAAACAATTTTCTCAATGAGTTAGTGTCAGCATAATCTGTCTCGTTCGACACGTCGCACAAGGCGACTACACAACACTGGAGGCACCCTTGCTCTCACCATCTTCCGTTATCACGCTGGGCACCGCTGGCGGCCCAATGCAGAACCCGCAACGTGCGCAACCAGCACATGCCATCATGCATGGTGATGTCCCCATTCTTGTTGACTGCGGGGAAGGTGCAATGGGGCAACTCAAGCGCGCCGGAATCGAGTTTCGCGATGTTCATCATATCTTTTTGACACATCATCACTTCGACCACATTGGTAGCCTGTTTGCCTGTCTTGGTCTTAACATGATGACGCAACGCAAACTTCCACTGACTATCTATGGTCCTCCCGGAACACAGTCTATTGTCGATGGACTTTGTGCTGCCTGTGATGTCCCCAACGCTATTGGTTTCGGCGTTCCGGGACAACAGCTGCCTCACCCACGCGATTACTTACAAGTGACCGAGATTCGTCCGGGTGATGTCAGCCATATCGATGAACTCAAGGTCACAAGGTGTGAGCGCTGAGACGCTGACTTTTGGTACCGGCAACTCAGAGCAACATCCTATAAACCAGCGGTTTTTCATACCCTGGTCAGAAAAGGTCAACGCTGAAGCCAACGGTCAGGTAGAAATCGACTTGAGGCACGGCAAGATGTTGGTAAACACGACCAACTATGTCGACCGAATTGCCGACGATGTTATCCAAATCGGCAGGGGCATCAAGGTATTCAATCCTGGTCGTTTCCCGCGTTCACTGGTTTCAACGGTTCCTTTTATAGAAGGTTCAGCAGAAGCGGCTGCGATTGCCTATTGCAGCCTGTACGAGTCAGGTGCATTTGACGAAGAACTGGGTGATCTGGTGCCGCTTTTCTTTGTCAATTTCCCTCAATCTTCTGCTCATCTCAATGGCCCACCAATAACTACCATGTCTGACCTTAAGGGCAAGAAGATCATGGTTGGTAGTCCGATTCAATCCCAGATTGTGTCTGCCTACGGTGGTACCCCGTTGTCCATCATTGCACCGGAGCATTATCAAGCGCCGCAGCGTAATACTGCTGATGGCAGTTTCATGACTTTTACAGCTTTTCCCGGTTTTAAGCTTGATGTGGTCAACACCGATCATATTACCTTGCCACTGGGCGGTGCGACGGGCATGGCTTTCATGAGCCGTGAACGCTATGAAGCACTATCTGATGAGGCGCGAACGGTACTCGATGCAAACTCTGGCTGTACAGTTACGTGTAGCATGGGAGCAACGGTTGACCAATGGCAAGCCGGCTCGCGCGATTATATCGAAGCAAAGGGTGACCCTATGTTTACTGCAATTGACGAGCAAGAGCTGAATACCATGCGCGAAAAACTGAACGATGGCATAGAAGCAGGGTTCGGCGAAAGAGTAACTGGCGGCGCTGCGCTGCGCTGTTGGAGGAATGGAAAGCGGCTATGGAGGTTGCAAGGCGCGAGACTGGTGAATTGAAATAAAAAAGCCGTAAATAGGTGAGTGAGTGCGATTCAATCTGTTACACACAGGTCAATAAGCTGGCCAGCGGGAAACTCCGGCTGGCTGGCTAAACACGTAAAAATTCCGGGTCCAGAAGCTTATAGCGAATTAGCTTTCCGTTCTGTAGACTACAAAATCAACCGCGACTAGTAAGGCAGTCCGACATAATTGATTGCCAGGCTTGCCTGTGCAGCATGATTTTCCGCAAGAAAAGCGACCTCAGCTTGCTGGATCTTAAGATCGAATTCTGATTGACCAGGAAAATGGTGCAAGGTGGATGTCATCCACCAACTAAATCGCTCAACTTTCCAGACCCTTGCAAGCGCTTTTTGAGAATATTTTTGCAGCCCATTGTCATCGTTATCAGCGTATCGCTGCTTTAGAGCCTCATAGAGATAGCGCACATCGGATGCTGCCGTGTTTAATCCCTTTGCGCCCGTGGGAGGAACGATGTGCGCGGCATCCCCGCACAAGTACAAACTTCCCCATTGCATGGGCTCGCAAACAAACGAGCGCAATGGCGCAATGGATTTTTCTATGGATGGGCCGGTTTGAATTGTACTGGCAAAGCGTTCTGGTATACGACGCTTTAACTCGTCCCAGAATGCGTCATCACTCCAGTTATCAACGCTGTCGCTCAAATCACACTGCACATAGTAACGACTTAAATTCTCGTTTCTCATGGAGCACAACGCAAAGCCACGATCAGAATTGCTATAGATGAGCTCGTGGTGGACTGGCCGGGTCTCGGACATGATTCCCAACCAGCCGAATGGGTATTCTTTTATAAATTCAGTTCTTCTGTCATCGGGGATGTGTTGACGGCAAACACCATGAAAACCATCGCAACCAGCGATGTAATCACAATCGATATGCATGGCTTCGCCATTGACCTGGCAGTCGATGCTGGGTGAGCCTGACTGCAGGTCGTTCAGAGTGACATTCTCCACGTTAAACAAAGTGGCAGCGCCAACTCTCTCACGCGCATCATAGAGGTCTCTTGTCAGCTCAGTTTGACCGTAAACTGTCATGGGCTGATCAATATACTGTTCAAACGAAAGATCAAAATAGTCGTCGTTACTGGAGATAACAATCCCTTTGTGAGCGTACGATTCCCGATGCAGACGTTCGGCGGCATCAGCCTCATCCAGCAGCTGTACCAGACCACGCTCCAATACGCCAGCTCTTATGCGCGTCAGAACATAATCGCGTGTCTTGCGCTCAAGCACAACTGCCTCAATACCGGCGTTGTGCAGAAGCTGGCCCAGTAGCAGCCCCGAAGGTCCTCCGCCGACAATAGCGACTTGTACTCTCACTATGATCTCTCCGGGGTTATCAACGCTAGCTGAGGCGCTTTACGATGGTTGCTGGCATGGTCACGGTAAGCTGCCTCTACATTCGCTTTGGCTAATTGAGCATGTTCTCTTGCAAGAGCATCAGCGCGTGCACCTTCCCGGCGCTCGATGGCCTGCACCAATGCACGATGGTGTTGCTGCCCGATAAGCAAGGATGTCTTGAAACGACTGAGGTCTTCGCGACTGGATGAAAATGCACTGGGTGCGGCAAACGGAAGTTGACCTGCACGTTCGATTTCTCGCTTGAGCAGCTCATTACCTGCAAGCTGCGCCACCTGATCATGGAAAAGGTCATTAAGTGGTGCATAGCCGTCGATTAATTCATCAGCGATGACACGGTCAATGGCGGCAACCGTTTGCCTGATGCCTTCTAAATCAGATGCACTAGCGCCTCTCTGCGCAGCCAGACGTGCCGCAGTGCCTTCGATGACACCGCGTAATTCTATCGCCATGTACGCATCGTCGATAGAGAAACCTCGCACGGTATATCCACCACCCGAACGCTCCACAAGACCTTCCTGTTCCAGTTTCAGCAACGCTGACCTTAATGGTGTACGTGACACACCAAGGGCACTGGCGAGCGGTACCTCGCGTAGCTTGCTGTTCGCTGGCCAGTGTCCTGCGATAATCTGGCTCCGCAGCTCGCGCAAAACCCGCTCGGTTTGCGAATCACTCGCAAGCTTTTCAGTCGATTTCATGTATACAATAACTAGCCATACAACTTAGTATAGCCAATATGGAGCATTTTTGTATACATTTTCAAATTGCAAGCTCGTGACAACCGGACCGAAGATCTCCTGACTGGCAGCAGTTGACGCAGGCTCAAGGTCTGCCAGTATGGTGAGGACCACGAAGAGACCTTCGCCCTTCGGAATAATTCCCGCTATCGCTCGACCGCCTTCGCTGCTTGTCGCGTTATCTATAAGGTTCATGACATGCCGGTATTGACGGGCATTGCTGATTGGCCCTACTTCGGTCGATTCATTTAATGGGTCGCCCAGAGTCAGTTGCTTCATACCTGACTCCAGCATGATCAGAAACCTGTCTTGTATTTCCTGACGTAACAAAAATAGTGACCCACCAGCACGTCGTTCAGCAAACAAAATTTTTTTGGGGGTTTGACCATGAATGCATCTTTTGGTATCGACCACCCACTCATCGCCGTACACGATATTGAAAAACTGCGAGCACACTTGATATCCATAGGGTTCACCATGACGGCAGTTGGCAAGCATCCGTGGGGAACCAGTACATCTCTGGCAATGTTTGATGGATGCTTGCTTGAAATCATGAGTGTCTACGACGACACCTTGATCGATAAATTGCCAGCAGGTGATTTTCGTTTTGGTCGACATGTCCACGAACACTTGCAACAACGTGAAGGCATTGCCTTGACCGCACTGCATAGTACCGATTCGGAAAAAGATGCACGGCGAGCTGAGTCGGCGGGATTCACGACAGCCGGTCATCTGGAATTCGGGCGAGAGGTCCTGCTACCAGATGGTCAAAAAGACAGAACGAAAACGACGCTTGCCCTGTTGCCGAATTCCAAATGGCCCCGATTGTCCTTCTTTCTGTGTCAACAGCATCGACCAGAACTTATCTATGTCCCGCAATGGTTGAGACATGCCAATTCCGCGTACGGCATTTGCGGTATCAGCATTATGGCCGGTCCGACAGATCACCGTGAACTTGTGGAAACATTCGCAGCTCTCTATGGCACACCCAGAAAGCTCTCAGGGAGCTACCAATTGAAGACGGCCAATGGAGATCTGAAAATACTGTCGCGTCAGGATATTGAGGCTGACTTTGGCAAACTCCCCAACCTTGTCAGGCAGGAAACCCTACCGGCTATTGTCGGAATGGATTTTCGCTATTCAAGTAAAAAAGCAATGCTGGAAAACCTTGTCACTAGCGGTGTTGATTTTGAAGAACACGATGGTACGTTCACGCTGAAGCATCCGGAGCACACCGGCAATACTTTTTTACGCTTCCATCATCAGCCCACATGAAACGCGGAAGGCCGCCACGCCTGATTCTTCCACTGGAAGGCCAGCCCCGGAAGAATCCGGACTGGGCGTCCCCGTGCTTCATGAATAATCCAGGCTAGATAGGCGACACACCCATAGATTTTAAAAGTAACAGTCGCTGCTATACTGGCGACCGCAGATTGATTAATCACACCTCATCCCGTTTTACTACAACGAGGAGAGGGTTGACCCTTACATCCCTGCCCCTCACCAGAATTACTTACAGGTCGACGATGCAGGTATATCCATTGCCGGACTACGATCAAAAAATCCCGACGGTTTAAGTGTAAAACCGATACTGGCTACGGGCATGACTGGCCAGTCTTCAAGACTGGGCAGATGATTGTGCCCCATCACGTACCACAACACGACATCGGTATCCTCGATGGAACGATTTTTCTCAGTCCACTCGGGCAGACCTTTGCCGCCAACATGCTGGTTGGGGTATTTCCCGGCAGGCCAGTTCTCCTCCCGATCGTACGGTGTAACCCAGAGATGATTCCACATATATCCCGCCCGCTTTCGAATGGACGAATCTTCGGTAGCAAAAGGTAGAATGTTCTCCCCGGCAATCAGCTTATAGCCGGTGGTACCACCCATTGCATTCTTGCGCTCACTACTTAGCACTTTCCAGAAGCGTCCTGTCATGGGGTCGATATGACGAATAGCCTGTTGCTCGGTACTGAAGACTGTCTGCTCACCGTAGAACGCATTGCCCCATGGGTTTTCATCTTCGGGTGCTGGCAGAGTATTGACTTCTACTACACTGTTCGCCGTTCCGTCAATCTGTGTATCCAGCCGCGTACAGAAAAAATGCTGATGATTGGGTCCATATAAATTAGGTGCCAGGGCGGTTCCGTATTTGAGTGGGTCACCGTCGTTCATACCACCAGTGGACAGTATCCCGGTCAGTTTGATCTCGTTCTCGATACGCCCATCTTGATAAAAGTACCAATAAATGCCGTACTCGTAATTGCCTACTGTGCATATAAAACTCACCACCAGTCGACGCAGGCGACGTACTTCCGTGGCTTCAGTTCGAAAGTCGGTATGTTTCCATGAGATACCTGCATCCTCTTCATGGATGCAGATAGCTTGCGGTATTTGTACTACCTCTCCGGCGGCGTCGCACACATGTGCGTCCATGTAGTGTATTTCTCCCAGGCAATCGCATCCGAGCTTGAGTGAATTTGCGAGCATTCCCAGACCGTATTCACCGACATCAAAGGCATTCTTGCGAGCCTGCGTGGATGAAGGGTCACCATAGGGAACGGTCATTTCAGCCAAAGAAGCGCGGTATAAAACAGGACGAACGTCCTCGCCGTCCGTGTAGGTTACCGTGTTGATAACCAAACCTTCCCGCGTTGTCCAGCCAACCCGAAGATCCCACATTTGCCAGCTAATATGATCGCCATCGACAGTAAAACTCGGGCCATCAGGTTGAATGATCTCGATGGGTTTAACCCCTTCTCTCGGATGATCAACAAATTCGCGAGACCATTCTGCTGAATCAGCAGGCACTGGAAAAACTTGCTCATCATCAATGCGCAACACCTTGCCGGAAGCCAGATCGACAATCACAGAGAGACCGTCAATCGGTCTGGCGTACTGATTATCGCCAGGCTTTTCATGAACCCAGACCATGCCACGCACAATTCGATGTGAATTCTCCAGCGGATCACCATAGTTGCCTGATGACCAGGGATCAACGGTGACAAGCTCCATATCCGTAATGCCGCGCTTTGCCAACGCAGCCTGAAATCCTTCATCGCTGCGTATGGTGGCTTCAGCCTCAAAAAACTCATCAAGGATTATTGAAGGCTGGACACCTTCGATGCGACTCCACACCACTACCTCACCGGTAGTGAGAGACACAGTCACTTCATGGGTTGAGCCATCGGCCAGATCCAGTAGAACACTGTCGACAGCGCGGTCAAAAGGCATGCCCGGTTCGAACTTTATGACATCGTTTTTTTGAGGAGGATGGAGATTGACGCTGCCAAAACGCATTTTTGTACCAAAACGCGAATCTTCCTTGATCAATGTTACCGCTGCACCGGATTCCGCTTCTGACAGGCGGTCCAGTGGATGCGTAGCTGGCGAAATGTTCACTTGCAAGTCATTCATGGGGCGTGGGCTCTGGTTGTCGTTCCGGCCATAGGCACTTTACCTGGCGGGGCAAACCCGGGGCGTGTATATTTCTGAAAAATTGCCCTGCCAGATTCAACCGCCGCCTGCTCGTGCAGTCCAGGTTTCACACGAAGCAGCCTTTGACCAAAATAATGGGTTACATGAATATGTTCTACCACCCACTGCCTTTAAGTACAACACTCAAGGCATCAAAAATTTCGTTCAGACAGCCTACGGCGAGGTAGAATCGCTAGATGCCGATTCCATCAGCCCCTGATTTTGAAAGCCCCGAATTCCTGCAACAGCATATCCGGTCCATTCTGGATTTTTACGAACCGCGCGTCATCGCAGACGATGGTGGCTTTCACCAATCATTCCTCGACAACGGGGTGGTTTTTGACCAACACTCACGTCAATTGGTGGGCTCATCACGATTCGTCTTCAACTACGCAATGGCCTACCGGCTGCAGGGCAAGAGCCACTACCTTGATTGGGCACGTCGAGGGCTTGCGTATCTGCAGAACGCTCACCAACAAGCGGATGGACACTATGCCTGGTTGATTGACAACAGTGGAGTCATCGACAGTCGAGCCATGGCTTACGGACACGCATTTGTGTTGTTGGCTGCAGGCAGTTGCCTCCGCGCAGGCGTGGAATCCGCCGAGCAGGTACTTGACAACACATGGGATTTTCTTGAGCGCTACTTCTGGGATGAAAATGCCCAGGCCTACGCTGATGAACGAGACGCCTCTCTTACGGTATTGAGTTCCTACAGAGGTCAGAACGCAAACATGCATTTATGCGAGGCGCTTCTTTATGCCTGGCAAGCAACAGGCAAGGTACGCTACCTTGATCGTGCAGAGTTGCTGGCAAACCGATTCACTTTTGATCTGGCAGAGCAGTCACAGGGACTAGTGTGGGAACATTACAATAGCCATTGGCAGATTGATTGGGACTTTAACAAGGACAAACCCAATGATCGATACAAACCATGGGGTTTCCAGCCAGGGCATCAGGTGGAATGGTGCAAGTTACTGCTGATACTCAACGAGCAAAGGCCGGATGGCAAATGGTCAATCAAAGCAGCGGAACTCTATGATAAAGCCATCGCCATGGGCTGGGACGACCAGCACGGAGGTATCGTTTACGGTGTCGCACCTGATGGAAGTTTCTGTGCCAGCGAAAAGTACTTCTGGGTGCACGCTGAAGCGTTAGCAGCAGCGTGGCGTCTGTTCAGACACACACAGGAAGATCGGTATCTGATTGACTATCGCAGGATCTGGCAATGGAGCTGGGAGCACCTGATCGATCATACTCATGGTGCGTGGTATCGAGTATGTCATCGAGACGGATTGGTTATCGATAACCGAAAATCACCTCTAGGCAAGGCTGACTACCACACCTTGGGCGCATGTTGGGATGTACTCTCTCAAAAGTAACGTATCAAGGACGCAATAAAAGGTTACACAGGTTACAAGCAACCTCGGAAAGAGGTCAGATCTAACGCTCTTACAGCCCAACGCCGGTAACGCCGATGTTAACTCCTTTATAGTAGACATCTCAAGCATAGATTGATGACTACAAGGCAGACTGCATGAAAATACGATGCGTGGTAGTTAAAATCCGAATCAAAGGTGAGTGATTCCAAAGTTAAATCGTCTGAGTGACAAATATTCACACCGCTACTAGCCCATGTACTCTATAAATATGTGCATCAGTTGCATGAAAATACAATCACCAGCTACTTTGTTTCACAGCGATTCTTGGATTCATTATCTACGCTGTTCTGAAAATAGAGTTTTTGCCTAGCAAATAGGTGTCAGCCGCTGAACCGACTCACAGATACCGTGTGTCAGCTTATTTCAGCTTGGCGACTCTAAATACAAAAGGAAAACAGATTGGCATTGTTGATAGAACTATTTCGGTGTTTGCTGGTTTACGTTCATCTGTTGTTCTTTGGATGTGCAATCGCTTTGGTGTTCTGGGCAGATATGCGTATCTTGCGTGGGGAGATGAAAGATAGTGACTATGCATACATAGGCACTGTCACGCTGCGGCTATTCATAGGCCTGTGGATCACTGGCCTCACCATTATCTTCATAGATACCGGATTTGACACGGCTGTTCTCGCTAAAAAACCAAAATTACTGACAAAACTTACCTGCATTCTGGTACTAAGTTGCAATGCCATAATGCTGCATAAAATTTGCTTAAAGCTTCTCATCGACAAGGCGGCAATAAGCCTGCCACAAGCAATTACGCTAAGTATCTGCGGAGCTATAAGTACTAGCCACTGGTTAATGGCAGCATTTGTGGGTAGTGCGAAAATACTCGGAAGACTGTCATTAAATA
The DNA here is from genome assembly GCA_045110475.1 of Granulosicoccus sp. Taxonomy (GTDB): domain Bacteria; phylum Pseudomonadota; class Gammaproteobacteria; order Granulosicoccales; family Granulosicoccaceae; genus Granulosicoccus. The sequence goes on from JBGCGC010000094.1 coordinate 21,950, forward strand.
CCTTACTGGAAGTCTATGTGTTCATACTAGCTATCATTCTATTGACAGGTGTGGCAATAGCACCTCATATGCAGAAAAGGTTGAATCGACAACGATCACGAAGTGCTCTGTACAGCGTTGATCTGCATCTGGGCGATGTATGACGTGTGGTTTGATGATTGTTTCGACGCCCCGGCTAATCTTTAGACCTGCCCGTAATATACTGGCGTTAACGTGCAAGCACACAAGTTCAAGCATATTGCGGTGCTCTCTAACACCATGCCCGAAATCCGGGTCAGGATCTGTCAGGCGCTTAGATCTTCTGCCACCATGAGTGCATTTCCATCAGGATCATAAAAAGTGGCGATGCTCACCATACCTTCCATTGTTATGGTCTCTCCATCAAACTTTACATCTTTGGCTTCAAGTGAGCTTCTTGCGACCTTGATATCATCCACCCCAAAGACCGGCACACAGTTCCCTGGCACGACATCTTCACTATCACCAAGCCCGATAGTCACGCCAGGGATATGGGTATCCAGCTCTGTCCAACCGGCCTCATCAATTACAACAGTCTCTTTGAATCCAAGATGAGTTTGATACCAATCCGATGCTTTGCTTCTGTCTTTAACGGACAAGGCTAACGTTAGCTCTTTCTTGATTTTTATAGTGGACATGATATTCTCCAGAATCGTTAAATCCAATATATATTAACTATATTTTGTGGTCAACAAAGAATTTATATTGCTTTGCTCAAAAGCATGGTCAATACAGATATTGGCCTATATGCACGAAAAAAATGATCCTCGTATCTCACCGATAACACATTTTTTCAAGGCAAGTAGAACATCTATTTCAGCGGCTGTTCAACATCTTGTTGAACTGGGATACGTGCGCAAGAATACGGGACATGGACATCCTCTGCGCCCGGCTTATATCCTGACCCTGAAAGGTAGAGGCGTCGCTGCATGGGCGGCAGAGCTGGACAGCGAGCTTGAGGTGGCTGAATGGAAAATTGCACGTCGCACATGGACCTTACCCATTCTCAGAGAGAGCAGTCCGGAGCGTCGATTTGGTGAACTTCGATCAAAACTATATCCGGTTACCGACCGTGCACTATCCCAAACGCTTAAAACTCTAGGAGAAAAGCATTGGCTCGACCGGTACGTCGATGTGGATCAGTCACCACCCAGCGTCACTTACGCACCTCTGGGTACTGGTGAACTTCTTGTACCTGTACTTCTGGAAAGTTTCAAACTTTGACCCTAGAGTTAGCTTTCATTGCCATAATAAATCAGCAAAAAACTGGACGGATGCGCTTCAGAAACCCTATGAACAAGCAGGTATCCACCTTCTTTGCTTCAAGATATGAAGTCAGCAAAAGATCAAGTTATTACCAGATTCCTCAGGACGAAGCTGATTCACCACATTGCGCAACACTGCACCTCACCCCACCCGTTTTCAGTAAATCAGCTTTCTGCAGGTGACTATTGATAACCTCTGCCACACTATACAGCGGCTTCGGCTCGTCCTCGGTAAAGTCGTCATGCATGATGTTTTCCAGCGTCTCTATAATGAGGCTGCCACTGGTTAACACCTCCCATTGCCGGGCTATGTCGCGTAATTCAGCATACTCCTCACTTTGAATCAACAGAATGTCGGTGCTGCACGGTAGCGCCTGATAGTCACTCGAAATTCTGTTCTGCCACTCCAGCAGCTTCATGTAGTGATTCAGATCGTCATCAAAATTTCTTTCAATGGCGATGGATGCCCGCAACATCAACCGACTCACACGTCCAGCTCTTAAATGATTGAACGCCCTGATAGCGGGTGCGATTGGTCCTTTTTTCAGGAAGAATTGACTAGCCGGACTGACTAAGGTTTCCGGCGCCTCATGGTCAATAACGATCAATAGCCTGACATCGTGACCATGGAGTTTCAGCTGCCTGGTCAATTCGAACGCCAGATGCGTACCCATACACATACCGGCAATCACACAAGGCCCTGACGTGTTAATGGCCATCCACTGTGTGGCAAGGTGCTCAGCGTAGGAAGCAATGCTGTTGTATTCCAGTATTTCACCTGGACTAATACTGAACACCGGAATGGAAGCATCGATTTTTGCAAGCATTGGCATAAAATAAACGTCTGTGACTCCTGCAGGTGGAATCAGCAAAAGTGGCATTCCGTCACTCCCTTGCTGCAGCGAAAAAATACTTTTTCTTGTTTGCTGTATGTCAAGTGCATCAGAATTTTTTAGTTGTGGCGCAATAAATTTCGCCAGACTCTCCAGTGTCGGATTCTGCAGAAAATCCTGAACTGATACGTTTATTCCGTAATCCTCTTGTAAAGCACTAACAATCTTAATCAAATTGAATGAGCTTCCCAGATCGAAATAGCTATCCTCCATATTGATTTCTGTTGTTCCAATGCCCGCAATCCAGCATTTCAACAACACTTGCTCTGCGCGTGTTCGAGGAATTCGGGTCTTTTGCGTGTTCTCCAGTTCGCTAAACCCTTGTTCCAGCAATTGCTCGCGATCCAATTTACCGTTGGGTGTCAGTGGAAAGCAACGAAGCTGAAATATCTGTTGGGGGACCATATACACTGGTAACAGCTTTTTCATGTGTGCCTTGATGTCTTTTGCGTCTACAGGACTATCATCATGAGTCCGCAGATAGGCAACAAGACTATGGCCATTATCGGTGGTTCTATGTTGATTGGATACTACATCTGCTCTTGATTCAATCAGGCATTCAGCGACTGAATGATGAGTAACAAGCGCTTTTTCCACTTCAGCAGGATCTATACGAATTCCATTTACCTGAATTTGCTTATCCTTTCGTCCGATGTACTCAATCGATCCATCATCACCGACCCTGCCAAGATCACCAGTTTTAAACAAACGCATCCCACGACCTTTAGCAAATGATGGCACGTTAAATGAGGATGAGTCGCTAATATACCTTTCAGCATTAAGTGTGGGTTGATTATGATAGCCCGCGGCGAGAATCCCACCACCTATGCAGATTTCGCCAACCGATCCGACGGGCACAGGATTTCCGTACCCATCCAGCAGGTAAACACACGCGTTGTCAATCGGGCGCCCTATATCAACTCGTTTTGTCTTACTCGAAGGTAAATATTCGTGAAAGGTCGCATCTCCTGAAACTTCAGTTGTGCCATACAGATTAACCAGTTTGCAATGAGGGAACTGCTCATTGAATTCGCGAGCAACCTTTGGAGAGAGAACATCACCACTAGAGAAACAGAGCAAAAGATCTGGGAGATGGCACGCTTTTTTTCTTGCGCTAGCGACAAGTATTGGTAACAAGGACGGTACGAGCACGATGCGTGAGATACGATTTGATTGCATCGTCTCCAGTAGCCTGTGACTGTCCAATAGCACATCTGCAGAGACAAAAACACTGGGCACACCTTTAAGCAAGGGTCCAAACAACTCCCATATCGAATCAATAAAGCAGATGCTCGTTTTCTGGCAACAAATATCAGAAGTTGAAAACGGAAATTCACGCCACATCCATTCAAAGCGACTTAGGTGGGCAGAATGAAGCGTTCTCACTCCTGCAGGACGCCCGGTGGAAGCTGATGTGTACAAGATAAACGCAACATCTTGTCCAGCACTTTTCTTGACGTCATGATCAGTTGATTGTTTATCAATTACAGACCAATTCGTATCCACAGGTAATAATTTCTCAGCGTACTCTGAATCGGCTCCAAATTGCTCATTGAGCAGCCGCTCGTTGGTCAGAATGAGATCTGCCATCGAATCGTCGATCATGAAGCGTAATCGCTCCATGGGGTATAAGGGATCGAGCGGAATGCACACACCCCCTACTTTCATTGTGGCAAGCATTGCCACCAGACACATAGGCGTTCTTTGCATGTGAATTCCTATCCGACTGCCTGCCGACATCCCCAAATGCGTCAGATGATTAGCCAGCTTGTTTGCATGTCTGAGCAGCTCGCTGTAAGTAGCCTTATGATCAGTGTAGATCACTGCAACGGCATCTGGTGTCTCTCCAGCCTTTTGATCAAAAAGTTCATTCAGACGAACACCGTCTAAAACAGGATATTGTTTAGCGACACCGTGCTTGAGCAAAAATGCACTCTGCTCTACAGGCATGCTATTAAGCTGTCTTATAGGTAAATCGGGAGAGTACGCTACAGCTTTTAGCAAAATCTCAAAGCCATGTATCCAGCGTTGAATCGTCGTTTGATCAAATAAGGCTGTATTAAAATCACAATCAATTTTCAGACCTTTACTGCTTTCATTAACATTAAAAAAAACATCATTGATTACTGCGATTTTCTTTGCTTGCTCCACATCTACGCTTAGCTGCTTGAACGAAATTCCTGCTTCGTCGCGGTCTACGTTAAAACAGACTTCCGAGAAAGGTGTTCTATTGCTATTGCAGGTTTTCTGTTTTTCCTTCAATAAGTTTTTGAAATCTGCGTTCAGATTTTCATAACCATCCAGCACGATAGTCTTCATACCATTGAGAAACTGACCAAACGGCAGACTTTCATCTACATCTGCAGCGATAGGCAACAATCGGATACAACAACCGACAAGATCAAATTGCCCAGTCAGCATCTGCCCTGCAACAGGGGTGGAGATGACCAGTTTTTGTTGTTGGCTTGTTCTCGACATCAAGACCATGAAAACAGAAAACAGCAGCGTGAAAATGCTCGTATTTTCTCTGACAGACAAAGCTTTTAGGGCAATATATGTTTCTTCGTGGATATGATGGGTAATTGTGTCACCCGCAAACTCTCTGACAGGTGGACGGGCCCTGTCAGTGGGCAGATCTATATAAAGCGGTGTGTCGCCTAGTTGATTTACCCAATGATCTACGGCAAGCGCATCCTTGCTATCGCGTTCGTATTCGTAATCCTGAACAACAAAATCAGAAAATGATGGAGCAACGTTGAAGTCTGGGGAATTCGCGCTGACGATTGCACTGTAAGCCTCGCCGATTTCATTTAGTAGCGCGTTCCAGGACCACCCATCACAGATGATGTGGTGGGCGGAGCATATCAATACAGTGGAGTCTTTGGAATGGCGAACAATTTCGATTCTGACTAACGGACCACGGATCAGATCAAAAGGAGTTCTGCTGACTCGCTCAACAGCCTCATCAAGGGATCGTGTCTGATATACAGCATCGCCTGCTGAAAAGTCGTGTACAGGCAATGGCAGAGAAACAGGCGCCGGGAAATACTGAAACTCGCCGTTGGCGCTGAAGCGTGCATGTAGCGCGTCGTGCCGCTCATAGACAATATTAATTGCCTGTTTCATTGCGGACATATCACACATACCCCGCAGTCGGAGTAATAGCGGCTCGTTGTAAGCGATGTTTCCCGCTTCGCTAAACTGCGTTGTTAGCCAGATATTGGATTGAATCCGAGTCAGCGGATAATGAGTCTTTAGCGGCTCATTTGGGGAATTATCTGGCGATGTTTTTTTTTCAGAACCGATAAAGCCGACAGACTGTAATTCGACGACGCTATCCTGTATCGCCTTTATGATCGAGTTGACATCCTCTTCTGTGTGCTTGAGTGTTAAAAAACAAGGAAATCGATCATAGATATGAATACCTTTTTCCCTTAGCAGATAAAAAAGCAAATCGCCGTAGCTCTCTGTCTGCTTGTATTCCATTCGCCAAAGTGAACCAAAATGCGTTACCGAAATCGCAGCGCCATTGTGTTGAAAGAAAGTGTTCAGACTGCTTACAAGCCGCGTGGTCAGTGCGTTGGTTTCCTGCTGCAACGCAGGGCCACCCTCCTTCAATAGTGTTAGGGCAGCATGACAAGCTGCGATAGAGGCCGGGTGACGAACAAACGTTCCCGCAAAATAAGTCACAGCCTCCTCGGGTTCTGAACGGTCACCAAATTGCCAGCTGCCTCCATCCAGTGCGTCCATGAACTTCTTGCGCCCGGCAACTACACCAATCTGCATGCCACCACCAACGACTTTGCCGTAGGTGGCAATGTCTGCCTGTATACCGAAAAATTCCTGCGCTCCACCGGGCGCAGTACGAAAGCCTGTGATGACCTCGTCAAAGATAAATGGAATATCCTGTGCCTGGGTTAAAACACGAAGCCTGTGCAGAAACTCGCGAGGCTGAAAATCGGGTCGTCTACTCTGCACAGGCTCGACCATTACCGCGGCAATTTCACCTATTCGCTCTTCAATAATGGCAATTGATTCATCAGTTCCATATTCCAGCACCAGAACGTTTTGCACGGATTTATCAGTGATTCCCGGTGCGGCCGGTATCGAGCGCAGATGCGGGGTGCCACGAACAAGCACCTCATCGAATATTCCGTGATATGAACCACTGAAGATAACAATAAGATCCCGTCCGGTCACCGTCCGAGCGATACGCATAGCCCCCATTACCGCTTCTGATCCCGTATTGCAGAATCCCACACGATCCATACCTGTAAACTCGCAAATCAGTCTGGCAGCATCGCCCGTTAACGGGTTTTGTGGACCTATCTCGGCACCTTGCCAAAGCTGACCTACCACCGCCTGTGTAATGTCCGGATTTGCATAGCCAAAGTAATTGGAGCCAAATCCGTTAAGCGCATCGATATACTCATTACCATCCTGATCCCAGATTCTGCATCCGCTGGTTTGTTTGGCAACGATGGGATATACCAACTCTTTGAGTAGTGGCTTGAATCCGGAAACGACGCGAGGGTCCGCATGTACCTCCCTGTTACGTTGTGTATACGCCTTCGATTTCGCGGTTTTTACGTTATAACGATGCGTAAAACGAATAAGCCAGTCTCGCTGTGTTTCAGACAGTTCATCCGATCCGCCGGTCTGAATTCTGGCGATTGCACCAAACGGTTGTGGCTTATCCTTCGCTGTAAGTGCTGGCTCACTACCATCCACTTTCAGTCGTACTGACGATGCGACAGCGTGAGTATCAGTAGCTGATGGGAACTGAGGCTGAACGGTGGGGTTCAGTCCTGACGAATCTGATCCGGCTGTATCATTGAAGTTTTCTAGTGGCACAGACTGTGTCTGGTGATCATTCTCTACAACCGTCCCGGACAGCATGGCCAATTGTTGAGCCATGATCTCTAACTGTTTGCTTACCAGTGATTCGAGCTGCGTTTGGCTGGTAGTCTGTTGACTGACCTGTACGTTGTTTTGTGGAGCTTGTTTTTGTTGACTCACGTCAGGCTGACTGATAGCGTGAGCGATGTTCTTAAAATCGCCGTCTTGCAAAGTCTGTTCGGATTCTGTAGATCGATTAGAGTCACCGACCGCACTGCCACCATGCTGCTCGTCGGCAGATAACACCGATCTGTTGCCCTTGGCGAGGGTTGAGTCTGATAAATCATCAAGATGCTGAATCAGCGAGGCGGTAGAAGACAGTTCGCTCAGCATCTGCCTGAATGTGACGTCTATACCAAGCTCTTTTTTTAGTCGTGTACTGAACTGAATCAGGAATAGTGAATCAAAGCCAAGCTCGATAAACGAGGCAGCCATAGTTTGCTCGTTCAGTTCTATACCAGACAACTGGTACAGAATCTCCCCGATTGCTTTCGAAACATTCTGTTTCTGGGTATTCATGGTAATCATTGGATTTCTTGTCTTGCTATTCAGGACTGTCGATCTGATTGAAGAGCGTCGAGTTGAGCTTTCATCAGCTCCAGTTGCTTGTCGACAATGCCTTGTCTTGAATCTTCCTGATACTGATAAGTACTGCTACTGCCTGTTGTCATGACAGCTTGTACTGGCCGTTGTTCGACCATTTTCTCCCTGGGTTTATTTTCCTTTGATTCTGTCAGATACCAATATTTTTTACGTTGGAAAGGATATCCGGGAAGCCTCTCTTTCTGGACATCACCGAGGTTACCGACTGCTCGCGTATCAATGGGATAGCCAAGCTTCCAGAGTTCTCCTACCGAGTTGTAGCACACTTCCAGGTCGGCGGTATCTGCCTTTGGATGAGCGCAAGTTGGAAGCACCCAGTGCCTTTGCCTTATCCCCGCATGTTGCCGCGCAAGTCTGGTCAAGGTTTGCCCCGGCCCCACCTCTAGCAGATACCCACTTGTCTCACTCTCCAGTGCAAGCATTGCCTGACTGAACTGAACGGTTTTTCTAATATTGGCCGCCCAGTAGTCTGCCGAGCTGGCTTCGTCATCACCAAGCCATGTCCCGGTCACCGTAGACAACATGGGAATCGTCGCCTCGTGCAGCTCTATCTCGTTAATTTTGCAACGAAATTCATTGACTATGGGATCCATCATGGCTGAATGGAACGCATGTGATGTGTGCACTTTCTGCGTAACGATGTCCTGTTCCCTGAGCATTGATTGAGCGGCTGCAATTGCCGTATTCGTACCGGACAAAACGGTCAGTTGAGGGCTGTTACAGGCAGCAATATCGACGTCTTGCACTAGCGAGTGCAATGATTGCGCATTGGCAAGAACCGCAATCATCTGACCAGCAGGCAGTTTTTGCATTAATTGGCCACGAGCAGCGACTAGATTGAGCGCTTCTTCGACGGTAAATATACCGCTAATACAACCAGCCATGAACTCGCCTACGCTATGTCCGATGACAGAGGTAGGTTTAACACCCCACGAAATCCAGAGCTGTGCCAGCGAATAGCTTATTGCCGCAATAAGAGGTTGAGCGAAACGAGTCTGGGTAATCTTTTCTTTCCATGCAGGGGACGTTGGGTCTCCTTCAAATAGCAGCGTCTCCAATGTTTGCTCCAGGTGTGGGTGCAGTATCTCGGAGCACAATTGAAACGCTGACCTGAAGGCAGGCTCCTGCTGATAGAAGTCCTGTCCCATTCTGATGTATTGCGAACCCTGGCCGGGAAACATAAAGCACACATTCTCACTACCCGCTGGCTTTTGCGCACTACTAGCAGTGTTTACAGAAACCTGACGCAGTTTCTCGATAGCATCGGTCCGGCTATTGGCAACCACGAATTGTCGATGAGAAAAGACGGATCTGCCTGCGCTCAATGTCCTTGATACACCCGGCATGGATATTGATTCATGTGTTTCCAGATGTGCCTGAAGCCTCGAAGCCTGTTGGCTTAGTGCCACAGGATCACGAGCGCTCAAAGTCAGTAGAACATGTTGCCGCTTTGCATCTAATGGTGCAACGACACCGGGTGCTTGTTCCAGCAATACGTGAGCATTGGTGCCGCCAACCCCAAATGAACTAAGCCCTGCCCGGCGAGGACCCTCCTTGCAATCCCATGGCAACAGCGACGTATTGACAAAGAAGGGGCTATTTTCAAAATCGATCGACGAGTTACTTTCACTGAAGTGCAGACTAGCCGGTATTTTCTGATAATAAATAGACAGCGCCGTCTTGATCAATCCGGCAATGCCAGCGGCACAATCCAGATGTCCGATATTGGATTTGACCGATCCGATAGCGCAGTATTGTTTAGCACGATGGTTCCGTTCAAACACTCGGCTTAGAGCTTCAACCTCAATAGGGTCACCTAGAGGAGTGCCAGTACCGTGTGCCTCAACCATGGTGATGGAGGATCCATCGAAACCTGCCATTTTTTGAGCCTTCTCTATCGCCTCGATTTGCCCTTCCGGACTTGGAGCGGTATACCCGTTCTTACGACGCCCGTCGTTATTCAGCCCCCACCCACGAATGACTGCGTAGATGTTGTCTCCATCTTGCTGCGCAGTTTTCAGTGGTTTGAGCAACACAGCCGCCACGCCATTGCCGAACAATGTGCCATCAGCCGAGTTGTCGAACACACTACAACGCCCTAGTCGCGACATCATGCCGCCTTCTTCATACAAGTAGCCACGATATTGTGGAAATCTCAAGGTAGCAGCGCCAGCGAGCGCCATATCAGCTTCGCCATTCACCAGGCTTTGACAAGCCGTTGCAATAGCTACAAGGGAGGTGGAGCAGGCCGTTTGAATAGTCAGACTTGGACCATGCAAGTCAAGGTAATAGGAAACTTGAGTTGCGAGATAGTCTTTTTCGAAGCCGATTTCATTCTGAAATGAACCACCGTGAAACACGTTTGCAAGATCGTGAACAACTGATGGATTCTTTTTCAATGCATCCAGAATATACGTGTTCATGTAACACCCCGCGTATACACCGATAGAGTGATTGCTCTCAGCAGGCGAATACCCGGCATCCTCAATTGCGTGCCAGCAACACTCTATGAACAAACGGTGTTGCGGATCCATCGACACCGCCTTGCTTGGAAAAATATCGAAAAACGCAGCATCGAACTCGTCAGCTCCGTCAACAATAGCGGCACGCTTAACGTAGTGGTTGTTACCGGCATGCAGGTGCTTATCAAGAGGCTCAAGCTGCTCATCTTCAATAGTGGTGATGCAGTCAGTTCCGTTGCACAGATTTTCCCAGAATTCTGCCGTTGACGCCGCCTGCGGGAAGCGTCCAGCCATGCCTATCACGGCAATCGAATTCGAACTATCTGGTACGTCGCTCATACAGATACGCTTTTCTGATGTTGGCAAACAGGTGGGTATTTCTTTTACAACCCGGTCCGCACCGTCGAAACGTCGATGACTTTCTGATGCTGGCCTCGCCTAGCAATAAACCATCTTCCCTGGTGTGGGAATGAGCGACATGGCACAGCCCTCGCCTAAACCAGCGTGAGGACTCGAAAACTGTGGCCGAGTAAAATTAAAATCGCTTGTTAGACCTTTTGGCATAATGACAGCTGTCCATTCTGCAATTTGTATATCTTATCGCATGTAGCCAAAGATGATGCTCGATGTGCTACAAAAATGGTCGTCATTGCTGGATGATCAGTGCGTATATTGTGAAGAATTGATTCTTCGGTTGAGTGATCCAATGCACTGGTTGCTTCGTCGAGTACGAGAATGTCAGGTCTGCGGTAAAGCGCTCGAGCCAGCCCGATCCTCTGGCGCTGACCTCCTGACAACTGCATGCCGCTATCACCAATGCTTGTCTCGTAGCACTCAGTAAGCTGGTTTTCGATAAAAAAGTGAATGCCTGCAGTCCTTGCAGATTGAACCATCAAATCGTGGTTGCGCTGGTCGGCATCCACCCCATAGGCAATGTTGTCGGCCACGGTAGCGCCTGACAATACAACCTGCTGCGCCACGTAGCCCACGTGCTGTCGCCAAGCGACGCCATCCTCTGGTGTTAGAAGGTAGCCATCGTTATGGATAGAACCACCAGACACTGGCTGCAACAGCAGTAGTATGTCCAGAAACGTCGATTTTCCAGCACCGCTTTCTCCAACAATTCCAATGTGCTGGCCCTTCAACAACGTTAGATTGATATCCTCCAACAAGGGTTGTTGTGTATCGTGTTGAAACGATACCGCATCGAGTACCAGCTTGTTGCCGGGGGTGTTACATGCGGAGGCCGCATTGGCTGCAGACTTTGACTGCTTTACCGCGAGGCCTTGTGCAATATTACCTGTTACATGTCCAAAGGTTCTCACGCGACTGATGTCCTTGAACATGGATTGCATAGACGGCATGATCCGGTAGAGAGCGTACACCGTGGATCCGATCAACGGCACCATCGTAGTCAGTGAATCACCCCGCAATAGTGCCAGACTGATTACCGCTACAACAATCACAGTTATCAGAACTTCAATAATAGGTCTGGGCAACAGACCCCATAGTTCCAGTCGTGGACCTAATACGGCCAAAGCGTTCGAGGTTTTGCGTAGTTGCGATGTATGGTGCTCTGCAGCGCCATGAATGGCGATATAGCGCAAATCGGATATCGACTCTCGCGTCGTTGTGTAAAGCCGGGTAAATAGCTGATCAATCCTGATACTGCCCTTCTGTAAGACATTGCCAAGTAACAGGTGAGCCGTTGCAAAATAGATTATCAAAAGCAGGAGAATGGAGAGCGTGATCACGGGTGCGAAAAGCAGCAACCCTGACAGCAGAAACAACAAAAAAAGCGCCTCGACTATGATGTCCAGTGCCGGGTCGAGAACATCATCCATGTACATATCAATGTCTTCATGAAGCAACTTCTCAAGTTTCACATGATCCAGTCTGGCAATATCGGGATAGTCCAGATTGACATGAGCCGAAAATACTGCCAAGCGTAAATCTCTCATGATCGCAGACAAATACATTTCGGTTTTATAGGCGGTGACCAGACTAACCAGATGAGCAATAGCCGTAAGCGTCACAAACGCTATACCTGCGCACACAACGTTGTAAGGCCAGGCGACAAGCCCAAGAAGATCGTTGACAAAAGCCACGGGGAGCGTGGCTGTTTGCGAATCCAGATTTGTCGCCAGATACAGAAAAGGTATGATGGAGAAAAAACCAATGGTCTGCAGTAATGCCGACGTTGTATTGAGTGCAAGAATCTGAATAAGTCGCCTGGAATCGAATCGACTGGCCAGAGCAAGCGATTGACGGAATCGCCCGAACGTATTTTCACCAGCTGGCATGGGAGCGGTTTTCTAGTGAGCCTTAACCTGAATTATTCATGAAATCACGGGGACGCCCATTCCAAATCCTTCCGGAAGGCCGGCCCCGCGCATTCCCTTCGTTTGTAGCGAATTTCGTTCAGGCTAGGCGCTCCCGTCGAAATACAGTCTGTATTCCGCCGGGCCACGTTGGCTCCTTCACAAAATCCGCTACGAACAAAGGGCCTGGTCGGGGCCGGCCTCCCGGAAAGGATTTGGCGTTTCATGAACAGTTCAGGTTAAGTGGTTTAGTATTGCAATCATAGCAATATCTGCTGACGATAGTGTTTGGCTGTAACTCAACAAGAAAATTCAGCCATAAACCAGTCTTCCATTAAAACAATCGTCGCACACAGAGCCGCGTAAGACACTGATGGCTGCACGAGCAACGATCTGGCGCACACGACACATAGAAAAATGACCAAAACAAACGTCTCCCTTGCCGAAATAGAAGCGGTTACAAAAAATGCGTTGATCAAACATGGGGCTCTGGAATGGGTCGCGCTTGAGGTAGCACGGGCCGTTCGAACTGCCGAGGCCAACGAGAATTTAATCTGCGGATTGTATTATCTTGAAAGCTACTGCATGCAACTGAACTCGGGCAGAGTCAACGGGAATATAGAGCCGCAGGTCAGTCGTCCCAGGAGGGCTATTGTGAAGGTAGATGCCGGCTTTGGATTTGCACAAGCAGCGTTTTCCAGAGGCTTGCCGGAGGCGCTTGAGATCGTCAAGGACTCTGGGACCTGTTCTTTCGCCGTTTGCCACGCTCATACCTGCACCTCATTGGGCTATTTCACCGAGCAGATTGCACAGGCTGGCTTCCTGGGCATCGGCTTTACCAACGCCTCGGCGGTCGTGTCACCGCCCGGCGGCAACAAGGCTGTTATCGGTACCAACCCTATCGCGATGTCCGTTCCTGACGCTAAGGGTGGCGTCGCGTTTCAGTTTGATCAAAGCACCAGCGCCGTTGCTCTTGGCAAGATTACAATGGCAGCAGCGGCCAGTGAAGCGATTCCTCTGGGTTGGGCTGTAGATGAAAATGGAGAACCCACCACTGACCCTCACGCAGCACTAAAGGGATCGCTGGTATCTACCGGTGGATACAAGGGATATGGTTTTGGTCTGATGGCGGAAATACTGGCGGCTGCGATTACCGGTAGCGTTAATTCCCTGGATGTCAAAGGATTAAAGCTACCTGATGGAAAACCTCACGATCTGGGCCAGTTCTATTTTCTGCTAGACCCAACCGCCATTTCAGGAGATGCCTTCTGGGATCGACTGGCTCGATTAAGTGATGCCATAAACGAGCAGGAAAACGCCCGATTACCAGGCGCACATCGGGGCCAGCCTAAGGACGTGGCTATCGACTCAGCACTATGGGAACTTGCACAGTCCCTGACCGACTAGTGGGTCACGCGGGTAGTTTTTTTGCGCGACGCCTTGCACTTCTTAGTACGAACAGATTGCCTGAAAGTGACAACGCAACCCCAAGCACGGCCAGAGGTGTCCACAGGTAAGCTTCGAGCACTGTGGATAGTAGCAAGGCAAATATTGGAAACATCACCGTAGCGTAGGCGGCACGCCCTGCACCGATTCTACGAATCAGGCTTAGATAGGCCCAGAACGCAAGCACCGTGGAAATCAACGAGAGAAACAATAACGATAGTGTGTACTCGACCGCTTTATCGTATACGAATGGAAATCGTGCAATAAAAGCCAAAACCGCACTCCACCCAGCGCCGTAGGCCATTCCCCACGCTGACGCTGACATCACCGGGATATCCGCACTCTTCAGCGATTGACTCACCTGATTACCAATACAGAACGATAAGGTGCCACCCAGACATAGAGCCAGCCCAAGGCCGCCAGCGATGCCAGCACTGAAAGTCGGCCAGTACAATAATACAATGCCAACCACGCCTAGCGTGGCACCAAACCAGCGCCGTGGACCTGCCAGGTCGCCGCGTAGTGTACCTATTGCCAGATTGACTATTGATGCCAGCGAAAACACAACGGCCAGCAGGCCGGACACGAGCATCGTTGATGCGTAGTAAAAAAAAATGAAATTCGTGGAAAACAGGAATACTCCAAGAAGTACAAATGTACCGTGCGCTCTCAGGCCAAACCTCAACGGCCTGCCCGATAGCTTGCAGAATATAAACATCAACCCTGCGGCAAGCAGAAAACGCCAACATGTTGATACCGGTGGATCTACGGGGTAACTAGAATTAACCTTTAGCGCGTACCACGATGCAGACCAACACAAAACGGTTGTGGCATAAAGTAGAAAATCACGCCGGGTAAACGGTGCTTCATCGGCTTCGCCCTGCACGCCTACAGTTTAGTTACATCTGCTGCGGCTTTCATTGCGTCTTCACCCTTTTTCCAGAGATTGCCCTGCCATAACTCATCAAGGCCTGTTTCTCCACTGGCACCCCGAGTGGTCAGGTAATCGTAGTAGCTGGTTGGTTTGCAGCCTGTCAAATTATAAAAATCAGGACTACAACGGCAATAGAAGCCATTGGTCAGATACTCAAAAAACTCCGCACGTGTGCTGCCAAAATCGTTTTCGAAGTCCGTCATACCTTGAGCACGGTAATCTATTTTTCTGTTCATGGCACGGCCAAGATCGACAGCAATCTCATCCATATTCTGCGGTTCGGGACCTGTGAGATCGTAGAACTTGTTGGCGTGCATTTCCGGACCTTCAGTTATTATCCGTGCTGCGGCGGTTGCAATATCTCGCGTTGCAACAAAGGAATTTCTTGCACTACCCAACGGATTGCTGAACCAGCCTTCCGAGCTAATGGTCTCGCAATCAGTCTTGAGCAGGTGATTCATAAAAAAATTATTGCGAAGGACACTGACCGGCAAACCCGCATCAATCAGGGCTTTCTCACCCCACCAATAGTGTTGCAGCATAAGAGGAATGGCAGCACCATTACGTGTGGCGTGAGTATCCGGATTGTACGAGGCTGTGTTAGTGTCGGCACCCATGCAGCTGATCCGCACCACGTGCCTGATTTGCTCAGCACGCTGGCCAAGCGCCTCGCAAAAAGCCAGATGCCCCTCAAGCATGGGATCTAGCGAAGCTGAATACACTGAAGTTACATTCTCCAGTGCCGCTTCCCAGGTCGTTTTGTCGTTCAAATCGAATTTGACTACCTCATGAGCGCCCAGCGCCTTGAGTGACTCGGCCTTGCCCATGCTGAAGCAGCAGGCCCGTATTGTAAAGCGCCCCTCTTGTGACAGCTGAGCAACCAGCTCTTTGCCGATACGCCCCGACGCTGATGTGATGAGTACTATTGGTTTTGTCATGACGATATTCGATCTGCTTTTACACGAAAGATGTGCATAGTACCGGTTTCAACCCCCTATTAGGCATCGTGTCCACCAACAAAACGCAGGCATGCCGGATTCTTCATCACTGACGACCCGAATCATCGCTACCAGACCGTCACCCGGTTAAGCTATTTAACCCGGGTGATACATAAAATCTCGGAACAGAACCGCTTCACTGCCTCTATAGAAGCATCTAAGGGCCTGTACTATTTTTTTCCTGGATATCACCTGGAGTGATTGAGCTCAACCCGGTAAAAACTCCGTGTAGCCCTTTATAGACAGCTCTATAAACTTCCGGACTCTAAATTCTATGTATCATCAGGATTAACAAAAACGGCCGTCGGGTCATAACGTCGCCACGTGTTCTTGCCATTCTGCTTTGCCCTGTACATCGCTTGATCCGCTTTAGCTAGAAGTTCATCGATGGTATTCGCATCCTCAGGAAATATAGCGATACCAACACTGGCTCCTATCACGCAATCCGTCTGGCAAATAAAGTACGGTGCCGATACCTCTGCAACGATTCTGCTGGCCAATTCTTCAGTCGATTCCTGATGACGCTCAGGATATATCATCACAACAAATTCATCGCCACCAATGCGCGCAATGGTTGTGTGCGTTTCAACGTCTTGATCGTCTACAGCTCCGCCTCCCCAGGCGACGGCCAGACTTATACGTGATGCAACTTCAATGAGTAACTGATCACCGGCCTCATGGCCAAGTCGATCATTAACAGTTTTGAAATTGTCCAGATCGATAAAAAGCACAGCAATATCATGATCAGCAGCCGACTCTGCTGCGCTAGCAAAAAGCTCCATTACCACACGCCTGTTTGCGAGTCCAGTCAACTCATCCGTGTGGGCGATTCGCCAAACGCTGCGTGTGGCATCTTGGAGCGAGTTACTAAGCTCATCAAATGCACTCAACAAATCACCAATTTCATCGTTTCGATGAGAAATAGATCCTCTTGAATCCGCAAGTCGTTTAACGGTATTAAGCGGATTCTGTGCACTTGCAACAGTGGTTTCCGTGTCACCCACTCCTCGAAAAATAGTGGTCATATGCTCAATTGGCACGAGCATAAGTCTTTTAAGTACATACCAAAGTGTAAGGGTAAACAACAAGGCTGCAATCACAAGCAGTGAAATTGTAGTTCGCAATGTGTGAGTTCCAAGCCTTGATATATCAGCCTCATTTTGAACGCGTAAAAGTGCCACCGGCTGGTCGTTGATATCTCGCAACAGCTCCAATGCATAAACATGCTCATCTTGTTTTACGACTGAGTAGAGTGTCTTTCGTGTTTTGAGGTCATTTAAAACTTGCTGGAATTCCGTGGCCTCTAAAGTACTATCCACAGGTATCAAATCTATTGTGGAAAACAAGGCATCAGAGATGAGTTGCATTCGATTGGCATCAAGTAGTTTGCCTACAAGCAAATGACCACCTGAAGGTCCTGTGCCGTCGCTCCTGAAAATGGCAGTGGATGAGATTATGGCAGGTCCTAGCGCGGTCTTGACTATCCCTGAAGTTATCTCGTCTGGTTCATCGGGATTGAACAACGAGTTGTATTTTACCATTCCCGCAGGAAATACTTTCTCAAATGGCATGCTAGATCTGTCGACCGCATACGCTGACGCCCATACCGGCCGATGTGCTGTGTCGACAATGAGAACGAAATCCATCCCAAGCTCACCGAGGTATCCCCCCGCAAGATTGTCATCATAGAATTCGTCATTCTCACCGAGAGCGAACCAAAACATATCGTCCCACTCAGCCCAGTCCATCACCAAAAGGTCCACATCAGAACCTTCCGATGTAATAAATTCATTTACTCGGCGCAGCTGATCTGTGGCCTTTTGTGTTTCCAGACTCTGGTAGGCAGGCGTATGAATCAGTGTTAACACCAACCACGCAGCAAGCACATAGAGTACAAACACGCCTAAAAGCGTACCAACAACCTTACTGCGTAGTGACATTAAATGACTCACTCTACCGTCTGTCAATCCCGCAACTTACCGAGATTGCCTTACTAATAATCAGATGTACGCTGTGATCCGGTGGTATTCCTCCAGCCTTGCTGCGATAAAAACACCCGGCATTTCAAGACCAGTTACTTCGTACGCAACTACTGTACCCAGCCGAGTATTTTGGCCGTGTAACACGGATACTTCGAACGCAGGCATTCATGTCAACATTGCACTTATCTGAGACTCAAACGCGAGGTACCTCGCTGTCAGTAACACCATAGTAAACAGCTACGCAGCCACTGGAATTGCGGTCAGTGACAAGCTCTGGCGTTTCGCTTTTTAGTACATTACGCACGCGCCCTCTACTCTTTCGCCACGTGAAGCGAAAAGTATAAAGCCCTATTCCTGTCAACCGAGACCGGCTGGTGCAAATCACTACCTCCGTGTCCGTTTATGCCTCAGCGCAATAGAAGTCGTGACAAACCAAACACGTTGTATTTGTTCCACATGGCTGCATAATTGCTGCATTGAAGGCGCATTGATGAATTTTCGAACTTTCTGTTAAGAAGCTTATGATTCGTCCCTTCTAACATTGACCCTACCCATTGGACCCCAGAATGACCCTGTTCCATAAAATTACCAATTCCATACGCCAATCTGCAGAAAAGCGAGCCAGAGCTCGAGACTGTGAACAATTGCTCAAAATGAGCGATCGCCAGTTGGCAGATTGCGGATTTTCCAGACTACAACTGCTTGACGGTGTTGATTCCTGGCCGTGGCGTGTTCAACACGAGACTAATGACCTGTCTTCAGTGGTGCCGTCAAAGCCGGAAAGTGCGTCGAAAAAAAGACGGCATAATGCGCGCGAAATTCGCAAAGCAATAAAAGAACTAAGTGCCTACTCGGACCGGGAGCTCACAGAAATGGGCATTACCCGTGGAAGTATCAAAGAAGTGGTTCGCACCGGACGAGCATCCGTTGAAAACGTACCAGACAATGCGAAGCACGCAGCGTAGTGATACACCCGGAATGTCTTAGCATCTGAAGTGCACTAATAATGCCGCTAAAGATGTCAAAGACAGGTTGACCAAATATAACGTACCGCCTGTATTGTAGGACCGACGTCTGCGGCTTTGCTGGTGGCCGCAGAACGAGGTCTGGCGATAAAAAACCTGCCACGCCGGATTCCGGACGTCCTTTCAACACCAATACATAAGATCACACAAAAATTTCATCGGGTACCTCATAGGCGGTGCAGTTAAGACTGCGCAGTTGACTGAAAATCATAGGCGATGCCCGAAGTCTTTACACGCCAAATCCTTTCCGGAAGGCCGGCCCCGTGATTTCATGAATAAACGAGGCTTGTAAGCTCAAGTAGCCGTGACTGAACCAGCAACCTTAAATGACAGAACGTCGGAAAGCTGACGCCATCGAGGCTACAACTAATAAAGATGCTGGATATCACGAAACTTGTTTATAAGACTGAACTCTGAAAATATCCCTGCCGATGCAGATCAGGTACCCATTTAAATATCACTGCATTCGACTAATTTATCTGCCTTTTTTGACTGAGCCATGCGGCTGATGTCGACCAACGGTCATCACCTAAGGTACAGAAAATGTTGGTGACGAATTCGCGAGCGTCGCAAGATAACATCCTGCTGGTTTAATACCGCTTGATTGAGTTGTACGTCACCAATAGATCCATTGACAACACTTCCTATCACTACTATGTCAAAGACATTCTTGCACGTCTATTTCTTCTATAACCTTTCTTTTGTTTAATCTAAAAAATACGCTCAAAAGAACACAGAAACTCTGAACACTATCAATCGGAACGGCAGGGTCAACACATACATTTACTGATAATTTGTCAAAAACCTGGTGGTGGTAAATATTATTGATGAAAGCATAAAGGTAATCGTACGTCATAGCTAAAGGGTATCGAGATAGACGTTAGACATGGTTAAGGAAAAAAGACGTGCCGAGGAGTTATCAGTTTCTTATCACTCATATTAACTGTCTGTAGCGAATGGACTTATATATGACACTGGTCTTAATGGAACATGGCTTAGCAAGCACGCTATCAATAGGGTCTGGATAACTCCACTTTAAATACAGTACTGTCATTGTGACCGTCTCGTAGTGAATAAAAACGTTATCGCAATACAAAAATATCTCGGGAGTGGTATTTCTACCAATCTGGAAAATCTGATGTGTGCAGCCGTTTACCGGCAACGTGATTTTCTGGTTCATCGCGTTATGTTTTTTTATACATTCAAAGGAGATTTAATCACTTATGCAACTTCGTAAAGTGAACATTGGAAGTACCGTCGCGCTGACGCTATTGAGTATTAGTCCCTATGTTTCTGCTGATTGGAACCCCCAGCCTAACTGGGTAGACAGCTATGCTGTAGATGGTCGTTGCTATTGCTCAAGCAACGCAGATCACAACATATTGTCAAAGTCCGCAATTACGCCCATTGGGAGATTAAACGTTGAGCAGATCTGTAACGATATAGAAAGAGTCCTTGGTACCGGTCCTGCAGAGGGGCGTATTGAATACAATGATATTCAGTGTGGCAACGGACCTGCGAACGATGCCCTTGACGAAACAGAATGCCCAGGCCGAATAGACATGGGCGCAAGTGGCTGCAATATTATAGGTCCGAAGTGGGATCTAGATGCGGTTTACGGGGATGATGAGCCTACTGTGCTCGAACCTACTGTGCTCGAACCCATAGAGACAACAGGCGATCAGACTTGCACCAGTCTAACGGCTGCAGGCGCATCGCTAAGTGAAGCCAAGCAAGCATTCGATTTATCATGCCCAGGCCGCGAACGCGCAGATTGTGATCCTGTCATCGGAGATCGCTGGTTGTGCTCAAGCGACAATATTGATTCATTAACACCGATTGAATCCACCGGAGGCGTGGACCCGATCGACCCAGTATCACCCACTGATCCAGTACTACCATTAGAGCCAAACCATCCAGTGCTCCCGGTTGATCCATTACCAACTGATCCAACTGCAAATACCTGTACCGCACAGGGGGACACGCTAAGCGCAGCAATTAGCTCCTATGAGCAGAATTGCCCGGGAATAACCCGCGTAGATTGCGATCCTATTATTGATAATCAATGGGTATGTAGCTCTGAGGTTATCGGCAGCACCGCACCCGGTGGCCAGAATGGTACAGATGAACCCACTGGTACAGATGAACCCACTGGTACGGATGAGCCCACCGGAACAGATGAACCCACTGGTACGGATGAGCCCACCGGAACAGATGAACCCACTGGTACGGATGAGCCAGCGCAGCCGTCTGACATAGGTCGAGTCAGCATTAACGATCTGGTGTCACTTCACTATGACAATTGTCCAGACCGAGATGATGGGCATGCTCTGGCGGCAGGCAAAGCTGTGGTAGATCGTGCAGGGCTTGGGAATGTCATGATTGTCAACGGAACCTGCGGAGACAGTAACAGGGGTAACTTTCAGGAGGAAAGCGAAGCGGTGGCTAATGCCACATGGGGAACTCAATGGCTGGATTATTACAACAAAGCCGAAGCAACGATTCAGACCACAACTCAACGGTGGGTAGAAATTTTGTCGAATGATGGTGACGTCTGGGTAGCTGAAGGAGGTCCATCTGATTTCACAGCAAAGGTTTTACGAAGAATTGACAATCAGTTTCCTTCGCTAAATCTCAAAAATGTTCACGTTGTACAACACAGCACGGGAAGTGGTAATGGCGGCTTCAATGAGCAGAAGACCTCAAGCGAGAATCTTTTATTCATAGAGCAGGTTGCAGATTATATTCGTATTGACAACGGAAATGGCAGGAACGACACAGCCGGATTTAATGAAAGTAATCAGGTTTCTTTCTTCGTTAACACAGCGCTACAAAGCGAATACTCGAGCGAATGGACCGCAGCATTTGAATACTACAATCCAGATATAAGAGTTGATTTCAGTGATACGGTTGAAATTTTGTACATAATTGACGAAACAGAGACCACCGATATCGATGATTTCGCGCGTAACTATTTGCTGGCACGGGATTAATTACACGCGTTAACCGTGCACAGTTGTCCAGGGACGGGCAGCTTTTGTGGCAAAAGAGTGCGACTGTATTACGCGAACCAGTGCCTAGACTCGAAAGGTTGCAAGTTGATGGCTATGAAATTCTGCTCGAACACGCCGACAAAGATATTAGCCTCTTACGTCACGATGAATCTGTGTGTTCGACTCCACAGTTTGGGGTGCTGTACAAAATGGGTCTGTTGTACACCATTCAGGCTCTAGCCAGACAACACCATTCATACTTTCCCAAGCTAAAAAGAGATCTGTAAATGAACCGTATCAGAGTGGCAATTTTTGCAAGCACAGTCAGTGTGATGCTGATAAGTGGATGTGCAACAGATGATCCTAATCGCAGAGCCAAGACAGGCGCAGCTATAGGAGCAATCGCAGGCGGCGTTCTCGGAAATCAGTCGAGCAGCAAAAACGGAAAATACGTTGGCGCCGTTGTTGGCGCAATTTCTGGAGCTGCAGTCGGAAACTACATGGATAAGCAACAACGTAAACTGGAGCAGGAACTGGCAAACGAACGCCGAGCTAAACAAATAAAGGTAACGCGGATTAATGATGAAACGCTGAGGCTTGACGTATTGAGCGAAGCGTCCTTTGACATTAATAGCGCAAGCATTAATACAGGGTTTTTAACTAGCTTGAAGACGATGGCTGAAGTCATCGGTGAATATGACAGCACCGCCGTGCATGTAATCGGGCATACAGATAGCTCCGGTGCCCAGAAATTTAATCAATCACTATCTGAAAAACGCGCTGCGTCGGTATCGCGTTATCTGAGTGGGAATGGCGTTGATCGATCACGCATGCTGACCTCTGGTCGTGGAGAGACCATGCCTTTGGTATCCAATGAGACACGTGCTGGCAGAAGCAGCAACCGTCGGGTGGAGGTCTATCTTAAAAGTGTTGTCAAAGGGCGCGAACAGGAAGCATTTCGTTCTCCGATCTAGCCGTGCCCAGTCTCGTTAGTGTTAATGGTTGACGCGGCGTGTCCTCGATACGGCCCTTCATGAGCGACACTAGGAGCCTGGATTATTCATGAAGCCACGGGGACACCCAGTCCAGATTCTTCCAGAAGGCCGGCCTTCCAGTGAAAGAATCAGGCGGGGCGGCCTTCCGCGTAGGCAAATCATTCATTAACTATTTGACGACACGCAACAATCGGGAAATTCGCTCCCGGTAAATATCTGCGCCTTCTGTCATCACATCGACAAGAGCGTCAAGAGCCCAGTACTGCTTATGTATATCGACATCGATATTACGACAGTAGATGGAAGAAAACGTCCCAATACGCTGATGGAAACGTTTGGCAATACCCGGATAGCCTTGAGTCTCTGAGGTGCCGCTCAAGGCCAGAAATACCGCCAGTTCCTTTGCCGCCACCGGATGATGTTTTCCATGATGGTACAACCAGGCATAAAGATCGGGATGAAAGTTATTCATCACTCCACAAAAACCTTCAGACCCTGCCTGCATTGCAGGAAAAGCAATAGCCGCATTAGCGTTGACGAGTGCCAATGGAGTACCCCTGACAATCTCAAGACGTCGCATAATCGTCGCAAGGTCACATGAGACATCCTTTAGAGTGACGAATCGACCACTGTCTGCACAGAATTTCAGTACATCGTCGCTCAGCAATCTGCGAAAAGGCATCGGACACTCATACAACCCCAACGGCAGTTCTGTTGGCAAACCATCCATCAGAGCACGTAGCGCTTCTATAACTGCGCGGTCATCAGCATCGGGGCGAGACGGAAGTCGGTTAGTAACGAGTACCAGTACATCGATACCGGTACCAGCCAATGCCCTTAGTTCAACGAGTTGTTGCTCGACAGACCCGGCGATATGACCAGAAGCCATAACGGGTACTCGGCCATTCACCAATTGCACCGTGTGCCGTGCTAAAGCAACACGTTCTCCAAGTTTGAGATGATGCATTTCGCTGGATTGACAGACTGCAAACAATGCATCGGCACCGTTGTCGATATACCACTGAGTTAATCGTGCATAGCCGTCGTTGTCAATCGAACCATCGTCATTGTAAGGCGTTAGCATCACTGGGATGATACCGGAAACAGGTTTTCTCAAATCTTGCCCTCCTCGTCCAGAGACCTAGTGTAGTGTGACCTTCAAACACTTCAAACAGCGGTTTGTCCAGGGGTCAGCCGCTAGGCGCGAGCTCGAAAAGGTATCGGGTATACCTTGAGAGCGAGCAACAACGCGGATGACCCCTGGACGAGCCGCCCTTCGGG
>JBGCGC010000095.1:0-12498 GCA_045110475.1 Granulosicoccus sp.
GCCCTTCGGGAGACCACCAAAACACCCTCCGCCGCGTTGCTGTTCTTGACAAGGATCCCGACCTTGCCTGCGAACAGCGCCTTGCTGAGGGCGTTTTGGTGGTCTCTGTTTGAAGCGTTTGAAGGTCACACTACACTAGGACATAGGCACAAACAAGTTGTCAACAACATTCATAAATGAACGAACCTGGTGACAGTGAACAGTCGGATTCGATACTGTCTCCTATAGAGTCCCGACTCATCTCCCCGGTGGTAAGAAGGTCTCGTTGGTACGGACGTGTACCAATCGCGACAACGCTGGCGACGGCCATCGGCATTCTTGTGCTCCTGACTGCTGGTATCGTTTTCGGGGTGGGCGCCTGGCTGGCACAAAAAAATACCTTCGGTTTGATTAGTGCCAATGCGCATCTTGCTATCAGTGCTGATGTCAGTCAGATAGAGCAGTATCTGCGCCCAGCCGAGACGCAGGCAGAATTCATCGCAGAGAGGATTGTGACAGGTGAACTCGACCCGGATAACCTAGCGCAGTTCGAAACTTTTATGATAGGTGCTTTAGCCGGAGCCCCGCAAATAGAGGCTGTCGTATATATTGACAAAGAGTTGCAATCATTCGGCGCAAATCGAAGTAGTCAGATAGGTCAGGCAGATTTAACACGTATCGACAACTCTGGCGATGTCGTTATTAAAAACAATATGGACTCTGCGAGGAGAGGACCATTCTGGCAATCGCCAATATGGCGAGAAAGGTTTCAGAAAACGTACCTCAGTCGTGCACATCCCGTCAACGTTAATGGCGAATTTCTTGGCGCTGTTCTGGCGGTTGTATCGGTAAGACAACTTTCGGATTTTATCAGCATGAAGGGACTTGAGACTGCGGGAAGCAGGTTCATCCTTTATGGTCGGGATTCGGTCCTTGCACATTGGTTGATGGTTGATGGATACCCGGAAAAAACAGACGATTTTCCTTTACCACGCTTACATTATTTTAACGATCCTGTGTTGTCCTCAATATGGCAAACCGAAGGTAGAGCCGATATTGGGCTAAACCTGCCTGCGGACACAGATGGTCACATACTCGAGATACTGGGCGGTCGTTACGTCTTTTTTTACAAGGAATTAAGCGGATTTGGTCCAGAACCCTTGATCCTGGGAACCTACTATCAGGCCAGTGATCGCCCTGAAGAGGTTGAAAGATTACTCGCGGCACTCGTAGCAGGTCTTGTTGCGTTGTGTCTGTCGTTGGTAGCGGCTGTTTTTCTAGGACGACGTATCGCTCGCCCGATTGTCAGGTTTTCCTCCGCTGCCACTCGAATACGTGATCTTGATGTTTCCAAGGTAAAAGTTTTGCCGGGTAGTCTGTTTCGTGAACTGAACGATCAGTCTATTGCTTTTAACGCCATGCTCCGCGCTCTTCGATGGTTTGAGTTTTATGTTCCGAAGGAAATTGTAGAGCAACTTATCAGGCATGGGGATATTCAGCATATACAATCAACCGCTCGCGATATCACTGTTTTATTTACTGATATTGTCGGTTTTTCATCAATATCGGAAGGTATGTTGGCAGAGGAGGTTGCTGCCTTCATAAATCATCACTTTTCGATGATCGTCAGTTGTGTCGAAAGCGAAAAAGGGACCGTTGACAAATTCATGGGGGATGCCGTAATGGCATTTTGGCAGGACGGCAGTCCACATGAGTCTAATGAAAACACTTCTGAACTAGCTTGTAGAGCGGCCATAGCGATGTCGGAATCGATTCGTCTTGATAACATACAGCGACAACTGCGAGGTGAAGCGCCCGTGGGTCTTCGGATAGGGATTCATACAGGGGAGGCAACAGTGGGTAATATAGGTGCTCCCGGCCGGCTGAATTACACAATTATTGGCGATACGGTAAATATCGGGCAGCGACTTGAAGCACTTGGCAAAGACATCCACCCGGCAGTTGATGGTGTATCGATATTGCTAAGCGGTGATACGGCCGAAAAACTATCGCCTGCCTTTTCGCCAGTAGCACTGGGTAGCTATCATCTACAAGGACGAGTTGCGGCTGTCGACGTCTTCCGGATCGAGAAAACGATTCGGCCATGACAACCTTCTAGTCCACAATTTATGCCTTAGCGCGTCTTTTTTCGAAGATGCTGCGTAGTATTTTGGAAGGATGTGACGGATAGCCGGTCAGGTCGACAGAAGGTCTGACAATAAATTTCCAACCGACCAGCGATAGCGCGTGTGATCGGTAACTTTCAAGATTTTGAATTTATTTCGAGGATACCTGTGCATAAGCGATACAGTAGCAATGCAGCCATGGCACGGTGTCGTTTTCACCGCAACGTTCTGCTGATTATACAAGCCGTATTCGTTGTTCTTTTAACCGGTTTATCGAATACTCTTGGGTTCTCACAAGAGACGGTAGCTACCGATAGTACTGAGCAAGCGATTAAGCGAGAAGCGGCAGTCATAGAGGCAAAACTGCTTGATCGCATCGAGGCGATTGATTCGATGCGAGTGGTATTGCATGCGCAGGATCCTGCAGCCAGACTGGCTATTCAGCTCGAATCCCTGCTGTCATCGCTGGGTATAAGAAATGTTGAGGTGCGTTACGTCGACAAGGTTCCTGAGGCAGTTCAGGTACGTTTTTATCATGAGGTCGATGGCAAGGCCGGGCAGGTAATGGCTGATGTCATGTCGTTGGTTTTTGATGAGGTTGCAGCGCGTGACTTTAATAACTATCAACCCAGCCCATCGCAAGGCCTGATAGAGGTCTGGCTGCCTTAACGAGTGAATCTGTCTGAAACTGATAGTCCATTTCGCCGGTTCGTAAAAGAACTGCTTTGTAACAGGCGATTATTCATCGTCGGCAATAGAAACGTGGATATTTATGTCAGCGAACTAAGCACAAAACACAGAATTATTGAAACTTACGATCTGCGGCTACTGTGATCTATTGAACCGAGGCTATCGTCTCGCGCAACATTCAGTCATTGCCTGACAACTATCGTCCGTGTGGTCACCACAGCAGTCACCGAATACACTTTCCTGAATTGATTCACTGGAAACAGCGATTTGATTAAGCAACCTTTGTTTTATGAGGATTATTTACAACAGAGTCTACCAATCGAAGTCTGAAGCGATCGATTCCATCATCCTCGCGGTTTTTTATCTGATCAATTACCCAGGCTTCTTCATAATATTCGACAAGACCTTCAACGATTCCCTGAAAAAATAGTGCCAGTCCGGCCCTGTGACTTTCGTAGTCCAGCTCGTAGCCGTCGGCAACTTCATGTAATGTAATCTTCGGGGTTCTAGCGTTGGGCATTGTCTGCAGTAGACGCCCATGCATTTTATCGAGCTGTTTGAGAAAGCCGATGGAATCCGCGCAAGTCATATCAAAGAACTCATGCCAGCCTTCTCGCCCCGTGTACATAATCCAGTGACGTCCAAACAAACGCAGCAGAATGTCCGGCGATTGCATGAACACTTCACTAGCGGCCATGACCAGATCGAATGTCAGGCTGTCCTCGTAATCCTGTAAATCATTAATGGCCAGGTTTTCCACGCCCGCCTTTGCTGTTACCGTTTGCCATGCGTGCTTCCCAAAACTGGTTTTCACAAGATCTTCCATGGCTCTGTTGACCAAGCCGTACATTATTGTCTTACTCCCATCTACTTTCAGAGCATTGCGCTGTGGTCTTGATGCAAGAATGGACGGTCCGGATCTCGACCGCCTTTTCATTTATCGCCTTGTTGCTAGTGGAGTGAAGCAATGGCTAACCTGTTGCATCGCGATCTAACTTTCTGTTCCCGAAATCTGGTTGATTTCAGGAAAGCAGACACCCGTCGGAATTGTTTCTTGGTTTGATCTCCACATCTTTGGCCATACACACGAGGCGATTGACTACGGTTAGTTCAAGAATTCGGCCACTTTCAAAAAATATGATTAATAAATCATATTTACCTACTCATACGGGTGGTAATTTCTATAGATGCCTTCACACTACCATCGTAAAGTATAGGTTTATAGCTACCCATTTGTATTCCAAAAGAAGGTATTAGGAATGTTGTTCATCTGTGCGTGAAAGATGAAACTACCCCGATCAAACTTCATCAATGGTTAGTGAGAAACAACATGCCAGCAAACATCTTCCCTCAGCTTGAAATCCCGAATACCCTGGCTGCAGGTCCCGGGCCCGGAAACACCGACCCTCGCGTGCTTGAGCGGTTTGCCGGCAGTGGGGTAGCGGACCACATGCAAGGTGATGTCCTGAGAGGCATGATTGAGTGCAAGCACATGCTCAGGCAAGTGTTTGGAACCCAGAATCTCTACACATTCGGCGTAGCTGGTACCGGTTGGAGCGGACTGGACGCCATGATGAGCGCCGTTCAGCCTGGCGATACCGTGGTTGCGTTTGTGAATGGCACATTTTCAAACATCGATGGACTCACGCTGAGAATGAAGGCTGCCACCAGTGAGGAGCTTGCTGCCAATCCGCTTGATCCTGTGGCGGCATCGGTCCAGATCGTGGAAGTCCCTCATGGGCAGTCCGTCACTGCGGAGATCATCGATGCTGCGATGGCCAGGCATCAGCCGAAATGGGCATTCATGGCTCATTGGGAAACCGGCTCAGGCAGAATAAATGACGTTCAGGCATTTTCAGACGCTTGTATCCGGCATTCTTCGTTGGGCCTGATTGATGCGGTTTCCTCTCTGGGTGTTGGCAATTTCTCGATTGATGACTATCCGGGTGTCGTTGCCTGGGCCTCTTGCCCACAAAAAGGCATTTGCTGCCTGCCGTTAACCTACGCTCCAGTCAGTTTCAGCGAGCAGTACATAAAGGTACTGAACGAGAGCGGCGCCAGATCATTCGTGCATCATCCTATTATGGAGGCTCGGCATTGGGGCGTAGTCGATGGTAAGGATGTCGAAAAAGGCACATACCATCGTACACACTCGGGCTATGCCATAGCCGCTTTTCACGAGGCCTTAAGACTGACACTAATCGAAACCGTAGAGGGGCGGGCCGCAAGCTATGCGTTTCATGAAAAGGCACTTAGAGTTGCGCTTCAATCGATGGGTTGTACTGTCACATCCAACATGACAAGCCTTGTCGTTTTCAATCTTCCAGAAAAGCTTGCCAATCGTGAGATGGAACTGGTGCAGACCTGCCGACAGCGCGGTTTTGGAATATGGCCTACGTTGAGCGAGCCTGTGCAGGTACGCATTGGCATCCTGAATCAGCTATCCCAGCACGCGGTTACGGACATAGTGACGCGTTTTGCCGGCGTGATGCAGGAGGCGGGCGCAGAAGTTGACATCGATACTGTTAAACAGGTGCTCCAGAACTACTACACCACCGAATCAGTAGCAGCTTAGGAGGATGTCATGGATGTGCATGAGTATCAGGCGAAAGATCTTCTTAATCAGTTTGGTGTAGAGACGCCTGCAGGTGCCTTGGCCTACAGTCCGGAGCAAGCGGCTTATCGCACCAGAGAACTTGGTGGGGATAAATGGGTCGTCAAAGCGCAGGTACACGCAGGCGGCAGAGGTAAGGCAGGTGGGGTAAAGGTTTGTTCATCAGACTCTGAAACGCTTAATGCCTGCAAAGGCCTGTTTGGTCGCAAGCTGGTAACGCACCAGACGGGGAACGAAGGCTTGGGAATCTACCGCGTCTACGTCGAGCGTGCGGTTCCCATTGCGGCGGAGTACTATCTTGGCCTTGTGCTCGATCGGTCAAGCCAGCGAGTGATGGTGGTATGTTCACGTGAAGGTGGTATGGAGATTGAGGATATCGCGGCGTCCAGACCGGATAGCATCATACGCGCTTCAATTGATCCAGCAGTCGGTGTCAGGGAGTTTCAGTGCCGCGACATTGCCTTTGAACTCGGGCTTGATCCTGGCGTGGTTCAGAGCTTTGTGAAGACGATTAGCGGCTGTTACAAGGCGTTCCGCGAGCTGGATGCGACCATGGTCGAGATCAACCCGCTGGCGCTTTGCGATGATGGACGAATCCTGGCCCTTGACGCCAAGATGACGTTTGATGACAACGCGCTGTTCAGACATGCCCAGGTTTCCGAGCTTCGCGACAAGAGTCAGGAGGATCCTCGAGAGTGTCGTGCCGCAGATCGTGGACTTAGTTACGTTGGACTGGACGGCAATATTGGTTGTATCGTCAATGGCGCCGGTTTGGCCATGGCTACGATGGACACCATCAAGCACGCTGGAGGAGATCCCGCCAACTTTCTGGATATCGGTGGTGGCGCCACTCCTGAGCGAGTTGCCAAGGCATTTCGACTAGTCATGTCTGATGAAAATGTCGAGACGGTGCTTGTCAACATATTTGCCGGCATCAACCGCTGCGACTGGGTGGCTGAAGGGGTTGTAAAAGCGCTTACCGATGATCCGGTTGACGTGCCTGTTATTGTGAGATTATCAGGTACGAATGTGGATGAGGGTAATGAAATTCTCAGAAAAAGTGGTCTTCCGATTGTCATGGCATCATCACTCAATGAGGCAGCAACGCTGAGTGTAGAGGCGTGGAACAATACTCAAGGCACAAGTAAGAAGGCTACCTCTAGTACGTCATCATTTACTAGCAGTGCAGCAATTGAGGAAGTGTCATGAGCATACTACTCGACAACACGACTCGGGTTATCGTGCAGGGAATCTCCGGAAAGATGGCGCGTTTCCACACGCGTGAGATGATCGGCTACGGCACCAATGTCGTCGGCGGCGTCGTTCCCGGTCGTGGTGGCGAGACTGTTGAAGGCGTGCGTGTATTTGACACGGTTAAACAAGCCGTGAATGCTACCGGGGCGCAGGCCAGCCTTGTATTTGTTCCGCCACCATTTGCGGCAGATAGCATTATGGAAGCTGCCAACTGTGGAATCAGATACTGCGTTTGCATCACGGACGGGATACCTGCTCAGGATATGATGGAAGTGAAAAGGTTCATGCTACGTTTTCCTAAAGACAAGCGGATGATGTTGACTGGACCGAACTGCGCTGGGACTATAAGTCCCGGCAAAGGTATGATTGGAATCATGCCTGGGCACATCTACAAGCAAGGCAACGTCGGCATCATCGGGCGTTCAGGCACACTGGGTTATGAGGCTGCGGCCCAGCTCAAGCAACTTGATTTAGGTATTTCAACATCTGTAGGTATCGGTGGCGACCCCATAAACGGCGCTTCGTTTAAAGACTTGCTTATCGAATTTGAGCAGGACAGTGACACGGAGGTTGTTTGCATGATCGGTGAGATTGGTGGTCCGCAGGAAGCTGAAGCGGCAGAGTTTGTCAGGGACCATATGTCCAAGCCAGTGGTTGCTTACGTTGCAGGAATGACCGCACCCAAAGGAAAAACCATGGGCCATGCGGGCGCTATTATCTCTGCATTTGGCGAAAGCGCCTCCGAAAAAGTCGAAATACTATCAGATGCTGGAGTGACGATAGCCGATCAGCCAGGAGACATTGGTAGGACGATTGCCAAGGTTTTAGCCGCATGAACACAGTAGCGAATGTCACCTCCGATAGGGATTTGCCAGAGGCGTTGACATCGAGTTCGCTATGGAAAAAACCTGACAGTGAGATGTCCGAGTTAACCGCGCTGATGCTTGGGCTCTGGCGCAGAGTTCTGGCGCGTCGGGCCCCTGAGGTCGCACAGAAACTAGGCAGATCCCAGACAAGTGCGTTACCCGCAGGAAAGGGGGCCATTCCTTACTTGCAAGCGATGAACATCCGGTTTCAGTTACTACGAATAGTCGATGAAATTGAGCGGATGAGAACTCGCCGCGCGGCAGAATCCGCCAACGGCCCCGAAGCCATTCCCGAGTCGTTCGCCAGACTGGTGGCTACTGGAGACGATCCCAAGCGGATAGCGCAACTCGCAGCTTGCACACTGGTCGGTCCAACATTCACAGCCCATCCGACTGAAACCAAGAGGGTCAGCGTACTTGAGATACACCGACGGATCTACCGCGGCATAGTAGCCTTGGAAACAGACAGGTGGACACCCCGTGAACGCAAGACGTTAACAGAGCGGCTGGAAAGCGACATCGACATGTTGTGGTTTACAGGTGAGCTGCGGCTTGACAGACCCTCTCCCGATGACGAGATTGCCTGGGGCTTGCATTTTTTCAGGGATATAATATTCGATATTGTTCCGGATGTTCTGGAGCAGGTTAATACTGCGGTTGGCAAGAGCGCGTCAGATGTGGCCGAATTCATTCCACGTTTGTGTTTCCATTCATGGATTGGTGGTGATCGTGACGGCAATCCACACGTAACAACTGCCGTGACGCGCAGAGCTCTGGAACTTGGACAGAACACAATACAGACTCGCTACATCAGTCTGCTCGGGGAGGCTGCTGCACAACTGTCATTGAGCAACCGCATTGCCCCCCTGGATGATATGCACGCCGACGCACTTAGAGATATCTGTAATAACAGTGATGCTGCGTCTCGAAATGCAAACGAACTGTTTAGACAGGCGATATCAGCAATATCAAGCCATATAGAATCCGATCGATATGCTCATGTCAGCGATTTTATCTCGGATTTAACAGCAGTTGAAAATGCGCTACATTCGTTGCGGGCAAACCAGATTGCAGATCGCTATCTCAGACCAGTTCGTTGGGCTGCGACAGTGTTCGGATTTCGCACCGTCACGCTCGATATCAGACAAAACTCTACGGTAACGACTGCCGTACTCAAGGAAATCTGGGAAAAAGTGGAAGGAGATCTACCGCCGGACTATGGCAGTACTGCCTGGAGTGAGCGACTGCGAGCAGAACTGGCAACTGATGAACTACCTCACCTCGACTACGAATCGCTTTCGGCACAGGCTCAGGAGCTTTTCGACCTTCTCAGTCTTATGC
Source organism: Granulosicoccus sp. (assembly GCA_045110475.1). Taxonomy (GTDB): domain Bacteria; phylum Pseudomonadota; class Gammaproteobacteria; order Granulosicoccales; family Granulosicoccaceae; genus Granulosicoccus. Next base: position 8,871 of record JBGCGC010000095.1, read on the forward strand.
TCGAGGTAATTTCCGGTAAGGATCCACAAGCTGTGGGACCTTTCATTCTGTCCATGACGACGTCAGCCGACGATCTGGCAGCTGTCCTTTTATTGGCGCGCTACGTCGGCTTTGATCGTGAAGCCCCCGAACTTAAAGTTGTTCCACTTTTCGAAACTATCGGTGATCTTAGGGCCGCTCCCGATATCATGCGTGAATTTCTGCTCATACCGAGTGCTCGTCGGTGTCTGACACGCGGCAACAAGCCAATCGAAATCATGTTGGGGTATTCGGACAGCAATAAGGATGGCGGCTTTCTTTGCTCTAGTTGGGAAGTCACCTGTGCTCAATCCAAAGTGGTCAACGCGCTTGCTAAACTGGATCTTGAAGGTGTATTTTTTCATGGTCGTGGCGGTAGTGTCAGCCGTGGTGGTGCACCAACTCATCGAGCGATCGCAGCTCAGCCAGCAGGTACAATCGGCCAAAGCATCCGCTTGACTGAGCAGGGTGAAGTGCTGTCGGCAAGGTATGCCAACCGCGGATCGGCCGCAGCCCATCTGGAGCTGTTGCTCTCCAGCGCCGTAGAGCATCGCTTACGGAAACCAGACAGACAGTTGAACCCGGAACACGAAGACGCCTTGACTGCTTTAGCAGGCATCAGCCAGACGGCTTATACCAAATTGGTAAATGCCGAGGGTTTTCTTGATTACTTCCAGCAGGCCAGTCCGGTTGAAGAGCTTGCCAATTTAAAGATAGGATCAAGGCCTGCTCGTCGTTTCGGAGCTAACAGCCTTGACGATTTACGAGCTATACCCTGGGTATTTGCATGGTCACAAAATCGCCATCTGATAACTGGCTGGTATGGGTTTGGAACAGCGATAGAAAGTTTTGTTTCGATACGGGGAACCGAAGCCAGACAGCTTTTAAAGGACATGTTTCAATACTCCGAATTTTTTCGTCTGGTCGTCGACGAGACTGAAAAGACCTTGTTCCAAACCGATCTTGCTATAGCATCCCGGTACGCTTCTCTGGTTGAAAATGCCGAAACACGTACTCGCATTCTGGGTCTAATTTGCAGCGAGTTCGATAGAAGCGTTGAAGCTGTCAAGATGATCAGTGACAGCACGACTCTGGCTACCCGGTTTCCGGAATTTCAGTACCAGTACGACCGTTACACCCGTGATCTGGAGCAAGTTCACGACTTGCAGATTGAGTTGCTCCGAGAGGCACGGAAAAATAATCAGTCAACATCAGTATCTATTCCCTTGCTGCAATCAATGAATTGTATATCGTCAGCGCTTGGGTGGACTGGTTAGGTAGGCTTGTTCTCAAGCACGCGAATATTACCTTTGATCTACTCTTAACAGGAACAGGATACCTATGAGTTTTCATGTTATCGATCAAGCGAGGGCCAGACTGAACCGTAGCGAACTTGCTGTACCGGGATCTCAGCCGGATTTGTTTGCCAAAGCAGCTGAATCGAATGCTGATGTGATTTTTCTGGATCTTGAAGATGCGGTAGCACCAGACGAGAAGGCTCAGGCACGCAAGAATATTATTGCCGCCCTTAACGATATGGACTGGGGTGAGAAGACCCTTTCTATCCGCATCAATGGACTCGACACCCATTATATGTACCGTGATGTTGTAGACATCGTAGAGCAGGCAGGAGAACGCCTGGATCTTGTTATGGTGCCAAAAGTAGGAACTGCAGCCGACGTCTATGCCGTGGATATGTTGCTTACCCAGATTGAAGACGCCATGGGTTACCAGAAACGTATCGGTCTGGAACACATTATTGAAACAGCGCTTGGTATGCAAAACGTGACAGAGATTGCTGCTGCATCGAAACGCAACGAAAGCCTGCACTTCGGCGTAGCTGACTACGCGGCGTCAACCCGTGCACGGACCACCGTAATAGGAGGAGTTAATCCTGATTACTCGGTACTTACCGATGCTGCACCTAGTGCTGAACGACAGGTACATTGGGGAGACATGTGGCACTACGCGCTTGCGCGAATGGTCGTCGCCTGTCGCGCTAATGGACTCAGACCCGTTGATGGTCCGTTCGGTGATTTCAAGGACCCGGACGGCTACCGAGCTGCGGCCAAGCGCGCAGCTGTGCTTGGGTGTGAAGGAAAGTGGGCAATTCATCCAAGCCAGATAGACCTTGCTAATGAGGTCATGAGTCCGTCGGAGGAGGAGGTAACCAAAGCGCGTCGGATTCTCGAAGCTATGGCAGAGGCCGAAAAAGCAGGCAAAGGTGCTGTGTCACTTGACGGACGCCTGATTGACTATGCCTCGATTCGTCAGGCAGAGGTGCTTGTAGAAAAGGCCAGGCAAATTGAGGTGGCCTGAGCTCATATCGATACTGGTCGGAGGACGTGCTGAACGTTACGAATGCCAGGTGGGCTTGCTATGTTTAGAGTACGCGGCCTGTCTCAGAAAGACTAATGTCTGTTAGGCTAACCGCAGACACACACGCGCCAGTTTGGATAAGACTGATGCGATAACGAAAGGCAAATCCAGATGAAAGTTGTTTTTTTAGATCGTGCAACCATGGGGCCGGATATTGAACTGGCCCGCCCATCTTTTGAACATGAATGGGTAGAGTATGACAAGACTGGTGCTGATGAAGTACTGGAGCGAGCGCAAGGTGCGGATATTGTCATCACCAACAAGGCACCACTTCGAGCAGAAACAATCGCGGCGCTGCCTGATTTGAAAATGATCAGTGTCGCGGCAACCGGATACGATGTAATCGATGTGGATGCGTGTCGCAAGCAAGGCATCCAGGTGTCTAACGTGCGTGGATACGCGATACATACAGTGCCTGAGCATACGTTCTCCCTTATTCTGGGTTTGCGCCGTTCAATCAAGGCCTATGTGGATGATGTCATTGCCGGTGAGTGGCAACGCTCAGGACAATTCTGTTTTTTCAATCACCCTTTGAAAGATCTTGCCGGGTCTAGGTTAGGCATTATAGGCGAGGGCGCGATCGGGCAATCGGTTGCCTCGATTGGGCGCGCCTTCGGGATGGAGCCAGTATTCGCCGCTCACAAAAATGTTTCTGGTCTTGGTCCGTTGTATACCCCGTGGGATGAGGTGATAGCTACGTCGGATGTCCTGTCCATTCATGCGCCCCTGACGCCCTCAACACGTCATTGCATCGATGCAACAGAGTTTTCCCGGATGACAAAGAAACCTCTGATTGTGAATACCGCGCGTGGAGGCCTTGTTGATGAACAAGCCCTTGTGGATGCCTTGCATGCGGGGCAGATTGCTGGATTCGGCTTCGATGTATTGAGTGCTGAACCACCGAGTCCTGATAACCCCTTGCTTACGGTTCTGGATAAACCTAACGTTCTGGTCACACCTCATATTGCCTGGGCCAGTGAGCAAGCAAGATTGGAAGTCTGGAGGCAGACTGTTGCACACGTGGATGGATTTTCCAGAGGTGAGGCTCTTAACACGCTAACTTGATGCATGTGACCTGGTAAAGTTTGGCACCTAGCCCGGACTATTCATGAAACGCACAATCCTTTCACCAGGCCCTTTGTGCGTAGCGGATTCCGCGAAGAAGCGGAATACAGACTGTATTTCCGACTGAGTGGGATTCGCTACGGGCAAAGGGAATGCGGAAGGATTG
>JBGCGC010000096.1:0-6382 GCA_045110475.1 Granulosicoccus sp.
AGCTTTTGAATGCCGCGCTAATTCGTGAGTATTCCCTGAAATCAATGAGTGAATATCACCCATCAAGTGCATATAGCACTTCGATACGATGCTATCGCAGGCGTTACAGAAAGCTTCACTGGTTTCCAGGTTTTTCTTGGCCGCCTGCGTTTTTCCGCGGATAAGCAGTTGAACAGCAAACAAGCTATGAGTCGCCGTGCCAAGATCCTGCCCAAACTGGTTAGCTAGATTTTTGTGTTTTTCAGGATCAAACAGCTCCACGGCCCGCTCAAAATATGGTTGGGCGCTACCAAAATCTCCACTCATAAGCATAGCCGCCGCATAGGAGCGATTTGCCACACACGCTGGAGCAGTATTCTGTGAAGCTTCTGCAAGGTCGACAAATGACTGGCCATGGCGAACAGCCTCGGTCATTTCCCCACGGGCATATCTAACTACCATCAATCCATAGAGAATGGAAAACCGCATAGGCGTCTCGCCTATTTTATCTGCAAGAGTCAACGCTGTTTGAAACGCAGCTTTGGTTGCATCAGCCGCCCAACCTTTGCCCGACATGTACACAACGCTGAGCTGTACCTGCAATGTCAGTGTCTTGTTGAGTGCATCGAAATCATTATTTTCAACTTCGGGTTTGAGCAAATCAATTGCCCGCCTGATATGAGCGATGGCCTCATCGAAAGCTGGGCGGGCTATGGCTGCTTTGCTTGCCGACCCCCATAAATCTATAGCTTGATCAGTTAGCCCGGCAGCTTCTGCGTGAACAGCGAGCACTTCCGGTGCAATGTCTTTGTCTGTTTCTAACGTATTCAGGATACTCGTGTGTATCGCTCGGCGTTTCTCCTTGAGCAAGCTTTCATAGGCTGCATCGCGTACGAGTGCATGTTTAAAGAGATAGGTGGCCTCTGGCGGCACGCCGCGTCGATAGATTAGTTCTGCGTCTATCAACCCAGTTAATGCCAAATCAAGTTTGTCATCAGGCAACTGCGCGATTATTGCCAACAAGCCGTGACCAAACTCTCGTCCGATACAGGAAGCGGTTTGCGCCACCTCCTTGATAGGCTGGAGCCTATCAAGTCGTGCCATCAAGCTGTCATGCAAGGTTGTAGGAATAGCTATGGTACTTAACGAGCCATTGAGAATGAATTCGGCACCTTCTTCTCTTAGTGCACCAGACTCAAGAATCGTTTTAGTCAGTTCTTCAACGAACAATGGTACGCCATCTGTTCGCTGGCATATGATATCCACGATCTCATCGGGTAACGATTTACCGCCAGTAAGCTTGGACGTAATGGTCGTGATCTGTTCACGAGTCAGTCGATTTAGCGCAAATCGCGTAACCATAGGGTGTCCGCCAAATCCATACTCGAACGTCGGGCGGGCAGTGGCCAGGATCATGATTTTGTGATTGGTGAGTGCATCCAGAAGGGTTTCCAGCAACTCGAGGGATGTTGGATCAATCCAGTGCAGATCCTCATAAATCAGTAGTACAGGTTTTTGCTGTGCTTGCTCAATCAGCAGTCGGGTGAACATTTGCATCGTTTGTGCGCGTTGTTGCGCTGGCGTCGACTCAGGTTTGCCGTAGCGCGCCTCTCCATCCAGTCCTAGCATGGAGGCCATGAGGCGTAATATTTCTTGATCATTCCCAAGCAGTTCTTCCAGCTTGTCCAGTTTTGCATCGGGACCGTCTGTGGAGATGAATCTTGCTGCGAATGAAATCTGCTGAATAACGGGATAGAACGCACTATCTGCATGATAAGGCGAACACTGATAGGTCAGGCGAATGTGATCGTCTTGCGCAACTTCATCAATAGCCGCCTGTGCGATACGGGATTTGCCAATACCAGCTTCGCCACTGACGATTATCATTTGACCGGTGCCTGATTTGGCTTTCGTCCAGTATTCGCGCAGTAACCCAAGTTCCTGCTCACGCCCTACAATGGGCGTAAGAGCTCCTTTTTGACGGGCGGCGAAGCGGCTTTCCCGGCTATTCTCACCAATCACGACATACGCTTTTACAGGCTTGGCGATACCTTTAAGGTTATGATCACCTATTGATTCAAGCTGGAAGATATTTCCTAGAAGGCTTTGGGTTTGTTTGGGTAGTACAAGTTGGTCAGGCTGAGCCAGACCTTGTAGACGGGCCGCCAAATTAGGCGTCTCGCCAACCACTGCGGCTTCTTGGGAAGCACCGCTGCCAATCATATCGCCAACAACTACCACACCGGTCGCAATTCCAACTCTGGTTGACAGTGGCGTGCCCCTTGGATCAGCAGTTTTGCTTATGGATGTAATCATGGCAAGCCCTGCTCGGACAGCGCGCTCTGCATCATCCTCATTAGCCCTTGGCCAGCCGAAATAACACAGCACGCCATCGCCCATGAACTTGGCAATGAATCCATCAAAACGCGAGACGATTCCTGCGATAGTGTTTTGATAGTTGGTGATGACATGGCGCATGTCTTCAGGATCCATCCTGGTTGCCATTTCGGTGGAACCCACCAGGTCGACAAACATCACTGTCAGGTGGCGGCGTTCGGCATCGGATTGTGTTGTTGATATTGAAAGGGTTGGAGAAGGCACAGCTGCAGCGACTTGTTCGTCTGATATTGGATGGGCTCCGCCGAGCCGCTGAATGGCTCCCCACACTCTACGGCGGGGGCCCAAGGGCAGACCAATCTCTTTGAGATCTTCCTCTGCAAGATCGGGCAGCGTTTCATAATTGATCTCAGCTTCAGCGAAAGCCGGGATGTATTTGTCAAGGCCCAGTTCTGCAAGCCAACTGCTGATATCTGGCAAAAGTATCTCCAAAGTCTCTTGGAAAAGTCTCGACTAGGACTTTTCTACATCTACATGTAGCGATATCTTAGCTTAGATACTGATCCAGATAGGGTCGGATATCGACCGCTATATAAACACATATTTTAATTACCTGGGATGTTTTTAGTATCAGCCAGGCTGGGAATGATGTGGTAACGCAAGATTTATATAGTGCATTTACGTGACTTAGTCAGTGCACCGCAACGGGAAGCAGGTGGTGCACTATTCGGCCTCAACGAAGGTTCGTGATGCGTGATATACGAGAGTGTGATACGGCTCTGTATTTCTTATTCCACTTATTTTGATACAGTAAACACGCAAATTTCTATCAAGAAGTCCCAGCTGCCATGAGTCGCACCATTGGAAATAGTATATGAAAGGGTCGTAAAGCAATATTCAATGTAATAGGCCACGTAACACGCACGCATGAAGTGACATATCGCAGACAGCGACAAGTGTGTTGGCTATTTTGGCCAAAACCGGATGATTATCACTGCCAGATTAACGGCGGCAGTGAGCAAACAAAGGCTTCACCTGTACAGAGCGAAAATAGTCACAATGACCTTACCTTCATAGCCAGTAAAACGCTCATGCGTCGTTCGAAAGGTTCCGTAATTTGTTGAATTCGAAACATGGACTATGGCGGCTTTTGGCCGAGAGCCGCCTATCTTATCGCACTTTACACGCAGCGTTTTGACGAGTCCTATTGACTAACGGCTGACTTGGCCGGTAACAATGGGATACTTCCATGTTGAAAGACTTCTATTCGCAACCTGGTGTCGTTGCGAGGCTCAGATGCGGTCCGCTCGCAGAGCAGTTAGACCAACTGGTCATCACGCTTCAAAACGAAGGGTACGCTCGCGACTCCATCAGAATTTCTGTTAGCTCTGCTGCCAAGTTCAGTCGCTGGCTTGAACGGCGAGAATGCACAGCAGGCGATGTCACTGATGCTCTCGTCGATCAGTACGTTTCTGGAATCCGACGATATCCGTCGGGTAAACAAAGGAAGTGTGTTCAAGGGTTGGCGCACATGGTGCGTCTCCTCCGACAACAGGGAGTTCTGGCAATTGCTCAGGATACGCAACTGCAAACGAACACCGACAGCTGGCTGAGTAAATATAAGCATTATCTGACGAACGTTGCAGGCCTACGAGAGAGCACATGCATCGTTTACTGCCGAAATGCAAGGTATATGCTAACAGCGCTCTTTCCTGATGACAGGGTCGACTGGACAAGCGTAGACGCTGAGATTCTCTGCAACTTTGTTCGCCAGCAGGCTCAGAACCGCAGGGGTGCTGGCCGTAAAACACCGGGCATAGTGGTTCGCTCGTTCGTACGGTTTCTCGCTTTTTCTGGAGAGTTGGATCCTGCTATATCTGGTGCAATTCCCACGATCCGACAGTCGACTCACGCTGCTCTGCCGACTCGTCTTTGCACAGACGATGTCGAGCGTATACTGAATGCAGTCCGAGAGTCTGGTTTGCCCGAAGCCGCTCGGGACTACGCCATTCTATTGATGCTGAGCCAGCTGGGCGTGCGCTCTTGCGAAATTGCCAATCTTCGTCTGGAAGACATTGACTGGGCAGAAGGACAACTACTGATAAGACCGGGTAAGACGCATCAGGAACGTGCTTTGCCACTGTCTCAGGAAGTTGGCAACGCAATCGCTGACTATTTCAGCATGCGCGTGCTCGAAGTGCTAGCCCCATGGTGTTTCTCAGAGCTTGTCCACCGTTCACTCCTTTCACTTCGGCAGGAGCAATTGGCGGCATAGCCAAGAGAGCCATGCATAGAAGTGGTGTTGCGGTTCACGCTGGAATGGCCGCTCACACGTTCCGGCATACGGCTGCGTCTGAGATGGTCAACAAGGGAGCAACTTTTAAGGATGTCGCTGATGTGCTCGGGCACCGCTCTCTGGAAACCACCGGCATCTATGCGAAACTTGATTTGAACAATCTTCTCCAGGTAGCGATGCCCTGGACGGGAGAGGCATCATGAAGCCAGACGAGCTACAACGACATCTGGCCGCTTATACAGCGCTGCGTCAAGCGCTTGGTTTTGGCATGCAAGCAGAAAAACTGTTGCTGCCAGACTTTGTGCTGTTCGCCAGCAACCGAGATGCAGGCAGAGCGGTTCGTGCGAGTACAGCCGTTGACTGGGCAACCTCTGGTCGCTCGACGACATGGAGTTCCGGCTCCGCAGCTGGTCGGCTTAGCATGGCACGCCGATTTCTGACTTATCTGAAGGCTCATTACCCCGAAACAGAGATCCCTGAGCGCAGCTTGCTTCGCGGCCACCGGCGCGCCAAACCGTTTCTGTTCACACAAGAACAGCTCCAGAAGCTACGTGAGTCTGCACTGCAGGCACGGCCACGCAATACGCTTCGCCCACAGACGCTGGCGGTGCTGCTGGGACTGCTTGCGAGTACAGGAATGCGAGTCGGCGAGGCACGTCGACTACGCATTACCGATGTGTACCTGGATCACCAACCTGCACACCTAAGGGTCTATCGATCTAAGTTCGACAAATCCCGACTGGTGCCCCTGCATCACACAACTGTGGCGGAGCTGCGAAATTATCTTGAACTGCGTGTGACTATGGGATACGACGGATGCTGTGACAACGTGTTCGTCTCAGAACAAGGCGGGCCGTTGAATCATCATGCGCTGTGCAAGTGGTTTGGGCGATTGTGTCGAAAGCATCAGATCTGGCCAACTGATGATCATCGGACACCGAGTCTTCATTCGCTTCGACATACCTTCGCCGTCGAACGCTTGCGGCGTTGGTACCGTGATGGAGAAGACGTTCACACCAAGCTGCCATCGCTATCGGTGTATCTCGGACACTTGAGTCCAAAGGAAACCTACTGGTACCTGACAGCCACGCCAGAGCTGCTCACGCAAGCGGCATCACGGTTCAGGATGCACTCTCAATGCGAGGAATCATCATGAGCCGGGATACCTCGCTGATAGCTCCGCATCTGGAAACCTTCTTTGCCGATCATCTGTGCAATCATAAGCGCGTCAGTCAGCAGACTATTGCTAGCTGTCGCGACACGTTCCGGCTTTTGCTCACATATTTGCGGGATACCCAGAAAATACAGCCATCAAAGTTGACGCTGCCGGAGCTGGATGCCCCGGTCGTGCTGTCATTCCTTGATCACCTGGAATCCGAACGCGGAAACTCTGTGCGCTCACGTAATCTGAGACTCTCTGCCATCCGCTCATTCTATCGTTGGGTAGCGCTGCGTGAGCCGGAATACATTGGTATCGTCACGCGCATCATGGCGATCCCCAGCAAACGTGAAGACAAGAAGCTGATCGGTTATCTGACTCGCCCGGAGATCGACGCGATTATCAATGCGCCTGAAAAAACCACTTGGGCAGGCCGACGGGATCGAGCAATGTTGTTGACGCTGTACAACAGCGGTGCACGTGTCTCCGAGATCGCAACACTCGAGAGATCACAGGTTCACTTTGGCCTTGAAACCTATTTGCAACTCAACGGCAAAGGACGTAAAGAACGAACAGTTCCATTGTGGCCAGAGACGGTGAATACCCTTAAA
>JBGCGC010000097.1:0-33316 GCA_045110475.1 Granulosicoccus sp.
CGAGCGAGAGTAGTCCAATTTTGAGTCAAATTTTGTGCTCATTTGAGGAGTTTAGCTGGCTAAGTGACGAAAATGAGCGCAAAATTTGGCCAAAAGTGGGCTGCTCGTAGCCGATTGATTTCTGCCGCGCAGGCTCCTAGCGTTAGTCAAACACTATGCACAGCGTATGCTTAGGTATCGTAACCGATTGGTCGAATACATGATCTCAAAGCGCAATTTATCTCATCGACTGCTGATTTGCCTTTGGCTTGCGATCAGTTGCCAGCTTCACGCTGCCAGCATGACTTACGCCCCGGATGATGGTGTCATTCTGAATCCCGAGAGAGGGCTGGCCAAATTCATGGTTGTCGGTAGCGGCTCAATCGGAGATATTGAGCAGCTTAGAGCGGACAATCACACCATCGCCTGGGGGATTATCCAGCTTGGCTCCTACCGTACCAACCCGGTTATTCCTGATACAAAGCTTGATGAAATCAAAAGCTGGCTTACGGCCGTCAAAAGCAACCGGGTAAAGGCGGTTCTGCGTTTGTCCTACCATGAGGTGCAGGCATTTGCAGACAATGATGCAAGCCTCGCTGTTCAGGAAGCTCATTTGACACAGCTTGGCAACGAGGCTTTGGTGCCTTATGAGGATGTTATTGTTGCACTGCAAGCTGGCGGCATTGGTGCGTACGGCGAGTGGTATTACACAAGCTCTGATCTGACGACTGCACAATCACGCAAACGCCTGATTGATAAAATGTACGAAGTATCGCCAGATGATGCCTTCATCATGGTTCGTACACCGTTTTACAAACAACAGTACGAGGCCAGTGGCGCTCTTGATGATCGAATTTATCGGACCGGTCACTACAACGACTGTTTTCTAAGCAGCCCTGATGATACGGGCACGTACGGATGCTTTCCTGCGACAGAAAGCTGCCCATCGGTTGCGCAACTGCAGAGCTATTCTTCCAACGACTCAAGCGTTGTGCCTATAGGTGGAGAGACTTGCAATGCAAGCTCTCTCAATGATTGCCCGGCGACCCTGGCAGCCATGGAATATTATGGTTACTCTTTTGTAAATACGCTCTGGTTTTCATCAATAAGGGAAAAATGGGAAGCACAGGGTTGTTTTGATGAGATAACAAAAAAGCTGGGTTATCGCTATGAGCTTGTCAGTGCTGACGTCCCTGATAGTATCTCGCCGGGTGCTGACATAACCGTCTCGGTAACGTTGAAGAACACTGGCTGGGCACCGATATATCATGATCGTCCCGTCTACATTAGATTGGTTGATGCCGATGGTGCGGAACTTCTCTACAGCTCCGTAGATACTCGGCCCAAAAACTGGTTTGCCAATGATCAAACGTATACGTTTACGACAACATTTCAGGCACCAACCGATCTGAACACGCCTACCGCTTCGTTGTCACTGTGGATGCCCGACGGCGATCCGGCTAACTACAGGATTCCTGAATATTCCGTGCGCTTTGCCAATGCCGGCGTATGGGATGAGAGCAATGGTGACAATGTGCTGGCCAGTCAAGTCCCGGTTGTTGCAGATACCGGCGATGGCTGCGATACCGAGTACAGCTTGCCAGATCTTCAATGGATAACCTTATCGCTTCCGTGTCAGCCACCCGTGGGAACCACAGTGGAAGAGCTGTTTGCAGACGATATTCTCATTGATGGCGATCCTGCTGTATATGGGCGCGACTGGATTGTCTATCAGTACGATGTAACAAGCTCTACATCATCTGACTACGTAGATCCGGGCGCTGATGGTATTTTGAATCCGGGTAGTGGATTCTGGATAATTCAGAACTCGGGTGGCCCTGTGCAGCTGAATCTACCCGCTGGCAGTGTGGGTGTGGATCGCGATCAACCTGACAATGCAGGATGCACAGCAAGCGACGGCTGTATCGGCTTGCCTTTAAGTGGTCTTCCGACCGATACGTTCATCTGGCAGCTTCGTGGTAGCCCGTTGTCCAGCGCTGTTGATGCGAGCCTGCTCCGGGTGGCAACCACCAGTGGTGCTTGCAGCGACCAGGGTAGTGCCTGTTCTCTGTCATCGGCGTCTGCTGCCAACGTCATGAGTGATACGCTTTGGCATTATTCAGCCGACGGTTATCAACCATTGACCGAGGCATCGACAGTCAGTGCATGGCATGGCTTCTGGTTGCACGAGCTGCCTTCTGCAGCAGACAATTCCCCGGTGCTTTTGTTTCCTGCGCGTTAGGCCAGATGAGCAGTTCGTCGTTTAGCTTCGGGCTTTCTGTCAGCAAGGCCTGCTTTTTCTGGTTTTTTCGTGTGCATCAGGATATGGCTGGTTCTCAGATCATCTTCTGAAAATGAGGATAAAGACGCATCAGTGTTGTCAGGTAGTGCTTTATCAAGGCGCTGAAATTCGGTAAGAGACTGATTTTTTGCTCCCGATAGTGAGTTGAAGTACGCTTTCCATTCGCTTGCGCGAACACGATTACCATGTCGTGTCTGAAGCTCTCTGGGATAGTCGGCTTCAGGGATGGAAAAAAAGTCAAATGGACGTGAAAAGTTACGGTGATCTTCCATGTGGATCCAGTGAATCATGTCGCCATCTGTTCTGAGTTTTTTGTACAGGGAATCAAGCAGAGCAGGTATGTCATCGACCGGTACATGCTCCATAACGGAAATTGAGTAGATGAAGTCAATCTCCTCTCCAATACTCTCCTCAGCAATGTTGACAGGACTCAAGTATTTGATCCCAAGTTCTTCAAGTGCATCAAAAGAAAATCTCGAAATTGACCTTAGATGACTCAGGCGTCTGCGAACATCGTCGTGGCTTGAAAACTGGGCGAGATGATCTCGTGTTACTGAATCTACTGCTGAGCGGATGGCCAGCTTGATGATCTCTGGCCTGGCATGAGGTGTGATATCGGTGGCGTAGACCGTTCTCGCGCCTAGCAGATGCATAACCACGGCATGAGTGAGTAACCAGCCCGATCCGACCTCCAGACACACTTTATCGCGCAACGACGTGATACCCGCTTGTTGCAACATCATGGCAATTTGGGCGGAGCAGATATCAATCCGCTTCAAACCTTTTGCGTAATCTCTCGCTCGGTAGTTTTCGAAAAGATTGGTTTTCGCTATTGTTTTTTTGAGTCCTTTGGGGAGTGCTCGGGCGATCGCTGCTCTCATACGTGGTCCCTCCGGGGGTGATCAGGCTAGATGATTGACCTGTTTTTGTGCCTATCCATTGACTGACTAACTTACTGCATGATGCTTGCAATTTGAAAATACTAATTAAAATCCGGCAAGTCAAGTAAAGTCAGATTGATTGATAAGGGCCAGCCAAGCAGTTGTCGAGGCGTTTGCGCTCACTGACAAGCTGTTTCTGACTGACAAGCCATTGGCCACCAAGCGTCGACTACCGCGTTATCCTAATGCGTTTCGCATAGAGCGATGGTGGCATCTTGGCCTCAAGGACTGATATTGTGTGGTTCATGGTTTGTTGACCACAAAGCTCACGGGTGTTCTAACGTTATCAATAGGGTTGTACATAGGCAGGCACAGATGTCATCCACTATTTGTGCTTTATGCTGAACTACACGACCTAACGAGGTGTTTAATGGATAAGAAAAAAATTCGAAAAACTGAATGTTCTAATGGATGGATAGCTACTGCCGCAAACACTTGTCAATTGGCATGGCGCGAAGTGGATATTCCAGTACCTTCCATCGATATCACAACACGGTGTGTGCGATGAGCACGCGAAAAAAAGTAGCGGTCATTGGTGGAGGCGTCAGTGGACTTGCGGCGGCCAAGGTTTTTTCGGAACGCGGACACCATGTTGTCGGGTTTGAACGAACGCATGATCTTGGCGGTGTCTGGGAGCCGTCGCGAAGTTATCCGGATGTGCAAACGCAATCTCCCAAAGCGCTGTACCACTACACAGATCATCCGATGCCCGATGATTTTCCAGAGTGGCCAAAGGGACCGCAAGTCCATGCCTATTTGCATTCCTACGCACAAAAGCACAACACGGCACGGTTATTCCAGCTTAATACCGGCATCAAGGCTATGCAGCCACGCACCGACGGTAAACCCGGCTGGACGCTGACAATTGATGATGGCACTCACGAACGTGCTGAAGATTTTGATTTTGTTGCAGCATGCACGGGACAGTTTTCGGAAAAAAATACGTTGACTCATCCTGGACAGGATGAGTTCATTGCACAAGGTGGGCGGGTTATGCATTCGTCTGAATATACCGATCCGGTCATTTGCTCAGGTCAACATGTCGTTGTGCTTGGTGGATCCAAGTCAGCAACTGATATCGCGGTTAATGCCAGCAAGCATGGGGCGGCGTCTGTAACCATGGTGTATCTGGAAAACGTCTGGCGTATTCCGTATTTTGTGGGTGGTATTAACTTCAAGAACCTCCTCTACATGCGAGCGCAGGAGCAACAGTTCAATGCCTGGGGAAGAACACCGCTGCAAAAAACAATGGCTACTCTGGCCAAACCTTTCGTGTGGGCGAATTTTCGCGGTCTTGAAACGCTGTTGAAGCTGCAACTGGGCTTAAAGAAACATAATATGGTACCGGATACACCCATTGAGCAGGAGGTGTCGTGCGCCGCACCTATTGTCACACCGGGTTTTTTTGAAGGCCTCAACGATGGCAGCATCAAAGCGGTCAAGGGGACATTTGATCACTATGATAATGGCAAAGTGCACCTGTCTTCGGGCGATGTTGTTGATTGTGATATTGCCATTCAGGCTGTTGGGTGGAAGCTGGGTGTGCCGTATATCCCCGAAACATTTCAACAAAAACTGATTGAGGAGGATGGCCAGTATCGTGTCTACCGTTTGTCCGTCAATCCTGATTTGCCGAACATGGGATTTGTCGGATTCAATTCCAGCTTCTGTACGGTTTTGTCAGCCGAAATGGTTGCGAACTGGCTAGTGCGTTTTGCCGATGGAAAACTTGAAAACCAACCATCCAATGCCGAGATGAATGCTGATATAGACAGCATGTTGAGGTGGAAACGCCATGAAAGGCCTGCCGCAAAAATATACGGAGGCTTGTGTTCAGCGCCGTTCCATTTCAGACACTTTGATGAATTACTGGCAGACATGGGTGCGGGGACACGCAGGCGAAGCCTGCTGGCTGAGCAGTTCAAACACCCAGATGCATCGGCCTATGCTCGATTTCTGGCATCAACCCCTCAGTATCAGTTGCGCGAGGCTGATTAGAGCCACTCGGTATAGCAGCGAATAGCGGCGAACAGGAGGAGATCATTGTATGACCGAGGCAAGCGTCTGGTACAGAGCCAATGAAGCCGTATAAGAACCCGGACATAACGTTCGTCTCAGCAAGTTACGCACGTAATCTTTTTATCGCGGTAGCCAAACAAGGGCTTGATCCGTCGACAATTCTGGCTGATGAGTCATTGAATGTCGAGAGCATCGAAAATGCAACACAGCTCGATGCGGCCATGTTTGGCCGGATGTACCAGCGAGCCATTCATCTTCTGAATGACGAATCGCTGGGTATGGTCAGTGGTGCGGCGGTCGTGACCGGAACCTTTCGCATGATGTGTTTGTGCACCATACATCGCCCTTGTCTGGCTACCGTGGTAAAGCGCGCTGGCGAATTTCTGGACATTTGTCTGGCTGCAGGTGTCAAGCCTGTATTGATCAACGATAAAGCCAGAGTCTGTGTTGGCTTTGCCACCGTTGAGCGTGAGTCTCGCAGCATTGAAGAGATTCTTGCCAGTGAGCATCCGGTGTGTGTCAGATCATCCTTGTATCTTTGGCACAGTTTACTCAGTTGGTTTGCCGGGCGTAACCTGCCATTGCAAGAGGTTGTGTTCAGTTTTGACCCACCATCACGACTTGAGTCATGGACAGGTTTGTTTCGTTGTCCAGTGACGTTCAGTGGGTCGCGATCCATGCTTTGCTTTGAACCGGGTATTCTCGATTTCCCCAATGTACAAAGTGAGCAGAGTCTGTCGGTATTTCTCAAGTCAGCTCCCTATCGGCTTATCGTTCCCTCTTACTACGAGCAAACCCTGAGTGAACGGGTGCTGGCACTTTTTGGGGATGACTTTTCGCAGTCACTGCCCGCGGCCTCAGAGGTCGCACGGCAACTGGGCATGTCGGTTAGCAGTCTGCGCCGGCAGCTTAAGGATGAAGGTAACTCCTTCCAGCAGCTCAAGGATCAATGTCGCCGTAACGCAGCCGCACAGTATCTTGCCTCTAGCGAGCTGGCTCTGTCTGACGTTTCTGCCCTTCTGGGTTTTGATGAAACCAGCGCGTTTTTCCGTGCTTTTAAACGCTGGACGGGAAAAACCCCATCAGAATATCGCGCTGGCTTGTCTCTGGATTAACCACCAGCCACGCCTCTATGGTGCTTTGAACTGCTTAAACGGACGAATGATGAATCATATTATTGAGTTGATGTGACAATAATGTCATCAAAGGTCTAACGTTGAAGAGTCTTAACCTATTGAAATAACGAAAAATATAATTTGCCAATGATAAATTGAGCGTTTTTGATACAAGAATCGGTCGGTTTTGGCATTGAGCTGGGCAGGCAAGTGGCCGACACTCACTGCAAATCAAATGTCTATCGTCAAACAATGCCGACCTATAACCCGCCATTACAGGATATACGTTTCGCCCTGCGTAACGTTCTCGATTTCGATGCTCATTACGCCCAACTGTCAGGTGCCGAAGATGCCGATCCGGACACTGTCGACGCGATTCTGGAAGAGGGCGGAAAGTTTGCCAGAGAGGTCCTGTCGCCGTTGAATGCGATCGGTGATGAACAGGGTTGTACCTGGATTCAGGGTGATGTTAAAACCCCGGACGGTTTTCGTGAGGCGTACCAGCAATTTGTGGAGGGTGGATGGCCTTCCATGACGCAGTCGCCCGAGATCGGAGGGCAGGGTTTGCCGGAGTCACTGGGCACGGTTATCTCTGAAATGTACGGCACAGCCAATTGGGCCTGGTATATGTATCCGGGTCTTTCTCATGGAGCAATGAGGACGCTGGCCGCGCATGGTACTGAGCAGCAACAGCAGGCATACCTGAGTAAACTGGTGACGGGTGAATGGACCGGCACCATGTGTCTGACAGAGTCCCATTGTGGCACTGATCTGGGTCTGATGAAAACCCGGGCTGTGCCCAACGATGATGGCAGCTATGCCATAACCGGACAAAAAATATTTATCTCGGCTGGCGAGCACGATATGGTCGATAACATTGTACATATCGTTCTTGCGCGACTACCTGATGCACCGGAGGGTACTCGAGGTATTTCCTTATTCATCGTGCCAAAATTCAACCTTGGAGATGCGGGTGAGATTGATAGTCGCAACGCGGTTAACTGTGGTTCCATCGAGCACAAGATGGGCATTCATGGTAATGCAACTGCGGTACTAAATTTTGATGGTGCCACCGGCTACCTCATTGGTGAACCCAATCGTGGTCTGAATTGTATGTTCACCTTCATGAACACCGCGCGCATCGGCACTGCCGTGCAGGGCCTGGCCCACGCCGAACTGGCGTTTCAGGGTTCTTTGGCCTACGCACGTGAACGTTTGCAAATGCGTTCATTGTCAGGAGCTGCCAGCCCGGATAAACCGGCAGATCCCATTATTGTTCACCCTGATGTCAGGCGAATGTTGTTGACTCAAAAAGCGTTAGCCGAAGGTGGTCGCATGTTTATCTATCGATGCGCCCAGCTGGTCGATATCGCTCACAAGGGAGCTACTGACCAGGAACGCGCCACTGCCGAGCAAGAGCTTGCGCTTCTTACACCAATTGCAAAGGCCTTTCTGACGGAAACCGGCTTTGAAGCTGCCAATCTGGGACTGCAAGTGTTTGGTGGGCACGGTTATATCAAGGAGTGGGGCATGGAACAAAACGTTCGAGATGCGCGTATCGCCATGATCTATGAAGGCACAACGGGCATTCAGGCACTGGACTTGTTGGGACGCAAAGTACTTGGCTCTCAGGGCGCGGTACTCAAAAGTTATACACGTCAGATACATTTATTCTGCAAAGCTCACGCTGAGGACACAAGTCTTAACCGTTACATCCGACCACTTGCCAGTATCAACAAGGAATGGGGTGAGCTTACGCAGCGCATTGGTATGGCCGCATTGCAGGACAAGGAAGAAGCGGGTGCCGCTTCGGTGGATTACCTCATGTATTCAGGTTACGTCGTTCTGGCGCATTTCTGGGCACAGGCTGCAGTGGCCGCGCACAAGCAACTTGAGGAAGGGGGTGGAGACACCACTTTTCTGCGCGCGAAATTGTTTACCGCCCGTTTTTACATGGAACGGATGCTGCCAAGAACGCAATCCCTTGCCACCACTATGCTATCAGGGGCTGACAATCTGATGGATCTTGACGAGGCGCATTTCGCGCTTTAGCCTGTAGGCTGTGGAGTGCTCCGGGCAGTAGATGGCCCGGACAAACACAAACCGTGTCGGGTTGCATCAATGGCAGCATCGCTGGCACATTACAGCGGTGGTATGCTGGCCCCTGATCTACACACGTGTTAAATCCCTCGATCATTCACACGTTTCGAAAAATCGCCCTCAGCAGTCTTTTTGACTGCTATCCGTTTAATCAATCCGCAGGAATCGATGCCCATGCTTCATGCAGGACCGGCGTTCAAGTTATCCCGGGAAGACAATATTCTCGAGCTTTGCTTTGACACTCAAGAAGGTAAGGTCAATGTCTTCAATCGTCACGCTCTGAAAGATTTTGGAGATGTTCTGACTCTGATTGAGGCTGAGAAGGATGTACAGGGTCTGTACATGACCAGCAGCAAATCGGTTTTCATTGCAGGGGCCGACATCACTGAGTTTCTTGATTATTTTTCCAGCCCTGACGCTGTGCTGCGTAGCATGCTTGACGAAGTCAACGCCATGTTCAATCGTTTTGAGGATTTGCCGTTCCCGACGGTTGTCTGCATAAACGGCGAGGCGCAGGGTGGTGGATTTGAAATTGCCCTGGCTGCAGACTTTCGTGTGGCTGCACCAACGGCGCGCGTCGGACTGCCAGAGGTAAAGCTGGGAATCATGCCTGGGTGGGGAGGCTCAATCCGGCTTCCCCGACTTATCGGTGTTGACAACGCAGTTGAATGGATTTGTACAGGCTCATCAAAGAAGGCTGCTCAAGCGTTGGCAGATGGTGCCATCGATGCCGTTGTGCATGATGGAAATCTTCCGGCAGCCGCCAAAGGTATCATTCAGCAAGTCGTTGATGGAAAGATGGACATAGCTGCTCGGCGGGCTATCAAGTGTCAGCCCATATTACTCTCCGACCTTGAGCGGACCATGGCTATTGAATCGGCCAAGGGCGTTGTGGGTGCCAAGGCTGGACCACATTATCCTTCACCGATGACGATCATCAAGACCATGGCCTCGAATGTCACCAAACCACGTGATCAAGCGCTGCCGTATGAGAGCGAGAGCTTTGTCAAGCTGGCCAAAACGGATGTAGCTGAGTCTCTGGTTGGCATTTTTCTAAAAGATCAACTCCTCAAGCGTATGGCAAGAAGCCAGAGCAAGGCCGCAAAGCCCGTCAAGCAAACAGCCGTGCTGGGTGCCGGCATCATGGGCGGCGGTGTCGCCTACCAATCGGCCTCCAATGGAGTACCGATCATCATGAAGGATATCCGGGATGAGGCTTTGGATGCCGGTATAGGGGAGGCTGGAAAGCTGCTCAAGAAACAAATGCAGCGTGGCAAGCTAAAGCCTGAAGGGATGGCGGATGTGTTAAACGCGATACGTCCTGCCTTGAGCTACGGTGAGTTCAATGAGGTTAATCTGGTTGTTGAAGCCGTCGTCGAAAATCCGAAAATCAAGATGTCTGTGCTGGCTGAGGTCGAATCACAGGTTAGCGACGACACGATTATCACCACTAACACGTCCACCATATCTGTGGATTTACTGTCCTCTGCTTTGAAACGGCCTGAGAATTTCTGCGGTATGCATTTCTTCAATCCGGTACACCTGATGCCGTTGGTTGAAGTCATACGCGCCAAGACCTCATCAGAGGAGGCGATTGCCACCACCGTTGCATATGCGCAGTCAATGAAAAAGACGCCCATCGTGGTTAACGACTGCCCGGGTTTTCTGGTTAACCGCATTTTGTTTGCCTACTTCGGTGGCTTTACCAGACTGATTGCAGATGGTGCAAACGTTGTGGCTGTTGATAAGGCGCTGGAGCAGTTCGGTTGGCCTATGGGGCCGGCTTATCTGTTGGATGTTGTGGGTATGGATACCGGCAGACACGCAGCAACGGTCATGGCAGAAGGCTTCCCGGATCGCATGGCCAGCGATTCAAAGACCGTTATCGACGCGTTATATGAGGCGGAGCGTTACGGACAGAAAAACGGCAAGGGTTTTTATCGTTATGAGATGGATCGTAGAGGCAAGCCTCAAAAGTTGCCGGATCCGGAAGGGGATGCCGTTGTGGCCAGCGTACAAAACGCCAGTGCAGAGTTTGACGCGCAGGACATCGTTGATCGGCTGATGATTCCACTGTGCATTGAGTCGGCTCGTTGCCTGGAAGACAACATCGTCAGCTCTGCGGCCGAAGTTGATATGGGGCTTGTCTATGGCGTGGGCTTTCCTCCATTTCGTGGTGGTGCCTTGCACCATGTTGACAAGACGGGTCTGGCCGCATTTTGCGCTCGTGCCGATGAGTTTGAGCATCTTGGTCCGCTATATCACCCCACCCCGACAATGCGAAAAATGGCGGATAGCGGTGGTACTTTCTATCAGAAACCGGGTTCCGATGCAGGAGACAAGGCATGAGCTATTCAGCACGCGATGTCGTTATCGTTGACGGTGTACGTTCTCCCATGGCTCGTTCCAAGGGGGGTGGTTTTACTCACGTTCGTGCCGAGAATCTCTCTGCTGCTCTGGTGGATGCACTGTTCAAGCGAAACCCGCAGGTGGATCGCGGTGATGTCGAAGACATCGTCTGGGGGTGTGTCAACCAGACTCTGGAGCAGGGATTCAACGTTGCCAGAAGTGTCGGTATGCTTGCTGGACTACCCAAGCAGGTAGCTGCGCAGACAGTCAGCCGTTTGTGTGGCTCATCCATGAGTGCCTTGCACATCGGTGCTCAAGGCATCATGACCGGTTACGGTGAGGTGTTTGTTGTTGGTGGTGTTGAGCACATGCAGCATGTGCCTATGTTGCATGGCATTGATATCAACCCGTCTGTGAGTCGGTACGCTGCCAAGGCTTCCATGATGATGGGCGTCACCGCCGAGATGCTCGCGCAAATGCACGGCATAAGTCGCGAACAGCAGGACGAGTTTGCCTTGCGCTCTCATCAGCGTGCGCAAGCTGCGTCATCGGAAGGCCGGTTTGACAACGAGATTGTGCCCATCGCCGGGCATGATGAGAACGGTGCTTATCAGATGATTGAGAAAGACGAGGTGATTCGTGCTGATGCCTCACTGGAAGCTCTGGCCTCACTTAGGCCTGCCTTTGTGCCCAAAACAGGTACGGTCACGGCAGGCAGCTCGTCGGCGATTTCCGATGGTGCATCGGCCATGCTGATGATGTCAGGTGAAAAAGCCATGAGCCTTGGGCTTTCGCCTATCGCCCGAATCCGTAGCATGGCGGTGAGTGGTTGTGATCCTGCGATCATGGGGTACGGCCCCGTGCCTGCATCCAAAAAGGCGTTGAAGCGTGCCGGTCTGAGCATCGATGATATTGATTATGTTGAGCTGAACGAGGCGTTTGCGGCTCAGTCCTTGCCCGTAATGAAAGACCTCGGCCTGATCGATCAGATGGATCAGAAAGTAAATTTAAATGGCGGCGCTATTGCGCTGGGTCATCCACTGGGTTGTTCTGGCACCCGTATCTGCACCACCTTGCTGAACGTCATGCAGCAAAATGATGGGCAGCTGGGGCTTGCAACCATGTGTATTGGTATGGGGCAGGGAATATCAACGGTTTTCGAGCGTCTGAAATAATCCGCAGAGCGTTAGTTGAAGGCGGGTTGTGGTTTGTTCGTCATCTTCCAAGGCTTGTCATCGCGTAAGCGCGGTCGTAAATGACTCCTTCATCATCCCCGGGTTTACAGGCAGGATGAAGGAGTTTTATGTTGGGTGCTTGCTCGAATTCGGATCACAACCTGAAAGATAGTGAAAATATCAAGCGTCAGGAATTCACTCTGCGAATCAGGGTAGCCAGCTCACATCACCCACTCGCCATTGCGGACCACCCTCTGGAATATCTGCATGGTGAGTCAGGCGTGTTAACGACACATTACCCACATCAAAACTGACACTGTTACGCATCGGTAGGTCCAGAGCAATCTGCAATGCTGCCAGAATAGTGCCCCGGTGAGCCACGCAGACAATATCCCTGCCGCAATGTGTCTCTATCGTACTTGAGATAAAGTTCTCGACCCGTCGCCGCAGCATGGAAAAACTCTCACCATTGGGCGCTTGCTGCTCAGGCGGAAGCGGCCAGAAACCCAGATACGCGTCATCGCGAAGCGCGAAAAGCTCTTCGTGGGTCAAGCCGTTGTAATCACCGAAATCCTGCTCGACGATGTCTGCTTCCTGAATCATCTGTGATTGGCTGGCGCCGTTGGCAAGAAGTGCCTCTGCCGTCTGGTGTGTACGTTTTAGCGGGCTGGTGACCCACAGTGCATTGTCGGGCAGCTTGGATGCAACACCTTTGAACAATTGAGTATCAGACGTGTCGCTATCGACGTCGAGGCTGCCATACATACGGTGTGCGACCTCTGGCACACGTGCATGTCTTATCCACCAGAACCGGGTGGCGTTGGCGGCATTCGGCAAACGTGCACGAAATGTATCGTTCATGAAATAACCTTTGCGGAGCTGGCAGGCAATCTTTAGCGAGCTGCGTAGATTGAGGCCTGACAGTCGCTTTTACAAGTAGTAAACAACGATCTGCAAAGTGTTGTTCCGTAATCGCAGACTATCACTACTGGTCAAAAGCCCCGATACCGTGCTTCCGGACGAGGGGTTAGTTCACTACCTGATTGTTGACAGCCTTGTACAGCTGTTACATTAAGCGTCTGTTTCAGCAGAGCGGATGGGAGTTTGACAAGTTCGAACTACAAGGCGGAAGATATCGAACTAACCCCACTTGACCGACGCATCCAGAGTGAACGCGAAGAACTGGTGGAGCTGACCCGTGAATTGATCCGTATTCCCACGATCAATCCACCGGGTCTGGACTACGCGCGTGTCTGTGACCTTATTGAGCATTTTCTTGCGCCTTATGGCTTTGACATCACGCGCGTGCGCGCCAAAGGTGCGCTGGGTGATAGCGACAAATACCCGCGCTGGAACATCATCGCCCGTCATGAGGGACGGCACGCTGGTGAATGCGTGCATTTCAATTCGCATACCGATGTGGTCGCCACGGGTGAGGGCTGGAGTGTGGATCCGTTTGCCGGTTTGGTGGAGGACGGCAAGGTGTATGGCCGTGGCGCCTGCGATATGAAGGGGGGGCTTGCCGCTTCCATGATCGCCGCGATTTGCTTTGTCACAAGCCACCCGGACTATTGCGGAGCCGTTGAAATATCAGGCACCTGTGATGAAGAGTCAGGTGGTTTTGGCGGGGTCGCCCATCTTGCTGAGAACGGCTGGTTCGACCCAGAGCGCGTTCAACACGTCATTATTCCCGAGCCGTTGAACAAGGATCGCATCTGCCTGGGGCATCGTGGTGTCTGGTGGGCAGAGCTTGAAACAAAGGGACACATTGCTCACGGTTCAATGCCTTTTCTGGGAGATTGTGCGGTCAGACATATGGGGGCGGTTATTGAGGCCTTTGAACAAACCCTCTATCCAAAGCTGGCCGGGCGGGTAACCGAGATGCCGGTGGTGCCGGAGGGCGCGCGAGAGTCGACGATGAATATCAATTCTATTCATGGCGGGATGGATGAACCGGAATCCGGTTATACCGGCTTGCCGGCTGCATTGGTTCCGGATCGTTGCAGAATGGTGCTGGATCGTCGATTCCTCATTGAAGAAGACCTTGACACCGTCAAGGCGGAGATTCATGACGTGCTGGAGACTATCAAGCACCAACGCGACAACTTCAGTTACGACATACGTGAGCTGTTTTCGGTGATTCCCACAATGACTGCACGCGATGCGCCGGTGGTGATCGCTGTCGCCGATGCCATCCGTAGTCGATTGCAAAAAGAGCCAGAATATGTTGTCTCTCCCGGTACCTACGATCAGAAGCATATCGCTCGTATTGGGCGACTGCATAATTGCATTGCCTATGGCCCGGGTATTCTCGATCTTGCCCATCAGCCCGATGAGTACGTGGTAATTCAGGATATGATTGAATCAGCTCAGGTGATGGGACGTATGCTTCAAAGCCTTTTGTTGAAAGAATTTAATGATTAATCCGCGCCAAGATGCTGTTTGGCACTTCCCGTTGTTCAATAATGGGCAATAGTCCGAATTCATCGATCCAAGGAGATTAAAGTGAAATTGCATTACTCGATATCCGCCTTTCTTGTGGCAACGGCTCTTACGGGCTCTGCGTGGGCCGCACGCACAGATTTAACCCTTGGCATGGCACTTGAGCCACCCAATCTGGATCCAACCGCAGGCGCAGCAGCGGCGATTGATGAGGTGGTCTACGCCAATATCTTTGAGGGTCTGACACGCTTTGCGCCAGATGGAAGCGTCCTGCCTGCGCTTGCCAAAGAGTGGCAAATAGAAAACGAAGGCGCGCGTTACGTTTTTACCTTGCATGAAGGGGTCACTTTTCATGATGGTGCAGACTTCACGGCTGATGATGTCAAGTTCTCTCTGGATCGCGCCATGGCGGAGGATTCAACCAACGCACAGAAAGGCCTGTTTGCCAACATTGACAGCGTAGAAGTTATGGACGCACAGACGGTTGCGATTAATTTGACGCAGGCTGATGGCAGTCTGTTGTTTAATCTGGCCTGGGGTGATGCTGTGATTCTTGATGAGGCGACTGCGGCAGACACCGCCACCAAGCCTGTGGGAACCGGCCCATTTACCTTTGACAAGTGGGTGCAAGGCGATCGTGTTGAAATTGTAAGAAACCCGGATTATTGGGGAACGCCTGTACAACTTGAAAAAGCGGTGTTCAAGTTCATCAGCGAACCTACCGCTGCGTACGCGGCAATCCTTGCAGGGGATGTGGATGCATTCCCGAATTACCCGGCACCTGAAAATCTGGCTCAGTTGGATGCCGATCCGCGTTACAGCGTTGTACTCGGCTCCACGGAAGGGGAAACCATTCTGACCATGAACAATGCCTCGGCGCCGTTGAATGAGGTGCGGGTTCGTCAGGCGATTTCGCATGCCATCAACCGCGAGGAGATCATCGATGGCGCCATGTTCGGTTATGGCACACCGATAGGCACACACTTTGCGCCGCACAATCCCGCCTATGTTGACCTGACATCGCAATCCGCTTTTGATCCGGAAAAGTCGAAAGCGTTATTAGCCGAAGCAGGATTTTCACAAGGACTGACGCTGTCCTTAAAGCTGCCCCCGCCTTCCTATGCACGTCGTGGCGGGGAAATCATTGCAGCCCAGTTGCGCGATGTGGGTATAACCGCCGAAATCGAAAACGTTGAATGGGCACAGTGGATTGAACAAGCCTTCAAGGGTAAGGATTTTGACTTGACGATCGTATCGCATACAGAACCTATGGATATCGGCGTGTACGCAAACCCGGACTACTATTTTCAATACGACAATGCTGAAATGCAGGCTTTGATGGCAGATTTTGGTGTAGAAACCGACTCGGCAAAGCGCGAAGAGATGCTGCGAGCCGCGCAGCAGATCATTGCGGATGATTACGTTAACGGTTACCTTTTTCAGCTTGCCAAGACTGGCGTTGCCAATAGCAAGTTGAAAGGGCTCTGGGAAAATTCGCCGACTCAGGCGAACGATCTCACTGGCGTCTATTGGGAGGATTAAGATCTTCGTTCGATAGGAGCCCATGCTCCACTATATCGTCAAGCGGGTTGGCTCTCTGCTGGCTACCTTACTGGTGGCCAGCGCCATTGTGTTCGTGGTTATTGAGATAGTTCCGGGTGATCCAGCCTCTTTCATGCTGGGGCTCAACGCGCAACCAGATACGATTGCCGCGCTGCGTGCTGAACTTGGGCTTGATGTATCTAAATTCCAGCGCTACATCAGTTGGGTGTCGGGTATGTTGCAAGGGGACTTCGGGCAGTCCTACACCTATCGCACACCGGTTGCTGACATGATCGGTGACCGACTCTGGATCTCCTTGCCACTGGCGCTTTATGCGCTTTTACTATCAACACTCATAGCCTTTCCAGCAGGTATCTGGGCGGCGGGCAGGCGTGGTCAATCCGCCGACACGCTGGTAATGGGTTTTACGCAATTGGGGATCGCGGTTCCTAATTTCTGGTTTGCTCTTATATTGGTATTGTTTTTTGCAATCAAGCTTGGCTGGTTCTCGGCGGGTGGGTTTGCTGGCTGGGAGCAGGGTGCGTTCGCTGCCATGAAATCACTGACCTTGCCAGCGATTGCGCTGGCCTTGCCACAGGCGGCGATACTTACTCGCGTCATGCGCTCCTCATTACTCGACGTCATGGGTGAGGACTATATGAGAACGGCAAGAGCGAAAGGTCTGAGCGAACGACAGGCGTTGATACGTCATGCGTTGCGAAATGCGCTGATTCCTGTGTTGACCATAATAGGTTTGCAGTTCTCATTTCTCATCGCCGGGGCTATTATCATCGAAAATGTTTTCTTTCTGCCGGGACTGGGGCGTCTGGTATTCCAGAGTATTGCCCAGCGTGATCTTATCGTTGTGGAAAGTGTGGTGATGCTGTTGGTGTTTGCTGTCGTTATCGTGACTTTCGTCGTTGACATTGCTTATGCCTGGGTAGATCCCCGTTTGCGACATGGCAATCGCTAACGATGGGTAGCAACATGAAGTGGCAAAGTGTGTTGCCGGGTGCCCTACTGGTGTGTATTGTCATCGTGGCAGCATTGACAAGCTTCGTCTGGACGCCGTTTGATGTTGCCGATCTGGATATCCGTAACAAGATGCAGACAAGCAGCCGCGTTCACTGGCTGGGTACTGATCATCTTGGGCGCGATATCTTCTCGATGTTGATGGTTGGAGCACGTACCTCCATCGCCGTGGCTCTTGTGGCTGTAGGTATTGGCATGGGTATCGGTGTGCCGCTGGGTCTTTTTGCTGCAGCCCGTCGGCACAGCTGGGTGGATGAGCTGATCATGCGAGGCAACGACCTGGTCTTTGCGTTTCCTGCCTTGTTGATCGCTATCATGATCACTGCCGTATTTGGACCGGGCGCCATCAATGCCATCATTGCCATTGGTATCTTTAACATTCCGGTGTTTGCGCGATTGACACGTGGTGCTGCCATGAGTCTGTGGACCCGTGAATTTATCATGGCAGCTCGCGTGGCCGGTAAAGGGGCTTTTCGGATCTCCTACGAACATGTGCTGCCGAACCTGACCAACCTTCTTATCGTGCAAGGTACTATCCAGTTTTCACTGGGCATACTGGCAGAGGCAGGCCTATCGTATGTCGGTCTCGGAGCGCAACCGCCAATTCCCAGTTGGGGGCGTATGCTTGCAGAGAGCCAGACACTCATCACACTGGCGCCCCATCTTGCACTCTACCCCGGTCTTGCCATCGTATTTACCGTGCTGGGACTTAACCTGTTGGGAGATGGTCTGCGCGACTGGCTGGATCCGAGGTTGCGTCGTGAACGCTAGCGACGAGCCATTGCTGCGTCTGGAAAATGTCAGTCTTTCGATTCACGGCGATCCTATCCTGCACAACATCTCGTTGATGCTTGAACGTGGTCGTACACTAGGCATTATTGGCGAAAGCGGATCGGGTAAGTCGATGACGGCGTTGTCCATTATGCAGCTTCTGCCTCGTGGCTCTGAGTTGACAGGTGATGTTCGCTTTGCAGGGCAGTCGCTAAGTGGTTTGAGCGAGGCCGCTTTGTGTGAGCTTCGTGGCAGTGATATCGGTATGGTGTTTCAAGAACCCATGACAGCATTAAATCCTGTCAAAAGTATCGGTGATCAGGTAAGTGAGAGCGTGCATCTGCATCGACGTGTCAGCATAGCTGAAGCCAGGACGATAGCCCGAAAGACGCTGGAACGCGTTGGTTTGTCAAACAGTGAATTCCCGTTGTCTCGCTATCCGCATGAGCTATCCGGCGGACAGCGTCAACGCGTGGTTATTGCCATCGCCGTTGCCTGCCAGCCAAAACTGTTGATTGCCGATGAACCCAGCACAGCACTGGATGTGACCACGCAGGCAAGTATCCTCGAGCTGCTGAGGCAACTGCAACGTGAAGAGGGGCTTGGCCTGATGCTGATCACACACGACCTTGCAGTGGTATCAAACATGGCGGACGATATCGTTGTGATGAACAAGGGGGCTATCGTTGAGCAGGGTGATATGGCGCAGGTGTTCAAGTCCCCGGACCACGATTACACAAGAATGCTGTTTGCTGCCTCCGCATTGACACAGGTGCAGCGAGTACCCCACGCAAGAGTAAAGGAGCGCAGCACCCGATGTCTTCTTTCAGTCAAGAACCTTGTGTGTGAGTATCCGATTCCCCGCAAGGGACTGTTCGGCTCAGCAGGCTCTTTCAGGGCGGTGGACGACATCAGTTTTGACATACACGAAGGCGAAAGTGTGGGGCTGGTCGGAGAGAGTGGATGCGGCAAGTCAACGTTAACCCGAGCGCTACTCGGATTGATGCCTTTGCATTCCGGCAGCATTGAGCTTGCGGGTGAATCTGTCAGTACGATGCAACAGGTGTCGCAGACAGCGCGACGAATGATGCAGGTGGTATTCCAGGATCCCTATGGATCGTTTAATCCAAGACACAAGGTAGAACGACTCATCAGTGAGCCATTGCATGTCATGGAAGAGAAACCCACAGCCAGGGAGATTGTCGCGCGCGTCCGGCAAGTTCTGTTAAGTGTGGGTATGCGTGCAGAGGATGGCGATAAATACATTCACGAGTTCTCTGGCGGGCAACGTCAACGCATAGCCATTGCACGATCATTGATCATTAGCCCCGGAATCATCATACTCGATGAAGCTGTATCGGCTCTTGATGTGTCAGTGAGAGCGCAAGTGCTGGAATTGCTCGATACTCTGGCTCGCGAACAAGGGTTGGCCTATCTTTTTATCTCGCACGATCTGAGTGTTGTGCAACGTGTGACCGACAGGGTTCTTGTTATGCGTGCCGGAAAGCTCATTGAGAGTGGTAGCACGGCGGATGTGTTTACCGAGCCGCAGCATCGTTACACCAAAGAGCTTCTTGCTGCTGTGCCGGTATTGAGTTTGAGTGAGTCGGCTTTATGAATTGGCCGGAATCCACTATGTACCCAATCTGCACACAACAACGGGCTTATTGGATAGTCAGATTATGAATCAATGGCAAGTGGGTGAAAGAAACCTCATTACCGACGTTCCCGGACTTGTCGTAGGTAATGCGGCGGACAGTGAGCTCAAAAGCGGTGTGACCGTATTGAGTGCCGACACCCCGTTTATCGCCAGTGTCGATGTCATGGGAGGTGCACCTGGCTCACGTGAAACAGAACTGCTTGCCCCGGACAAGCTGGTGGAAGCGATAGATGCATTGGTGTTATCCGGCGGCTCTGCATTTGGGCTTGATGCCGCGTCGGGAGTTACCGATGGCCTGCGACAGAATCATCGCGGGTTTCAGGTAGGGCCTGTCAAGGTGCCGATTGTGCCGGGTGCCATAATATTTGACCTGATAAATGGAGGAAATCATGCGTGGGCTGACAACCCGTACTCCGAGCTGGGGCGTCGTGCCTATGAGGCCATGTGTGAGGATTTTGATATCGGAACCGCAGGAGCGGGTACTGGCGCGACGACAGGTTCTGTCAAAGGTGGGTTAGGTTCAACATCACTGGTTCTGCCCAACGGTGTGATCGTAGGCGCACTGGCTGTTGCTAATCCTCATGGCCATGTCACGGTTCCGGATAGTGGACATTTCTGGGCGGCACCGTTTGAGATGAATAATGAGTTTGGTGGGTTGGGTATGGCACCCATGCACAATCCACTGAACATCCCGGTTAACAACAAGTTTGCAGCGTACGCAGAACAGTATGAAAACAAGAGCGGGCCAGACACCTTACCGCAAGGGATGAATACCACCATCGGCATTGTTGCCACAAACGCGGTCTTGACCAAGTCACAACTCAAGCGGTTGGCCGTTGCTGCGCAGGATGGCATGGCGCGTGCCATTGTTCCATCCCATACGCCTCTTGATGGTGATCTGATATTTTCCCTGTCTACATCCGAGCTGCCTGTTGACAATGCAGGGGATGATGCCATGCTGCTTGGACATGCAGCGGCGGTTTGTCTTTCACGCGCCATTGCCAGAGGGATCTACCAGGCCAGATCACTTGATGGTGATACGCTGCCGTCCTGGAAATCGTTGCATGGTAAGTCAGAACGGCAAGTTCACCGCTAAGGTGTGATTACAACGACTGGGGCACTCCCAACTCCCCAAGAACGTACTCGGTAAACGCCTGTGGTTGCTCCCAATGCAGTGCATGAGCGGCATCGGGAATAACAGTGAACGGGTATTGATGTTCGCTACAGAAGGACCGCAACGCAGCAGGTGTCATTAGTACATCATTGGCCCCGGTAAGCAGCGATATCCTACATTGAATATCTGATGGATGCACCGGCGTCAAAAATGTCTCAAGAGCGTCAGTTTGCCTTGTAAAAGCCAGGCAGGATTGCTTGTGTGGGTAGGCGATCGAGGCGGTAACAGCGAGTGACACAGTAGCTGGGTTGTCGAAAAACGATGGACTGAATAAAAACTGATAGAGAAGCTTGAACCAATGCGTCTCGTTGTGCTCGGTACGCAATGCTGCCAGTGCCGTAAACAGGGAAATTCTTGCTGGAATGGCGTAAGAAAGTGCACAGGCACTGATCAAATGGTTGACTCGATCAGGCGCATGCGCAGCGAGAGCCCAACCCGTCATCGCCCCCATCGAATGTCCAAGTACATTGATACGCTCGATAGACAGCGCATCCATTAATGCCAGAATATCACTGACCATCAAGTCGCGGCTGCTGTCGACGGGATTTGGTTGCGTTTGCCCAGTGCAGCGATTGTCTGGAATCAACAAATCGTAGTGAGCGCCAAGTTCAGCGACAACCGGTTGCCAGCTAGCGCTGTCGCTAGCCATCCCGGACAACAGTAACAAAGGTAGCTGGCTACAATCGTGGGCGTCGGTTTGTAGATGCTGATAGTGCATCTGAATGCCGTTTACGGCTACAAAGGGCATGGCAACAGTGTTTTTACTTTCAACTGGCCTGATGCATTCAGAGCGATCTCCGGCACCAAATCGTTCAACTCTCCACAACAGAGCCTTGAAGCGGCGTACCGGACAAGGTTCTTTGTCGAGTCAAGGGATTGCTAGTGGGCCACGCGGAGCCCTTACCGGAAAAGTCTTGACGCCGGCTTGATCAAGCGTTGGTGCACCGGGAAAGCCGCTCTTTGCGGCGGCAGACATCCAGCGTACAGCATCGCCCATGGCCTGGGAGGCAGCTTCCGGGGCATAGCTCAGAAGAGCTGCTTCCCGGGCAAAATCCTCTGCCAACGTAACCTGTGCCGCGCGCTCGCCGCGCTCAGCACGAGCCTGCAGCTCGGGTCTGGGTAGCTTCTCAAGTTGTCTTTGTTCCTCAGCAAATTCGGTTCTAAGGACTTTTCTGGCCTCTTCGGGGTTGCTGCTGACCAGGATAACGGCCGGCGGCGGTGTATCTGGTTCTACCGTGGTGATGGTTTCCTGTATCGATACATCAAGGATGCCGGGAATGGGTTCTGCGGTCAGGGTGTCGGCAATTACCACGGTGGCCGAAAGCAGGCTTAGAGATACAGCGAGGCCCAAAACAGGATGCATGATTTTCACTTGGTTTCAGAAAGCGAGAATTTGATTATCGGTTAAAGCAGCAGGAACGCCTAGTGCCTGTAACGGCTATGAGTGAGGAATTGCTCTAGCTAACTGTTTTGTCACGGAAATTGTACGGAAATTGCACACTCCGCCCTGACGACTCCCTGAAAGTCTGCGCGACCAATTGATTTATGCCGCACAGGATTCTGAGTCTGGAACATTCCATGAATTTCGCAGGTAACACGATAGATGATTAGTCAATTCCGGGTTTGGTGGATCAATGTATTTATCACCGTGACCCTTGTCTTCGCGGTGAGCGTAGCGCCCGCAACGGCTCAGGAAGTCACGGACGATGAGACAGAGGTCAAGCAGGGTTCTGGCCGCATCAGTGTGCCTTTGTCAGGGCGTGGTCTGATCGAGCGCAACAGCAATCTGACAGTAATTCCTAACACGCTGGAGTTCGGTCTTGTAGAGGTCGGTAGCTCGGTTACCCGGTTAGTCACTATTTCTCATAGCGGAAATGCAGATGCCGAGGCGGTGGTAATGGGTGATGTCATGTATTTCGGTCAGAATGCAGATGAGTTTTCCTCGAGTGATTTCTCCGGACAACGTATTTTGTTTCCCGGTGAGTCGATTCAGGTGTCGGTAACCCTCACGCCTCTGTTACCGGGTAAAAAATCAGCAGGTATGCGGTTGTCGATCATTGGTGCTACCTCCCCTTTTATACTGCTTTTCAATGGCCAGTCGCGTTATCCACTGACCTCGGATCTTGGTTCTTCTGATTTTAACGTGCAGTTTGGTGAGGCACTTCAGAATACAAATTCCAGTGCGAAATTTGTGGTGACGAACGAGGGGGAGTCCGATGCACCGGTTATCAATGTATCGTCCATTCAACTTAGTGGCATAAACGCTAATGCGTTCACATCTGATTTTCAGCCCCGGATTTTATCGCCGGGTGAGCAGCTGGAAATCACGTTAACACTTGACACCAGCACGCCTGGCATCAAGTCCGCAATGGCGGAGGTGCTGCACGATGGCAACAACAGTGCCTTGCAAATTGCGCTTCAGGCGACCGTGAACGAGCCGCAGGCCGTACCTGTCAATTTTTCAGTGAGTACGCTCAATACCGCACGTAATTTTCAGAAATCTACCACGCTGCAGTTTGGGCCGGATGGCAAGCTTTATGTGGGCGAGATGGATGGTCCGGTGCTCGTCTACAATGTTCAGCGAAATGGCAAGGATAACTACTCAGCCACACTCGAAGACACGATCAACCTGATAAAGAATGTCAGCAATCATAATGATGACGGTACGCCAAATGCTGCCAATAAGCGATTGCTAACTGGCATCCATGTGACAGGAACTGCCGCCAACCCGATTATCTATGCTGCGTCCAGCGATCCACGTCAGGCGGCCGGCCCGTCTGGAAATGACTCCAATCTGGATACCAACTCGGGAATACTTCACAAGCTGACCAAGAACGGTAATAACTGGACGAAACTGGATCTGGTGCGTGGTCTGCCTCGTTCTGAAGAAAACCACGTTGCTAACGGCCTTGTGCTGGTTAACAACAAGATCTACATCAACATGGGCGGCCATACCAATGAAGGCGTGCCATCAAACAATTTCGCAGAGTTGGCAGAGTACGCCTTATCGGCAGCAGTACTGGAGATTGACCTTGGCATGATCGGGAACAGCACTTACGACATCCCGACGCTGAATGGTCCGTCTGATCAGTTCGATCCGTTTGGTGGACATGATGGTCTTAATCAGGCAAAGCTTGTGCAAAACGGGCCTATCAAGATATTCACGACCGGTTTGCGTAATGCCTACGACATTGTGTACACAGAGGCCGGAAGGTTTTATGTGTGGGATAACGGTCCTAACACCGGCTGGGGTGGTAAGCCAGGCGCTGACTGTCTCAACACAATAGACAATGGTGGCAATAAGAGTGGAGATGGCCTGCATCTGATATCGCGAGGCTATTATGCCGGGCACCCTAATCCGACGCGCGGTAACAAGGCTAATACCTTTGGTGGTCAGTCTCCGATAGAGGGGCCTGCCAATCCCGAGGAGTGTATCTATCAGGTTCCGGGTCCTGCCAGCGGCGCCTTGACAACCAATAATCCATCAACGAATGGTCTGGAAGAATACACCGCGAGCAATTTCGGAAATGCCATGAAAAACGACCTGTTAGCGGTGGCGTTTAACAAGACCATATTTCGTGTTCAGCTCAATGGCGCAGGTAACCAGGTGACGTCCAAGTCTGTATTGAAAAACAATATCGGGCAGACGCCACTGGATTTGACCGCTCAGGCTGACAATGAAATATTTCCAGGCACAATCTGGGTTGCTGATCACAATGGTAATGACATCATCATTCTTGAACCCGCTGACTATTAGTTCTGTCTTTTGGTGCTGACTATGAGTCATGCAAGACCGATGACGTCTCAATTCCAGACAGAACGGGATTGCTCGTAACCGGCTGGCTTCTCGCGCAAAGGCTCTCAGACTCAAATTATTCGTTGAATGTGCCGCTATGTACGAATGGCTGCAATTCGAGTCGATATAAGCCGGACGAGACATACCGGCGAAGCCTTTCATTTTTCCTGCCGTATTGTTTGCAAAGATTGCGTCGGCACAAGCGATAACGAAATCTCACATGTTCAGTAACAAGATGATCGTAGCAGCAAGATATCCTCTGGTCATGATGGCTACTGTTGTTGTCCTGTCAGCCTGTGGCGGCGGCTCCAGCGAAGAGGCGCCGGTCGAAAGAGCGCTCACCGAGATCGAGCTACCGAAAGCGCGTCTGCTGTTGCCAGAGCTGGCAGTGTATGACGATACATTTGAAGGTGATCATCACTCGGGTTCCGGTGCGTGTGCCGTCTGTCATACTGACCCGGCCTCCATGAGTATTCTAAGCGAGGTACCTGGAGAGCAACGCGATCTGTCCATTGGTACCGCCTGGGAGACCAGTGTCATGGCTCAGGCAACAAGAGATCCCTACTGGCATGCTGTCGTGGCATCGGAGCTGGATAACTTTCCGAATCTTGAAGACGAGATTAATGACAAGTGTCTGGTTTGCCATGCACCTACTGCTCATGACTTTGCCAGAAAGGAAGGGCTGGACCTGCGTCTGTTTGACAAGGTTGATCAGGAGACGGGTGCGGTTCTGCAAGGGTTGTACACCATGGACGACACCAGCGAGCTGTTTAACCACGCAATGGATGGTGTTACCTGCACCCTTTGCCATCAGATGGATGGTGCTAACTTCGGTACTGAAGAGAGTATGACAGGCGGGTTTGTCATCGCAGGTTCGCCGACAGGCGAGTTGCGAGATCGGCCTGCTTATGGGCAGTACGAAGATCCGGAAATCGGTTATATGCAAAACAATTCCAATTTTCTGGCGCAGCACGGACCGCATATCAGCACCTCTGAGAGTTGTGCTACTTGCCATAATCTGAACATCGAACCGGTTGATCCGCAAGGCAATGCTATTGACGGTGTTGCGCATTTTGCAGAGCAGGCGATCTACACCGAGTGGTTGAAAAGTGACTATGCGCTGGGCGGGTCTAAAGAAGCAAGTTGCCAGGCTTGTCATATGCCAGTTGTTGATCAGGACGTAGCCATTGCCGAGGGTGCGAGTCTCAAGCGTCCCGATTTTGCCGAGCATACCTTTCTGGGTGCCAATACAGTGATGCAGGATATGTTCAAGAATTTTGCCGAGGAGCTGGGCATTGATCCGAATCTGGATTTTGACACCGCCATAGAGCGCAATCGTGAATTTTTGAAAACTTCCGCCACAGTCACACTCAGCCAGGGAAGACTCGAAAGCGGGCAACTGAATTTTGATGTCTCCATCGAAAACCATACCGGTCACAAGCTGCCGGGAGGCTACCATTCTCGTCGTGTGTTCCTCCACGTTCAGGTTCTTGATGCCGACAACGAGCTGGTGTTTGAAAGCGGAAAGATGAGGCCTGACGGCAGTATTGTCGGGGTGGTTGAGGATATAAACCCAGCCACCTACGAGCCACACTACGATGTCATTACCGACGAGACGCAGGTTCAGGTTTATCAGGCGATCGTCAGCGATATCAATGGTGATCGGACGCATTCTCTGCTGGCAGGTACAGGCTATTTGAAAGATAATCGCCTGACCCCATCGGGTTTTGATAAAAATATCATTGCGGCTGACACCAACTTGCCGGATTCATTTGGAACCTTTGGACTTGCGCTGCAAGATGACGATTTCAACAACGGCCGCGATGTGGTCAGTTATGAATTGAGTGGCCTTGGCGGAGGTGTTTTCACTGTTGTTGCCGAGTTACGCTATCAGCCACTGAGTTACGGACATTTGCAGAAGCTGTGGACGCAAGGTGAGCGTGTCGACCCGGTTGATATGTTTCGAACTATTTACAATGAGACAACACTTCGTGACGAATCCATCGATACCGCTACTCTGCAAATGCAATAGAAGCGGTTTGGGGCAAGAGTGATCAGCTATACTCCTCTGAGTTAATGCTGACCATGGCGGGCGGATGCAGAAAAACCCAACTGCAAGCCGCCCAAACGGAGATCCCAATCCTATGCTAGTCCTGTTACCACTTGTTCGCCGATTGCCGCACGTCAGTGCGTTGTGTGCCCTGCTGTTTCTCTCTGGTTTGTCACCGCTGGTCGTTGCTCAGGCAACGCCCGGTCTCGAGTACCGAATCGGTCCGGAAGATGTTCTTCATATTTCTGTCTGGAAAGAAGAAGATCTTGATCGAAAGGTGCTGGTACGGCCGGATGGGGGTGTGTCCTTTCCGTTGGCTGGCGATTTACAGGTCTCTGGCAGAACACCCATAGAAGTGCAGGACGAAATACGCTCTCGATTGCAACGTTACGTACCTGATGCCGAAGTCACAGTCTCTGTAGACAAGATCTCAGGCTACACGGTGTTTGTGCTTGGTGAGGTCGAGGAGCCGGGGC
Source organism: Granulosicoccus sp. (assembly GCA_045110475.1). GTDB lineage: Bacteria > Pseudomonadota > Gammaproteobacteria > Granulosicoccales > Granulosicoccaceae > Granulosicoccus. The sequence goes on from JBGCGC010000097.1 coordinate 26,924, forward strand.
AATTTACCTTGGGTCGCTACGTGGACGTTATCCAGGCTCTGACGCTGGCAGGCGGGTTTACCCCTTATGCCAACGATCGCAGCATCAAGATCCTGAGGCGTCAGGATGGGCGTGAGGTTACCTTTTCGTTCGACTTCCGTGATGTGTCACGGGGGCGTGATCTCAAGCAGAACATTATTCTGCAAAGCGGTGACGTCGTACTGGTTCCCTGAACGGGGAAGCGATCATGCCAGGTATCAACAAGTCGGGCACACTGCTGGCCATCGGCTTCTGTGTATCACTTTCCAGCGCTCAGAGCGTGGCTGATGTTCTGGTTTTCGAGCCGTCAATCGCGCTCGATCAGCGCTTTGACGACAACTATTTTCTCAGCAATGAAAGCGCCGGTTCGCTCAGTGCCACGCGGGCAGTGGGCGAGCTGGGTTTGAGTAGTCAGTCCGAAACCTATGTGATCCGCGCTCTTGCCAGGATCGATTCGCTGCTCACGACCAGTTCGGAAGTCGTTGAAGAAGGTCTGGACAATAATTATGTCTATTTCATTGACCTTACGCGACGCCATGCGCGAGGCCGGTATGGGATAAAATTACAACGAAAACTTGACACGCCCAGCCGCGATATTGCTGCCGATATCAGTGAGCAGCAGTCCCTTGCAGAAGACACCGGCCAGATTGAGACCCAGACCCTGTTCAACAATGTCGCACGTGAGGAACGCTCGATACAACCGACGTTCGAGTTCGATATCACAAGGCGCCTGCAATTCGAGGCAAAGGCAGAGCTAACCGATGTGGAGCATGACAGGTCCTCGCCACAGGATGTTATCTACCAGCGGTACCTTGATTCCCTGTCTGATGGTGAAGTGCCGCTACCCTACAACTCGGTCACCATTGACAATGTGGGAGTATTTACACCTAGTGGTGAACTGGATGACTTTGAAGAATCCGAATTGGAACTGGGCTTGAAGTACAAGTTGTCACCCATCGTGACAGTTGGTTTGTCGGCGGCCTATACACGCTTCAAGTCACTGACAGACCCCAATCCTTTGGCTGTCATACCATTCGAAGATCTCATACCTGATCCTGCGGTTCCCGAAATTCGCAGGCAGCAACGCCGCAAACTGGTGTCCACCAAGCAAACGTTCAAACTCAGCTATGAACGCTCGCTCAGCTCAACGCTCAAATGGAGTATCGATGGTGGTGTATACACCAACACCGATGACAGGTCGGACCTGCTGCGTGCAAACGAACTGCCTGAAGGTCTCGACCTGGAGCCGGGCGGCAAGTCGGATATTGACGGTTGGGTGGCCAGTACCACCTTGTCCTACAATGCTGGCAGGACACGTTACGAGGGCCGATTTGCCGTTGATGTCGAGCCCAGCAGTTCTGGCACGCAGGTAGAGACCAATGAGCTGGTTGGAACCATGCAGCGGGAGCTTTCTCCCCGGCTTGATTTTTCCCTGCGTGCGCGTGCTTTTGAACCAGATCGCCTTGTGGCACAACCAACTAACGATTTTGCCCGACGATTCATCAGCTTTGAGCCACGGATTCAGTGGAAATATACGCGCAACTGGACGTTGTCGGCGGCTTACCGCTATCGGCGTCAAAGGGCCCGTACAGCCACGGTTTCAGCCGAAAGTAACGCCATCTTGCTGGCCATCAAATACACGCATCCTTCAAAGGTTCGTGACGCTGAGCAGGCAAACGGGCTATAGATAGTCGCTGAGCTGTTGCGCAGGCCTCAGGCCTGCGTTTTGTAACGTCAGGGTGTCACGGGACGCAGGTTATTCATAAGCCTGAAGAGCTACTGCGTAAAGATAACCACGCAATACAAGTCTGGTATTCAGCCTCTATAAAAAAGGTCGCTACCGTTGGTGGAGGCAGAAAGATAGTCGACCGTTCCCCGGCATGTAGTCAGGCAGATTACTTATGTGTGCGCCGTCATGTTCCGAATGGGTTGAACGAGGATATCCGGACGCTTCTACTCGAGCACCAGGCGCTTTGTGGTAATCACACAGGCCAAACGCGAATGATGGTAGCAGTTGCGCACGATTGAGGTAAAAATGATCAGCAGCAGGTTAAAAATACGGCAGAAGCTGTTAGTTGCTATTGGTTTGATTCTCACCACCTCTTTTATTGTTGGTGGTATCGCACTATATGCGTTTGAGAGGTTCTCCCAGTCCCTTGCTGCGATTACCGATGAAAGCGTGCCCTTCATGGCTCAATCCATGGAGTCAAGTCAGTTATCCATGCGCATAAGCGGCTACGTGCCCCTGCTTGCAGCAGCGCTAACTCCACAGGACGCGGATGCGCTATTGCAGACGTTGAAGGGCGATTCGCAGAAACTTGATCAGCTTATGTCGCTGGACAAAATACCCGAAAATGCCATTGAGCTTGCCGAGCAAAATGTGCAGAACAAATTGAAAGTAGACATCCTGATGAATGGTTTGTACCACCTCGTGCAGGTACGTTTGTCAGAGAGTCAATCAGTTAACGACTTGTATTCCTCCTCCAACAAGTTGCTTGTAGATGTTAATTCGCAGTTACTGGATCTTATTGACAACGCTGCATTCGAATTCGTCATTTTTACTGAAGAATTATTTGCAGAAAACAGCGAACGTCTGGATCTACTTTTAAATCAGCATGTTGATGTGGCCACAAGCACTTTGCGTCTGGAGAAGGACGTTATTGCGCTGTCAAGAATGATGATGAGTGCTATAGCAAGTGCCGGAAAGGTTGATTCTTCAACTATGGAGAAGACGCTAGCCGTATCAATTGAGAAAATCGATACTGACTGGTCGACTCTGAATGAGACAAATCTGGCTGACCATGCGGCATTAAGTGACCTACTGAAAAAACTGTTATCACTTGCTCAGAATGATGTTCTCAAGGCCATTGAAAATCCACGTTCTCTTGCAGAATTCAAGGCAAGTGAATCAACTGAAGAAATTGTCAATGTTACTGATCTTGTTGTCAATGCACTGGCCACCGAATTTGATAATAGGTATGAGAAGATCTATCAAACCGGCCAGCAGCTTGAGTCAAATTCCAGCGAGGTTATTCCTGACTTTGTTAATAACAGTGTGGACAATTTGATGAGCCTGCTGCGAATGCGTGCAGAATTGAATACGCTTGCCGGTGTACTTGCACAGGTGCCTCAAGTCAATGAGGCCGTTAAGTTGCAGCCTTTGATGGAGCGCTATACCGCCTCAAAAGAATCCATCGTTGAGAGCATTGATGTAACGATTGACATGGAGGGGGTCGCTGATATCAGCCAATTGATGGATCAGCTTTTTTTGTATGGAAGTATTGATAGCGGCTTGTTTGAGTCGCGACGCAAGGAGCTGCTCCAATTGTTCAATATCTCGGTTATAGAAGGCCAACTCAAAGAAACAAAAAACGAGCTTACCCATCGGCTCGTTCAGCAAGTAAAGCTCAGCAAAGGAACGGTTGATCGTGATAGTGCCAGTGTTGTATCGCTGATAAATTCAAGTCGCACTCAGATACTTGGTGTTCTGGTCTTAAGCTTGTTTCTGACTATGGCAGTGTTCTGGTTGATCATCTCAAAAGACATCCTTGGCAGGCTGCTTATAATCATTGATGCACTACGAAGCCTTGCCAGCGGCAACTACGATGTGTCTGTAAAAATATCCGGTTCGGATGAGTTGTCTGATCTGGCGAGAACGGTGGAAGTATTTCGGCAGAGTGGGCTGGATACTAATCGCTTGCAAGAGGAGCAGGCCATTGCTGCTGAGGAACGTAAACAGCTTGAACAGCAACAGATTGAAACGGAGAGAAAGGCCAGAGCCGAAGAGAAAAGGTTGCACGAAGCCCAGCAGGCTGATGCAGAGTGTCAACAGAGAGCTGCAGAGGATCTGCAGGAAAGAGTAGACCAGCTGCTGATAGCGGTAAGCGCCGCAGCCGATGGCAATCTTGCTTATCCTGTTTCTGCCGAGGGTGACGATGCTGCTGCGCAAATTGGTAGCGCCTTGCGCGTGCTGTTGTCGGAGTTCAGCGCAGGGATGTCTGGTATTAATCAAAATGCAAGCAAGCTGACCGGGGCTTCCGGACGACTTGCTGAGATGGCCTCGGATATGCGGAGCGTGGCTAAAGCCAACACTGAGATAGCGCATCAGGCATCAGAGCTGAGTAACGATGTCGAGGCCGGAGTGAGCAGTGTTGCCGGAGCGACCGAACAACTTAGTTCATCGATAAAAGAAATCGCACGCAATACCACCGAGGCGGAGAGCGTTGCCAGTGATGCTGTTAAATTGGCCTCGGTTGCCGATGCAACGGTCAGGCAATTGGCCGAGAGTAGTCTGGGGATCGGTAACGTTATCAAGGTAATTACCTCGATTGCCGAGCAGACCAATTTGCTGGCTCTGAACGCAACCATTGAAGCTGCCAGAGCCGGAGAGAGTGGGAAGGGCTTCGCCGTTGTCGCCAATGAAGTGAAGGAGCTGGCAAAGGAGACGGCAAAAGCCACTGAGCAGATTGAGCTGAGGATCAATGACATTCAATCAGACACCAAGTCAGCCGTGAATTCAATCGATTCCATTAGCGGCATCATTGACAAGATCAGCACAATACAGTCGACAGTAGCCGTCGCTATTGACGAGCAATCCAGTGTTACTCAGGAAATCAATCGTGCGATTGTTAGAGCCTCAGACGGTAGCCAGGCTATTTCAGGGTTGATCGATGAGGTGGCAGAAAAAGCGTGTTCAAACGAGGAAACATCCATGGATGTCAGTAGTGCGGCAGCGGATCTGTCGGATATGGCAGCACAGCTCAGCGGTCTGGTTGCCCGGTACTCCATTGATGAATCTGAGCAAGAAGATAGAAAAGCTGCCTGAACCGTTCCGCCTGACCAGGCTTGCCTGACTAGGCTCGCTTAGCTTTCGAGCCACCCTGAACAAATGCTGGCAGGTTTGATCAGGCACCTTGAGTGAACCGCTTGCCAGACATCACAACCTTGACTCAAGTGAGGGCTGCCTTGCGTCGATAGGTCGATCAACACAATACAAACAAGAGGAAATCAAAGATGAAAAAACACTATTTAGGTGGATTGGCTTTTCTGGCTACATCCATGGTTACTACCCCGGCCTTGGCGGGTTCTGACGGCGTTTTCGAAAACAGAATTGTCGTTGGTCAATCTGCAGCGTTTACCGGTCCAGCGGATGCACTGGGTCTGGGTATGAAAATTGGTCTGCAGGCTGCGTTTGCTGAGGCCAACGATGCGGGTGGTGTGAATGGTCGAAAAATCGAACTCGTTGCCTACGATGATGGATATGAGCCTGATAAAGCCATAAGCAATACCAAGAAATTAATTGAGAACGATAAAGTGTTTGCATTGATAGGGGCAGTGGGTACGCCAACATCCAAAGCCGCTCAACCGATTGCAAAATCTGCGAAAGTCCCTTTCATCGGTCCTTTTACCGGTGCTGGTTTTCTGAGAAATCCAGACAATGCTCATGTGGTTAACGTTAGAGGTACTTATGATCAGGAAACAGAAGACTGGATAAAGCATCTGACGGAAGATCTGGATGCAAAGAAGATAGCCATTCTCTATCAGGACGACTCATTCGGTCGTGTCGGGCTGGCCGGTGTGCAGAAGGCTCTGGACAAGCGTGGAATGACCCTGGCAGCCGAAGGTACGTTCAAGCGCAATAGTGTTGCGGTGAAATCTGCACTACTTAAAATCCGCAAAGCGAAACCGGATGCGGTTGTCATGGTTGGATCCTACAAGCCGATCGCTGCGTTTGTGAAGCTTGCAAAAAAAGTCAGGATGAAGAGTCAGTTTGTAACGATATCCTTTGTCGGCAGCAAGGCATTGGCAGCAGAGCTGGGTAACGTGGGCGAAGGAGTTGTGGTTACACAGGTTGTTCCGTTCTATGAAGACAAGTCCTTGCCATTGGTTGATTCCTACCACAAGGCATTGGCCTCGATTGACGCATCTGACAATGCGGGCTTTGTATCACTTGAGGGGTACCTGGTAGGTCGGGTTTTTGTAGATTCCCTGAAAACACTGGGCCGCAATGTCAGCCGAGATGCATTCGTACAAGCCTTCCAGAACTCGCTGACTTTGGATATGGGTGGAGTAACGCTCAGTTATGGCCCTGGTGATAATCAGGGAATGGATCGAACCTATCTCTCTGTCCTGCAAAAAGACGGATCATTTATCTACGTGGATAAGCTGGGCCAAAAAATCGTGTCTGCTGAATCGTCTGATTAGCTCTTTTCGATTCCTGAACGCATGGAGCTCCCAGGAGCCTGCGCGGCAGAAATCAATCGGCTACGAGCAGCCCACTTTTGGCCAAATTTTGCGCTCATTTTCGTCACTTAGCCAGCTAAACTCCTCAAATGAGCACAAAATTTGACTCAAAATTGGACTACTCTCGCTCGA
>JBGCGC010000098.1:0-6303 GCA_045110475.1 Granulosicoccus sp.
CCAGAACCGCTTCGCTGCTTCTATAGCAGCATCTAAGACGCTGTACTCGTTTTTCCTGGATCTCACCTAGAGTGACTAGGCTCAACCCAGTAAAAACTCCGTGCAGCGCCTTACATACTGCTCTATAAGCTTCTGGACTCAAAATTTTATGCATCACTAGGGTTTACTAATTACTCACGGCTACACTTATCATGTTTCTGATTCATTGCCCGTACTGCGAAGAACATCGTGAAGAGGAAGAATTTCACGCAGCAGGTCAGGCTCACATGCCAAGGCCTGTTGATCCCGACTCCTTGAGTGATGAGCAGTGGGCTAACTATCTGTATTTCAGAAAAAATCCGCGGGGTGAGCATCGAGAACTCTGGGTCCACGCGGCAGGCTGCGGCAAGTATTTCAACGTCTCGCGCAATACGCAAACCTATGAGATCTACCAGACCTACAAGGCAGGTACGTTTCTTGAGATGGATGGCGAGCCGCAGGTGAGTCCATCGGGTTCAGTGCTCAACTACCGCGGTATTAAAAAAGACTCGGGAGATGAGTCATGATGACCCAACATCAGCTGCAGATTCAGCAGCAAAACCGGTTGCCCGATGGTGGTCGAATCGATCGTAGCAAGCCGCTGATGTTTACCTATGCTGGCAGACAATTGCTGGGATATGAGGGCGACACACTGGCGTCAGCGCTGCTGGCCAATGGTATTGATATCGTCGGACGCAGCTTCAAGTACGGCAGGCCTCGCGGCATCATGACAGCAGGGGTCGAAGAGCCAAACGCCATCATGCAAATCGGTAGCCGTGAGGCGACGCAGATTCCCAACATCAAGGCCACTGAGCAAATGCTCTATGCAGGGTTGGTGTGCAAGCCTGTGAATGGCTGGCCTAATGCCGAGTTCGATATCATGGGTGTACTGGGACGCGTCGGCGGGGATCTTATGACGCCAGGTTTCTACTACAAGACGTTCATGTGGCCGAAATCTCAATGGCTCATCTACGAGAAGTTCATCCGTAAAGCGGCCGGTTTGGGGAGTAGTCCGACGTTGCCCGATGTTGATCGTTACGATCATATGAACCATCACGCTGATGTGATGATTGTGGGGGCAGGGCCCGCAGGCTTAAGTGCTGCACTGACGGCCTCTACCGCTGGTGCGCGAGTATTGATTGCTGATGAGCGCGGCGAATTTGGAGGTTCATTGCTTTTTGCAACTGACTCCATCGACGGCAAGCCTGCGATGCAGTGGGTTGCCGATATCGTGGCAAAACTCCGCGCCAACAAGCGAGTGACGATGCTGACCCACGCTACTGTCAACGGTTATCACGATCACAATTTTCTAACCATCAGTGAACGCCGCACAGATCATCTGGGTGATCATGCACCTGGCGGGCAGGTGCGCCAGAGAATGCATAAAATTCGTGCAGGCAGCGTCGTATTGGCTACCGGAGCGCACGAGCGTCCATTGGTCTTTGCCAACAACGATGTACCTGGTTGCATGGTTGCCTCCAGTGTTTCCCATTACATAAATCGCTTTGCGGTTGTACCGGGCAAACGTCTTGTCGTCGTTACTACCAATGATGGTGGCTACCAGTGTGCATTTGACTGGGCTGATGCGGGCCGCAGCGTTGTAGCTATCGTTGACACTCGCAAGAGCCCTGATGGTGCTGTCTGTGATCTTGCTGCACAGCGCGGTATCACAGTGATGGTCGGCTCCGCTGTGATCGAGGCGCAGGGTAAAAAACGAGTCGTTGGCGCTGTCGTAGCACCAGTCAATGATACGGCGTCATTTGTTGCGGGTGATACCGTACATCTGGAATGCGACACCATTGCCAGTAGCGGCGGGTGGAGTCCGGCGGTTCATCTGTCGTGTCATACCGGCAGCCGTCCAGTATGGTCAGAGGAAATTTCTGGCTTTCTACCCGGCGTTACAACAGAACAACGCTGGACTGCGGGTGCCCTCAACGGTAAGCAGGCGCTTGGTGATGTGCTACAGGATGCAATGAAGGCAGGATCAGATGCAGCTGCGGTCGCAGGGCATACCTCCGCCGGGATGGAGCCTGTAACGGCTCCAATGACATCCTCAACCAATCAGATCGTCGGCGAGGCCATGGCGGTCTACGCCTTGCCACACGTCAAACCGTGTAGCCGTGCGCCTAAGCAGTTTGTTGATATGCAGAACGATGTGACGGCTGCGGGTATCGAGATGACAACTCGTGAAGGGTTTGAATCGATTGAGCACGTCAAGCGCTACACCGCATTGGGCTTTGGAACCGATCAGGGCAAGACCGGAAACATCAACGGGATGGCGATTGTAGCCAAGGCGTTGGGTAAGACGATCGAGGAAACGGGTACAACGGTGTTCCGTCCAAACTATACACCGGTCAGTTTTGGGGTTGTCGCCGGGGCACATACTGGTTCTCTTTTTGATCCCCAGCGGTTCACGCCCATGCACCAATGGCATCTGCAGCGTGGTGCCGAATTTGAGAACGTCGGTCAATGGAAGCGTCCCTGGTACTATCCACAGGGTGATGAGACCCTCGAGAAGGCTATTGCTCGCGAGCAACTGGCCACGCGCAATAGTGTGGGAATTCTGGATGCCTCAACGCTTGGGAAAATTGATATACAAGGTAAGGATGCACGCGAGTTTCTGGGGCGTGTGTACACCAATGCGTGGGCAAAGTTGCAACCAGGACAGTGTCGCTACGGCCTGATGTGCGGTGAGGATGGCATGGTTATGGACGATGGCGTCACCGCCTGCCTTGCCGACAATCACTTCCATATGACAACCACCACCGGCGGTGCAGCTCGTGTACTGTCATGGCTGGAAATCTACCATCAAACAGATTGGCCAGAACTGGAAGTCTTTTTCAATAGTGTTACTGACCATTGGGCAACGATGGCTATTGCCGGTCCGAATGCACGCAAGCTGCTTGAAAAGCTTACCGATACTGATGTATCCGCTGAAAACTTTAAATTCATGCAGTGGAAAAACGCGGAAGTTGCAGGCGTACCTGCGAGAATTTTTCGTATCTCATTCACAGGCGATCTGTCCTTTGAAATTAACGTGCCGGCACACTATGGACTGGCTGTCTGGAAGGCACTGTTCGAGGCGGGTCAGGCGTTTGACCTGACGCCTTATGGTACTGAGACCATGCATGTACTGCGTGCAGAAAAGGGCTTCATCATTGTGGGGCAGGATACCGATGGGTCCATGACACCTGTCGATATCAACCACGAGTGGGCTGTTGCGCGCAACAAACCGTTCAGTTTTATCGGAAAACGGGGCATGCAACGCGCCGACTGCCTGCGCGCCAATAGAAAGCAGCTTGTTGGGCTGATGACAACCGATCCTGATGCGATACTTCCGGAAGGTGCGCAGGCGGTTCGTGATCCGAAAGAATCGATACCGATGACCATGGTGGGTCATGTCACATCCAGCTATCACAGTGCTTATCTGAACAGACGAATTGCCATGGGAGTGATCAAGGATGGATTACAACGAATCGGTGAGAAAGTGTATTTTCCACTTCGTGATGGCTGTGTTGTTGATGCGGTAATCTGTTCGAGCGTATTCGTAGACCCCGAAAACGAGAGGCAAAAAGTATGAGTAGCAACACCACGGTTGCGGTGATGGATCAGTACGTTGTCAGTTCGGAGCGCGGCGAGGGTATTGTGCAGTGCTCTGGACTGGCACATCTTGGATTGCCGAAAGCCGATGTATCCAACCCTATCAACTCTGATGCGGCAGCGACAGTCAATCTGGCAGAAAGTCCGTTAACGGGTTTATTGTTATTGCGGGTAACCGACTGCGCTGATGAACTAAACGCTACGTTGCAGAAACGTTGTGGACTAACACTCAGCCCGAGGCTTCAAAGTCATACTCAGACAGGTGTTTGTGTGCGCTGGATGTCGCCGGATTGCTGGTTGCTATCCTGCCCGCTGGATGAAGCTTTTGACATTGAAAACTCCTTGCGTGCCGGCGTCTTGGGTCATATGGCCATCGTTAACGTCTCCGGTGGGCATAGCATACTGGACATGTCTGGCGTTCATGCTCGTGATGTCTTGATGAAAAGCACCGGTTACGACACTCACCCGGATCACCTGCCCGCTGGCAAAGTTGTGAACACGACATTCGCCAAAACGCAGGTGACGCTTCGATGTGTCGAGCTTGTGGACAGCATGAGTCGCTATGAGATCATCGTCAGACGTAGTTTTAGCGACTATCTTGGGTTATGGCTACAACATGCTGCCGCCGAGTATGGTTTGAATACAGTTAGACAGATCAGTTGATTTGCGCCAGTGTGTGCAAATTAACTTACGCGACAGATCAACGTGGATCTAATTTAGTCTCTAGCTTTGTTCGATGCCTTGATCTCAAATTCGAGCCGTGATCCTTCAGTGTAAGCGGTGTCCAGCCAGACGTGACCATCGTGTGCCTCCACAACCGATTTGACCAGAAACAAGCCAATGCCGCTGCCTTCGAATTGGCTCTCTGAATTGTGTAGTCGTTGTAACGGTCTAAAAATACGTTCACCGTATTGTGGGTCGATACCAATGCCGTTGTCGGTTATTGTAATTCGTATTTTGTCGCCGACAGGTTTTGCTGTGATATCTATCTTTGGGGGAATATCAGGCTTGGTGTACTTGAGGCTGTTTCCGATGAGATTATGTAACACGCGCTCGAGCAGTTCTGGATCTGCACGCATATCCCCGTTTAAGTCGAGTGTCAGCATCGCCGACGTTGCCTCGATCGTCAGTTGTAAGTCTGAAACGACGCGATGAACAAGCTCCGTGACACTGACATCGACTAGTGCAGGATTGGAAAATCCTGCTCGGGTAAATTCCAGAAGACTGGCAATCAAATTGTCCATCCGTTCGGATGAATGTCTGATTTTGCCGACATGTTCTTCCACTCGAGCGCGATCAGCATAATCGTCGAGCACAAATTCATTAAACTGCCTGATATGACGCAGTGGGGCCTTCAGGTCGTGCGATACGATTCCGGCAAACTGCTGCAATGAGCGGTTGGCTGTTTGCAAATCGCTGTTGCTGAGTTCGAGTTTGTTGTTCAGCTTGCTCATCAATAGCAGATGTTTACGCTTCTGCTGTTGATTAAAGAGCAAGCCAATTGCTATCCCACTTATTAAGACGGTGCCTATAATGGTGCTCATGAAGAATTGAGCACCACGCGTTGTTACCTCATTTAATCGCCGGGTTACCGCAAATGACAGGTTGCTGACCAGATTGTTTATTTCAAGCAGCGCTATCTCGTCATTGAAGCGCACGGCATTGTCGATTTCTGCGATAGGCAGCTTTTCATCATGCATTTGCAGCACACGATCAACGTGCGTTCGATACACGTCTATCATGTTTCGCGTATTGTCGAGTGTTGCTTCCATGCCTAATTCAGCGGCGTTGCGCTCTAGCTTCTCAGCAAGTAGGGTTGCCGCATCAGCGGATTCCAGCGTCCTGACGCGATACTGTGGGTCTTCTGGACGCAATATCAGGTTTTTGAAACTGTGGATCAAACCACCGTATCCAAGTTCATTCATTATCTGCATCGCCTGAGTTTGCGTATCAGACAAGAGGGAATGTAAATGTGTCGTCCGTTTTTGGGTATCCTGCGCGGACCATATTTGCAATCCGGTCAGTACGATGACACCCACAACCGCCAACACCGCCCACCGATTGTACAAAGGAGTTTTCATCAGACACAGCTATGACAAATACTAGGATGCGAAAATGATAATAGGGAAGTAGGTACGCTACCGTATATTGTAGGAATTACTTACCACGCATTGAGATGGCTAAATAAATTCCCCTACGAAGGTGTACGTACATTAACTACTATCGTATATCCGGTATATCCGGTATATCCGGTTTATCGGTAGGCTATCCCATGTAAAAAATTGACCAATAGGGCAGAGCAAGCGACTGGCGTCGACTCTGTATCGGATTAAATGCAGGCGTAACAGGCGTCGCTGTCAATGCGGATGGGCATTGACTTAATCAGCTTCTCGATATGGAGCCATCGTAGCGCCTGTAAGCTGCTTTAATAACGACAGCCCAGCCAAAATAGGGATCGTATTCTGACCGAGCTGCGCAACTTGAACAGGGTTAACGAAAGTTAGGAGCCTGCTGCCGCGTAGGCTCCAAGGCTAGGCTAGGAGCCTGCGCGGCCGGAGGCGGCCCCGCAGAAATCAATCGGCTACGAGCAGCCCACTTTTGGCCAAATTTTGCGCTCATTTTCGTCACTTAGCCAGCTAAACTCCTCAAATGAGCACAAAATTAGACTACTCTCGCTCGATCGTT
>JBGCGC010000099.1:0-16934 GCA_045110475.1 Granulosicoccus sp.
TCGGCTACAAGCAGCCCACTTTTGGCCAAATTTTGCGCTCATTTTCGTCACTTAGCCGGCTAAACTCCTCAAATGAGCACAAAATTTGACTCAAAATTGGACTACTCTCGCTCGATCGCTTTCTACCGCGCAGACTCCTAGACGTTGTGATGATGCAGTGGATAACCGCGTTGTTTGTAGAATCGATATCGCTCGCGTCCGGCGGCTTGAACCTCAGGCTCTTTGTTAACGATTTCCAGTGCGCGCGCAAATCGACTGAAAAATGTGGGTACATCGCGGTCCAGATTTATTAAAAGACTGCGATCGTTGCCGGGTTCTGCATCAGACAAGATAACAGGGTCGTTATCGTCACTACTCAGAACGTGCGATTCAGGTAATAGCCTGTGAGCTACAAAGCTCAGCGCACGAAAGTCCCACAAGCGCGCGTCAATTTGTGTCAAAAGTGTCCTGTCAGTGCTGTATAGGTATACCTTCTGAGCCTGGCCACAGGCTTTCTCTGCCAATTTGCAGACCAGCGCGAGACGAGCCTCTTCGGTGGAATCGCTGAGCACATAGAAGTCTATTCGCGTCATGCTGTCAGTTATTGAATGAGGTATTTGAGCAACAGTGGAACGGGCCTACCGGTTGCCCCCTTGTTTTTCCCGCTGTCCCAGGCCACACCCGCGATATCAAGGTGTGCCCAGTTCATGTCTTCTGCAAAGTTTGATAAAAAGCAGGCGGCGGTGATTGCACCGGCAGCTCGTCCACCGATATTGGCCAGATCAGCAAAATTGGACTTAAGCTGGGCCTGATAGGCTATACCCATGGGCATGGGCCAGGTGCGATCGCCGGTGACATTACCAGCTTCGCAAAGTGCGCCGACAGTGGCAGCGTTGTTACCGAACACTGCACTCATGTGGTGACCCAATGCAGTGACGGCTGCACCTGTCAGGGTAGCAACGTCAACAACCACAGAGGGTTTGAATCGACGTGAGTAAGTAAGGGCGTCGCACAGCACCAATCGTCCTTCAGCGTCTGTGTTGAGAATTTCGATGGTTTTTCCGGACATGGAGGTCACCACGTCTCCCGGTCTGGATGCTGCCCCGTCGGGCATGTTTTCAACCGCTGCAATCAGGCCTATAACATTGAGATCCGGTTGAAGCTCGCCCAGCGCTTGCATGACACCGAACACACTGGCAGCGCCGCACATATCAAACTTCATTTCGTCCATGCCTTCGGATCCCTTCATGGAAATGCCACCCGTGTCGAAAGTCACACCTTTACCCACCAGAATGACGGGAGATCCTGCGCGTTTCTTGCCCTGAAAGTTCATCACGATTAACTTGCCGGGTTGTTCGCTACCGGCAGACACCGATAGAAAAGCGCCCATGCCCAGTTCCTGCATTGCCTCCTCTTCGACAATGTCGGTGGTGAAATTGTCAAACCTTGAAGCCAGTGACTGGGCTTGTTCTGCAAGATAGGCAGGCGTGCAGATGTTGGGGGCCAGATTCCCTAAATCACGTGCCAAAGCCATACCGTTGGCAGTGGCAGCGCCGTGAATGGCGGCATGCCTGACAGTGTCGATCATGGTGCGCTCACTGCTGAATGTCAGTTGTTCAAGCGTGGTCTCATTCTTATCTGTTGCTGATGAATGCAGGGTGAAGCGGTAGGTTGAGCTGACGAGCTCGCGAGTCAGATGTTCCGCCATTTGATCTGGGCTCAATGAAGGGATATCAATGCTGACAAGGCAATCGCTTATTACCGTCGAGCTTGGCGTGATGTTAATAGCCTTTGCAGCAGAGCCACAGGCACTTAGCCATACGTCAAGGTCAGCCTTTGCGCGGTCACCAAGGCCGACCAGCAACACTCTGTCGCAGACCGATCCTGTCAGACCGTGCAACATCAGGCTTTGCCCGGCCTTGGCGGAAAAGTCTCCGGATTGGTAAAGACGCTTGACCAGCCCCTCGTTGTCGGCGTCAAACTTGCGAACCTGTCCCTTGAGTTTGCCATCGGCGAACAGAAATACCAGCTGACAGGCATTGTTTGCTGATTTGGGCAGGCGATTGACTATATTCAACTTCATGATGTGTTGTGTTTTCTTGTTGCTGCACTTCTGATAACCACAGTGTACTGCGTCGTCAAGCGCGTTACTATGTCCTGTAAATCGAACAATCAGAATTTAAACCTGTACTAAATCTACACGAACCTGATACTAAATCCATTCAGTGCGAATTCTAGACAGATACCTGATGAAGGAAATGCTACTGACATGGCTCGCCGTGTTGGTTGTATTGCTGGTCATCATGGTGGGCAATGTACTTGGTCGCAGTCTTTCACAAGTGAGTGATGGTGTCATTCAGGCAGATATGCTGCTGATACTGGTCGGTGTCAAATCCATTAATCTACTGGTGACTCTTATACCGTTGGGCTTGTACCTGGGAATCATGCTGGCGCATGGGCGATTTTACCGGGACAATGAAATGTCGGTCATGCATGCCTGTGGTGTTGGCTGGTTTGACCTCATGCGGCCAACAGCCGTCATTGGTTTGCTTGGTGTCCTGTCAATAACTGCGCTAACGCTTTTTGCTTCCCCCTGGGCTGCCCGGTACGAGCAGAACATCAAGCAAGTGATGCGTGAGCAGTCAGCGCTGAGTCTGGTTACTCCGGGCAAGTTCGTCGAGTCCAGTGACGGACAGACAGTATTTTTCGCTCGCCAAAGTAACCCCGAGCGCACGCAGTTTAACGACGTGTTCATGTATCGGCAGAACGAACGATCAGAGCCAGCAGTTGATACCGCCCGAATTGCCTCGTATCAACAGGATCCTGACTCGGGCGATGAGTACCTTGTGTTTACCGATGGTCAGACAAGTGTTGGCGTACCCGGTCAGCCGGGGTATACCATTACCGACTTCAAGAGTCAGGGAATTCTCCGCCCTCGTGAAGAGCCTGCTGAACCGCGGCTCATCCGCAAGGGTAAAACCCTGACGCAGCTCTGGGGTACGTCCGATCCAGAAGACAAGGCCGAATTGCAATGGCGAATCTCGATTCCGCTGGCAGCATTGCTGCTTGCCTTGCTTGCTGTGCCCCTGAGCTATACCTCTCCCAGAGAGGGAAGATTCGGCAAGGTTGCGGTCGCCATACTTATTTATATTCCTTACGCTAATTTACTGGTGTTAATGCGAAAGTGGATAGCGGCAGGCACCGTACCTGCCTGGGTGGGTTTATGGCCAATACATCTAGCCGTGATCTGCCTGATTATTTTTCTTCTCGCAAGGCGAGTCGGATGGCAATGGCTTTTCAGGCGTACTCAATGATGTTTGGCATCCTTGACCGATATGTAGGCCGCTCGATCCTGTTGACGAGCTTGCTGGTGCTACTGACGCTGGTAACTCTGGCCAGCATATTCGCGTTTATAAGTGAGCTGGACGATGTCGGCAAGGGCGGATATACCGTTGGCCGAGCTGCGCAGTACATTTTTCTTACTATTCCGGGCAAGATTTACTTGTTGTTTGCTCCTGCTGTATTGCTTGGCAGTCTGCTGGGGCTTGGAACGCTGGCATCAAACAGTGAGTTGACTGTCATGAGAGCTGCCGGTATATCCGGTGGTCGCATTATCCGGGCAGTTCTCATCACCGGTGTTGGCCTGATGGTACTTGTTGCACTGATCGGTGAGACGGTCATGCCCAAGTCTGAACAGATTGCCGAAGAGTTGCGTTTGACGGCGCTTGAGAAACGATTGTCAGTGAAAGGTTCAAGGGGTTTATGGTTAAAATCCGCCGACCGGTACGTGAATATCGGCACAGTCATGCCTGATTTCACGCTGCTCGATGTCAGTATTCATCAGTTCGAAAACAATCAGATCGTACTTGCACTCAGGGCAGCAAGTGCACGACCTCAGGGCGAAGATTGGCAACTGCAGGACATCGCGGTAACCCGATTTGAACCCGTATCCACCTATCATGAACAAATAGAAAGTGTGCTCTGGTCGGAATTCTTACGCCGAAATTCTGTCGCAAATGATGATTCAGGAGTCAAAAAAACCAGCACAGCGTTTGTCAGCTCTGATGTTCTGAAAAGTATTTCAGTGTCACCAGAGAGTCTTTCGGCGATGGATTTATATGAGCAAGTGCGTTATTTGAATGACAATCAGCTGGATAGTCGGCGTATTGAACTGGCGTTTTGGGTGAAGATGGCAAGCCCACTTTCCACGCTTGTGATGTTGATGCTTTCATTGCCATTCGTGTTTGCATCTCAACGATCAGGAGGCGCTGGGCAGAAGATTTTTATCGGGATTGTTTTGGGTATTCTCTACACACTGATGAACCGTTTGTTAACGCAGCTTGCCCTCGCAAATGGTCTCGCTCCAGCCTTGAGTGCCTTGTTGCCATTGCTGTGCTTTCTCGTTATAGCGATTATCGGAATAAGGCGTACCGCGTAAGCATTAAATACGCTTGAAACACGTCGTTGGTGCTCTTTGAAAAAGCTTAGAGTAAACTCTAACTAATTGTAATATTTGACAATTTTTGTTTTACTGATTTTGTCATGCAAGGCTTGCTGAGACGTGTTGCCATACATGTAAAACAGCGTAAATCCGAAGGCCAGAAAGCCCACAACGAACCTGTGAACAGACTGTTTAAAGGTGATTTTTTCCTCAATTGTTCCCTCCAGCCGTATTCGCCAGGCGCGCATTCCCAGGGTTTGCCCTCCATGTCTCCAGAACCAGTCAAAGAATATAAAAGCAACCAGAACAAGGAACAGTTTATAGCTCCAGTGTTGAATAGCCTGACCATCATTCAAGGGTATGACTGCCGCTGTAACAACGAAGTAAATCGCAATTAATAATAGGCAATCGTAAAGAAATGCAGCAAGACGTCGAAATAGTAAATTTGTTGTTGATGAACTGTTTTGCATGGCTTTATCGTTTAGCGTTATTACACTGTATATATAGTGGAAACATAAATAGGCACGGCATGTGCGATACGTGTAGCTGTTGATTTTTAGTACAAAGTAATTTTGATTAGCTATAGTTGTACGAAATCTTTTTTTAACTGTTTTACAACTTGCGGTTGAATTTTTTTGTACTATATGGAAAATGCAACGAAGTTTATCGAGTTGTATTTAAGATTTGTTTTAGATTTACCACGTCGTATCAGATGCAAATGCAGATTTTTTTCATCAGCACTTGTACGGTGAAACGAAGTTATCGAGAACGAGAATAGACAAGGAGAGGTCGCTTTCAAAGGCAGTCTCTTTCAGTATGGGAAGGTCCAGTGTTTCAGGCTTGTTTGTTCTCAGTTGGTTTGGTGGCTTCGGTTGGTAGTTAGTGTTCGGGGTAGGTCGGCAGGCAAACCTGGAATGGCAAGTAACAGTTTTTCGGTTTGAGCAGGGGTAAGTGGCGGTCAGCCTCTTTACCTGCTTGATGAAGGTAGTCAGTTGTAGTGCAGTAACGGGTATTTTCCGGTGTCAGGCTTGGGTCAGATATCGGGGTAGCCTGTGTGGGAGTCTGGTGTCATGGCTCCTGTTTTTTTGTTTTTCAACTCATAGTCAGGAGTTACACCATGGCTCGGATAAGTAAACCAGCGGCGGCAAAACCTGCCAAAGCCGGAAAAAAGAAAGCAGCAGGAAAGAAGAAAGCACGCGGTAAGAAGAAAGCCGCCAGTAAGAAAAAAGCCAGTAGTAAAAAGAAAGCTTCCAAGAAAAAGGCAGCTTCCAAAAAGAAAACACGCGGCAAGAAAAAAGCTGCGGGTAAAAAGAAAGCCGCAGGCAAGAAAAAAGCGCGCGGTAAGAAGAAGGCCACAGGAAAGAAAAAGGCTCGCGGCAAGAAAAAGGCCGCTGGCAAGAAGAAGGCTCGCGGCAAGAAGAAGGCCCGCGGCAAGAAAAAAGCCGCAGGCAAGAAAAAAGCACGCGGTAAGAAGAAAGCAGCCGGCAAGAAGAAGGCTCGCGGCAAGAAAAAGGCCGCTGGCAAGAAGAAAGCTCGCGGTAAGAAAAAGTCGCGTAGCAAGAAGTAAATCGCTCGGACCGGCCTTCACAGGTCGGTTTTCGAGTACTTTCGTGAAAAGGGCGGCCATTGGTCGCCCTTTTTGCATTCATCCCTTTTTTCTAGCTGGACTATTCATGAAACGCCAAATCTTTTCCGGAAGGATTTAGACTGGGCGTCCCCGTGATTTCATGAATAATCATGGCTGGCAACGGGTTCTGCGCTTATCCTTTTGTGATCCTCTGACCCTGAAACAGTCGGCACCAAGCGGGTTTGAGAAAGCCGTCACAGAGGGCTTCTGGCAAAGTGCGTAAATGGAAAAACCCTCACCGTATCACCCTCAGACGCCCCCGCTGAATCCAACGGCAGTTCAATAAGGCAGTTTGCCTTGTGTAGAGACGTCAGCACGTGGGAATCCTGAAGCCCGGTCGTTGTCACAACCCAGTCGCCGCTTTGCTCCTGTTTCAGAACCGCGCGCTGATATTCGACGCGTCCCGGATTCTTCGCAAGTGTCCCACGGAGAGGAAGCTCCAGTGCGGGGACAGGATTTATGGTTATTCCACACAAAAAATCGATAGCCGGCCGGACAAACATCAAACAGGTTAATGCCGCCGATACAGGATTGCCGGGCAGGCCGAAAAATGCCTGTGATGAATCCAGAAAACCAAACGTGAGGGGCCGACCGGGTTTCATGGCGATTTTCCATATGTTCAAGGTTCCATTGTTTTCCAGTACTGCCTTGACATGGTCAGCGTCGCCGACGGAGACACCACCGCTTGATACAACGAGATCTGCTTTTGTGCTGGCATCAATTATCCGTTGTATATCTTTTTCAGAATCAGCAGCGATACCCAGATCCATCAGTTCGACGCTGGCATCGTTCAATAGCGACAGTAGCAAGGCTCGGTTAGCATCGTTAATCTGGCCTGTCCTGCGCTGCATTCCTGGTTCAACCAGTTCATCACCCGTGGAAAATACGCTGACTCGTAATTTGCGAAGAACATTGATCTTTGTGACTCCGTGAGCTGCCAGCAATGCCTGTTCAGATGCGCTGATACGATCACCTGCACGCAGTAGTGTGCTACCGCAAGCACTATCTGTCCCCGGTTCCCTGATATGCATGCCTGTATCAGGTAGTTTGTTAACGATCAGGGAATTGCCGTCGACAGTGACGTTTTCCTGTTGGACGACGGCATCAGCATCATCAGGTACACGCGCACCGGTAGTAATGCGCTGAGCAGAAACGGCTGGCAGTCGATCATCTCCCGGATGCCCCGCAAGAGATTGTCCAGCAAGCGTCAGGACTGAGCGACATTCATGAGTGCGCACGGCGTAGCCATCCATGGCAGATGCTCGAAATGAGGGAACATCAATATCAGAAACAACATCGTCTGCTATCACTCTTCCCAACGAGGCGGAGCAGTCTATGCTTTCGTATTCAATGCAGGGTGTCAGTGCACTAAATATACGTAAGCGAGCCTCTTCAATCGAAATTGCGCCTGGATCAGCATCGTTAACCACATTTCCGGACTCTTTCATGTGTATCCTTTATCATCTTCCAACGGTCGGTATGCTAACGCCAAGTTGAACACAAAGCGCATCATTCAAGCAGCTTGTGAGCAGATAATTACCTCTGAAGACAAGCAACTGCTACAACGTTTTGCGGATAGCCAGCTTATCGAACGAGGGCTGAGTACACATACCGTCAGCGCTTATGCGACAGATTTACGCGCCTTTATAAAATCCATGAATAGTTCTGCACAGAAACAGCAGCAAGCAGGCGCTGGGGTGCTCGTCGACGCTTCCAGTAGCGATATCATGCGCTGTCTGTCCACACGAGTCGATGATGGCAGCAGTTCACGCAGTGCAGCAAGACTGCTTTCTGCATTAAGGCAATTCTATGCGTGGGCAGTCAGAGAGAATCTACGTCAGGAAAACCCCACCGCCCTTATTCGCTCACCCTCGATTGGACGACCCCTGCCCAATGTATTGACTGAATCGCAAGTGCAAGCCTTGCTTGATGCACCAGTGGTGAGTGATGATCTGGGACTACGCGACCGAGCCATGCTCGAAGTCTTGTATGCTTGTGGCTTGCGAGTCTCTGAGTTGGTGGGATTGACCGTAGATCAGGTCAATCTGGAGCAAGGCGTGATTAGAGTATGGGGCAAGGGTCGAAAAGAGCGACTGGTGCCAATGGGCGATCCTGCCATGCATTGGGTGGCGAAATATGTTGGTCATGCAAGGCCTGCTTTACAGAAACGTGCAACCAGTGATTTGTTTCTGTCTCTGCGGGGCAAGGCGATGACCCGACAGACGTTCTGGCATCGCATTCGCATCCATGGCACCACCGCAGGGATTACACAGGAATTGTCACCGCATACGTTACGTCATGCCTTTGCGACGCATCTGGTAAACCATGATGCCGATCTTAGAGTTGTGCAAATGTTGCTCGGTCACAGCAGTCTGTCCACGACACAGATTTATACCCATGTCGCCACAGAAAGGCTCAAGTATCTGCACCAAAGCCATCACCCACGTGGCTGATCTGTAAGGGCGCCGGTGAGGCACTGTGCTTGCATTAATAAGTACACTTGATGCAGTGTTACTATTGCAGAATACACGTAAAACAACACGACCCCGACTTTCTCCTGTCTGGATCAAGCTAAATTGGAACTTTTTTGACTCGTTTGGGCCATAGATGGTTCTGACGCACGGACACATTCATGACTACTTTAAAAAGAATTGCACCGGTGTTGGCGCTAGCCAGCATCGCGTCGGGTGTTTTTTTCGCTGGCACTCATGCGTTTGCCCAGGATACCGCCAGCCAGGCTAAAGACACCCAATCGTCCAATGAAGTGGCCAAGGTGCCCGCCGGTAAAATGGATGAACTGCTGCAAAACCTTGCTGAACGGCTCCCCGGTATCGCGTTTACTGATATCGCTGAAAGCACCATCCCGGGGCTATATGAGGTGGTCACCGACGGACAGATCTATTACGTCGACGAATCTGCGCAGTATCTAATCGACGGTAGCCTGATACGTCTGAGCGATAGAGCCAACCTGACCGACGCCCGACTGGGTGGCATTCATATGTCGCTTATTGACTCTATGGATGAGCAGGATATGCTGATCTACGAACCTGAAAAACCATCGAATCGCTCTATCACGGTCTTCACGGACATATCCTGTGGATATTGCCGCCGTTTACATGCGGAGCTGGATACCCTACTGGAAGAAGGGGTGCGAGTACGGTATCTGATGTTCCCAAGAGCGGGACTGGGTTCTCAGGGACACAAGGACCTTGAGAGTGTCTGGTGTGCCGATAATCCACAGGCAGCGATGGACAACGCCAAGGCAGGTGGCGAGATTGAGGCTAAAACCTGTGACAACCCGATAGAGTCGCATGTTGCACTGGCAGAAAGGGTAGGTCTTCGTGGTACCCCGCTCATCTACACTGACAGCGGTGAGAAAATTCCCGGCTACCGGGAAGCCAGTGTACTGGCAACGATGGTTAACGATTCAGAGCCCTTGTCTAACTGAATGTATCGATTTGATAAGTCAGGGGGTTCGAACCGGTTGTTTTCCGGAGCCGTAGAATAAGTCATTCCGATTGGTTAACGCAGAGCTTGATTGATGAGTTGTTTGAAAGCGAATGCAGCGGTTTTCTATGTATTGCTATTGATGTCTGTGTTATCGATTTCCATCAGCTTTGCTGATCAGAAATCAGCACAGTTACCCGGGCTCTTTGACGAATTGAAAACGGCCTCTGATTCTTTAGAGGCCAGCCGAATCGAAGCCATGATCTGGCAGCAATGGTTCGTCGCACCTGATGCGGACTCAGCAAAGCTGATGTCGTCGATCTCTCAAGCGATGGAAGGCGCTGACCTTGCCGTTGCATTGGGCTATAGCGATCAGCTGGTGGACAGTCATCCTGAATTTGCCGAAGCCTGGAATCGACGGGCCACTCTGCACTACATGCTGGGCAACAATGCCGCATCAGTTGCGGATATCCGGCAAACAATCTCGCTGGAGCCGAGACATTTTGGGGCAATATCAGGCCTTGGGCTGATTTTTCTTCGCGAGCAGAATTTTGAGGCGGCACTCGAAGCCTTTGAAAAAGTGCTTTCTATCAGTCCGGCATCTGATAGCGCTCAGCGCAGTGTCGACCGAGTGCGACAGGAGCTGGGGCGCGAAATCTAGCTAACATGCTTTTTGAGGCGCACGAACGCAAGTTGTTTTGCGTTAGCTTTTGTCAGTCCGTTAGAGCGAGAAGAGCCCTGCAGTGTTTGCTTGCGAGCTTAACGCTTCTTCACGCTGGACTAGCGACAGCGGAGCAGGGCGATGATTCCGTGTTCTTCCAACAGCGATCGCAGCATGCCTACAATGCGGTGTTTGGTCTGCCAGCAGCAGCACCCCGACTGGTGCAAACCGTCGAGTGGCAGGTCAGCGTTGAACATTCCAATCAATTCACGGGCGGACAATCAGGCAGCGATAGCCTGAGACTTGATGGTGAGACCACCCGTGTCGATCTACGACATCGTCAACGGCTGGCAGCGTGTTGGCAGTTCACCGCCAATGTACCGCTGATAGCGCACAGCGAAGGCAAGTTTGACCGAGCAATAGATGACTGGCACACGTTCTTTGGATTGCCGGATGCCAATCGCGCAGGCACAGATTTCGGCACCCTGAACTATGAATTTTCTAATGCTACTGGCCTGAAACACGCCATAGATCGCCCACAAAGCGGCATTGGTGATGTGCAATTTGCATTGCAGCGTGCTCTTGGATGTTTTGCTACTGCGGATTCAACTAAAGCTGAATCCATACTACGACTGGGTATCAAGCTTCCGACAGGTAATCCGGCAGAGTTACGAGGTAGCGGAGCCGCGGACGTTTTTATTGATTGGCAGTCGCGACTTTGGAGCGATGGCCGTTGGCATAGCGGTTTTGCCTTGGGCTTGCTGCTCAACGGGCAAACAGAGAAGTTTGCAGAACAGGAACGCATTGCCATCTATGGATCGTTTGGTGCTCAGTACCTGCTATATCAACAATTGCGTCTGGTTGCACAGTTAGATGGCCATAGTGCATTTTACAAGAGCGAGTTGCGCGAGCTGGGTGATCCGGCAATCAATCTCGCCGTTGGAGCCCGTTACCTTATCAGTCGAGCCTATACGTTCGAGCTATCCATCAGCGAAGATGTTGCGATCGACACGACACCGGACATCGTTGCCCGACTGGCCTTGACGTATAGGCCGAATCAGGCAAGGTGAGGCATCGCTGTCATGTTTGCAATTAGCGCTTGCTACTGGAAAACAACACATCAAAGACATCGGTGTACTGACTGGCATGATGGATAGTCAGGCCTGATACCAGATGGGCGGGTAGCTCGGTAACATCGCGACGATTGCCCTCCGGTAAAATAACATCCTTGACGCCAATTCTTCTTGCCGCGATGAGTTTCTCGCGCACGCCGCCGACCGGGAGTACTTCGCCGGTAAGGGTGATTTCACCTGTCATGGCAAAGCTTTTTTTCACTTTTTTGTTCAATGCCAGTGACAAAAGGGCACTGGTGATGCTGATGCCAGCGCTAGGTCCGTCCTTGGGCGTTGCACCCTCAGGTACATGCACATGCAAACCGTTCTTCATGAACCAATCGGTTTCGACGCCAAACTGGTCGCTATTGGTGGTGACATAGCTGTGAGCAATTTGCGCTGATTCGTTCATGACCTTGCCCAATTGACCGGTGAGTTTCAAACCACGATCCTTGGAATGCACGCGGGTTGCCTCGATCGGCAAGGTAGCACCGCCCATTGCAGTCCATGCCAGACCCGTAATGACTCCGACACCACCAATCTGTCTCTCCAGACGGAAGGGAGGTTCCCCGACAAAGTCCACCAGATTTCTGTTGCTGATGCTGACTGACTTAGTTTTGCCGAGAAGCTTTACCACGGATTTTCTCAACACGCGGTGCAGCAGTTTTTCCAGACTGCGTACGCCGGCTTCGCGTGCATAGCCCTCTATCAGAACCTTGACCGCTGAATCTGATATCTTGACCTGAGAAGCCTTGACGTTATTTCGTTCGAGTAATCTGGGCCACAGATGCTGTGTTGCGATATCCAGTTTTTCGCTGGCTATGTAGCCTCCCAGTCGAATGACATCCATACGATCAAGCAGCGGACGCGCAATGGTATCAAGCTGATTGGCAGTGCAGACAAAGAGTACTTTTGACAGATCGACGCGCAAATCAAGGTAGTGATCAAGAAACTCACCATTCTGTTCAGGGTCAAGGACCTCAAGCATGGCAGATGCCGGATCGCCCTGATAGGAGCTGCCCATCTTGTCGATCTCGTCCAGCATGATCACCGGATTGGAGACATCGACATCTTTCAAAGCTTGCACAAGCTTACCCGGCATGGCACCGATATAAGTACGTCTGTGGCCTTTTATTTCGGCTTCATCACGCATTCCACCAAGACTGAAGCGATAGAATTTACGCCCGAGGCATTCTGCGATTGATTTTCCAATTGAGGTTTTTCCGACGCCGGGTGGCCCTACCAGCAACATGATGGAGCCGCTGATCTCACCTCGAAATGACCCCATGGCAAGAAATTCAAGTATGCGTTCCTTGACGTCCTCCAGACCAGCATGGTCGCGGTCAAGGACAGTCTTTGCCGATCGTAGTGACAGCTTGTCCTTGCTGAAAACACCCCATGGCATGGCACTCAACCAGTCAACATAGTTTCGCGTAACCCCATATTCGGGAGAGCCGGTTTCGAGAATGGACATCTTGTTGATCTCTTCATCGAAGCGCTTTTGTACATGCTCGGGAGGAGTCCGGGTCTGCATGCGTTGCTTGAATTCATCAATATCGGCAGTACGATCGTCCTTTGCGATACCAAGCTCACGCTGGATGATTTTCAGCTCTTCACGCAGAAAGAACTCACGCTGGTGCTTTGACATTTTCTGTTCGACTTCAGAGCGAATCTCAGCCTGCAGGCGAGCCACTTCCAGCTCCTTGTGTAACAGGATAAGGACACGCTCCATACGCTTCTGCAGGTCGATGGTGTCGAGAATCTCCTGTAAGTCCGGGCCGGGTGCAGTGGTTATCGCAGCGGCAAAATCAGCCAGAGGTGAAGGATCGTTGAGGTTGAAATGATTGAGAAAATTCTTCAGCTCCTCGTTGTACAGTGGGTTAAGTGGAATCAGCTCCTTGATGGACTGTATGAGCGCCATCGCATAGGCTTTGATCTCAGGCGTGTTGCGAGTTCGATCTGTCGGATAGGACACCTGAGCCGCAAACGGCGCTTTACGGCTAATCCAGTCATCAATAATAAAACGTTGCATACCCTGCGCAATAAATTGGATCTTGCCATTGCCACGCACAACGTTGTGCAGACGCACGACGCATCCGGTTTTGGCAAAGTCGCCGGGTGATGCGTTGTCTTGCTCATCATGGTCGCCCGCGTAGCAAAGACCAAGAAGATGATGATCCATCTTGCTGAGCCTGGCGAATGTTTCCTCCCACGGGCTTTCATCAATAACCAATGGCTGCACCTGAGCCGGAAAAAACGGGCGCTCGAAAATGGGCAACAACAGCAGCTTGTCCGGCAGATTCTGGTCGGGTAGTACCAGGTCAGTGCCGGAAATAGGCGAACTATCGTCCTTGTCTGACGACGGCTCAACGACTACAGATTCATCGCGCTTTTTTCGGGCCATAGTGTTGCAGCAAGCTTTATGAAACTAAAAAGGTTAAGTATGCAGATTTCAACGTATTTCAACCGTCGCCATGGAATTAATGACTCACGATTCACGAATGCGAAAGATCATGCGTTGCAATGAACGAACCGGTTACTACCATTTCGCTGATGGTTAATCGCCAGATAACAGATTTCTCAGACCCTGCAGTGCATCCTTGCCTGTGGCTCGAGCCTGTTCTACGTTTTCCTTTCCCAGTTCGCCCAGTATGACGACATCTTCGTGCGGGAGATCGTCGAGAAACCGACTGGCATCGCAAGCACTGGTTTCGCCAAACTGTTGGCGGGCTCGTGATCGCGTAAACGTCAATGTGAATCTTGCGCGGGTCATGCCAACGTAGGCAAGTCGGCGTTCCTCCTCAATGGTATCGGCCTCGACACTATTCCTGTGAGGAATAAGATCCTCTTCCATACCCACCATGAACACATGAGGGAACTCAAGTCCCTTGGCAGCATGCAAGGTCATCATCTGCACCTGATTGTCATCGGTTTCATCGTCCTGACGAGACAACATGTCGTGCAGACACAATGACCGCACAACCTCGGACAAGGGCTGTTCTTTCTGGTCCTGGTCAGTGAGCAATCGTTCAACCCACGCAAACAATTCCTCGATATTTTGCATCGCGCGTTGCATCTTGGGCGGTGAGTCAAACTGTTTTTCGATCCAGTCGCTGTAGTCGATGTCGTCGAACATGCCTTTTACAACAGCCAGAGTATCTCCGCGCTCGGCATTGTCGGCAGTGAGAGTCAGCCAGTTGGCAAAACGTTGCAAGCGGTGAAGTGCCTTACCGCTTATTACTGTTTCCAATCCAAGGTCATGCGCAGCAGCAAACAGACTTATGCGACGGTTACGTGCATGTTGACCCAATTTACCCAGAGTGGTGGGGCCAATTTCACGCCTTGGCGTATTGATACAGCGAAGGAATGCCGTATCGTCGTCGGGGTTAACCAGAAGTTTAAGGTAGGCCAGCATATCCTTTATTTCCGGTTTGTCAAAAAACGATTTGCCGCCGCTGATGGTGTAGGGGATCTGCTTTTCGCGCAGCGCCTGTTCAAATGGACGCGACTGGAAGTTACTACGGTACAAGATCGCAAAGTCTCCCCAGCGAGTATCTTTTTGATAGTGGCGGGTAAGAATTTCAGCGGCAACCCACTCAGCCTCGTCAAGCGTGTGTTTGCATACCGAAATCCGCAAGGGGTCACCTAAGCCCAGATCACTCCACAGGCGTTTTTCGAATTCATGCGGATTGTGACTGATTACCGCATTGGCACAGCGTAGTATTCTCTGGCTGGATCGGTAGTTCTGTTCCAGCTTGATGACGCGAAGGTTGGGATAGTCGGTTTTCAGGGCCATCAAATTCTCGGGACGAGCACCACGCCACGAGTAGATTGACTGATCATCATCACCCACAGCGGTCAAGGCACCAAACTTGTCCACCAGCAATCGTACAAGCTCATACTGAGCGGCGTTGGTATCCTGATACTCATCGACCAGGAGATGCCGAACACGGCCGCGCCACTTGTCCCGTATGTCCTGATGATCGCGAAGCAAGGTCACAGGTAATCCGATCAGATCATCAAAATCTACAGAGTTACACGCACGTAGTAACTCGTTATATTTTGCGTACAGGATTGCCGCAATTCGATCACGCTCATCGACGGCCTCGGTCAGCGCGCGAACCGGATCGATAAACTCGTTCTTCCAGTGCGAGATCATGTTTTGCAACTCACGATCTTCGATGGCGCTGTTGGCTTCGCTGATCAATTCACGAAGTGCGCTCAGAGAATCCCCCTGGTCCAGGATCGTGAATCCTTTGCGAATACCTATTGCCGAACCATCCTTGTGCAGCATATCCATGCCGAGG
Source organism: Granulosicoccus sp. (assembly GCA_045110475.1). Taxonomy (GTDB): domain Bacteria; phylum Pseudomonadota; class Gammaproteobacteria; order Granulosicoccales; family Granulosicoccaceae; genus Granulosicoccus. The sequence continues at coordinate 15,575 of JBGCGC010000099.1, forward strand.
CGATGGAAGGTTGCAATTGTCAGCCCGCGCATCTGGTGCGCATCCAGCTGTTTTTTCAGTCGCGCCCGCATCTCGTTAGAGGCTTTGTTGGTAAAAGTTACGGCTATGATCGATTGTGGGGAATAATGTTGTTTTTCGATCAACCAGGCTATTTTCTGCGTAATAACACCTGTCTTGCCACTACCCGCGCCTGCCAGAACCAGCAAGGGCGTTTCAAAATGTGTAACTGCTGCCAGTTGTTGCGGGTTCAGCCCCATGGGCGTTTTAGAGGTCCGGTCGTTGAGGGGCGCCAAGTTTAACCCCTATGGCGTTCAAACGCGCGAATAGAACGTTGCTCGAATAACCTCGCCCGTATACTGTGTCACTGAAACCATACCAAGGAACAAAAAACCGCGTGAAAACGGATTTACAGGTGGCACTAGCCGCAGCCACCAATGCAGCAGAAGCTGCTGAACAACTCATTGCCCGCTATCTGAGCAGTGGCGACTGGAGTGTCCAGCTCAAGCCCGACGACTCACCGGTAACCGAGGTCGATGTTGCCGCTGAAGAGGTCATTAGTGACATTCTGCGCACTGCACTTCCCGATGCGGTTTTCTTTGGTGAGGAAACGGGCAAAAGTGATGTGACTGAGCGCGCAGGATTGTTATGGTTGGTCGATCCCATTGACGGTACCAAGAGTTTTATTCGTGGCATGCCTTTCTACTCAACCCAGATCGCGCTGGCGGTTAACCAGCGGCTTAGTGTCGGCGTATCCAACGCTCCAGCCTTTGGCGAGCGTCTGGTCGGTGTCGTCGATCAGGGCGTATGGCTGAACGATACGCCCGTGAGCACACGTCAGAACATCGAACGCCTTGAAGATGCCTTTCTTTCTTCCGGCAATCTTGCATCGCTGGCCAGTGATGGACAGGCCTGGCAGCGCTACGGAACGCTGGTGTCCAGAGTTCGTCGAGTACGCGGATATGGTGATTTTTGCCACTACCATCAGTTGTGTTGTGGTCAGACAGATCTGATTATCGAGTCAGATGTCAACATTCTTGATATTGCGGCGCTGACGGTCTGCGTCAGGGCCGCTGGTGGCATCATCACCGACATGAATGGTGCGGCGATTGCACAGAACACGACATCGGTAGTAGCTGCATCGAGTCCGGCTTTGCATGATCAAGCTCTGAATCTGCTCAGCAACTCATAAGTGTTAGCAACCCCTTAACCTAGGAGTCTGCGCGGCAGAAATCAATCGGCTACGAGCAGCCCACTTTTGGCCAAATTTTGCGCTCATTTTCGTCACTTAGCCAGCTAAACTCCTCAAATGAGCACAAAATTTGACTCAAAATTGGACTACTCTCGCTCGATCGCTTTCTAC
>JBGCGC010000100.1:0-4381 GCA_045110475.1 Granulosicoccus sp.
GGGTGCGTCGAGTAGTGCGGGGACTGTCAAGCGGGTGTCATTGCGTCCAATTTGTCGTCGCGGGATACCGAATCCTCATCTGATTTGTGCCTGCAGGCAACGTAGTGTGTCATCAGCATAGTGCATTGGCTTACCAAGGCACTCGATAGGCAAAGCGGTAGCCTGCCGCGCCAGAGCAGCCTGTTGGAGTGAATGGAGGGTGGGGATGGAATCTACGAATCAGCTAAACAAGCCCGGCTCTGGCGGTGCTCGTACTTGCGGCAATGGCGCTTGTGCACAGGGCAATTTGTTGTCAAGGTGTGCCAGTATCTTGTGGATGAACGCCTTGTCTTCGATGGCTGCGATCACTCTGGCGTTGCCGCCACAGAGCTGACATCTCTCGACATCGATGTTGAATACCCGCTTGAGTCTCTGAGCCCAGCTCATGGCCACATGACGGTTGGTTCCCGTTGCCCTCCCATGCTGTGGTTTTGCGACTGCCCTTGCCTCGCTGTGCCGACGTGACCCACGCTCGGTGTTTGCTGTTAGGCGGACGGCCGCCCCGAGCGAATACCCCGTGGTACCGGGTCAGGTTTATCCTCGGCCTGGGGACCCGTGCAGCGAGCTTGGCGATGAAGACTGCGCGTCCCGATCCGCAGGCTCGAAAATCACATGCATCTGGCGAGTATGCTTAGACACAAGCACATCAGAAACGCGGCAACCCAATCAATCTGCCAGAAACGCTATGTCGTCGCTCATCACTTCATCATCGACCACGAAAAAGCTCTGGCGGGCCTTGAAATAGCCCAACATCAATAGAAAGTGAACTCGCGTCCGAGGCGTTCTAACACGATGGAACACCAACTGTTCACGCGGTGTCAGTGAATCACGCGGTTAATTCGCCAACACATTTCTTCGACAGTAATGCTGGTTCGGCGTTAAATAAACTCCCGCATATCAAAAGCACGCCTGTTTCCAGCCTTTTATTGACGCTGCTGAGTGAGAAATGCCTGTTACCGAAACAACCGCGCCCCTCGCCATTGTTGTACGATCCGCCAGACCGGCATCGTAGCAAATACGTTGGCAGTTGTTTATCGTCTGGCTATATAACCTCTGTAAACATAGCCATATTTGTTATGGCCGCGCGAATCTTTATAACTGACCAAAGCCCAGGGTAATTGCGTGGTGTGCGCGACTACCTGAATACTCGTGCCGTTTCTCAAGGAATTATTAACGCTGAAGCAGGTGCCTGGTTGAGACCGTGCGTTAAGGTTTCCTCCGCTGGTGCTGACCCTGGCCGAATAGCCATCAAAGGCATTCTGAAACGCCCCGCTTCGATCAAGATAAGCTCCACTTACCCAACCGGTCATAGGTACGTGAATTTTGCGATAGCCGGTCGATCCAGGTGTATTGACCCTGACCTTCGTGCGGGAATAAAGCTTTCCAATCACTGTTGAATCACGGTACTTGTTATTTCGAACGTTTAAATACGGCGACACATCCTTAACGCATGCATCGTAGTCAGCGCTTGCCTGTCCTGGCACAAGAAAACTGAGTAACAACAGCCCCGAGACCACGCCTATTCTGTCGTCGAGAATATCGCCGATCGAATTGTAATTATGTATCTGGGTCGCGTCGTCGAATCTGCGCGTACCGAAGCGCTGTTTGACAATCCTCAACATCCCTATACAAGAGCACTGCTGGCGGAAGTACCACGACTCGATCAGCGCAAACGCGACTTCACACCGATTGCCGGAGAAATACCCTCACCACTTAATCCGCCATCAGGATGCCATTTCCACCCTCGTTGCCCGCATGTCATGTCAGTATGCAAGGCCGACATACCGAAGCTGGTACAGCGTCATGATTTGCGTGAAGTGAGTTGCCATCTTGAAGATACTGGTCAACCAGGCCAGTAGGGAAATTCAAGCGCAAGAATTGCAAAATGGTCAGGATCGCTGATCAATTGCAATTGAACTTACCTCTATAAAACTAGCGTAGTTCATTCAGATAAACACTTTATAGACTGCGGGTATGAAGTTGATAGGCGCTCTGGTCTTCTCATCATGCGCGTTTATGTGGAAACTCATTATGAAGGAACGGATCTGTGTTCATGCAGTGTCCGATCTTTTCTTGAGATGCGTTCTTGAAGCTGCCTCTTGGCCTTTTCTACAGGCTTACATTGATACAGCTTTAACGCGGTGAGAACATGTACAACCAAAGAATTGTCACGTGAATTCGAGATGCCTTTGCAAATAAAAGAGATCTCAAGACTGACGTTCGAATTGTTTTCACTAATGAATGTATCCACTTGCCATTCAACCGGAGAAGAGCATGATCAGGAAACTCAACAAATCTCAGGGCAACATACCGCCCAGCGCCAGACTCGAACATACCGATTGCCGCGTATTTCTCCGCACTGCTGCACTAAGTGCTGTGACGGCAGCTGCTTTGATTACCGGCTGTAGTTCGTCCGACACAGATCCAGATACTGAAGAGAATCCACAGTTGGATTCTCCTTTAGGTCCCGAACCACCATTGGTAGTCAATCCACCTACAGAATCGCCATCAGTAACAGGCGCCGAAGAGCTTCGTAGCATTATTGATCAACAAGTCGGTGGTATCGAGAGACTGGTGGTACCCGCTGATATGTCTGATATACCAGTACCCTTGTTAGAAAGCGGCGAACCAGATCCATTTTTTGAAACTACAGAAGCCAAGCGCCTGCTTGGCAAATATCTGTTTCACGATCCGATTCGAACGGTCAGAATTGTGCCTGCATTCGGTGGTGAAATGTCATTTACATCAACGGCTTCGTGCGGCTCTTGTCATTTCGGCGAAGCTGGTTCAAAGGCAGGTCAACAAATAAACCTGGCTGTTGGTGGTGAAGGGAAAGGCTATACAGATGCCGATGGTAACTTCGTTGTTCGCCGTCGAAGCCGCACCGATATTGCACCACGCCTTCGTGATGAACCGCTTTTCGAAGGCGATGCCTTAGTCGATTCACTCCCCACTCTGACTGACATATACGAGAACGGTATCGGTTCTCCAGCACTTGGGCAACTCAACCCGGGTGAACTATTAGCTACCGGACGTCTGGATGCCATCGACAGTGTTTCGCGAATGTCTCCGAGCGTGGTGGGTTTTGCTTTTAACAACCGACTTCTTCTCGATGGTTTTGCGGGGGAGGACGACGATACTGACGGTGGTCTGAATCCGTTAGAGCACCCTGCACAAGAGAATTTGACTCTACTGCTACTTGATGCGCACAGGATGCTGAGTCTGGACGGGCCTCAGGGAGAACAGACGCAGGCAGCTGCACTTGCAGAGATTCCAGCATTTGTACAACTTTTCCGCGCAGCATTTCCAGAGGAAGCTGCATTGGCCGATGCAGAGAATGACATCAAGCTATTGGTCAATGATGTCACCGTCGTACGTGCCACAGCATCATTTCTTAGAACCATCGTAACCCGCAACACACCGTGGGACCGTTTTCTGGCTGGTGATAACGAAGCACTGACGACAGTTCAGCAACGTGGCGCACAGTTGTTTTTCACTGACGCGACAGATGGTGGTGCTGGTTGTTTCGGATGCCATAGCGGGCCCATGCTTAACAAGCAACCGAACGATCCTGATGTTAGCGGTGTTGGTAAACTGGTTGAAGAAAACTTCTACAACCTCGGACTTTCCGATCATCCACTTCAAGCACTGGCAAGAGCAGCCAGAAACGATCCTGATTTTCGCGACACGGGACGTGCTGAAATCACTGGTGACGAAGATGATGCATTCAAGTTTCGCACGCTGACTCTTCGTCAGCTCAGAGATGGCGGTAACTTCATGCACAATGGTGAATTCACCAGTGTAAGAGAAGTGGTTGAATATTTTAATGCTGGTGTACCTCAAGATGAAGAGGCTGGCAGGACAGCGACAACGCGCTTCACTTACCCACGTGGCGAGACAGGCGAACGCGGCTTAGGCCTGAGTAGTGATGATGTTGAAGCGCTCACCGATTTTCTGGAAAATGGCTTGTACGACGAAGCGTTCGTGACTCACGATCCTGACTCTACAACCGACACTTTGCAGTTAAACGAGGCTGATCTAGCATACTCAGTCAACCGACCTGATCTTGCCGACCTGGGCGCTGTTGATGGGTTTGTTCTCAGTGGTCTCGCTCAGGATAGCAATGACCCACTATCCCGTCGCGATCAAGGTCTGGAATTTCTTGATGTCACTCTGGATTTGAATACTTCAGTAACAGATAGAATGGAGGCACCTGAGAGTCTTAACGATCAAATCCTTATCAGCAACAGTAGTGAGGGGGCGATAGACACTCACTTACTGCTTATCGTGGAGAATCTGCCAGAGGATGTCGTGTTAAACAACGCCGAGGGCACCAGCCAGG
>JBGCGC010000101.1:0-48461 GCA_045110475.1 Granulosicoccus sp.
CTGTACCGTCTTTACCGTCTGTACCGTCGGTACCGGCTGTTCCGTCTGTACCGTCTGTACCGTCTGTACCGTCTGTACCGTCTGTACCGTCTGTACCGTCTGTACCGTCTGTACCGTCTGTACCGTCTGAACCGTCGGTGCCGTCTGAACCGTCTGAACCGTCTGAACCGTCTGAACCGTCTGTACCGTCTGTACCGTCAGTGCCGTCAGTGCCGTCAGTGCCGTCTGTACCGTCTGTACCGTCTGAACCGTCTGAACCGTCTGAACCGTCTGAACCGTCTGAACCGTCTGTCCCGTCAGTGCCGTCAGTGCCGTCAGTGCCGTCTGTGCCGTCTGTACCGTCTGTACCGTCTGTACCGTCTGTGCCGTCTGTGCCGTCAGTGCCGTCAGTGCCGTCAGTGCCGTCTGAACCGTCTGAACCGTCTGAACCGTCTGAACCGTCTGAACCGTCTGAACCGTCTGAACCGTCTGAACCGTCTGAACCGTCTGAACCGTCTGAACCGTCTGTGCCATCAGGAATTGATGGCACTGTGCCTGGTTGATCACTTCCTGAACCAGAGCCCGAGCCCGATTCGCTGACAAAAGCAAATTGCACAGAATCTGAATCCACCCCGGCTATAGTCAATGGGCGAGGATTAGTTCCGGGCGCAACTACTAAGCCATCGGGAATCTCGGGATCTGTCTCGTCGAGTACCACCAGATAGTTGCCATCAGGCAATCCCGGAAACACAAAGCTGCCATCAATATTGGTGATCAGGTTGTCACCCACTTGTTGATCGACACCGGGCTCCAGCAGGCCATCACCATTGACGTCTTCGTGCAAGGTGATCGTGATATCGTCGATGCCTGCTTCGTTGCCATCGGCTATACCGTCGAGATCCACATCAAGAAACACAATACCGCCGGCAATGTTTAAGGCGTCACCTAAAAAATATCCAGTCAAACCACCGTAAATATCAGCGTCGTCTCCCGGCACAATATAGTCATCAGATGTGTCATCAGGGAATGTTCCCGGATCCAGCAGATTGTGTGAACCAGCATCGACATCATCTGCGAAAATCGATATCCCGTGATAGCGCTGCCCAACGTTAAGCCCAAGATCGGCGGTTGACACAAACGCCATATTGACAGCTTCTCGGGTACGTTCGGTCTCGACCGGGAAACCTTGTGGTGCATTAAACTCGTTTTGCAGGAACGAATACGTGTGTACCAGATCAGTGGCGCCGTAGCATAACTGGTCACCGGAGCATCCGGCTTCCGATATCAACACGAGCGGTCCGTACTCGTCAGGCTGCCCGAACACATCGAGGGAAAGAATAGCCGCAACCTTAACGGGGTTGTTTCCCTGCTTCTCCGCAACCACATGACCAGCAAGATGCCTGTTGGCCTCAGTCAAGGGAGCCAGCGCGCCATAGTAAAACAGGTAATCCAGTCGTTCTATGTTCTTGGCATCAGGAATCTTGTTTGAAAAAGTGTCGACCACACCACGATTGATGGTGCGGCTTTCCAGTAACGACTCCAACCGGCAATTGCCACCACCAGATGCGTCGAGAGGAAAATCTGCGGCAAAATCACGCGAGTTTCCAGTTTCTCGCAACCTTTCTACAAAGATGCCGCAGGGCTCGCCCGAAGTGACACCACCAATGTCATCTCTACGTACGACGACCTCGTTGGCGGACATGATGTAGCTAAATCCGCTACCCTCGACGGCAAAACCCTCGATCAGCTGATTATTTCCTCGTCCCCAGTTGTATTGAATTCCTCCGGCATCATAGGTAAAAGGAGTTGCGGCCTGCTCGGATACCGAAATACTACTCACTTGACCTGCACCCAGTACACTGGTTGACAACATCGTGGCAGTTACAAAGCTGGTCAGCTTTAAATTTAGCGATGCAGGATTCATTGAACAAGTCTCTCTATTCAGTACTGGTGGGACATTGATCTTCATCGTCTGACAAAGGACCCACGGGTTGGCACTACATTTTTGTCAATCGCTAAGCGATCCTTCGCCGCCATCAGGAGTCATATATTTGACACCCTGATACACAGTCTTCGTTTAGAGTTTAGCTGACATTGCTCGTATTCACAGTTTCGATCGATAAATGTTCAAAACCCCAAAATCCTGATGCTCAGCAGCTTGTCGTCAAACGCCAGTCAGATACGCTTTAACCATCCCGCAGAGCATCAATGACGATACAAACAGCCCATTGAACAGAAGTCTGAGCATGGAAAATCTGCTCTCATTCACCGAATCAGACTAAAACTCACGTGTCAGAATTGTGCAGACCTGTGCGCTCAGCAAATACACTCAATTGTGCATACTGAATCAAAATAATGGTTTTAGCATCGATAATTTTACCTTCGACTATCCATGCAGCCGCTTGATCCAGATTAACTTCAAGCACTTCAATATCTTCACCCTCCTCCACAAGACCACCGCCAGACCCTGAACGATGCCCCGGCTCGTAGGGGGCACTGAAATAATATAATTGTTCCGTAACTGAACCCGGCGTTGCAAATGCACAGAAAAGAAACTGAGGCTGGCCAATAATAAAACCGGTTTCTTCCTCGGTCTCCTGGCGGATGGTCTCTTCTGGATTCTCTGACTCTATAATACCCGCTGGCACTTCCAGCAAAAAACCGTCGCCGCCGATTTCCCACGCAGGCAATCGAAACTGCCTCGTCAAGACTATTGTCTCAAGACCCAGGTTGTATAGAAGCACGGCAGCACCGTGTCCCCGATGGTAAATCTCACGCTTTTGCTCTTGCCAATTGCCATCACTGCGTTTGTAGTCAAACGTGACTTGCTCCAGTCGCGCCCACTGATTTGACAGTTGCTCCCTTTTGGTAACAGATACTCTATCCGAGTGGGTACGTGCAGGTGGGAACTGAGGTTTCTGCTTGTTCACGGTCATGATTGTTTTCCGCTATTTACACCTGATCAATGCACTATGATGATCGTTCGCTTCCAAAGTGTAGCCTTGAATTCACGTCACACCCCGGCAAGTCTGTGTAAAAATTTATATGTCACCATCAATCCGGCAAAAGATACAAAAACTTGATCTACAGTCCCCTGCCTTTAAACAAGCACCGGAGGTAGTGTGGAATGCCCTTCTGGACCAAGGCCCGGTTGTTACCACACGCCAACCTCTACTCGGCCGGATCGCACTCACAACCCATTACAGTGAGTCGCAGTATGTACTGCGTAACCCTGAGCTGTTTACGCTAGACGCCCGACGATGCGGACACAAGTACGCAGCAGGTATGCGGTGGTGGGTTCCGGGAATCTTCAGACCGCTGGCAAACAACCTTTTGACGCTCGATGGAGATGAGCATAGAACGCTACGCAGACGGGTAGACTTTGCCTTCCGACGCACTGAGCTGACTCAACTTCAACCCCACATAGATAACTATGTACATCAGGCCATAGAACGGATGAGTCTGAAACTGAAAAAAGATACCCGTGCAGATTTTGTTGAACATATCGCTCGCACAGTCCCGCAATGGGTAATTTCTCATTTGCTGGGTCTGGACATGTCATACACCCGCACTGATAACGCTCTAAACCGCGCCCTATCAGCGTTGGGATCAGTCCAGGGAGCTACTGATCTTTTCAAGGTTGCACCTGCTATCAGACTCATCTCCCGTACCCTTTCTAATGAGATTGATCTTCGACGCAAATCACCTCGTGATGATCTAATCAGCCGCCTGACCAGCGAGCACGGTGAAGGACGAGCGCTAAGCAATGATGAACTGCTGGCGATGGCACTGCTTCTTTATGTGGCAGGTCACGAAACAACAACACACCTTTTGTCTACCTCTTTGCTCTCCATTCTTACAAACCCTGCTATAGCCGAACAGATTCATCTGCCGCTTGCCGATAAATCGATTCATGAATTTGTCCGCTTCAACAGCCCAGTGCAGATGACGAAGCCCCGTTTTGTTGTTCGCGATACAGAAATTGGTGGCGCGCTTCTAAAACGCGGCGATACCATCGCTGTACTTACCGGTGCGGCCAACCGGGACAAGCAAGCGTTCACTCATCCAGATCAGTTTGTTCTGTCTAACGCCTCACCAAAGCATCTGGGATTCGGCGCCGGAGCGCACGCCTGCTTCGGGTTGCATCTTGCTCTTCGCGAAACAAGTACAGTGCTGAATGCCCTACTGCATGAATATCCACTCTCACTCTGTGGAACCAGCGATGCCTATGCATGGAATCGCAGACTCGGGCTTCGATCGCTGAAATACCTTATGGTCTCTAATGCAGGTAAGTAGTGGCACAGGGTAGGAATTTTCTGACCACAAAAGAGCCACAATCCTAGTGATAAAGCAGCGGTTTCCGATTGTCTGCCATACGGGGATTCGCCATACTCGTTGCGCGCTCAAGGAGGTGCGCAAGACAAGTACAGGGAATTAATTCTCAAACGAAGACAGGAACACGCACTCCGGTCTTCATGGAGATTGTCTTATTGGTCTGGATGACATGCCCCGGCAAGGATATGCCGGGGCCTTTTTATTCACGTCCTCCGTGCAACAGTCCGCTTTGACTGCATCGTCCATTAAGTTGCCTGGAGAAATTCTCGGCCAGCAACAGCATTCAGGCGGCTGGATCGTATCCGTCCACCTGATATCAACGTCACCAACGGCGGGTAGATTCGCGCAGCAGCGCTAACCATTGCCACTGAAGCGCCCATTGCCATTACCGGCGCACTGACAAACCAGATTAAAAATGCGTAAGAGTCGCGATCACCCACCAGCGGCATCCAAAAGCCATGGAAGAACACGCTCAGGACAAGAAAGTGACTGCAAAAAGCAACAAATATATAGGGCGACAAACGGGAAATCAGTCGCATGAACTTTTCGCTTTTCAACATCGGCAGAATGCACCAGATTGTGAGGGATCCAAACACTCTGCACAGAGGATAAAGAACGGTTTCTGTCAAGGACATACCCCACGCAGCGAAACTGGATTCAACAGGAATCAATAGTCCTGAGTTTGCCCAGATTATCAATACGGTCGCTACGCTGGTTAATAACAGAAACAGAGCCCAGTATTTGTCCAGCATATCGATGCGCACACGATGCAGTGCCAGCAACATACCGGCTGCAAATCCAAAGATAACCAACGGCCGAAGAATAATATAGAGTTGGCTGGAGTGCCCAAACAGGTAGACTACTCCCAACACAGACATGGCAGCTACCGGCGCGCGTTTCAGCGCCAGCATGAGTAGTGGACTAAGCAGGACACAGGCAAAAAGGTCACGCAAAAAACCAAGATGCAATGTCGGCCCGTAGGGTGCCTCATTAATAAACAGCACCAGATTAAGCTTGTCATGCCAGCTGTGCGTCGCCCCAAGGGAATGACTCTGATTAAGAATCAGGTAAACAACGCAAGTCAGCAGTGCCCAGAAGAACATCGGAATAACGATGGACACAAATCGCCTTTTGTATAAGGTCACTAACGACAGGTTGGCGCCAGAAAGCGTTCGGACAATCAAATAACCCGATACAACACTCAATAGTGCAGCACTTGCACGGCCCGGACCCTCAATGAGAACAGATTCCAGCCAGTGGTCGATTCGGGTGCTTGCCACATGTTTCAGGCCGCTAGCCGAGTTCTGCCCATTGGGCACATGCACATACATCATCAGTAACACGCAGGTGACACGTGCTGCGTTTATGCGATGGCGCACCGAATCGCTGATGGCTTCCAGCGTTCCACCGACACGACACCCTTCCTTTGAAACTGATGGCCTTGAGCTTTTCATGCCGGGGAGTCTAGGCATCTCGGCTAGCGTGGATATGTCCAACAGATGAACCTTGCAAATGCTGTAATGACAACCCGGAAAGCGCTTATTGGCGTACATTGAATCGTATATTGATACACTTTTCGGTCACGATCAGGTACCAGCCATGGCAGCCCCACCACTTACTCACCACGACATCATCAGGCGAGCAGCCCCGTTAACTCAAAAAGGGCTAAAGGTTAACCTTGCTGGCTGTGATCGAACAGCCCGCTATATCGAGTTTGAAGCGCTTGCGGGCGAGCAAGCTGCTGTCACCGTTATCCATTCACTGGAGGTAGACGAAGACAGCAAGCAACTTCTCAGTCGTGTTTTGATACACGAAAGCGGCCTGGTCAGCACCTTGAGCGCTGTTGTCAAGGATCTGCCATCCGCCATTGAAGTTTTCAACCAGATTCCACAGTCCCGGCAAATAAAAATCCATGAAAATCACTTCAGTGCTTACAGCCATACGCTGGAACCTGACCACCACAACGGCAAGGATCTGGCCATACTTCAGCTGCGCTTTGTCTGTGCTCATGTTGCCGGTGTCGAGCTTCGAATAGACGCTAGCACAGGGGGCGACATGCCTGCCGATGTTCGAGTTCTGCCGATCGGCCGCGTCAGTCAATATCTGAGCGAATCGCTCGCCGACGGCAACGATATTCCTCTGGACCACAGATGTGCACACGCCATCCGGCTCAAGGCGCTCGACACACCCACCAGAACCAGCATGCCAAAACTTCCCGACGACATTCTCGCAATACTCGGACCTCAGTGGCGACCGCTTCGCTATCAAGGCGATCACTGGAAAGGCGTACTCCGCCAGTTAGGCAAGCGCAATAAAAGGACCGAACGCGCCGAAAAATACGTCGCCAACGCCCTTGAACATTTATGCGAGGTGCTTAATACTTCGCCGGAATCCTACCAGACTGATCATGGCAAGGCTCGCTGGCAAGTCTACGTTCGCAGGCTTCAACCGGTCATGGTTTTCATTGGAATCCTTTCCTTGATGCCGATTAGCTGGTTCTTTGTATCGAGCGGTGCCATGACCATCCACCCATTGGCACTTGGGCTCACTCCACTATTGATGGTCGGAGTGGTCGTTCTCACCGCACGCGAAATACCGGTTATGGAGATCCCCCCAAGACCCGTCATGCTAAGTGCAACCGCCTGGAACCCTCATGCGCACAACAGGCATCCTGTAGCTAGCGAAGAACCCGCCTCTACTGGTGATAGACAGCAGACTACCTAACCTGGATTATCCATTTCAACCGTTGACGCTAACCGATGAACACCTCTGCCCTGAACATCCCGCCCGTTGCTGTCGATACCTTGAAAGAGGCGCTTCTGGCGCAGTTTTCAGACCCGGTGCTAAGATCACGCGCAACCATGCTCTGGGGAACCCGGGGCGTCGGCAAATCATCGGTGGTCAAGCAAGTCGCCGATGCTGCATCAGTGCCGTTAATCGATCTTCGGTTGACTACCATCGAGCCAGTTGATCTTCGAGGAGCACTGTTTGCAGACGACAACCTGAAACAAACCGTCTGGTTTCCACCCGAATTTTTACCTGATCCAGAGCAGAAAAATGGCATCCTGTTTCTTGATGAGCTAACAGCAGCAGATCAACGACTACAAACGTCTGCCTACTCGCTTATCCTCGACAGACGCGTTGGAGACTATCGTTTACCCGATGGCTGGATGATTGTTGCGGCGGGCAATGCAGCATTTCATGGGGCTGTCAGTTATGACATGGGAACCGCACTGGCCGATCGCCTGTTTCATTTTCATGTCCAGAGTGTTATCGACGCCTTTCTGAACTATGCATTGAGTAATAATCTGGCACCCGAAGTCATGGCTTTTTTACAAGTCAGACCAGACAAGCTGGATGACACTTCTCAGCAACTCGCACAGGACCATCTGACGGGTGCCAGCCCACGCGGCTGGGAGGATGTATCCCGCGTCTTGCAATCTGCGCTCAGTGAGCAACAGAAACAGCTGTATATTCAGGCGCGCATCGGTGCTGCCAACGCCGCAGAGTTTCTTGCCGCCATCCGCGAAATACAGGCAGGTAGTAACGTCATTGCACTCCTCGATGCCTCACCCGGAGAGTCCACATCTCAATTATTGCCTCGCTCGCTTGATGCGCTGTATGGTCTTGTCTACGCGCTGGCCTCAGCGGCCACGGAGCGTACGCGCGTTAACCGAATCATTGAAATAGTTGAACAATTCACAGATATGCCGGGCAATCTTCCGACGCAGGAATCCCAGACGCTGGCTATGGAGCTTATTTTGAAAAAATCGCTGGAGGCTGGTATCGAGGACGAAGTTGTCAACAGTCCGGCATGGGCTCGATACAGCGAAAAGCAAACTGCCGACATCAACAACCCGGCATGACATGGGTGTGAATATTCCGTTTAACTACCAGCTTGACGCAGAGGGTCATCGCGGAACACGTGCCATCAAGCGATTGGTGGAATATGCCCCAGCAAGTGGCGGACTTGCATTATGGATGCAACACAGAGATGTTCAGGAGGTTCCGGCCAGCGTTCAATTCGCCGATACGGATAATCGGCGTAGTCAGAACCGATGGATAGTCGGTAACGATGGCCACACGATATTCTACGGACCTGCATTCATCGAACGTCCGCTTGACGAACAAACGGGTCTGGTTGCACATCAGGTATTGCATATCGCCCTCAGGCATGTCGATCGAGAGCAGCAGCTTCGGCAACGTCTTGGAGACATCGACGCTGAGCTTTTTGCTGTCTGTGCAGATGCCATTGTAAACGCATCCTTATCACACCTTACGTGGCTAAGCCTGCCCAAGGGCAGCGTCGTGCTGGACACACTGTTACTTCATGTACTGGGTATTGAACAGCCACTGGACGTCAGCTTGCACCAATGGGACACAGAATCCTTGTATCGGGCCATTGACGACAGGCAATCCAATCGAGGCGGCAGTGCTCAGCAACAAGGTGGCGACAAGCAGTCAGGTAAAGGCAACCAGTCAACACAGAGTGCTACCGGTCAAATGCAACAGGTTCAACAAAACAACACCGCCACGCAGACCTCCACATCATCCTCAGTCAATGAATCAAACATGATAGAGGCAAAGGATGGCCCTAAATCCTACGCCGCACGGCAACTGGCGGCCACTATCATTCGCGACCTTGTTCCCGGTAACTCGCAATCACCCGAAACCCGTACAGAGCAATCCATGCAATGGGCTGAGCGCCTGATACGAGCGCACGCGGTAGATGGCGAACAATCATTCATGCGCCAGATGCTTGCAGACAATGTAAGCTCCACTACACCATGGGAGCAGATTCTTCGTACCCGATTGCAACGGGCGCTAAGCCTGCAGCCAGATATCAACTGGTCACGTCCCACACGCAGCTGGATTGCCAATAGAGGCCGCACAGCCTCCGGAAAGCGCATACCCTGGCAGCCAGGCACAAGCTACAGCCGCAACTCGCCCAGACTGTGCATCATGGTGGATGTATCAGGCTCTGTGAACGATAGACTCATGCAACGCTTCGCGAACGAAATAGACCGGATAATTCGAACCTATAGAACCGAGGTGATGCTGATCATCGGTGATGACAAGGTGCGGGAGAAGCACAGATTGCAAAACGGTGTAGCCGAACTTCGTGCCATTGAATTCAACGGCGGTGGAGGCACAGACTTTGTTCCGCTCCTAAACGCTGCAAACCTGTTCAAACCAGATATTGGCTTGTTTCTGACTGATCTGGAAGGGCCCGCTGGCGACGCACCCGTCTGGCCAGTCGTATGGGCAGTTCCCATCGAAGCCACCGCCCAGCCTGTCCCGTATGGCCAGCGGATTATTCTGGACTAAGAGCCTGCGCGGCCGGAGGCGGCCCCGCAGAAATCAATCGGCTACGAGCAGCCCACTTTTGGCCCACTAGGCCGTGCTTGCCATGCAGGCACCATCTCTACCAGCAGCATGGCGACGAATATCAATACACAGCCTGCCACACCAATAATGCCAACACGCTCGCCCATCCAGAGGAAAGCAAACAAGGCAGCAAAGGGCGCTTCGGAGGATAGAAGAATCGCAGCCTGTGGAGCACTGGTATAGCGTTGTCCAATAACCTGCAAGGTAAACGCGACACCACTAGCGAATATCCCTGTATACAGAATCTCCGGTGCCGCTTTAATAATGCTGGACCAGACGATTGGCTCCATGAACAATGCAACAACCAGAGCAATCAAGGCCGTCACTGCAAACTGCATAAGTGACAAAGCCAGTGGCCTTCCGGATTGCCCGACAAATCGTGCAATCATGACCACCTGCAATGCCCAGAAAACCGCGCTGAGAATGGTCAGTAAGTCACCAACGACCAAAGCACCAGCGTCGCCTCCTGACAAGAGAAAAATCCCTAGTAAAGAGAGGATTGCAGCCGGCCAGATAACAAGGTGCGGTTTATCTGAGAACAGTGCAATGGCAATGAGGGGTGTAAACACGACATAAAGACCCGTTAAAAATCCCGAATTGGTAACACTCGTAGTGAGAAGACCAACTTGCTGGCAGGCTATTCCGGCGAACAGTGAAATACCAATGAGGCAGAACTTGACTCCATCCATCAAACTCAAGGAACGACCAGATGTTGGTACTGTTGGCGCACCCGAGTGGTGCTGCTCTCTATACCTGGAGGATTCCAGTAACGCGAAGGGCAAAATAACCAGACAAGCAACAAGAAACCGTAACGCTATGAAAATAAATGGGCCAACGTTATCCATCGCTTTGGCCTGTGCCACAAAGCCCATGCCCCAGATAGCACCAGCGAGCAAAAGCAGGACATTAGCCTGTAGTCGATTCATGTGGTAATTACGTAAGCTGGGGCAAGGTAACGATGCTGAGTAGGGTACCATCCAACTCAGCACTATTTCTTAAGTCAACGCAGAGCTATATGAATGCCACTAAGTCGCTTGTCCCCACGCAGTTCAAGAACCGGAGTGGCTCGGCAGAAAAACAGCGCTCGCGCGCATTCTGATAGCCAGCGGCATCTGCACCTTTGGGCGGCGATTAGAGAAACCCGCGAAGCGCTTGACCAATGGGATCGTCGTGCACAACAGGTGGACGCTTTGTTCTCAGAGCATATTGTGCCGCGTGAAAACAAACTTACGCAAGCCGTGGGCGATGTCACATCGCAACTCATGATGCACTTTCTGCGGGCCGATCTGGACATTCCCGACCAGTCGCTGCTCGGGCTCTGGATTACCGACAACCTGAATTCGCTTCAGGGTCATCCTTTTGCCGACAAACACAAAACCAGCCAGCTGGCTGCTCGATGGCTTGAGCTGCTCAATAACGACGGTCCTGTGGAAACCCAGCTGGCGAAACTTGCGCGAAAGCACAATTTCAATTCACAGGACCAGCAAGAGCACACTGAGCTTGGCACAAGTCCCGGTGACGAAGGAGCAGCGCCAGAGTACGAAACCTCTGACCCCGACGCATCCGATACGCAACATCATGCACAAGCTGAACATGAAACATCAGCGCATGATGATGAGATACAGCCAAATGCCAGCTCATCGAATGATGCAACGGAACCCCCCATTGACGACACCGTCAAAACACTGGAAGACAAACTCTCGGTTGAGCGTCTCTTCAGACAACTGGCGAAGGTTCTGCATCCCGACAGAGAACAGGATGAAGAGGCAAAAGCTGCAAAACACGTGCTGATGAGCGAGTGTCTGAAAGCGCGACAAGAGAAGGATATTCAAGCATTACTCACCTTGTACTGCGAGCACGTAGGTGACTTGCCCGACGACCTGAACAACAACAGTCACAACGAGCTTGTCGGTGCGCTGGAACTTCAGCTCAAGCAGTTACAACTGGAACTTCGTAACAAACGTTTCGGGGATCCTCTGCATGCCATGATTATCGAACGCTACTCCTCTTCAACCTCGACTGATAGCCATCAGCGTATTGCCAATCACGCGCAATCGCTGGACGATGAAGTGTCAGTAGCCAAAAGACTCTTGCGACAACTCCAGGAACACGAAGGGCTGCTTGATGCACTGGATGAGCGACGAGCCATAGAGCAGGATCGCATGGCCATCAACGAGATGACCGGAATGTAGTTTCACCATTGACCGTGACTGCCTGGAAATAAAAAAATTTCTGTAACGGCAGTGTCGTTCCAGCAGCATTCATAATCCAGGCTCCTAGCCTGGATTATTCATGAAATCACCAAATCCTTCCGCATTCCCTTCGTCCGTAGCGAATTTCGTTCAGTCGGAAATACAGCCTGTATTCCGCTCCTTCACGAAATCCGCTACGAACAAAGGGTCTGGTGAAAGGATTTGGCGTTTCATGAATAGTCCAGGCTAGATCGGGCAATCGACCCAGCAACGTCTCTCATGACTGTCAAACCCAAGACTCAAATACTGTTGTAACTTGGCGGCATGTGCAAAGTCAGGCGTTGGTCTACCGCCAGATTCAAGCGCTTTGACAAACCGTTCAAACGAATCGGGCTGATCTTTGCACGCTACGGACGTCCATGTCTGGCTATGCATGTCCTTACCCAGACATGTACTGATTAGATCGCCGTTCTGTCCTGTACTTACCTTGAGCGCACCCGTGGTGCCATGGATGGACAGGATCAAGTCATTCATGTAACCCGTGTAATAACGGGACATGTGCACAACACCCAGGGCACCATTGCCTAGCTCTATATTCATCACACAGCTGTCGTTGGCATCCAGCGTGTATTCGCCTATTTTATTTTCTGGCGCTTTGTCAAAGGTTTGTAACCTGCATTGCAGACCGGCTATGTCCTGACCAACGCCTGCGCACAGGTAGTCCAGAATATGAATTCCAATATCGCCCAGAACACCTAACGAGCCGTGTGCAGTAGAGAGTCTCCACAACCAGGCATCCTCGGTTTTCCAGTCACCCCAATAGTCGGTTGCCAACCAGCTCTGACGATATGAAGCCTCGACATGGCGCACGTCACCAATTTGGCCATCATCGACATAGCGTCTCGCCCGATCGAGCGCTCCCGATGTTCGATAACTAAGATTAACCATGGTCATGAGTCCAGCATGCTCTGCAGCAGCCACCATGGCCTGTGCCTGATCAAGCGAGTCTGACAACGGCTTTTCGCACAAAACCGGCAAACCTGCCTCAAGACAGGCGATGGATACGGGTGCATGCCAGGCATCAGGTGTAACGACTGAGCAAGCAGCAAACTGGTGCCTGGACAACGCCTCGTTCAAGTCTTGATAAGCATAAGGAATATCATGAGTATCTGAGAAATCCTCAACTCGCGCCTTGTCAACGTCAACTGCAGCCAGTACACGAACCCCCTCTATTTCCTTGTAGCGCTCGGCATGCGTAGTCGCCATGCGTCCGGTACCGACGATGAGAATATCCAGCACGTTATTTGAATCCTTCTTCGCCTTCCTGATGTAAGCTCAATCCGCGCTGCTCGATGGCTTGCAAAGCCTCACCAACCGGTCGATTGGGAGCTTGCTCGATATCAGCCCATGGCTTGGAGGTGTTAGCTGCCCAACGAACTGCGTTGCCAAGTACGGTTTGTATGTTGGCATCATGATAGATAGGATAAGTTTCGTGTCCGGGGCCAAAATAGAAGATTTTCCCGGCACCTCGTTGCCAGGTCATACCCGAGCGAAATACCTCACCACCTTCAAACCAGGATATGAACACCGTTTCCATAGGTTCTGGCACGGTAAAGGGCTCACCGTACATTTCCGATTGAGGCAATTCAAAAAAATCATCAATGCCATGACAGATTGGGTGCGCGCGATTGATTGCCCAAAGCCTCTCTTTCTCCCCAGCCTCGCGCCAGGTAAGCGAGCACGGTGTTCCCATCATGCGTTTGAATATCTTTGAAAAATGCCCGGAGTGCAGAATAATTAGCCCCATGCCTTCCCACACGCGTTGCTGAACGCGATCGACAATCTCATCACTGACATCACCATGAGCGGCATGCCCCCACCACATCAACACATCTGTCGTTGCCAGCGTTTCAGCGCTGAGTCCGTGTTCAGCCTGTTGCAATGTGGCAGTGTCAGCCTCGATACCCGTACGTTTGTTCAGCGCTTGAGCAATACAAGCATGCATACCTTGTGGATAGAGGGAACGAACATCCGCGTTTGTGTTTTCGTGCACGTTCTCTCCCCACACGACAACCCTGATGCTCATGACCCTGCCCTCGATGATACAAGTGTCTCAACCGCTATACGTGCAATGTCATCAACACCTAGCGCCACTACCCTGAAAAACTCTGCAAACTCTGAGGGATTGCCTGGTGCCTGAAATTCAAACGGTACCGATTGACGCAAGCTTCTGCCATCACCCGACAATAACTGAATATAGCCTGCAAGATGAGCACCGCCGTCAGGCCTGTTCAGCAGTCTGTCAAATATCACCTCGACACGTGCCTGAGGCGAGTAATCGCGAGGCCATGGCTCAACAAGCACCGTCGCCGTTGCTCTTGCTCTCAATCGCTTGGCAAGCAGGCGTGTTATCGCATCCTCCGGCTCCTCTGCCCATCGCTGAGCATCCATCAGAACAATTGAACCATCACCCACGCTGGCTGCAATTCGGGGATCACTGGCATAGCCGGGAAGCTTGATCTGACTTATTCCCAACGCGGTGATGGATGCAGTTTTTACATCATCAGCGACATCGCCGACCGGCTGTGCATCAAGAAGATAAAGCCTGGGCGGTGGACCGCTGCTACAAGCAGACAGTGCGAGAACAGCTGTTGCCAGCCCGGCAAATATCCACATCCGTTTGTTTTGAATCATAAACTATCGTCCCGTAAATACAGCGCTAGGGTTTTCTTCAAGCAATTCAGCAAATGCCGCGATGGATTTGGCGGCAATTCGCAGTTCGCGAGCAGCTGCCGACAACTCGATATAAATTTCCGAGTCGGGAGACAAACCTTCCATGACATCATTGGCATTTTCAGACGCCGCAGTTAATGAACGCACCATTTCAGGCAACCCCGCACTGGCTTGCGATAAGGAAGCCATTGAGCTGGATAGCTGTGCCGGTAACGATGCCACATCGGGACTTGCTATCAATTCGCGGGTATCGTTGAGGAGTTGTGTGGCAGAAATTACCAGACTATCGAGTGGTAGCTCCGAAAGATTCTTGACAAGCGTTTCCACGTCAGCCGTGACTGCCTCAACATTGGATTCAATAACGGGAAGCGACGGATAAGGTCTGGCGTCAAAGTCTATCTGCTCACTGACCAGATCGGGCTTCGAAACCAGTTTGACAATAAGTGAGCCCGTAAGCAGATTGCCTGTCGCTAGCTGCACCCGCATGCCATTAGCCACCAATGAGGTAAATTTTTCGTGCCATTGCGTCTTGGCGATGTCTGGAAATCCCAACCTGCCTGGCTGGAATTGCATGATGACAACCGCACTGCCCGGATCACCCGCGCTCTGCGGAAGCGTAACCGATACCGAGTCTACCCTGCCTACCTTCAAGCCATTATATTCGATGGGTGCATCTCGTCTCAAGCCCTTTACAGAACCTTCGAATTCAGCGATAAAACGATAACGTTGATCTTCCACACCATCGAATATGCTGTCTCGAGCTTCGGTTCGCGAGTCGAATAGCTTGAAGCGTTTTCCGTTGGGACCAACCGGTTTGCTATTGCTTATATCTATTGGGTTCTCAAAGGCTATCCCCCCAGTAAACAGCGCAGACATGGATTCAATGCGTACCGATGCTCCCTCAGCACCCACTCTTCCCTCTACACCTGAAACTCCGAAAAAACGCGTATCCGGATAAACATTATTGTGATACGGAGCCTCGATAAAAATGTCAAACAGGACCTGTGTTGCGTCATTGGAGAGCCGTCGTCTTTCCACTCTGCCGACTTCAATCTGGCGCAAAAAAACCGGCGAACCAACATAGATATAACCAGCCTCTTCGGCAGCCAGCGTCAGTCGTAGTCCAGGTGTTCCTCGTTTTGTCAGAGGCGGCTCTGCAAGGCCGACGAACTTAGAAGAACGCTCACCTTGCTGATCATCCCAGTCCACTTCCACGTAGGAACCCGACAATAAGGTACCCAGACCGGATATTTCAGTCGTGTTGATGCGGGCATTGACTATCCAGAAACGCGTATTGTCATCCAGATACGGGGCAACCTGTGGGTCCATTCGAACGCTGACAACGACCGAATTGAGATTATCAGCCAACCGCACAGACTCAACCCTGCCGACATCGACATCATTACGACGAACCCTTGTTTCACCGGCGTTTACTCCACCAGCATTATCAAAGGTGATCTCCACCAGTGGTCCACGCTCAGCGTATGATTGCCAGAGTACCCAGCCAGCAAACAACACTGCAGCCAACGGCAATATCCACGCGAGCGAAATTCGGAACGCACCATCTCGACCATGAGACAACCGTGAGGTCGCAGGCGATTTAGAAGCCATAGTGACTATTCTTCCATGTCAATGTCATGACGTTGTTGAACTGCCATCGCCCAATGAATCGCGGGTAGGCTGTTTGTCCCACAATAGTCGTGGATCTAGCGAACTGGCAGCCAACATGGTGAACAACACCGATACCGCAAATGCGCTGATAGCGATGCCCGGTGTTATTGTCATGATAGTACCAAGCTGAATCAGAGCTGCCAGCACGGCAACAACAAACACATCAATCATAGACCATCTTCCGATAAACTCGGTGACTGCATGCAGGCGGTGGCGGGTGTGTTCGGACATCTTCCAGGCAAACTGCAGGCTCAGGGCGAGTCCAGCGATAATCAGAAATTTGGCGATGGGAATACAAATGCTGGCAAAGAACACGACACCAGCCACAAAATAACTCTCCGTTGCAATGAGTGAAAAAACACCGCTCATTATGGTGTCCTCTACGTTGCCAATGTAGGAATCGGTAATAAGGATCGGCATTGTGTTGGCGGGAATGTAGGTAATCATGCCAACCAGCAAAAAAGCCCACGTACGTTGCACGCTCATTGTCCGGCGTGCGACCACCGTTGCACCACATCTGATACATGGACGCTCATCAGCAATCTTCTGCAGGCGTCCACAGCTTGAGCAACTCTTGAGTCCAAGCTCCCGGGCGCTTACTGATGTTGTCTGAGTTGTGTCCATATTGTGTCCTTGCATAGCACTGAGCTGATCACCCAGGATACGACGACCAGAGCTATCAGAGCCCAGAAAGCGATCCCCACAGACAGATTTGCCAGAGTACTGATTTTTACCAGAGACACCACAACACCCACCATGAAGATGTCAGCCATAGCCCAGGGTTCAAGTCTTAGGGCCCAGCGGAACGCGATGCGCATGGATCGGCGTACCTTGCGCCTGAAACGAAGCCTGAAAAGGACGTAACTCATCAAGAGAAGCCTGCCAAGAGGCAGCAGCACTATCAATGCCAGCGTTGTCAGACCTAGCCAGCGCATGTGCGAATCCCATAGCGAATGAACAGCATCCAGAACAGAAATGCTGCTTTCAATACCTGCGCGTGACAGCGACAAAAACGGCGTGAACAGACTTAGCAGCAACAACGTCAATGCTGTCAGCGTAGCCGCCAGAGATCGATCAACGGTATGTGGCTTACACGTCTGGATGACATCGTTGCAGCGGTCGCAACGAGCATATTCGCCAAGCTGCAACTGCCTTTTATGATGCAGCAGATCGCAGCCTGAACAGGCAACCAGATTGTCAAAAGACACATCATGACGAGGAGATGCAACTGCCATCGGCACATTAGCCTGGACTATTCATGAAACGCCAAATCCTTCCCGGAAGGCCGGCCCCGACCAGACTCTTTGTTCGTAGTGGATTTCGTGATTTCATGAATAATATAGGCTACGGGCTCAAAAATCCGTTAGGAGCCTGCGCGGTAGAAAGCGATCGAGCGAGAGTAGTCCAATTTTGAGTCAAATTTTGTGCTCATTTGAGGAGTTTAGCTAGCTAAGTGACGAAAATGAGCGCAGAATTTGGCCAAAAGTGGGCTGCTCGTAGCCGATTGATTTCTGCCGCGCAGGCTCCTAAGGTTATTGTAACGGATGCGTATATGGGACGGTTTGAAGTCAGTAAAAGTTCCGCAGCATCAGGGCGTTGCCAGCAATACTTCGTCCATAAGTTCCAGCATGGCGTGCCAATCGGCGTTGTACGTGGTTCGGGCAACCGGCACATCATCCGGAGACGGCGTATGCTGAGCACCGTACCAATGCCTCGACGATCCTACACACGCAGAAAACACGGCATATTCATTGCCATTACACACCAGTATCTCACTGCGCTCACCAAACAACACGTTATCCGGCGGATACATAAGCCCAAGGTGAGACTGGTTGAGTATTCGTTTTTCCGGGAAAAACGATGATCGATAGACCATGCGCTCATCACCATCACTCGCTTTCAGCGCCGCAAAACCCATAGGATCTGCCGAGTAACTCAGCAGCCTTGATCCACTGGCTGTAAATCGTCTGGTAAACAACTTTTTCGTATAAGCGGCAGACACCACTGAGTCGTCTTCAGTCATAACCATTAGCGCGGGCATGTCCAGATGATCCTTGCGCGACCAACGACGCTTCAGGCCTTGCGTCAATTGAAAGTACTGCCAACCTGAATTGACGGGTACTGAGTTGTACTTGATGGGATTGTCTTCGCGAATCATGCCACCAAAAACCCACGGCCTGAAACGCGCGTAAAGCCCGGACCATCGCAGATACCGATTCAGTCGACTTTTGAATGCTGGTGATATCAGCAGCAACCCGTCGATCTCAGGATTATCCAGAGCAAGCCAGGTGGCAATGACAGCTCCCATGGAAAATCCACCGAGGAACATGGGCACGTTGTCCTCACGCCAGAATGCGAGATGCTCCCGGGCACTTTCAAGCCACCATTCCCAGCGAACATCAAGCATGTCCTGCGGCGACGATCCGTGCCCATCAAACAGGATGGCCCTGACGTCAAAGCCTCGCTTTGCAAGTTCTGACGCCAAAGGCTGCCAGACATAGGGCGAGTCATTGAGACCATGAAAAAGCAGGTAGCGGCCCCGATAAGGCGCATCAGGATTGGCCTTGATCTCGAATGGGAGGTTCAACGCTCGCACCTCCGGAGATCTGTGCCTCATGGAACGCTTTTCCAGCCATTGATCGACTGATGACCTGTAGAGGCTAAAGGAAGGATTGCGCGCAACGTCGCTGCCCGTCTCCACAAACCTCGGCAAGCGAGAATCTGCAGAATGGGTCATGTCTACATTATTGTTTACACAAGCTGCGCCAAAGATCGCAAACAAACTGATCAGAGGCGCAGCCGCACGAGCTAAGCCTATGCGATGCAATGTGTTTTCCTGTCAGCCCGGATCGGGCTGAGTAAGGAAGCTGTCAAACGTCTAGCTGTAGAGTGTTGGTACACCCAGCTTCTGGTGAATTGCATTGGCTTCTTCTTCGCTCATGCTAACGCCCTTACGCAGTGTATCCAGGTACTGGGCTTCTTCGCGAGAATCAAGGTCGATTGCCAACAACGACATCATGTAAACCTGTGGGCCAGCGCCCTGCGGTATGTTGTTGATGAAACCTTGAGCGTCCAATGGAGATTGCATCTCGCTTATGACGAACTGTCGCTCCGCATCACTGACCTCATCACCCAGATTGGCTACGATTTTCTGTTGTTCAGTTTGGTCGATTTCTCCATCAGACTTGGCAGCGTTGACCATGGCAATGATCAACAGCTTTGCCAGATCTTCCTGAGCAGGCTCTGGTTCCGGAATACTGTTACCTTGTAACGCACCATTGAGCAAATGACCCAGGCTTCCACTTGAGGGTGCTGTATTACCCGCGTTTCCGGCTGCAGAACCACCACCTGAAATGCTCTCGAGTAAGCCGCCGAGACCACCTGCCATTCCACCACTAGCGGCACCGCCGCCGAGCAAAGACCCAAGGCCACCCATACCGCCGCCACCACTTGCCGCTCCGCCGCCACCTAACACGCTACCAAGCAAACCTCCAAGACCACCACTTGAACCGCCACCGCCCAATGCTCCGCCAAGGGCGCTGCCCAGGCCACCACCGCCACCACTGCGGCCAGAATTCATCATTTTTCCGACGCCTTTGGCCATGGCGACACCTACAGCAATACGTCCGAGTGTTCCTACAAGACTCATAATGCTCTCCTCAAGTTATTAACAGCGTCGCTAGTGCGAAGCGATCCGCTACATTGTAACTTATTAGACTTCAAGCACCGAATTTGCCCTGTATGCCTGCTTCATCTATCTCTGTAAACAATCGTCAATCCAGACGTCTGTGGCTACACCTGCAGGGCATGCTGTGTGCGCCACACACCGCTCAATCTGACCAATCCGTTCTGGATACTGTGCATCAGCTTGGCATGGTGCAACTGGATTCGATCAGCACAGTAGCCCGAGCCCAACATCATATTCTGTGGAGTCGACACAATAACTACAGACAGGATGACTACAACACGTTACTGGGTACGGCACCCGGTGTATTCGAACACTTCAGTCATGATGCCGTCATTCTTCCTCTTACCCTGTACCCATTGTGGCAGCGGCAACGCAAAAGGCGCAGTGCCGTGTACAAACGCGGAGCACTAGGCAAACAACTAGCCGGCGCTAAAGTGCAGAAACAGATCATTGCGCAGATAGAAAAAACAGGGCCCATGTGCTCGAGGGATTTTTCAGGTACGCACACTCAACGCGCAGACAAATCAATACACGCCTGGATGAGACCACCACATAAACTGGCACTGGACTACCTTTGGCTAAAAGGCGAATTATGCGTATCGCATCGTCAGGGCTTTATCAAGTACTACGATCTTGCCAGCCGTCTGATACCGCCCGATATTCGCAACATCACCTACAGTGACAAGGAACAAATCGACTTTCTATGTCGTAGCGCCTTGCAACGTCTTGGTTTTGCTACAGCCAGTGAAATCCAGCGCTTTTATGATGCCTGTGATCTGGATGAGGTAAAGCGATGGCTTCGTCAAAATATTTCGGAAGTCTGTGAACTTACGATTCAGGGTCATGATGGAACTCTGCTAAAACGATTCGCGCCAGCCGATATAAAAGCTCAATTGGACACGTTACCCGAACCCTGTCGCCGCCTGAGAATCGTGTGCCCTTTTGATCCGATACTCCGTGATCGGGCCCGGTTACAGCAGATATTCGGCATGCAGTACCGGATCGAAATTTACACGCCAGCCGCCAAACGGTTATACGGCTACTACGTTTATCCCCTATTGGAAGCAGACAGATTCATCGGCAGGATTGATGTGGCTGCTAATAGAAAAAACAATACGCTTGAAGTACGAGCATGGTGGCTCGAACCGGGCGAGAAGTACAACGAGACTCGCGAAAAACGCTTGTATAGCGAGCTCAAACGACTGGCACAGCTTGCAAATGTAAGCAACATTGGCAAGATACCTCGGCCTTCAATTTATCCGGGGCAGTAACATCAAAACACAAAAGCGAATTTATCAGGCCGACTTGCCTTGCTTCCACAACGCGGTTAACCACATTCCCACCAGCATGAACGCTGCAAAAATAAGTGTCCCTGGCGCTAGTCCTGCCAATGAAGTCCAGAGCGGCCCGGGACAATAACCACTAACGCCCCAGCCAAAGCCAAAAATCATAGCACCCACCACCAATGATTTATCAATGTCGCGCCGTGCGGGCATCTCAAATTCTGCGCTGAGTATTGGCTGTGACCGTCGTTGCACAAGGGGATAGCCCACCACGGTGCAAACGACCGCACCACCCATGACAAACGCCAGACTCGGATCCCAGTGCCCAAGAACGTCCAGAAAATTAAGAACCTTGGCGGGATTCGCCATCCCGGATATCAACAATCCTGAACCAAAGAGCAATCCTGCAAGTAATCCCAGCCCACTTGTACTCAGAATATGAATAAGCAGCTTTTTTGGCATCAGATTAGGTGCCTCAATACAGCCACCGTCATCGCGGCCGTTGCCATGAATACCAGCACAGCGACCAGAGAACGCCACGAAAGACGACCCAAACCACAGACACCGTGACCCGAGGTGCACCCTGAACCCAGCACAGTCCCCACACCAACAGCCAGACCTGCCAGTGCCATACCTGGCATATTGTCAGATACCGCGAGCTCATTGAAAAAACTCAAACCCCAATGGTCCAGACCAATCTTCGTCATGAACCAGGGAGCAAAGACCAGCCCGAGGAGAAACGCTATTCGCCAGAGCCAGTCTTTTGATGGCGTCAATAGCCCTGCTGTTGTAATCCCCGAGATACCCGCAATCCGGCCAAACAGCAACAGAACCAGTAACGCTGAAAGACCGATCATAATGCCACCGACCAGTGAGGCGACGGGTGTGAATTGTGTAACGCTTGCAGGCAACATCGTTTAAGTCCGGTATCACTTGAATCGGTAAATAGAGTGGCTCCTAGCCAATAGATACGCGCTGGCCACTCTCTAGGGATCCATGCACCTCGATACGCTGATCGAGTCCAAAACTGGCTCGCCTGGAATTTGTAATTACAGCGATCTTGCCACTGTCACACTACACTAGGTCGGCAAACCCGCAATGTAATCTGTGAGCTCCTTGCGCTCCATTTCAGCTTCCTGCAACCGGGCGTTGACGATATCCCGTACGCTCACGACACCAGCCAATACATCATTGACAGTCACCGGAACATGACGAATTCTTTTTTCATCCATCAATTCCATGACAGACACAACGGTTGCGTCCGGCCCACAGGTAAACACACCTCGAGTCATCAGATCGGCCACCTTCTGTGAGGCGAATTCAACAGATTCATCGGCGAGCGCCCTGACCACATCACGCTCACTGAGAATGCCGTCAATGGTGCGGCCATCTTCGCTGACCAGCAAGGCGCCGATCCGCTGGGAAGCCAGCAACTTGATAGCATCCTTTAGCAAGGTCTCAGAGGTGGTGGTTTCGACATGTGCTCCTTTTTCACGAAGAATGTCTGCAATCAGCATGGGGGCGAACTCTCTAACTCGGCAACAGCGAGTATCTTAGCTCAAGCATTGATCCATAGCACCCACCAGTTTACCCATCAGCCAACTTACGGATGACTAAACAGCAGTATTGTCTTGTTTCTGTACAACTCAAATCCGCAGCAAATATCAGGATCAGGCTTACCGGATATATTGCCCACGCTGGTACACCCGAATGTAGTCCACCTCGAGTTGCATGGGAAAGAGCGATTCATCCTGAGCATCAGGGGTAGGTGCCCACTCGCTGCCAGTTACCAGATAAGTGATGATATTCATGGGCCGTCGTGATACCTGCGGCCCAAACATCCGCTTCACCTCAATTCCGTCGATGTACCAGATCACCAGTTGTGGCTCCCATAGCACACTGAACGTGTGCCACTGCCCATCATCACCGTACCTGACACCTGCAGGATTAGCCGCTGACATGGTTGGTGCAGAGCGTTTTACCACCCCGTCAGGAGAAGGAGTTTCGTAATGGTAAGTCTGGAAAGCGTCTTCATCACCAAAGGGGTTTTCACCAAGATATTCCATGATGTCAATCTCGGGTGCATGAAAATTGTTATCGGTTCCCTTGTAACGGTGATAGAGGTAGAAGGTGGACAACGCTCCTGGCGCTCCACTGACCTTGAACCGTCCTTCTGTATAGCCATATAAATGTGAATAACGGTCAAACGATGACAGCGCACCCGACAGGAATTCGCACTCGTCAACATCCGGGCGTGATCCATCGTCGCAGGAATCTGGCAAGTTAGCACGTAGCTCATCAGGGACCGGTATGGCTTCGATGATCAATGACTCACCGGTGAATTTGAAAGGATCGTAGCCGAAATCCGGATCATCCTGAGTATTGACGAAGTACTGTTGTTCGCCGTTGATGATGGTTTCATCGCCCCAGGTCAGGCGCGTTTGCCATTTTTCCAAGTCCAGTGAGGTACCGTTGAATTCATCCTGAAAAACCAACTGAAAGCCATTGTTCAAAAAAAACTGTGGTGATGAGAGGTCGTTGTCCTGAACGAACGTGTCGTTGGGATCCCGGAAGAAATCGTCATAATTGGGGACAGGCGCGTTGCGTTCTTTTAAATAGGTAATGGACAATGGCTCAGACGCTGCAGATTCCTGATTTTCGTCATCTGTCGCCGTCACCGTATAGATGTAGGTGGTGCCAGGAATAGGCTGACGTCCGTCGCCGCAGGCATGAACCAGTTGGTCAAACCGTGTGAAGTTGCAATCGATGAACGAGGTGGAAGACCAGTATTTATCGATTTCAGCTTGCGACCCTCCAGATGAACCAGTCTGATCGCTGCGGATAACGTATTCAACACCGTCATCGCGTTTCAGTGTGTACTGCACCACTTGCCCGTCATCATTGGACGGCGCCCAGTTCAGTTCGGCCCAGTTGTTGGATACCAGTTCTAGCCGCAGGTTTTTCGGCTGAGTGGGAGGACCTCCCTCAACAGCTGGCTCACCATCAAAATCGAGCCCGAAGCCGAACGGATCATCGGCATCAGGCGACTCGATTGCATCGGCAAGGGGATCGTCCAGCGTAGGCACCTGTGGCGTACCGGGATCGGGAAAACCGGGCTGAACAACCGGTGAGTTGGTATCGGGAACAGCCGGTACCACCGGGGTCATCTCCGGGTCCGTATCAGGGGCACCCGTGGTTGGTGTGTCTGGATTTTCGGAACCAATGTCGACGCCATCCCCTCCGTCAGGAATCGGGGTGGGGTCGCCTGCCCCCTCTACTGGCACTTGCACCGTAGTGTCTACTTGATCATCCTGAGCGGGTTGGGCGTTGGAATTCGTGCTGGAATCTGAACAAGCAACGAGCGTTGACGCAAGCAACGTTGCCAGCAAGGCTTTGGATCTGATCGTCATTGAATATCCCTTTATTTCCGACAACTTGCGCTCGGATTTGTGGTCGTGCAGGAGTGGCTTAGACCGTACGCGTTCGGGTGTCTGTAAAGTATTGTAGGAGCAATAACGGTGTTTGAATTGCAAATTATTGAAACTCTTTGAGTGTTCGTTGGAAACCATCACAAATGCAGGTAAGCACCACTACCCCCATACGGATTGCCTCACGACGTTCTCACTCTGGATAATCCGTGTACGATCAAGTGTCATTAACTGATCAACGCTTTGTGCAACTCGCCTCTGCAAGGTAAACAAACCCATTCCCCGCTACACGTGTACAAACGCGTATCCTGCTCCCATGACACGCTGCCGGACGGCATAAAACATCTCATGCTCCACAGTCTTGCTGCCTGGCTCTTCGTGATGATCTGGTCAAGTGGATTCGTTGTCGCTCGGGGCATATCGGGCCTGATTGATCCGTTTCTTTTCTTGCTGGTCAGGTTTACCTGCGTAACAACGCTGTTCGCCGTTGCCATGTTGCTGCTGCGCTCTCCCCTACCCAGAGGCCACGAGATCTGGCGGCTCATGGCATCCGGTGCCTTCATGCAGGGGCTCTACCTCGGGCCGGGGTTCTGGGCGGTTTCGCAAGGGCTTGAAGCGGGTGTTATGTCGCTGATGGGGTCTTTGCAACCACCGATAACAGCACTACTTGCCTGGTATCTGTTAAATGAACAAATCAACAGACTTACCGTCGTCGGGCTAACAATTGGGCTTGCTGGTGTAGTGATGGCGGTTGCGCCAAATCTATTGGCTGACATCCCCAGCACATCACTCGAATTATCCAGCAATGCAGCATCGTTTCACTGGGTGATGGTTGCGGCTGTTTTGAGTATCGTCGCCGTAACCACAGGTACATTGCTGCAAAAATCATCCATTAGTAGCGTTCCTTTATTAAGCTCTGTGACTTTTCAGACTCTGGGAGCCACGCTGACTATGCTTCCCATGGCAGCGGTGTTTGCCAAACCGATCATGCCAGTCACTGCAATAACCGCCGGTTATCTTGCCTGGGCTGTATTTGTTCTGTCGATTGGCGGTTTTACCTTGCTCACCTGGCTAGTGCGCTCAGGCAGTGCCACACGCGCCAGTAGCCTTCTGTTCATTGTCCCTCCACTGACAGCAATACTAAGCTGGAAATTCTACGGAGAAACACTGAGCTTTTGGCAAATGGCAGGATTTCTTGTTGCCATCGCAGGGGTTACCCTGGCGCGCCGGCAGTCGCAGTCGCCTTAAGCTGTGCTCTGCGTAAACTAAAAAAAACAAACAGAAGAACACCGGTAACAATCATCAAACCCATGCCTTCACGGGCTGTTTCAACGTTGTACCAGACATCTTTTGTCCAAAAGCGTGGAGTCAACGGCCAAAACAGGAAAATGCCGCCCAACGCAGCCAGAATACTGCAGGCCAGAGCCCACTGTGTTGCTGCATGGTCAAACGCCCGCCACCAGAATCCGGCAACCGCACACCAGCACGCAGGTACTGCATAAATCACCATCCACATCAGTCCGTCAGGATCATTGTATTGCACGCCCATGAATAACAGCATCAGGCACATGAGGACAATTGAAGCGTATCGCATGGGGAGCTCAGATTGACTAAAGTACAGTGCCAATCAAATATCCTGCCAAGGGTAAAACCTCAGACACTGCGTTGGCCACCTGAAGCAGCTCAGGCATCTGGTGAGGATACCAATGAATTAACCTTGAGCATTTTTATGGCTAGCGCCGCGGCCCCGAAACCATTGTCGATATTCACCACAGCGATACCAGGTGAGCAACTACTCAACGCACAATTGAGTGCGGCGTAACCACCAGCCGATACGCCATAACCGACCGATGAAGGCACCGCGATGACAGGGCCGGTAACCAGTCCAGCCAGAACACTGAAAAGCGCGCCCTCCATACCAGCAACAGCAATGAGCAAAGGATATTCATTTAATTCTGGAGCCAACTCGGTGAGCCGCCATAGTCCAGCGACCCCCACATCGGTATAGCTGACCGGCTTCACACCCAGAAACTTAAGACATTGTGCGATCTCAGCCACCAGTGCATGGTCTGATGTTCCCGCCGCCACGATGCCAACCTGAACCGCACTTGCAGTATCTTTACCAGACTCCGGGGATCCAACGACTAAGGTACCGGATGACTCGTGCCAGCTGACATGAGAATCAAACTGCCTGATAAGCTCAGCAGCTTTGGTATTGTCCACACGCGTCATGAGTACCTGCTGCTTGCGCTCAATCACATCAGCCGCAATCGCAGTAAGTTGATCAGCGGTTTTTCCAAGGGCAAACACCACTTCAGGAATACCCGTACGGGTGGCGCGCTGCCAATCGAAACGCACATTTTCATTCATGTGACGAGTTTGCTGCAATGATCTGTTCAGTGCTTGCTAGAAACGCACTACCGCGCTCATAGTCTGAAAAGCCGGCAAGCCGTCTGCCATTTTTGCTGATCAAACCGGAAATCTCCAGACAAACCTGCTGCCAGTGTCCGGCATTTTTACGTCGCAGATCATCAGCCACTTCAATACGAACACCACTCGCTGTAATACGGCAGCGAATATCACCTGCCCCCAACCGTCTGGTCAACAGTTTTTCGATTTTATGAACGAACATGAGGTCTGCAGCATCAATGACTATCCCTGTTTCGATACGGCTTGACAGACAGGGCTGTGCAGGCAGTTCAGCAACGGATTCAAGACCCAGCCGTGTGGCAATCAATCTGACACTTGCCTTGTCTATACCTGCCTCGATCAATGGGTGTACCACTTGTTTCTCACTCGCGGCCAGCAGCCCTGGACGATAGTCTCCCAAGTCGTCCAGATTGGCTCCCGAGGCAACTTTACCTTCCCAAACCTCGTTTATTCGATGGTACAGATTGGACTTGCAGAAGTAACACCGGTTGACTGGATTTTGTCGGTAATTTGAGTCGGAGAATTCTCCGGCGTCAACCACGCGCAAGTTCCAGCCATACCGTTGCGCGCACTCATGGACACGCTTCGTCGCATCCGGCGGCACCGCGGGGGACACCGCATGAATCATCATTGCGCAATCTCCCAACACATCGTGAGTAACTGCGGCAAGCGTGGTGCTGTCAACACCACCGCTGATAGCAACAGCCAGTTGATCATACTGAGCGAGTGTCGCCTTCAACACACCCAGGAGCCGGGTCTCACACTCAGCACTCTCTGGTGAAACGGGACGATGCGACACGTCAATCGTCACTCTTTCGTGGTTCGAGCGCACCATCAACAGTGCTGGATTTGTCAGCCAATTGCCTTGAGCGTTCACGACGGGCATGCAGTCCAGGTATTCTCCGCAGATCATCACTCTCAACCTTCAACGTGTTCTGCTCCGCACCATCGCATGGAACAGGTCGCGTTACCATTTTTACACCGGCAGAACCGGCAGAGTCTTTAATGCGAAATTCTTCTCTCCTCAAAACACGACGCGCCAACATCTGTACTCGCATACCCAGGGTACTGGTTTCGGAAAAACACAAACGACTGACAAGCGGCTCTTCAAGCGGAAGACAGAGAACTCTGACATCGAACATCATTCGGCCCTTCTTGCCGTAGGAGGTCTGATGACTGACGTCAATTACCCCGTCGGATTGCCGGATGTACTGCAAGGCTACCGCCAGCTCCTCAGATGTCATGTCATCTATAGCAAAACTCAATTGCGCTACATGGTCAACACGATGATTAAAGTCACCTTGATCCAGTTGCGGAGTGTGCAGTTGCGTTTGCAAATGAATCATGGCTGATGAATGGATTTCCATGAGACTGCAACGAACGATATTAGGTCGCTCCTGCAAATGTCTTTGCCCGGCCCCCATACCTGTGGCGACACCGGTGCCATTCGGTCTTGTGGCGAACTGATCAGTGTCGGCACTGATCGAAAAAAGGTATTTCACGATAGCAGCTCCCGTGGGCGTCACGCGCTCGCCCGG
The DNA here is from genome assembly GCA_045110475.1 of Granulosicoccus sp. Lineage (GTDB taxonomy): Bacteria > Pseudomonadota > Gammaproteobacteria > Granulosicoccales > Granulosicoccaceae > Granulosicoccus. The sequence continues at coordinate 28,666 of JBGCGC010000101.1, forward strand.
CTCACCGTCGTCGTAGGTCGCTAGTCCCTGCAACAGAATTTCTGTGGCCGGAGCCGGCACAGGCAACATGCCATGCTCGGTTTTGACAAGACCTGAACCGATCGGCAGGCAACTGCAGCTCCACCTGGTAATCGAATTGCGCTCGATCAGGCTTGCAGCAGCAACCATGTCAGTGATCGAATCCCAATCGGCCACTTCATGAAAATGGACATCATCCAGCGCTACACCGTGCACCTGACTTTCTGCAATGGCCAGCAACTCCAGTAGCGCAAGCGCTCGACCCTTTACCGCCGATTGCAAAGCACTATTCTCAAGCATCAGTTTCAAGTCACGATAGTGACCTGTGGCGCGCGGCCTGTGACTTTTGTTCTTTACACAGAAGCGCTTCACCGCAAGACCATGACTTTTTCCAGACTCGAGCGATACGCCGACGTGCTCGGTTACTCCGCTGTCAGCAAGATCAGAGTGACAAGTAGGCAGAGCCTGTGGAAACAGATCGAGCATGGCTGCAATGAACATGTCGCCAGCGATACCACCCACTGGATCCAGATGGACATGCCTGATGACCTGCACTGCCATTTTTAGGCAACAGCTCGACAGACAGGAACCACGTAAGGGCCTTCCGGGATAACAGCAACATCCAAATCATTGTGCTTCTCAATGCTGTCGGCAATGGCCTTTTCGATATTGTCGGTTCTCTGCACACCCGTCAACTGATAATCTGCCTCACTCAGACCTGTTGAGTAAAGATACACGGTGCCCGTTCGCATGGGCTTCAATTGCATTTCAGTTTGCCATTCGTCAACGTCAGCCAACTGTTTTGCAAGCAGGGTTTTCAGAAAGGCATCCGGACCCAGAGAAACCAGCCGCGCCTGAGCGTCGCGATAATGCTCAGAGCCAATGCCTTCTGCACATTCTGATGCAATGATTAGAGTGCCACCTGGTGCGAGAATATCCAGTGGCGTTACCATGCCCTTCACTGTCTGATAGTAGGTCTGATCCAGAGGATAGCCTGCAGACGAGGTTACCACGGTGTTAAATTTTCGGCCTACCGGAATCTCGGTAAAACCGCGAACAAACTCTACAGCACTCAGGTGACTTTCAATGACCTCACCAAAGGTAGCATGCACCAGATTGCGCTCTTCGTCGATGATCGTATTGAAAGCATAGACATCCCCAAGCATACGCACGATTTCCAGCTGTTCCTCATGCAGAGGATTATGAGCCAGATTGCATTGCGTGGCCGCAGGATCTTCCATGAACCGCGCACTGTGAAACGTACGGATCGTTTCGTGATGAGCCACACCCGGTGCTATAACCTTGCGGCCGCCAGAGTAGCCTGCCATGAAGTGCGGCTCCACAAGCCCCGTGGCAATTCGAAGATCTGCCTCTACAAATCGACGATCCAGTTTCACCGGCGTACCTCGTGTAGCGGTAGCCCCAAGATCAACATGATCTGCTTCGTTCAAGGCGAAGTGATTGGCTACATTGACTGTCTGCAATACCCAGTCATCGCCGACAAGCTCTGCCAGCTCGTCACCTTCGTTCGGACGATGAAGCCCCGTTGCCACAAGGACTGTGATACGTTCTGCCGCAATGCCCTGCGCCATCATGGTTTGAATCATGGGACGAAGAAAAACATGGTTGGGTACCGGGCGGGTGATGTCGCAAATAAGAATACAAGCGCTTTGACAGTTATCGCATAGCGCCTCCAGACGCTGACTACCCATCGGATTATCCATCGCTGCCGCAAAGACCTGATCAGCAGATTCCGCTTGTGGAAAAGCAGGCTTCTGAATAACGTGAGCCTGTGCAAAATCCGGCAGGGTGATGCCAATGGTTCCACGACCATAGAGCAATGGCAGCGATGTCTTTGTCATCGGAACAACCTCGATATGCGAAAAATGTCTATCTCAATACGGCGATTACGAAATCGGAAAATTACTCGCTGTCGAATTTGCGCAGACGCTGAATCAGGCTGGATGTGTCCCATCGACCGCCACCCATTCTTTGCACATCGGCATAGAACTGATCAACAACCGCTGTGACAGGTAATGACACACCCATTGTCTTGGCTTCATCCAGAGCGATACCCAGATCCTTACGCATCCAGTCAACCGCAAAACCGTAGTCAAACTTATTGTCTACCATGGTGTCTGCACGGTTGGCCAGCTGCCACGATCCACCAGCCCCCTTGGACACCAGATTGGCCATCTGCTTGGCATCAAGGCCGGCCTTTTCAGCAAAGTTGATGGCCTCAGACATGCCTTGTACAAGGCCTGCAATGCAGATCTGGTTGCACATCTTGGTTATCTGACCACTACCCACCTCGCCAAAGCGTTCGCAAGCCTTCGCATAGGCATCCATGATCGGGAGCGCACGGTCATAGTCTGCCTGCTTGCCGCCACACATAATAGCCAATTGACCGTTTTCTGCACCTGCCTGACCACCTGAGACAGGGGCATCAACAAAGCCTATTCCCACAGCCTCGGCTGATTCAGCGACCTCGCGCGCAACCAGTGCAGATGCTGTCGTATGATCAATGAAGACGCTGCCATTAGGCATCGCCGACAATGCACCGGTGTCCCCGAGAACAACCGATCGAAGATCGTCATCATTGCCCACACAGGCAATCACAAAATCGGCACCCTCAGCAGCTTTGGCAGGCGTTTCAGCCATATTGCCGCCATATTCCTCAACCCAGGCCGATGCCTTGCTCGCCGTGCGATTAAAGACCGTAACGCTGTGACCAGCCTTGCTCAGATAACCGGCCATGGGATAGCCCATGACGCCCAGACCCAGAAAAGAAACCGTTGCCATTTGTGTTTGCAGTGTTGAGAGAGGACACTCATAGTACCTGATTCGCTCAGATCAATGAATCCCTTCCACCGCGTGCGGGTGGAGCGTCAACTGCGCGAGACAGTATTGATCCTGGCGATACAGATCAAACTCCTTGAAATCCATAGCGTCAGCGATATATTCCACCACAAGTGAACGACACTCAAGCCTTTGAGTTGCGGGCCCCGTGACGCATCTTGGATTGGCGACGGTACTCTCTGGGCGTACTCTCTTTTAATTCACGAAAACGCCGATTGAAGTTGGCTATGTTATTGAAGCCGGTTTCATAGCAGATGGCTGTAATGGGTGTTTCCGTATCGGAGAGCAACTCACACGCCTTGCTTATCCGCACACGATTGACAAAACGATTGAAGCTATTGCCAGTTGCCTTGGCGAAGAAACGTGAAAAAGCGCTGTCATTCATGGCAACTCGCTTTGCCATTTCACTCAGAGTAATCTCCTGAGAATAATTTTCGCTGATGTACTGAGTTACCTCTTCTATCTTATCCTGCGAGGCCTGATCCGCACGAGACCTGATGGCAAGCGTTGACAACAACGCGTAGTCGGTCTCAGAAGACAGACGCGTGAGAAACTCAATCAGCAACGAAATTCTCTGTGGGCCAGAACAATCGCGAACAGATTGAAACATGGATTGTGCCCACTGGGTATCGACGGATAGAAACTCAATACCATGCCGGGCACGGTCCAGTAAAGGCAGTATGGATTCGAGTTCTGGTGCCATTTCTGCCATCTTCGGCAGCAGATCCATCCTAAATTGAATAACCAGGTCACGAAGTGTAATTACCTCGCCAGGTTCTGTCTGGCTAATCCAGTTATGCGGTAGTCGCGGCCCGGTCAGTACCAGCTGTCCCGGCGTAAATCGTCCGATGTAATCACCCACAAACACCTTACCGGTACTTGCGACAATAAGATGGAGTTCGTAGTCATCGTGATAGTGCCAACGCACCAGCGGGTTGGGAAAACCGTGCTCTATATAATGCATCGAACGTTTGGTGCCGTCAGTGAACTCAAATTCCGGCGCACGCGGTGCACTACTTGATGCTGGACGTAGTGCAACTGACACGTGTTTTACCCCTCAACCCGGTAGGCTAGGAATCTGCGCGGCGGTAAATCCCTACCGCGCAGACTCCTGGCGTTATCGCAAGCTGTATCACGATGAGCTTTCACAATACTGGCGCAACATGTAAGCGACACCTTGTGTCCGCACACCTGCAAGCGCTTTTGAGAAGCTATCCTGAAAACGCGAATCATCCCCAAGATCGCCATAGACATCGCGCATACCAATCCAGGCATTGGGGTTTTTCAAGGATTCGGCAGCTTTTGCGTGCAACTGGTCCCAGGCAGGATCATTGGCTGAAATGGCATTACCTTGCTCATCGGTGCCCTCACAATAACGGCACCAGAAAGCAGATGCGAGCGCCAGACCTTCAATGTCATCGTTGTGAGCGAGACGATCGACCATGGTGGGTACGATAAATTTTGGCTGGCGATTGGATCCGTCAAAGCAGAGCCGGGTAATCGTATCAGCGATGGCAGGGTTGGCAAACCGGCTTAATACACTCTCACAGTAGTCGTTGAGGTTAACCCCCGGTACCATAGGTACAACCGGAATGATTTCGCGGTACTCTACCGCTTTCAGGAAGTCTCGAATGCGATCATCACGCAAAGCTTCGTGTGCATACTCTATGCCCAGCAATGCTGCCGGATAGGCAAGCACTGCATGTCCGCCGTTCAGAATGCGAATCTTCATCATCTCATAAGGTGCAACGTCATCGACTATTTGCACCCCTACACGCTCAAAGCTGGGCCTGCCGGCTACAAAATTATCTTCAAGCACCCACTGAATATAGTCCTCGCAAAAAACGGGCGCCTGATCGTTAACACCAAACAAGGATTGCACACGATTGCGCTCGAACTCTCCCGTTGCAGGTGTGATCCGATCTACCATGCCATTAGGGAAACTGGAATTCTCAGCTATCCACGCAGCGAGAGTCTTGTCAACCAGTTCGGCAAACCCTAGTACTGCATTGCGTGAGGCATCACCATTGTGTGGCAGGTTGTCACACGACATAACCGTAAAAGGCGTTTTTCCCTCTGCACGACGTTGCTGCAGACCCTTGACAATAAGCCCGAATACAGTTTGCGGGTTATCGTATCCAGCCACATCTGCTTGTATTGCAGGGTGTTGTGGATCAAACTTGCCCGTGGTGGCGTTTACAAAATATCCGCCCTCGGTCACAGTGAGTGACACGATACGTATAGACGTGTCCGCCATGGCAGCAAGAATTGCTTCCCCGTCTCCGACCGGCAAGTAATCGGTCATCGGGCCAATCACCTGCGCTTCGCTTACCGACGACGATTGCGTGACTACCGTTGACAGTAAATCCTGCGCAAGCATAACGTCGCGCAACGTGGCGTCGCCAGGCATCACGCTTGCTCCAACAATACCCCAGTCGTGATCAATACCCTTATTCATCAGTCTGTCCAGATACACAGCCTGATGCGCCTTGTGAAAATTACCAGGGCCAAAATGTAGAATTCCGGCAGAAAGATCGTCGCGAGCGTATTCAGGCCGCACCACGTTTTCCGGCAACTTCGCCAGATTTTCCAGCTTTAATGTCGACACGACGCTCGACTTGGTAGGCGTTTCCATCACGATGTCCGTTCTACTGTCTGGATTTTCAGGAAGTGATGCGTAATCCGGCAGCATCAAACCGATGCAGGCGCGCCGGATCAGGTGTCAACCCAACAGTATCTCCATGTCGGGCTGGAAACTCACCATCAGCACGAACAGTTAATGTTCCCACACCATCGACAACAACACGCAGAAAGGTGTCCGAGCCCAGATGCTCAGAAACACCAACAACACCGCGCCATTCACCACCATCGGTAGAAAGCTGGAAGTGCTCGGGTCGAACACCAATCGTCTTTGCACCACGACTGGAAGCGGCTTCGCCTTCAATCAGGTTCATTGCTGGGCTTCCGATAAAACCGGCGACAAAAATATTGGCAGGTTCGCGATACAGATCCAGTGGCGACCCGACTTGTTCTATGACACCTGCCTGAAGTACGACGATCTTGTCAGCCATGGTCATCGCCTCGACCTGATCATGGGTTACGTAGATCATGGTCGTTGCCAGCGTCTGATGCAACTCGGCAATCTCAAGACGCATATTGCCGCGAAGGGCCGCGTCAAGGTTGGACAACGGCTCGTCAAACAGAAACGCATCGGGTTCACGTACAATCGCACGCCCGATGGCAACGCGCTGCCGCTGACCACCGGACAACTGTCCAGGTCGTCTGTCAAGATAATCTGTGAGGTTCAGGACCTTGGCTGCCTCGGTCACCTTGCGCTCGCTATCTGCCTTGTCCATCCCCGCCATTTTCAGAGGAAAGGCGATGTTCTTGCGAACAGACATGTGTGGATAGAGTGCATACGACTGAAACACCATGGCAAGCCCACGTTTGGCAGGCGGAACCGATGTGGCATCCTTACCATTGATCTCGATGGTACCGCTGGTGATGTCTTCCAGCCCGGCGATCAATCGTAGCAATGTGGATTTACCACAACCCGATGGCCCGACAAACACGACGAACTCACCGTCATCGATTTGTAAATCGAGAGGGCGGATAACCTCGGTTTTAGCGAAGCTCTTGGTAATATTCTTGAGAGTTATGCTGCCCATTAGTATCCCCTGACCTTTACGGTATCTACAATCATTTTACTGCCCCGAATGTGAGTCCACGTACCAGCTGCTTCTGACTGAACCAGCCTAGTATCAGAATTGGTGCTATCGCCATCGTCGAAGCGGCAGACAACTTTGCGTAGAACAGCCCTTCCGGACTGGAATAGCTTGCGATGAATGCTGTCAACGGTGCAGCCTTTGCGGCCGTCAGATTCAACGTCCAGAATGCTTCGTTCCACGCCAGTATGAAATTGAGCAACATGGTTGAAGCGATACCGGGTAGCGCCATTGGCGTGAGTACGTACAAAATCTCGGATTTAAGTGAGGCACCGTCCATGCGCGAAGCTTCCAGAATATCCACCGGAATCTCTTTGAAATAGGTGTATAGCATCCACACAATAATCGGTAAGTTGATCAGCATCAGCACGATGGTCAACCCAAGGATGCTGTCAAGCAATCCCAGTTTGATGAACAACAGATAGATCGGATAGAGCACACCCACTGCTGGCAACATTTTGGTGGAGAGCATCCACAACAGAATGTCCTTGGTCTTTCTGGATGGCACAAAGGCCATGGACCAGGCGGCAGGCACAGCGATGATGACACCCAGCAGCGTTGAGCCACCAGCGATAAATATCGAGTTCCACAAAAAGCGCCCGTAGTTTGAACGCTCCATAACGACCTGATAGTTTTCCAGCGTCCAGTCAAATCCCAAAAAAAGCGGTGGGCTGGCGATAGCCTGTGCCTCAGTCTTGAAACTTGTGAGGATTGTCCAGAGGATGGGGAAGAAGATCAGAAGACCTACCGTCCAGGCAGCAACGGTGTTGATGATCTTGCGTTTATTGGTAATTTCGCGAGCCATAGTCAGTTCCCCCTCAAGCGTCCAGATTCTTGCCGACGATGCGCATCAGGAAGATGGCAACGATATTGGCAAGGATGACAGCATAGATACCGCCTGCAGAGCCCAGTCCTATGTTCTGACTCTCCAGCACGCGCTGAAAGACAAGATAAGACAGTGTTTTAGTGCCGAAAGCGCCACCGGTTGTGACAAAAATCTCAGCGAAAATGGCAAGAAGGAAGATCGTCTGAATAAGAATAACAATAGTCAATGCCCGCCCGAGGTGTGGCAGGATTATGTACGCAAAGCGTTGTAGTGGACGCGCGCCATCAATCTCCGATGCTTCGAGTTGTTCGCTATCCAGCGATTGAACCGCAGTGAGTAAAATGAGGGTGGCAAACGGTAGCCATTGCCAGCTGACTATCAGGATGATCGATTCCATCGATGCCTGCGATAGCCACTGCAACGGTTCTGCCCCAAAAAACTTCCATAAATGGGCAAACAGTCCGTTGATCGGATCCATGAAAATGTTTTTCCATACCAACGCTGAAACCGTCGGCATGACAAAGAAAGGCGCAATGACAAGAATTCGGACAATGCCCTGACCCCACATTGGCTGATCCAGCAACAGCGCCAGCAAGACACCGAAAAACACCGTAATCAGTAGCACGCCACCAACAATGATCAATGTTGTTTGCACGCTGGGCCAAAAAGAGCTTGAGCCTATAAAGCTTACGTAATTATCGAAACCGACCCATCCTTGATCACCACCGCGCAAGGGAAGGTATTTGCGGAACGAGAACCACAGGGTCATCGTTAGCGGGACCAGCATCCAACCGAGTAGAAGGACGACAGCCGGCGCAAGCATAATGCGCGCAGCACTTCTAGAGTGTTGAGTTGCCATAGTAAACTCTTGGGTTACATAGCCCGAAGTCTATGATGAGGAAGTATGGCGGCCCGTAATCAGCAAAAAATCTAGTGGAAGATATCTCTGCAATTCAAACTACGGAGCCTGCACATAGTGATTTGAGTACAACGGGGCGGGCTAGCCTTGTGAGGTTAACCCGCCTTAGAGACTATCTATCTATACTGACTTACTTATAACCAGCAGCTTCCATAGCTTCGTCGGTTATTGCCTGAGCTTTTGCCAGTGCTTCCTCAACCGTCTGCTGACCTGCATAAACCGCAGAGAACTCCTGGCTGACTTCAGTTGCGATACCAGCGAACTCAGGAATAGCAGCGAACTGAACACCAACATAAGGAACAGGCTGTACAGTCGGGCTGTTAGGATCCGCTGACAGTATGGATTCCAGTGTCATTGCAGCAAAAGGAACTTCCTTGTAGTTCTCGTTCTCGTAGAGAGAGATACGAGCACCTGGAGGTACATTGGCCCAGCCTTCTTTCTCAGCAACCAGCTCGATGTAGCTCGTAGACGTAGCCCACTCGACAAACTGCTTGGCAGCATCAACTTTCTGAGTACCTGCTGGAATAGCCAGTGCCCATGCCCACAGCCAGTTTGAACGCTTGCCGAGGCCGTTGTCCGGAGCCAGCGCAAAGCTGACCTGGTCTGCAACAGTGGAGTCTTCAGGGTTAGTAACAAAAGAAGCCGCTACCGTTGCATCGATCCACATGCCACACTTGCCTTGCTGGAACAATGACAGGTTTTCGTTGAATCCATTGGTCGCGAAACCTGCAGGACCTGAAGCGTTCATCATGTCTACGTAGAAGTTAAGCGTATTTGCCCATTCCTCTGAATCGAACTGAGCATTCCACTCTTCGTCAAACCAGCGCGCGCCAAAAGAGTTTGACATTGCGGTGATGAAAGCGCCGCCCTCACCCCAACCGGCTTTACCACGAAGGCAGATACCGTTAATTTCATTTTCTCGGTCAGTCATTGCTGCCGCTGCTTCTGCAATGAACGTCCAGGTTGGAGCCTCAGGCATTTCAAGACCCGCTTTCTCCATGAGATCAGTACGGTACATGATCATTGAAGACTCACCATAGAATGGTGCAGCGTACAAGGTGCCATCGTATGAAAGACCGCCACTCATGGCAGGCAGGATGTCATCGACGTTGTATTCTTCAGACAAATCGTCCAGTGGAACCAACCAGCCATTCTGGCCCCAGATAGGTGTTTCGTACATACCGATAGTCATGATGTCGAAAGCACCACCTTTAGTGGTGATGTCTGTTGTCACGCGCTGGCGAAGAACGTTCTCTTCGAGTGTGACCCACTCAACTGTGTGACCGGTTTTCGCTGTGAAGTCTTCAGTAAGACCTTGCATGCGAATCATGTCACCGTTGTTGACGGTAGCGATTGTTAATGTATCTGCACTGGCAGCCAGCGACAAACCACCGCACAAAGCGGCAACTGTTAGCGCGATGGCGTTTTTCTGCTTACGCATAGGGGAACTCCTCCAAGGGATTCAGGATTGCTGCTGAATTTGCAACAGGGCTAATGTACGTTAAGAACAAATGTACTGCTAATACTAATTACTGTTATTTCTATCTTTTTTTGCTCAAATTTGATCAATTTCTATAAGTTTATTCAGATATTGTTAGGAATTACCCAAAATCTAGGTGATTTGATGCTTTTGAGGAATAAAAGTATGTCTAAAAAATGACGGCCGCAGAGTGTAACGCAGCCTTTTGCCGGTTTTCCAGTCATTTTTTGATGTATGTCTTAAGTATTTAAAGCATGCAGGCTTAAACCCTGATCGGGAGGCGCGTGTCATCGATACATTTATAAAGCAGTGGCCGATAGTCAAGAACCGTTCGATGCAATCAATCACCACAATAAATACGATTCATATTATTGCGTGAGCCTGGCCTTTTACGTACATGGCATTGCCAGCGACCATCAAGACAACCTGATCGCAAATTTGTCCCAACGCCTGATGAAGCAGCCCGGTTTCATCGCAGAATCGCCGTGACAACTCGCCCAATGGTGTAATGCCCAGATTGGTTTCGTTGGACACAAGTATCAATGGAGAGGTGCAATCCAGAGCAGCCTGCCTGAAAAGATTAACTTCCCTGCGTAACAGATCTTCGTCGTGTTCCAATAGCAGATTAGTGATCCACATCGTCAGGCAATCAACAACGATACACTTAGGCCGGTCTGACACTCGTGTCTGTTGATCAACGGCATTCAATGATCTGGCCAACAGCAATGGCTCTTCAACCACTGCCCATTGTTTATCTCGATCAGCCTTGTGCCGCTCTATGCGCAGTCTAATTTCTTCATCACCAGCCAGCGCTGTAGCAATCAGGGTAAGCTCGGCCGACTCATTCTCGGCGCAGGTTTTGGCCAACCGTTCCGCATAGCCGGATTTACCGGACTTCACTCCACCTAGAATCAGGCTGCGATGAGGAAAGTCAGACTCTTTCACTATCTTCCTTCACTATTTTCCGTCACTATCTTCCGTCACTAACTGATACTCCAGCCACTTGCGTTGATGTCAAAACTTCCATTGCTCCCTGTCTACATTGCATACGCGAGCATGGAATACTTCTTCGCACCGTCATGCCCGGTTCGCTCTATAGATAAGCTTGCCACTCTCACCTCGCTTGATGATATGGCGCACTACAAGCTTGAATAGTGTACCGCTGAAAATTACTGAAAAAACTTGTCCTGGTCTTTACGCGAGATATCAGCGATCTCATTTCATGTCTTGTTTTTTATTTTTGGTGAACAGAAAAACACAGAAAAACGCCTGCGTATCATTGATATCAGAAAAGGTTGTTTTTCAACATGAAGAGCAATCATTGATTGAACGGTTGATCTTTCACACTCTCGTGTAGTGGCTGAAACAACCTGCCTTCTGTAAAAAATAAAATAACAATGGTTGCGAACGTAAGCAACACGTAAGAAGAAATAAACGGTAGCGCCGTGCCATCGAACGCCTGACCCACAAGGTAACCCAGTACGGCTGCTCCAACTGTCGTCATACATCCCTGCACCGACGAGGCAGTACCGGCAATGTGTCCAACCGGCTCCATTGCCATGGCACCGAAGTTGGGGCCCGCGAGTCCAAAGCAGAACATGCCGAGCGATTGAAAGATGACGAATACAACTAGCGTCTCGTACCCGGCGTAAGCGATAAGCCAATGTATGACAGACACCAACAACATGGCACAAACAGCCGTATGGGACACTCGCCGCGTCCCCAGGTGCTCCACTATACGTGCGTTTAGAAACGAGGCTAGCGCCATACTCAGCGCCGTCAAGGCGAAATACAAGGTAAAAAGCCGTTCCGCATCGAAACTGTCGGCAAATAACTGTTGTGCAGAATTGATGTATCCAAAGATGGTTCCCATCATCAGCATCATCGCAACCGAATATCCTATCGATTGCCGCGTCGTCACGACAAGCGTGAAGGCGGTAAGCACACGCGAAAAAGAAAGTGGCAGACGATTTTCCCTGCACAAGGTTTCTGGCAGGTATAGCCAGGCCCAGAGTGTCAGAATCATAGCGAAAATCGCCAGCCCAAGAAATATCCAGTGCCAACTGACAAACACCATCACGGCTTGCCCAATGGCCGGGGCCAGTATGGGCACCAGCAAAAAGATGATAAACGACAGGGACATCACCTTGGCCATCGTTCTTCCCGAATAACAATCACGCACAATAGCAATGACCAGCACCCGCGATACTGCTGCACCAGCACCTTGTAAAAACCGTGACAGCACGACGGCCTCAAAACTACCGACAAAAACGGTGATCAGACTGAAAAAAGCATAAATTGATACTCCGGTTAATAAAACGGGCCGACGACCAAACCGATCAGATAACGGTCCATAGAACAGTTGGAATATTCCGAATCCCAGCAAATAGCTGGTGATTACCCACTGGCGACTGTTGGGATTTTCCAGGCCCAGCTCCTGGCCAATAGCTGGCAGAGCGGGCAGCATGGTATCCACAGCCAAACCATTGAGCGCCATGAAGCAAGCCATCATAAATACAAACGCACCGAATCCCAAGCCGGGATGCGGCGACTCGACTTTGTTGTTCATCAGCTCTTGGAGTCCGCGAAAGTCTGTAGAGCATACAGTGCCCACTAACGAAGCTGGGCCATGACAGTCTTTTGCTTTTCTGCCGCTAGGAGTCTGCGCGGCCGGAGGCGGCCCCGTAGAAAGCGATCGAGCGAGAGTAGTCCAATTTTGAGTCAAATTTTGTGCTCATTTGAGGAGTTTAGCCGGCTAAGTGACGAAAATGAGCGCAAACTTTGGCCAAAAGTGGGCTGCTCGTAGCCGATTGATTTCTGCGGGGCCGCCTCCGGCCGCGCAGGCTCCTAGCGTAGACTATTAATGACTGTTACCGAATTACCCGCGTGACCCACTAGCGTAACCACCAACAGAGGAAAGCAAGACCATGCGATGCCACGAAGTAGACTACGAAATTTTTGGCGATGACATGCAAATCGTGGAGGTGGAGCTGGATCCCAAGGAGATCGTAATAGCAGAAGCCGGGGCAATGAACTACATGGAAGATGGCATCAGCTTCGAGACACGCATGGGTGATGGTTCGTCACCAGCCGGCGGTATTCTGGACTCTCTCATGAACGTCGGCAAACGTGTACTGACGGGTGAATCAATCTTCATGACCCACTTTACCAACGCCGGCACGGGAAAGCGTCGCGTTGCATTTGCAGCACCTTACCCCGGGAAAATCATCGCCGTAGACATGGGTATCAATGGTCAGGAACTCATTTGCCAGAAAGATGCTTTTTTATGCGCAGCCTTTGGCACTTCTGTGGACATCGCGTTTCAGCGAAAGCTTGGCGCTGGATTTTTTGGCGGTGAAGGCTTCATACTTCAGCGACTGCGAGGTGATGGCAAAGCCTTTATTCATATCGGTGGTACCGTCATCAAACGTGAGATGCATGGCGAAACATTACGTGTGGATACCGGTTGCCTGGCTGCATTCACACCGGGAATAGACTACAACATCGAACGTGCTGGCAATCTGAAGTCCATGGTGTTTGGCGGCGAAGGTCTGTTTCTCGCCACATTGAGGGGCACTGGCACCGTATATCTGCAAAGCCTGCCATTCTCACGACTCGCCAATCGTGTCCTGCAAGCAGCCTCGACCGGAGGTTCCCGTGGCGAAGGATCAGTGCTTGGAGGTTTGGGTGATATGTTTGGCGATCGTAGATGAAGAGTGTGGATGCCTGATCGCCAACCCCTCAGGTCACGCTGAGCACTCGTTTGCGTTCGTCTCGCTTTCTACTCAGGTCATCACATCTGGGACATCGCGCCCCAGATTGTCCTTGATGCTTGCGAGAGCCTCTGCGGCTTCAACGATCGTACCCAGAATCTGTTGTGGATCCTCAGACTGCCGCGTTACATCATCCTCAAATTTTTCCATGTAGACGCGTAACGTAGCTCCGACCGTTCCAGTACCCGAAAGGCGGAAAACCACTCTTGCCATACCACCAAAAACGATACGCACGCCCTGATGTTCGCTTACGCTGCCATCAACTGGGTCAGTGTAGGCAAAATCATCAGCGGCGGTAATGAGCATACCCTTTACGGTCGTGCCCGGTAGCTTGTCCAGCTTCTCGCGAAGTGAATCCATCAGCTTTTCGGCAGCCGCCTTGTCAACGCCTTCATAGTCATGCCTTGAATAGTAATCTCGTCCAAAGCGCGACCAGTGATCGCGCATCAGCTCAGTGACCGACACCTGACGCACCGCCAGGATATTCAACCACAGCAGCACCGCCCACAGACCATCCTTTTCACGCACATGGTCTGAACTCGTGCCTGCACTCTCTTCACCACATAACGTTGCCTTGTTGCTATCGAGCAGGTTGCCAAAGAATTTCCATCCGGTGGGTGTCTCGAATGCTGCGATATCAAGCGATTGGGCAACACGGTCTACGGCGCGACTAGTGGGCATAGAGCGAGCAACCCCTGCCAGCCCGTCAGCGTATCCCGGTGCCAGATGAGCATTGGCAGCCAACACTGCCAGACTGTCGGATGGGGTCACATAACAATGTCGGCCAACTATCATGTTGCGATCACCATCACCATCAGAGGCAGCACCAAACTCAGGAGCTGAATCGGAGAACATCTCGCGCATCAATTCATGCGCGTGCACCGGGTTAGGGTCGGGATGTCCACCCCCGAAATCCGGTAGTGGCTCAGCGTTGATTACCGTGCCTGATGGCGCACCTAGCTCATTTTCCAGAATGGCTTTCGCATAAGGACCTGTTACGGCATGCATGGCATCGAACCGCATGTTAAACCCACTAGCGAATAACGACTTGATAGCGTCATAGTCAAACAACGTTTTCATCAACTGCGCATAGTTGTCCACCGAATCAATAACATCGATGCGGGTTTTACCCAGTGAGTGCTCACCCGGGACTGTTATGTCTACGTCTTCACCTGCCTCAATCCTGTAGGCCGTAAGGGTCGTGGTATGTTCGTAGATCGCATTGGTTACTGACTCTGGTGCAGGCCCACCGTTGGCAATGTTGAACTTGACCCCGAAGTCTCCATCTTCGCCGCCGGGATTGTGACTGGCGGAGAGAATGATGCCAGCATCACATCCCAGTGCCCGTATGATGCCGGAGGCCGCAGGCGTTGAAAGAATGCCATTGCAGCCAACCACAACCCGGGCGGCACCATTACCGGCTGCCATTTTCATGATGGTTTGAATGGCGCGATCATTGTGGAACCGACCGTCTCCACCGAGCACCAACGACTTTCCAGCAACACCATCCAGCGCATCAAATCCTGCCTGAATAAAATTTTCAAGGTAGCCCGGCTGCATAAACACCTGTGTTTTTGCACGCAGCCCTGACGTTCCTGGGCGCTGCCCTGCAATCGGCTGTGTTTTTACAGTGTCTACCATGAGGAATGATGCTCTTTCGTATTGAAGTGTGTAGGTAACCAGCAGGTTCTGACCTTACTGTTTCATCTTCGCATATTGCGCACTCACCGTCATCAGCTTCGTCATTTTGCGGTGCGATACCCAGCAGCCGTATGGACTGAGAGTAATCAAACAATCAATAAGGCCCAAAACCTGCTGATTTACAGTTTCCACCGCACGTGATTTATCAAATCCCCATGCACCTCCAGGACCGCATCACTGAATTCACCATGGCATCGCCTTTGCCAAGACAAGCATTAGCCTGGCTATATGCATCGATTTTTTTTGCTTCGCTGTACGTTCTACGTGCCCTTATAGAAGAAATCCCTCCGCTGGACCGCATCGCTCTATCGTTCATCCTGTGCTTTTTACTCATCCAGACAGGGTTTTCCCTGAGACAGACACGTTTGCGAATCAGTCTGCCGCACAATCGTTGCTGGTTAAGACATCATCATCTCGGGCAATTCAAAGAACAATCTCTGCCGGTTTCCCAGATTCACTCTGCAAAACTTGAATTCGAAGAGCTGCAGGGAGGCACGGATACCCGAAGCGCACGGATCGTGCTGGTAACCTCCCTGGGCATGATACCTGTCGATCAAGGTTTCTCTGACAAGGCTAAGCTGCTCGGGCTGACCTGCGAAAACATCAATTATTTTCTTAATTCGCAGAACGAATACCTGCAGGCCTAACGCCCGCAAGGGTATCGTTATCGACTTAACATAGAGCAGTTAATATTGCAGTTACACTCGCCATCGAAGCAATCGGCGCTCAAGCAAACTGATTAGCCAACTGACTATCACACCCAGCGCTGACAGAATAACGACCCCTGTGAACAAACGCTCCAGATCGTAGAGCGAGCCTGCCTCGAGAATATAAGCACCAATGCCGTATTCCGCACCGAGCATTTCGGCTGCAACCAGCAGAATAATTGCGATGGCAAGGCTGACTCGTAATCCTGAAAGAATACCCGGCAGCGCACCAGGGATGACAATCTTGCGAACGATAGACAGCCAGGACAATGAAAAACTCTGCCCCATTCGAATAAGAGAGCGATCTACGTTGTCAACCGCGCCATAGGTCGCGACAACCGTGGGTGTGAAAGTCCCAAATGCAATCAACGCATACTTGGATGCCTCATCAATACCAAACCAGATGACAAACAGCGGCAACAAGGCGATTTTTGGAATCGGAAATATTGCTGAAACTAAGGGTACCAACCCTGCCCTGACAAGCGAGAACAAGCCAATCAGGATGCCCACGCCAATTCCGACTGTGATGCCAAGTGTCGCTCCAACGATCAATCGGGACACTGACGGTAATAAATGATCCCACAACAATCCGCTTTGCCATAGCTGCACAAAAGTTGTAAAAACATCAGAAGGTCTGGGCATGGTCAGATTGGTGATCACTCCCAAGCGTGTGCCAAGCTCCAAAAAAACAACGAGAACAACAAAGACGCATACGCCAACACCCTTCAGCGGTACCGGTGAAAACCCACCACCGCGATAAGGAACGTCACGTGTCACCGATTGCGTCGTTGGTTGTACAGCACGTGTTTCATTGCTAGCCGTAACCGAAGATTCAGAACGATACTCAGACATGGAGTAGCTCTTGATCTGCGGCTAACGCCTCAGAGCGCATCAAATCCCAAAGCTGCTGCTGAACGGTCTCCAGGTGTTGGTTACCGGGTCCGCGCTGCGCCAGCGGTAGATCAATCTCGACGATCTCCCGTATAACACCGGGTCGCCGCGACATCACAACCACACGATGACCCAGACGCACAGCTTCAGCCAGGTTATGAGTGACGTAAACAGACGTGAATTTCTCTTTTACCCAAAGGCTGACAAGATCATCCATCAACAGTTCGCGTGTCTGTGCATCAAGCGCCGACAGGGGTTCATCCATTAGCAGGACTGCCGGACTCACCGCTAACGCCCTGGCGATGGCAACCCGCTGTTTCATTCCACCTGAAAGCTGCTTTGGCAATGCGGTGCTGAATTCCATCAAACGCGTACGCGCAAGTACATCTGCCACAATAGCTTTTCGGCGCCCTGCATCAATTCCTCGCCCTTCCAGCGCTAACTGGACATTACCCTGCACCGTTCGCCATGGTAGCAACGCAAAATCCTGAAAGATGTAGGTCAATGGATTAATGCAACCCGGCGGTGGTTCGCCCAGCATACTAACGCGCCCGGAAGCTGGCTTTTCCAGACCACCCATCATCCTAAGCAAAGTCGATTTGCCACAGCCGGATGGGCCAACTATACAAACGATCTTGCCGGACTCGACAAGCAGATCGATACCGCTTAAGACGCTGGTTTGACCATAGGCGTGAGAAAGACCCTCGACGCGCAATTGCACGTTGGAAAACCGTCAGAGCGTTTCCACATACGAACTATCGACGAGGGTGTCCAACGTTATGCTTTCCTTGACAAGACCTTCTGATTTGAACCAGTCCAGTTGATTAGCAATGGAATCGATATTCATAGACGCATTAGCGTTGATTCGCATGGCACCGTTAATAATGCTGGGCGCCGCCTTCTCATAAGTACGATCGGTGTAGACATATTTATGAATGAGCTTAACCATCTCATCGGCAGCTTCATCACCCGCAGTTTTATCGACCAGCGCCGCATTAAAGTCAGCCGCTCCCTGAGAGAACGCCTTGAGAAAAGCCTCAGTTCTGGCTCGCTCATTCGCCGCGTTGCTGGCTGACGTAAAAACAGTGGTGACCTGATAGTTGGGGATGTAGTCGCCAACATTGCCAATGATATGTACCGCCCCGCTGGCAGCCAGAGGTTTGGCAATATGGGGCACGATTGTCCACGCATCGATTTGCCCGGACTTGATAGCGCCGATGATTGCCGGGGTTTTTTGCAGGGGCTTGTATTTAAGTGCGACAGCCTCCTGAGCGGCTATCTGTGACCCCATGTAATGAAACGACGAACCGGACTGTGTGATTCCAAACGTCCTTCCATCCAGCTCGGAAGGATCGACAACACCCGCCTGATACGCCGCATCGGAAACAAGAATTTTCTGACCATCAACACCTGCCGACTCAGACAAGGCACCCCCTATGACTTTAGCCACACCTTTTTCAGCCAGAGAGACAAGCCCCCCGGAAATAGCAGTAACAGCATAGTCAACATCACCAGAGGCAACCCCCACGGCCATGGGCTGCGCAGCCTGGAAAAACCTGAAGTCCACATCAAGGCCCGCATCGGCAAAATACCCGCGCTCAAAGGCAACGAAACTGGCAGCGTGACTGGTGAACCGCAATGCACCAACGGAAACCTTCTGATTTGCTGCATAGACCGGTAGGCCGAAAATCGGGCTGGCTGCGGTTACGCCAATAAGGCCCAGTGCCTGTCGGCGAGTGATTTGCCCCATGGGATTCCTCTGGTTTTAGTGAGTTGGCGAATTCAAATCCTGCCTGATAATCGCGCTACTGTCCAGACGCCCGACGCGAAGAATCGCGCGGCGAATTCAGAGGCCAATCGCCAGCGTCATCAGGTGACGAATGCAAGGTGTGCTGGCGATTTATCGGACACCATGCGTTTAATGCCAGAAAAGGCATGTGCCGGCAGGTCCTCTTCATGGCCGATACACCATTAAGAGGACTCGCCACGGCCTTACGCTTCTAAATCAGAAGCATTTCCTCGATCCTGCTCTACCCTATTGCCTATTTATCTGGCCTCTCGAACGATTCTGAGCAATGTATTGCCTGAACGCAGATTTACTTGCGAAACTCGGGCGTGCTCATAGACCTGTAAAGACCACCCACTACTGCCCAGTAATTCATCAACCTCGGATATGGTGCTCGCCGGGAGCGTAAATGACCCATCATCTTCGAGCACACAGTCAACGTCAACGAGCATACCATCGCCCGTTTCTACATCCGCAGCAAGGATGATGTCCGCGTCACCGACCGTAGCAGCATCCCATGTTGCCGTCGTGCTGGCAGAAAGAGAACTGCCAAATGCCAGGCTTTGGCCACTCAGTCGAGGTGCAGCTCCGATTTCCACCCTGCTGAAAGCTGGATATTCAGCACCGGGAATGTCGACAAACATCGGGTTTGGCGCTGGAAAAGGCAGCGGAGTTTCGGGAGAATAAGACACAAAGTTTGTCTGCGTTTGCTCGACAATCTCTCCGTAGGTACCCGTCAGACTTGACAGTGTGATGACTTCACCTGCAGACACACTTTCAGCGTTAAAGTCAAAATCTTCGTCATCTGAAATATCATCCAGTGTGACAATGCACGCTTCCTGACCGGGAACCGGCAGGACCCGATCTGCTTCGCTTGCCGGAATAATATCGTCGAGCAGGTAGAAAGTACCCTCAACTTCCACTCTAGAGAAGTTCTGGGATTCCTCTATGGCGACAGTACCGACATATTGAATATCGTTGGAGGATCCTCCAGCACCGGCTTCTGTACCTTCTGTACCTTCTGTACCTTCTGTACCTTCTGTACCTTCTGTACCTTCTGTACCTTCTGTACCTTCTGTACCTTCTGTACCTTCTGTACCTTCTGTACCTT
>JBGCGC010000102.1:0-7039 GCA_045110475.1 Granulosicoccus sp.
ATCTGAATTCTGCGTCCATGCTGTTATAGGAAGATAATTAGACTCGCCCACCTCCTGAAGCAAATGGGTTCATGTAAGTGTTCTTACTCAAATTATTTCAAGGAGTGTCCATTATGAAGATTAGATCAATAGCATCTATCATCCACAAGTGACCAAATTTAGGGGGTAGCGTTGTCGGAACACATTATGTGCGCTCAAGCCCTTTACAGCCTTCATGGCCCGACATATACCCTGTCAGTTTGTTAGAAGCCTTTCACCAACACAGTGGACGAACTGACCTCTCTCGCTATTGAATCGGCACAAGTTTAGCTGACGGTATGACACCACCCAGCGTTCCATTAACCTCCTCGAACACTTCGGTACTGCTTGCAAGCTGTTCATCAGTCAAATCTACGCTAAAAGACATTATCTGCCAGGCCCGTTATTTTTCTTTACCACGATCATCCATACGAGACGAAAATCTCATTTCCTCTTCAATGGTGTCCTGATTTTCTGGCTGTGATGGCGCAGGTTCCACACCCTGGATTAGAGTTTTCGGGATATCCGGGCTAATGCGTTCCGGCAAATTTCTCAATTGGTACGCATCATATATCTCATCTTTCGGCCCCGATCCGGTGCCTTTGATCCCACCTTCACATCCGGCTAAAATCATCGCGGCAAACACAGACAAAACCCATAATGATGCCCACATTGTTCTATTTATATTCTGATCATACATTTCGGCTTTCATCCGTCTTACCTTGGAATCGAGACAATCTACTGTCCACACCATTACTTCCACGACTTTTCACGTTGGAATACGTGGATATCAAGTCGGCAAGGCTGTTGTCATGAATCCGAATCAGTTCATCATCACGGTGGGGCGTCATAAAAGCAGGTACCAGCACCCGAACTGTATCGTTCATCGGCTCTTCGAAAACTCCGGTGCGCAACAACGCGAAAACGGTTTCGTATGCTGGACGGAAGGCCACCGCATTAATGCGACACGTCATAAAGTTTCAAGCTCAGTGACCTGCTTTTCCTTGGCAGGCAGACATTGCTTTTCCACACACCACACAGGATCTTGCCAGAAACAACATCTATCAGACCAATGACTCAAGGGTATCGTTTTAACAGTTGCAAGGCATTGATCCTCTCACTGCTAATGGGTCATCTACACGAGAGCAAACACATTGATGGACAATCAAACAATACCTAGATCTTTTCACTAAGTGCTCGCGCACTATCACCATCAATGATCAGACCTTTGACAACTCCGCTGCGTAGGATGGCTTGTGTAGCCGCCAACTTCTGTTGGCCAGCTGACAAAACAACCGTGTTGGTTTTTGCAAGAAGTGGTAATCCAATGGCCACGGTTCGCAAATTCAGTTCATGATCGACGGGTTTACCGTCTTGGTCAAAGAAAATTCCGTTCGTATCACCGACGGCTCCAGCCGAACGTAGCGAAATTACTTCATCTTCAGAAATCATGTTTTGTCGACGTAGCAGTGAATTTTCTGTCAGTTCACCCACGGAGATCAACGCAAAATCTGCTCGTTCTGCAAGTGAGATCGTCTGGGCAATAGCACGCTGCGATAGAAAAACCGCTCGATCTTCATGACTGTCGGCGACGAAGGGTGCTGGTAAAAAGTAGCCTTCTGCATCGGTAGCCTGAGCAAGTGCATGCACAACCTCGAATGGGTTGAATGACGAGTTGCTGGTTAGTGAGCCCATGAGGCTGAAAAATTTCACCGCTGGTGCGGTCACCCCGGACATGTTTTTACTCAAACTCGCCAAGGTCCGTCCCCATCCCGTTCCGATGATTGCAGAATTGTTGTCGTTGATCTGTTCGCGCAAGTATTGTGCGCCCGCCGCGCCGACCATGTTGAGCGCTATGCTGGTAGAGGCGTCTCCATCGTTTGGGGGAAATCCGAGCTCAGGTGTTGCAAGACAAAATTCCAATCCGAATTCAGAGCGAATTGCTTCTTCTTGCGCCAGTAAGCCGACGTGTCGTTCATTGATTTCAATGGAGACCAAGCCTGTCTCGCGCGCAAGTGACAGAAGCTTGTTCACACGGGCGCGTGTCAACTTCATGCGCTTCGATGTGGCTTCCTGATTCAAGCCGGCAACGTGATAAAGCCATGCGGCGCGTGCCATAAGCTGGTTTTCATTCATTGGATCCATAGCGCCGGGATAACCTCAAGATTACGTACATCACTGCTTGAATTATAAATAGTTGGCGATACAAATGTAATTCAACTAGACAAATGTAATCGCTGATGATAAAACGTAATGACATTCACGAACAATCGGGGACCAACTCAACACGGGAGATCCTCTCGTACTCGGTGCGGTTTATGCTGCTACGCCAAGGTTATATTCGCGCTGCACGCCCAGACTAAGATTAAAACAGTCTGGTTGAACGCTTCCTGTTCGATAGCTTAGCCAACTTGGTTTTTTTGCATGATTGTGTTCAGTGCGGGCACCCCGATGGTCATCGGTACCTTTTGTGGTGAGCCTTTTATCGATGTCGTTTATGACGGTACAAACCTGATGATCATGGATACCCTCATTCAAGTCATCGCCTAGGGCGTCACGTTCTCTTCATCGTTGTGGTGGTCCCCGGAACGACCAAATTACGCATTTTGTATGGAATTAGGAAATGACCAGAGTGGCCGAACAAAATAAACCCGACAAAAGTAATTCCAACCTTCTTGGTCATTACACCGAGATGCGTCGCATCCGAACTTTTGAAGACAGAGTTGGAGAATTGTATCTGCGTGGTGAAAGTGCAGGCTCGATGCTGCACCTGTCGATCGGAGAGGAAAGTGCAGCGGTCGGCGTAAGCTCTGCCATGCAACATGGCGATACCTTCACGACGCATCATCGCGGACACGGAATATTTTTAGCGCGTGGCGCTGATCCCCAACGCATGATGTCCGAGATTGGTGGTAAGGATTCCGGCTATTGCCGTGGCAAGGGCGGCTCAATGCATATCGCGGATATGGGGCTTGGTCACTTGGGAGCCAACGCCATTGTCGGGGGCGGTATCCCAACGGTAGTCGGTGCCTCCCTGGTCGCCAAACGTCGTAAATCCGGCGCTGTCTCCATTGCATTTTTCGGCGACGGAGCCATGCAACAAGGCATCTTGTACGAATCCATGAACATGGCAGCGCTATGGGACTTGCCAGCGATTTTTGTTTGTATCAACAACCAATGGGGAATGGGGACGCGGATCGATCAGGCAACCAAGGCGACGAAACTTCACGAACGCGCACAGTCCTTTGGACTGAATGCAGAAACGGTGGACGGGTTGGATGTGCTTGATGTCGCTGCGGCTGCGGCGCGTATCGTTGACGGTGCACGTGCCGGCACACCCGGTTTTCTGGCGATCGATTGCTATCGCTTCTTTGGCCACGGTCGAAAAGACAAAAGCCCCTATCGCAGTGAAGCTGAAGAGGCTGAAGGTCGCGCAAAGGATCCGATCGAATTCTCACGCAAAATGCTGATCGAGAACGGTATGACAGACAAGGAGATCGACGCCATAGATAACAGGGTTGCCGCCGAGATGGACGCGACCATTGATTTTGCCATGCAATCCGAAGAGCCCGCATTGAACACCATGTTCCGCGACGTATTTGCACCTGACCAACCCGCACCAGAGCCAATTCGTACTCGCATTAACCGCGTTCTTGCGAGGGATTAGAGACATGCCAAAACTTGCTTATCGTGATGCATTGAAGCAGGCATTGATTGATGCGATGCGCGAAGACCCGGATATCTTTGTCATTGGCGAAGAGGTTGGTCGCTACGGTGGAGCTTACGGTGTTACCAAAGGACTGATCGAAGAATTTGGTGCCGAGCGCATGCTGGATACGCCGATCTCTGAGCCCTGTATTGTCGGTACCGCTGTAGGTGCTGCCATGGCAGGCATGCGACCAGTAGCCGAGCTGATGTATGTCGACTTCATCGGTATGACAATGGACCAACTATGTAATCAGGCGGCAAAAATCCGCTATATGTTTGGAGGGCAAATCGGCGTGCCGATGGTGCTGCGCACCCAAGGCGGCACCGGTCGTTCTGCTGGCGCGCAGCACAGCCAATCACTGGAGGCGTATGTCATGCATACACCCGGCTTACGTCTGGCTATGCCCGCAACAGTTTATGACGCCTACCATTTGTTGCGTCAGGCTCTTACGCAGCCAGATCCTGTTGTGTTCATTGAGCACAAAGGTCTCTACGCAATGTCAGAAGACGTTGATCTGAACGTGCCCCCTCCTCCATGGGGTAAGGCTGTCGTAAGGCGAGAAGGAACGGATCTGGTGATTGTCACCTATTCACGCCAACTGCACTTCGTTATGAAAGCAGCCGAAGATCTGGCCAGGTCTGGTATCGAGGTTACTGTAATTGATCTGCGCACGTTGAATCCGCTGGATTTTGACACAATTCGTGAGGAAGTTGAAAAGGTCGGCAAGGCCATGGTTGTCTCAGAGGGCGTCATGACAGCGGGCGTTGCCGCCGAACTCTCTGCGCGCATTACCGAGGAGTGTTTCGATTTTCTTGAAGAGCCCGTGATTCGGGTTGCCGGTGAAGATATCCCGATTTCCGTCTCTGTCGAGCTTGAGAACAACTCAGTACCCACGACAGAATTTATTATCGAAACAGCAAAGAAGCTTCTGGCATGAGTCGCGTTTTAAAAATGCCTCGCATGGGTGAAACCATGGATGAAGGCAAACTGTTGGCATGGCTAGTCAAACCCGGCCAACCGTTTAAGCGTGGTGATGCAATCCTTGAAGTTGAAACCGACAAGACCATTGTCGAATACCCGGCCTTGGGTGATGGAACGCTAGTCGAGTCTCTGGTAGAGATTGGTGAGATGGTTGAAGTCGGTATGCCTATCGCGAAGATCGACGTGGGAGAAGGGCTGGACTGGATCGACAGCGACAGCGACAGTGAAAATAGCCGCAAAGAGGTGGCAGCAGAGCTCGATCAGGCAGCGCTTGAGAAAGTCACTGTAAGCGACGTGGACACAGCACCCGAAGACGCAGCCACTATGGTTAAACCTCACGGTGAAAAACTGCGCGCGACACCGCTAGCTCGACGCATTGCCAAACAGACCAACATTGATCTTGCCGGGGTTGTCGGCACAGGCCGGCGAGGTCGGATCGAGCGTCGCGATGTCGAGACGGCTTCGCAAGTCACCGAGTCTGGTTACTTACAAACGGGCCACGGTATCGCCTGGTCGGAAAAGGGTGTAGGCAGTGGTGCGCATGTCCTGTTCATTCATGGGTTTGCGGCCGATCATTCAGCATGGTCTGGCCTTCAGTCTCAACTTGCAAGATCCGGTCTACGAACGGTCGCAGTAGACCTGCCCTCTCATGGCGCAGCAACACAGGATGCTCGTGACATATCCGAGCTAGTGCAACCCGTGATCACGCTGGTTGAAGAGAAGATGGATGGGCAGGCTGTACATATCGTTGCTCACTCCATGGGGGCGCTGGTAGCTGTCGCCCTGTCGCAAGCTGTACCAACTGCTTCTGTGACTCTAATAGCGCCGGCAGGTGTTGGTCGAACCATCAACACACACTTCATTAATGCGTTAGTAAACCCTCATGATGTTGCCTCCGTTGCGCGTGTCTTGACTCGCCTGACACACGGCCCCAACGGTTTGTCTGATACCGCCCATGAAGCAATCTTTCACATGCTTGCCAAAGGACGAATAGCAGGTATCGCCAATTCTCTTGCGGGTGCAAGTGGGCAAGCGGTTGATGTACGAAAAGAGCTTGCACAGATTGCACAAGAGATTCCGGTGTCTCTGCTACTGGGCCATCGAGATCAGATTATTGACTGGTCTGAGGCTGTGGATGTTTCACCGCTTGTTAGTGTCCATCATTTCCCGGATGCAGGTCATATGCCGCATTGGGAAGCCTTGTCACAGGTCCAGGCGATCCTTGAGCGAAAGGTTTCTAAATGAGTGAAGATAAACCGGATGCGGCCAAACGAAATAGTATCGGGGAGCCCGCATTCATCGAAGCATTCGTCGAAGCACTCGAGGTGGCTGTGGAAATGCAGGAGGCCTGGCTTTGATTTATATGGGTAAAGCGTTAGAGACATTACGGCAACTTTAATTAAGCCGCGAACTTTGGGAGAGAGTGATGGCGTATTTTTTAACCGTTGATGGTGGTACTGAAAGCCTGCGGGCACGTGTTTATGATTTAGTCGGCACGTGTTTGGGAAATGTTGCTGTACCTTATAAGACGAATTTCACCGCTGGCGCACGCGCCGAACAGAACCCGACGGATTGGTGGGAAAATTTCATCAAAGCTGGACGGGGTGCAATCGCCGAGTCGGGTGTGGACGCTTCTCAAATCGAAGCCATTGCCTATGCGACAACCTGCTGTTCCGTTGTTGCTCTGGATTCAAACGGTGACGCTCTCAGGCCAGCCTTGATCTGGATGGACGTACGTGCCAATGCAGAGGCTGACGCAGTACTTGCGACCGGCGATGATGCGTTGTTGCTCAATGGCGGAGGCAAAGGTCCCGTATCGGCAGAATGGATGATCCCAAAGGCGCTCTGGCTCAAGCGCAATGAACCGGAAATTTATGACAAGGCTTTCCGCATTTGTGAGTATCAGGATTACCTGACTTATAAACTGACTGGCGAGTGGGCTGCTAGTCTGGATAACACCGGGTTGCGTTGGCACTACCGCAATCGCGATGGGGGTTGGGCAAAATCGATGGTCACGACACTGGGGATAGAAGACATCCTCGACAAATGGCCACCACGCATTGCAGCACCCGGTGAGGTGCTGGGCACTCTGACAGGTAAAGCGGCGGATGCGCTTGGCCTGCCGCAAAGTGTCAAAGTTGTTCAAGGTGGGGCGGATGCGCTCGTTGGCATGATCGGCCTGGGCGTAGCACAACCTGGACAACTGGCCTTGATCACCGGCTCTTCGCATTTGCAATTTGGAGTCACCGAAGAACCACTGAACGCACCGGGGGTTTGGGGTGCCTATGCTGATATCGTTTACCCGGATCGCTACATTGTTGAAGGTGGACA
>JBGCGC010000103.1:0-43730 GCA_045110475.1 Granulosicoccus sp.
TCTATCGCCTCCTTCGAGCCGATACCACGATCATCGTGTCAATCGCTTATCGACCACAGCCTCTGCAGGTTTCAGGATACGTATTTTCGTAAAATCAGGATGGAGTTGATTTATTAGTACATTCTTTTCGTAAGGCGATACCACCGATGGAACCCATAGGGCTACCGACTTGCCCTCATCGAACCACTTGTTACCGATGGCACGGCATGCATCTTCGTCATCGATATCGCGCGGAGTTTTAGTCGATTGCTTTAGTGAGTCTGGAATTGTCGCCACGATACAAACTAAAGTTGGAGGTAATGTGTTGCTTTGCCAATGAACAAGATTTTCAAGGACAGCAAGCGAATAACTGGATGCTGCGTGAACAACAAGTCTCCCAGGGTCAACCCAGCGGCTACCCCAACGATATGCGCCACCGCCATCAAAGGGGGGATACTTATTACTTACTATTCTGTAGACACGTTGGCCCTTCAAGCTGGAAGGCCATGTAGTCCCCGCTCGATAACCTCCTCGACCGCTCGTCCACCCAATTCGGTTAAAGCAGTTTCGAATGGCGAACGACTATCGAGCTCTGGATGTGAACGCATCATAAAACGTGTAGCTGCGGCTGGGTCAGCGAACGCGTCCAGCGCCATCGCATACAGTCGGGCAATTCGTTCAATAGTCTCGCTAGTTTGCAGGTTGAATCGATCAACTCGATTGTATGTCGCACGCGGCACAATCTTAAAGCGGATGTCATTAGCAGAGGCCTCGGTGAAGTGTTCTCCAAAACCATCTACAAGCTTATCCAATGCAGATTTTGGCAAACCACTGGCGACGATGCTCTCAAGATCACGCATAGTCAGGATTCGCCTACCAAGGCTTTTAGCACCGCCGAGGACATCGGATATATTTTTTGCAGTTATGCTCATATGAGCCAATATTACGGCTCATTAGGTCGAAATGCAACAAAATAGTGCTGATTAATACGAGCGCAAAGTGCGCTGCGGAAAGCTAGCCCAATACCGTCGATTCGAGAACCTTTTCTAGGTCAGAATAGGGTCGATATCAGCATATCGTTCAACTCAGAATTCGAGGATTTATCATATGCCCGGTTGATGAAGTGGTACCCAGTGGCAGTGTAGCCGCTTCTAATGGTCGCCAGACAACCTCTATCGGGCGCCATGTGCCGCATGCCCGACAGGCCATGGATTCGCGTGATCAGGGTTATGCAGGAACTGATTATCGGTGAGCGTGTGCAAGAATGACAGCAAGTCGTTTCGTTCCTGCCGGGTTAAGGTAAAACCCTTGATCAAAGAGTCCTTGTAAGGGTTATCGCTACCGATGCCCGCAAATTCGCCAGTGAGCGTTCTGCCCGCCGCGGCGTAGTGATCAATGACATCACTCAAGGTGGCTGCGGAACCATCATGAAAGTACGGCGCTGACACCGCTATATTGCGCAGCGAAGGCGTACGAAACCGCCCCATGTCTTCCGCCTTGAAGCTCGACTCGAAAAGTCCATGACTATTTACAGGGTATCTTCCTGTGTCGTCCAGGTTATAAAGGCCTGTATTGTGAAAGGCAACTTCGGCAAAACCGCCCCGCGAGGTTTGCAGATTATCAGTAAAATTAAAACCCTGATGGCAGTGGTAGCACTCCGCTGTTTCCGAGAAAAACAGTTCCTCGCCACGTTTTGCAGAGGCGCTGATAGCGTTCTCATCACTTTCGTATTTATAGCTATCGTAGGCACTTTCTACAGAAATCAGCGAACGCTGGAAGGCAGCGAGCGCACGCGTTATGGTTGCAAGGTTTATCGCTCCATCGTGCTCCGGGAAAGCGGCTGGAAAAAGCGCTTGATACATCGTGTCTTTGGATAGTCGCTGAAACAATCGTTGCTCTTGTCCGTTGTTTCCCATTTCACGCGGATTGTCGCCAAACAAGGGAACCAGAGCCTGAAACTCCAGTGATTTCATATGTGGATTAGCCCAGGTGAGTACAGGCAGATAGCCGACGTTCGCCAGGGTCATGGAATTTCGGGGTGCTTCTGTATCGTCAATGCCACGCGATCGAACCAGACCGTCGCTAAAGCCTCTGGCCTGCTCGTGACAGGTCGCACAAGACACCGTCGAGTCAGCTGACAAGCGCAGGTCGTAGAACAAGTGTCTGCCAAGCTCGACTTTCACTTGACTCATCGGATTATCAGCAGGCACCGGCGGTGGCGGAAGCCAGGCCGGTATTTGCCATTGATACTGCTCGTTAACATTGGCTGTGGATGCTTCAGCCATGGGACTACTGGCTAATAGTTCCAGCGCTGCGAACGAAAGTAGTGCCGCTACAGCGAGGCCGGCAGTCTTCTTCCAGATCATCTCTATCTAATGACAACCAGCTGTTGAGCAGCCTGTGCGTCATCAAATCCGAGTTTTCCAAATACACTGCCGCACTCCGGGTCCTTTGGCGAAGACATGCAACCGGGTGCGGTATCAGGTGTATTTTTGCTGACATCCACATCAAGCAGGAGTTTGGCAGGATCGACAACCAGAACATCAGAGCGCAGATCAAACGCATCAAATGACACATTAATACGATTAGGTGATGCACAGGAATCAGGGATGGATGTAGAGCTGGCGGCATTGCAACCGGTAGAGCCAATATGCAGCGCCCAACCACGCCCGGTGTGCGCAGGTTTTGCCATGGAGCCAGGATGTTTGTTCGCTTTGGGCATGTTCTTGCCATCAGCGCTTTTTTGCATAACCACAGGCTCAGGATTGGCGTCTACAAGATCGACTCGCATAAATCGATAACCACCTCGCCAGTTCCAGAACATCGATGTCAGGTTCATCGGTGGTGCGGCCAGCGT
Source organism: Granulosicoccus sp. (assembly GCA_045110475.1). Taxonomy (GTDB): domain Bacteria; phylum Pseudomonadota; class Gammaproteobacteria; order Granulosicoccales; family Granulosicoccaceae; genus Granulosicoccus. The sequence continues at coordinate 2,837 of JBGCGC010000103.1, forward strand.
CGGGTCTGCATGATTGAGTTCAAACGGCACACCGATGTCAAACGATACGCCCCTATACTGGCCTTGAGGAACGGTACCCATCACCTTTGTATTAGTTTGAGACGTTCCATTGCTACAGCTACCGGTGCCATTTTCAAAGTCCAGCAAGGCGACATTGTCTTGCTGCCACAGACCATCGTTATCCAGAGAAACGGGAACAGAAACACCTGCTTCGTTGATCAGCTTTACGTTCGACACAAACAGCTTGAAGTCAGCAAGCATTACCGTGGTATCAGCCACACCTGTGTTTTCGTATTTATGTTCACAGGAAAACGCTTGTCCCGAAAACTCACCAGCAAACGACAGATTTACCGTTTGTGTCAGGGAAGAGACATCGGCGTCGGGAATCGGATCAGTCGCCAGAGACGACGTTGCGAAACCGGCAAAAATGCCGGTGAATAACAAACCCGCTGCGAGCGCAAAACGGCGGTTTTCGCTTTTTTTGACTTGTCGTAAGTTATGCATCAGCGTGTAGTTTTAGGATGTTTAGCGGTAGACGCAACAGTAAATACCGGAATTCAGGCATTGACACTGTCGTCGTGTACCAGATTGAATTGTCAAGCAGGTTGACCAACCGCCAGCCTTGCAGCAAGAATTTTTGAAATATTATCAAATGTACGATGCAGACGAATGTTACATCTGTCGTAAAAATGCTAGGGGGTCACGCGGCGCAAAGCCCTCTCAGAACAGGGCTGCCACCACCGGGATGTAATGATCAACCAGCATGATTCCGAACAACCACATCAGATAGTTAATTGAAAACACAAAGGTCTTGATGGGCTGTCTGGTCGCCTCTTCGTCAAACATTTTCCACGCATGCCACAGGAACATGACACCCAGCACCACTGCTCCAGCCAAATACAGGAACCCACTCATCTGTATCAGATACGGAAAGATGCTGACAATAACCAGCAATATGGTGTACAGCATAATCTGGATACGCGTAAACGGTATTCCGTGCGTAACAGGCAACATGGGAATATCCACCTTTGCATAGTCGTCGCGCCGATGAATAGCCAAGGCCCAGAAATGCGGCGGCGTCCAGATAAACACGATAAGAAACAACAGCAAGGGAGCGGCGGTAACCTCATTGGTGACTGCTGCCCATCCGAGTACCGGTGGCATGGCACCCGCGGCACCTCCAATGACGATGTTCTGCGGCGTTGCGCGTTTTAGATACACCGTGTACACGATTGCATACCCGATCAGGGAGAAGAAAGTCAGGACCGCTGTGAGAACGTTGACAAGCGTCACAAGCATCACCATGGCAACGACACCGATGACCACCGCAAACACAAGACACTGGCGAGTCGTGAGTGCGCCCTGAGGAATCGGTCGATTCTCTGTTCTTTTCATGATGGCATCGGAGCGCTGATCGATAACATGATTGATCGCTGCTGCCGAGCTGGAGGCCAGACCGATGCCCAGGAGTCCAAAGAACGTCTCTTGCAGAGGCAACCAGAATGGAACTGCCAATGCCATGCCCACAAGCGCCGTAAACACGAGCAGCAAAACCACCTTGGGTTTTGTGATCTCGAGATAGTCTCTCCAGTGCAGAAGAGTATGGCTGAGTATGGAATCAGCCGGCTTGATCCGGGATGTGGATTTCATCGTTCTTGAGATGTGGCGACCTGTCGGGTGGCAAATGACAAGTGGGAGAAGCTTAGCCGATACGCGACACTTTTAACAGGTGCTTTATATCCTTCAGCATCGATTTAGGCGCTAGATCGGGAGGGAATCGGAGCATGATATTACCAAATGGATCAATTAGATAGATAGCGTCTTGCAAGACCTCCATGCCTTGTTGCGCGGTATCCACTTGCTCACTCAGCCGGGCGTGCTCAGCCGAACTGCCCGTTGCTGCAATCAGGCCTGGATGCTCGGCTAATAGCTCTGGGCTCACCTGTGTGGATGATGTCATCAGCACCGCCCTCTGAACTCTGTCCATCCGGTGGTTGAGCGCAAGCCTCACCTGGCGCATGTGATAAAGATTTTTCTCGCAAGCATCCAGGCAGTCTCCAGCAGGAATGTAGAGCATTGTCCAGAGACCACGTACAGAGTCCAGATTGAATTCCCCGCCCTTGGTCTGGAGAGAAAATTCCGTTAAAGGCACAGCAGGCTGAATCAACTGACCGCGTGATGTATCGCCAATGCTACCGCCGCTACTGCGTACCAGATGGAGGTAGATACTGGCCAGTATCAATGGAATCGCGAAGATGGCAAAGATGGATACGAGCTTGATTCGGGAGCGCCTTCGCTGTGCGGGATCGATCTCCGGCAGCGCCTGCTGAGTGGGATTCAGGGTGGTTGTTGAGTCAGTCATAAGTCATTACCTAAAAGAACTAGCTAACACTCAGCCCATCAGACTGATGCTCAGAATGGGGCTTTTGTCTGTTTACTACGAAAAAAATGACAGTTAACGCCAGCGCCATGGCAAACCACTGAAACGCATAACTGTAGTGTTTAGCAGGCCCGGTCGCTGCCGGCTGCCAATTGGCTATCAACCACTCAGGCCGAGACGTTAACACAACCGGCGTGGACGAATCAGTACCAAGTGCCTGAGCTTGCAATACGGCAGCCGTGACCGGCTCACCCAGCGCCGCCGACAGAGTGTCGTAGTCAAAATACTGCAACAACATCGGCCATTGATCGTTGCCGGTTATTGCATCACCACTGGAAAATCCCTTTGAAGGGCGCGACAAGTAACCTTCAATGGTGACGGTGCCATCCACAACCTCAGAGGGTAGTTCAACATCAGGCAGCTGCTGACGATTAGCGCCAGGCGCTGTCCAGCCACGATTGACAAGCGCCACCCCACCCTCGTCCATGTTTATCAGTGAAATGACCTCATAACCCGCTTGCCCACGGTGAGTGCGGTTGTCCCAGAGGAATTGGCGCTTTGGGTCATAGGTACCAGTCACTGTCGTTCTTTGATAGGCCATAGAGGCAGCCTCCAGATCCTCGATTAACAACAGAGGTGTTGCCTGTGCCTGCATGGCGGCGTCTGCTGAAGACTGCATCGAGACTTTCAGTGCTGCACGGTCGAGCTGCCATTTCCCCAGCCACAACATACATGACAGCAGGACCACATACACCAGAACGGCCCAGAGCTTTGGCGCAAACCGACGGTTACCCAATATCAAGGTGTTAGCCTCATAAGGCCGCTGAACACGTATACCATAACCACGTAATCTGTCCGCAATGCCATTGTCTATCACCGGGATTCATTCGGGATGGATAGAACCTACAGGCCTCTTCTGCTCTATGCTTCTTGTCAAACTCATTGTCTTGCTCTTGCTCGGATTTGTCATCATCAGTCTGTTTTCCGGGCTGTATTTCCTGGTCAAGGACAAGGGACAAACAAACCGAACCGTCAACGCCTTGTCTGTACGTATCGGGCTTTCCATTGTCGCTATCGTTGTTGTGATGATAGCCGGTGCAACCGGGGTAATCGAACTCAACCCCAGCCCTCTGTCTGCACAAGGCTCCCAACCCGTAACAACTGATACGTTGCCAGATGGCGAACCGGAGCAGTCGGGAGGCGGAAGACGACCGATAACCGACGGGTCGTGACTCATCATGCTGGCTAGGCGTATCCGTCAGACAAAAACCAGACGGGGCGGATAAACCGCCCCGTCAAACCCATTCTTGATGTCCGCCAGCCCCGTCAGAGCAGGTAGACGAAAATAAACAGACCCAACCAGACCACATCGACAAAATGCCAGTACCAGGCTGCCGCCTCGAAAGCGAAGTGATTGTCAGCGCTGAAGTGATTTCGCGTTGCCCTTAACATGACGACCAGCAGAATGATGGCTCCCATGGTCACGTGAAATCCATGAAACCCCGTCAGCATGAAGAATGTTGAGCCGTAAATACCGCTGGTCATCTTCAGGTTCAAGGCATGGTAGGCGTGATAGTACTCATACGCCTGCAACCCGACGAAGATAAAGCCCAATGACACTGTGGCAAGTAACCAGAGAATGAAAGGCTGACGCTTGCCTGCGCGAATCGCATGATGCGCAAAGGTGCACGTCAATCCACTGGTGAGTAACAGCAAAGTATTAATCAACGGCAGGCCAAACCAGCCCATCTGGGCAAAGTCTCCACCAACATGCATGGGGCCGTTGCTGGGCCAGACATAGCTGTGGCCCTGATACATAACCTCGTTGGTCATTCCTGCACCACCGCCCCCGTCGCCACCTAACCAGGGACCCGAGAATGTTCGCGCGTAAAACAATGCACCGAAGAAGGCTGCAAAAAACATGACCTCAGAAAAGATGAACCACATCATGCTCATCCGGAACGACGTATCTACCTGACTGTTATAAGTACCGGATTCGCTCTCTTTCGCAACCAGACCAAACCAGCCAAACATCATGAATATGACGATGGCAGTCCCTATGAAAAACATCTCCTTACCAAAGGGAGCACCATTGAGCCAGGTCGCAAAGCCATAAAAAAATATAAACAGACCAATTGACCCCACAATCGGCCATTTAGCCGCATGAGGAATGTAATAGGCGTTAGTTGAAGTACTGCTCATACACGATCCTTTGGGGGACTAGCGCCACCCGGTTTATCATCAGCACACCAGACCCCTGCACGAATGAGGCGTATGGCGAGTATTCTCTTACTACAAACTCGAGCTATTACAAACTCAAACAACAACCAAACTGACTGTCACCTGAGCCGCTAGCTTTGGTCAGCGTTTTGTTCCGGTGAACGGAAAAAGGTATACGACAAGGTTACACGATCTACATTGACTGGCAAATCTTCATCAATGATGAAGGTTAGCGGCATGTCCTTGGAGCTCTTGCCTTCAAATGGCTGGCGTGTGAAGCAAAAGCATTCTGTTTTGTTGAAGTATTTGGCGGCCGCAAATGGAGTGACACTGGGTGTCGCCTGAGCCACAACAAATTCATCAGTGAGATTTTCTGCGTAGTAGCTTGTGTTGTAGAGCTTTCCGGGCTGAACCGTCATTGTCTTGACTTTCGGCCTGAATATCCACGACCCACCCTGATTGATGCTGGACACAAATTCCACGATGATCTCGCGATTCTGTTCGACAGGTGCAGCGGCAACCGACTCCACACTCACCCGACCGGTTTTGCCATTCAGTCCGGTGATTTCGCAAATAATGTTGTACATCGGCACCATCAGATAGCCAAACCCAAACATGCCAACTGCCAGAGTGAGCATTTTAAGCGTGACTTTTAGATGGGATTGCGGTTTGCCGACACTGGACACCTGCGACACCGCTGGAGTCTGCGCTTGCCCGGTGTTCACGCGGCCCGTACTCATGAAATCTGACCTCTACCAAGAAGTATGTAGAGGATGCTACCGACATACAGACAGACAGCAATTACCGCAAGCGTCAGCGGCAAACGGTACCGCCGTAAATACCCGCTTTTTGCCAACGGCTCGGCCTGCTGCTCCCGATGGATACCGGGGGCAGCAGAATCGATCGTTGCAGTCCCGATTGAGGCGTGCTCGTCACTCATAATAACTATCGAGTAACCGTCGCAGCTTCAATAGCCGGAGCACTCTCGAACGTGTGATAAGGCGCTGGAGATGCAACTGTCCATTCCAGTCCTCGCGCACCTTCCCAAACCTCATCAGTTGCCTTCTCACCGCCACGAACACACTTGACGATGATGTATACGAACATGAGCTGGCTAAAACCAAAACCAAAGGCACCGATAGTGGCGATCATGTTCCAGTCGGCAAATTGCAGGCTATAGTCCGGGATACGACGTGGCATCCCCGCAAGACCGACAAAGTGCATGGGGAAGAACAACACGTTGACAAATACCGTTGAGATCCAGAAATGCCACTTGCCCAGGGTCTCGTCGTACATGTTGCCTGTCCACTTCGGCAACCAGTAGTAGGTTGCCGCCATTAGCGAGTAGATAGCACCTGGCACCAGTACATAGTGGAAGTGCGCTACCACAAAGTAGGTGTCGTGGTACTGGATATCAGCCGGGGTGATTGCCAGCATCAGACCCGAAAGTCCGCCGACGGTGAACATGATGACAAAGCCAATGGCGAATAGCATTGGCGTTTCGAAGGTCATGGACCCTCGCCACATGGTTGCAACCCAGTTAAACACCTTCACCCCAGTCGGCACCGATATCAACATGGTGGAGAACATGAAAAACAGTTCACCCGCCAGCGGCATACCTGTGGTGAACATGTGGTGAGCCCAGACGATGAATGACAGAAAAGCGATAGACGCTGTGGCATAGACCATGGAGTCGTAGCCAAACAGTGGTTTCCTGGCAAACGTGGGAATGATTGACGACACAATACCGAAGGCCGGCAGAATCAGTATGTACACTTCCGGGTGACCAAAGAACCAGAAGATGTGCTGAAACATCACAGGGTCACCACCACCCGCAGCATTGAAAAAGCTGGTGCCGAAAAAGCGGTCGGTGAGCAGCATGGTCACGGCTCCCGCAAATACCGGGATGGTTGCAATGAGCAGGTAGGCCGTGATCAACCACGTCCATACGAACATGGGCATCTTCATGAACGTCATGCCCGGGGCACGCATGTTGAAAATCGTGGCCACAATGTTTATGGACCCCATGACCGATGAAATACCCAGAAAGTGGATAGCGAAGATCACGTAGGCGAAACTGTCGCCCATCTGCAGTACGAGCGGCGGGTATAGCGTCCAGCCACCTGCCGGACCACCACTGTCCATGAACAGCGTGGCAAGCATCATGGTGAATGCAAACGGCATGATCCAGAACGACCAGTTGTTCAGCCGGGGCATGGCCATGTCCGGTGCACCGATCATCATCGGAATCATCCAGTTGGCAAGACCAACGAACGCTGGCATGACAACACCAAAGATCATGACAATGGCATGCATCGTCGTCATGGAATTGAAAAACATCGGATCAACGATCTGAATACCTGGCTGGAAAAGCTCAGCTCTGATAACGAGTGCCATGGCACCGCCGATAAAGAACATGACCAGAGAGAACCACAGGTACAGCGTACCAATGTCCTTGTGGTTGGTTGTGGTAACCCAACGCATCAGCCCCGGCGCAGGGCCATGCTCGTCGTGGTCATGATGATGATCGTGATCATCGGCCGCATGATGGGTGACGTCTTTAGAACTCATCAGTTGACTCCCTCTGTAGTGATCGTGTCGGCCGCAGAAGCGACGCTTGACGGTGCTTTCAAGTCCATGTTGTCGCGCAGCGAGCGAATGTGGGATGGCTGCAGCGCATCCCCCAGCGCGTTACCCAGTGCATTGCGCTGGTAGGTAATAACCGCTGCAATCTCGGCATCGGTCAATACGGTGCTGAACTGCGACATCATGGTTCCCTCAACACCGTTCATGACGGTATCGATGTGTTTGTCCATGCCGCCGGTGGCGATCTCACTGCCTGAAATGGCTGGAAACATCCCCGGTATGCCCTGACCCTCGGCCTGATGGCAGCTCATGCAATTTGCCTGATAGACCTCTTTCCCAGAGGCCACCAATTCTTCCCTTGACCATTGACGCTCGCTGTCGGCATCCACCTGAGCCAGAGCCTGCTGCTTTTCAGCTATCCAGTTATCGTACTCCTCTTGCGGAACAGCCCTGACCACAATGGGCATGAAGCCATGGTCGCGGCCGCAAAGCTCAGCGCATTTGCCGCGGTATATGCCCGGCTCTTCGATTCTCGCCCAATTCTCGTTGATAAATCCGGGAATCGCATCTTTCTTAATGGCCAGATCGTGGACCCACCAGGAATGGATGACGTCTGCCGCAGTGTGCAGAAAACGGATTTTCTTGCCCACCGGCACAACCAACTCGTTGTCAACTTCTCGCAGGTAGATTTCGTCATCGCCGTTAAAATCTGTACCTGGAAACGCCTGTGCCAGGTCGATATCCGCACCCTGCTGGCGTGCTTTATTGTGCTCAGGATGGAGCTGGCTAAAGAAATTGACGCCACTGTCCATGTATTCATAGTGCCAACGCCATTGATAGGCAGTGACCTTGATGGACATTTCGGAGTCGCTGAAGTCTTCCATCTTGATTAGAACCCGGGCAGCCGGTATAGCCATGGCAATCAGTATGATCAGAGGTACCACGGTCCATACGATCTCGACAGAGGTGCTCTCGTGAAAAGTTGCTGGCTTGGCACCGCGTGACTTACGGTGCAGGTACATGGAGACGATCATGACGCCGAACACCGCAGCACCGATGGCGCAACAAATGTAAAAGATGCGCATGTGGAGGGTATATACCTCGTTACTCACCTCCGTCACGCCTCGTGGCATATTCAACGCACCCCAGTCTGCCCATGCACCCAAAGGAAGTGCCAGTAGCAAGACAAAAAGGAACGCCCAACGAAAACCCGACCGGTAAACGCTAGACCTCATAACCTACTCTCCAAAGACAAAAACTGTAAATTGCAGTGTTAATACATCTCGACATGATCAACCCATGAACGTAAACACGAGTTAAAAGGCCAATCGGCCAGAGGTATCGTTCGAGATAACCTTCATAATTCGAAACCCGCTAAGCCTATACACATTCGGCAGGGTTGTAATTGGGCAATTGGGTACATCGGATGCTACTTTTTGACTATCACTTATACCAATATGGAACAACTCATCGACTCAGCGCTGTCTGCAACTCGCCATGAAGCGCTTTTTTCTCTTCACGGTTAAGACACCGACCTAACGCATAGCGTTTTCCATGAGCCGAAAGACTGAGCTCTCCCACTTCAAACGCGCTGTCTTTGCAATGGTAAGACAGTCGACTCCAACGACGTGGCAAATTCACGACCACATCCGGGCGATTGTAGCCCCACTCAAGAGTAATAGCATCGTTGTTTACGGTTATTACTTCCTGTCGGGACAGTCGCTTCAGGGTCAGGTAAAGGCAAACGACAATGAAAATGACCTCGAGACCTGCGAACGGGATGACCATCCACAAACCGAAAGTGGCCATGGCAATGGCGACGCCCATGCAGATAAATCCAAGGCTTGCCGCAAGGTACAGGTTAGCTTTCCAGCTCATTGACCGGTTGGCGGTAACTATCAACCGGGTGGTGCTACCTTTCTCGTCTTGAACCTCTATCATGCCTTGTCTATCAAAACCCTTGCTTAAATTATTGTATGCGAAGATCCGGCCAATGCAGCCACTAAGCCAAAGACACTAGCATCGTTATTGTGGCTGAGTATTACCTGACAAAGCCAACTTGCCACTCACCTTTACCTAACGTCTTCGGCCCACTTTCCCGTTCCATGAGCCTCTGAGCGTATCCACCGACACAGTAACGTCGCCGGATGCCTGCGTCACGGACTTCAGACTGCCCTTCCAACCATGCCCCTGAACGAGCTCCAGGGTCACCGGAAATCTCGCCGACCCCTGAACGGTAGCGTCTAAACTGGCATCGACACTATGGGACATAAGCCCCGGCCTGCGACCTGCGGCAATGTTTGCAGCTCCCAGACATCGTAGTTCTTTCTGAATAGAGGCGATGTCGGGGTAATCCACGACGAGATTTTCTCGGTCAAGCACTGGCGCTGCAAAGCCCGACGCCATCATGGTGTCACCAAGATCATGCATATCGATAAGACCAAAGCCATGCAGGTGGCTATCAACTGACGCCCAGGAGCGGCGATATTCCATCAAGGTATCAGGCCCTGCACTGGTGAACATGAAGGCACCGTCCTGCGCCAGAATTCTTGCAACTTCCTCGAATACCCTGTGTGGCGCATGACACCACGGAAGCAGCAGATTGGACACCACCAGATCAAAACTTCCGGTTGCAAACGGCAGCTCATGCGGATCGCAAGCAATCCTTGATGGGTCTGGCAACCGGGCCTTTCTTAACCAACGCGGCCAACTGCGGGGCAAACGCGCTGGCTTGCCGGGTGCAGGATCGGCACCGATAATAGTGGCATCCGGGTAACGTTGCGACAAAGCCTCCAGTTGGTATCCGGTTCGACAACCCAGATCCAGTACTCGCTCGGGCTTGATCGCCAACAACTCCAGACGACCTAAAAGCCGGTCACTAACAGCCTCAAACACAGCTGAATGTCCATCAAAGCTGTCCAGCGACTTCAGAAACTGGCGCCTGACGGCGTCGATGGGAGCGGGTTGTATCAGGGTACTCATTAGTAGCTCTTGTTCCGTATCTCTTCTATAGTGAACGGCTGTTTACCTGCAAGAGTCTATTACATGTTTGCTGCCGAGCTTGCTTTACCTGCACTCATTACCGCGGTGCTTTCCTATCTGACGGGCTCTGTATCCGCGGCAATACTGGTCTGCCGCGCCATGGGGCTCGAAGACCCGCGTTCTGCAGGCTCCGGCAACCCCGGTGCCACTAATGTATTACGGGTAGGCGGAAAACTACCGGCCGCCCTTACCTTACTCGGTGATGGCTTGAAGGGATTTCTCCCGGTGCTGGTGACCTCGTTGATGACATCTCATCCTCCAACCCTTGCGCTGGCGGCGATTGCCGCCTTTATCGGGCACCTGTATCCGGTGTTCTTTCAGTTTCAGGGCGGCAAAGGTGTGGCAACCGCACTGGGCGCACTTCTGGGTATCAGCTTGTCCGTTGGCGCACTTGCACTTTTAACATGGCTGGCTGTCAGTCTGACGTTCAAGCGCTCTTCACTTGCCGCCCTGGTGACTTTTGTAGTGGTGCCCGTGTACCTGCTGTTTGATGCCCAACAGACGTCAGCGTTGGCGTTCGTGTTTATCGCAGGTTTTCTTTTCTATACTCACCGAAGCAACATCAGCCGTCTGATTGACGGAACCGAACCCGTCATCGGCAAACGCTGAAGAAAAAATTGTCAAACGCCGGGTGGTTTAAGCAGACAGTTCCTCCAGCGGCCAACGCGGTTTGACATTAACAGCCAGATCGTCAGATTGGCCCGCTATCAGCCGTCGCGAGCCAGCCAGCGCAATCATTGCCCCGTTGTCAGTACAGAACTCAAGTCGCGGATAAAAGACGGTCAGCTCGCCTTCACTCTGCAGCGCATCAGCAGCTTCGCGTAAGGTGCGATTGGCACTGACCCCACCTGAGATAACAAGCCGCGAATAACCGCTCTGCCGCAACGCCTTGAGGCTTTTGCCAAGCAGCACATCAACCACAGCCAATTCGAAACTTGCAGCCAGATCAGCTCTGAATCCCTGCCGTTCCTCGTCGGTCCCGGAAAACGCCTTCCAGCGAGTGATGGCTGCCGTTTTCAGCCCACTGAAGCTGAAATCCAGAGTGGGACGATTGAGCATGGGCCGCGGCAGCGTAACCGCCGACGCTTCACCGGATTGCGCAAGCTTTGACAACGCAGCTCCACCGGGATAGCCCAACCCCATCATCTTGGCCGTCTTGTCGAAGGCCTCCCCTGCCGCGTCGTCGATCGTCTCACCCATAAGCACATAGTCGCCGAGTCCTCGCACATCGATAAGCTGCGTGTGCCCGCCAGACACCAGTAGGCAGACAAGCGGAAATTCAGGTGGACAATCGTCCAGCATGGGGGCCAGCAGATGACCCTCCAGATGATGTACGCCAAGCGCTGGCACCCCAAGAGACCATGCCAGCGAGCGCGCCATCATTGCCCCGGTCAACAGAGCACCCGCCAGTCCCGGCCCGCGTGTGTACGCAACATTGTTGATATCGCCCAAGTGCAAATCCGCCATGGCGCACACTTCTCGTGTCAGCGGCACCAGTCGTTTGACGTGATCCCGGGACGCAAGCTCTGGTACCACGCCACCATAGAGCGCATGCAGGTCAACCTGACTGAACAAGGTGTGGGCCAGCAACCCCTGTTCGCTACAATATAGAGCCAGACCCGTCTCGTCACAGGAGCTTTCTATTCCAAGGGTTATCATGGGCTTCAAATAATTCACTCTGGATTTGAACTTCTGGCACGAAACCAGTTATCATATACGGCTTTCCAGCGTTCAGCCTCATAGCTAAGCAGAGTATTCGTTAATGCCTTCAGTAAGAGTAAAAGAAAACGAGCCCTTCGAAATGGCCCTGCGCCGCTTCAAGCGCTCATGTGAAAAAGCCGGTGTCCTGACTGAAACACGCCGTCGTGAGTTTTACGAAAAACCAACGACAGAACGCAAGCGCAAAGCTGCCGCAGCAGTAAAACGCCATCAGAAGAAGGTGTCAAAAGAGTCTTCGCGTCGCGTTCGACTGTACTAGTTCTGATGTAAGGCTGGAGTGCACCGTCCGGAGGCCAATTTCGTTGGCGTCCGGCAGCACCTGCTACCACCACGATCTGGCTAGTTCTGCCCTACCTCGTGTGTACGTAAATCCCGTCTCACGCCAGCGAGCAGCACTGCACTGCCTAATGAGACCGGACAATGAGCGAAACTCGACAGCGCATCCTCGACGATATCAAGACAGCCATGAAGGCTGGCGACAAACCTCGTCTGGCCATACTGCGCCTCATGTCCGCTGCCATCAAGCAGCGCGAGGTTGACGAACGTATAGAGCTTGACGAAGACAACGTCATCCTTATCCTCGACAAGATGCTAAAGCAACGGCGCGAGTCCATTGCTCAATATTCCAAAGCCGGCCGAGATGATCTGGTTGCCGTCGAGCAAACAGAATCCGAACTCATCCAGACCTACCTGCCTGCGCAACTCTCCGATTCAGAAATCAGCCAGATTGTCGACGCCGCTGTCACTGAATCCGGGGCCTCATCCGTAAAGGACATGGGTAAGGTGATGGGTCTGGTAAAACCACGAATGCAAGGCCGGGCGGATATGTCAAGCGTAAGCAAGATCATCAAGGCAAAACTCAACGCCTGATCCACCTTGCTATGCCGAGATCGCCAGACGTTATGTGAGGCGCGAGTACAATCAATCCGTTTACACTATGGCCCGATAATGGTCAGACGCTGGCAGAAAAAGGGGCCAGGGCAAGTGCAGAATTAGAGATGAATCTATGAGTGACATGACGTTCCAGTTTCTCGAACTACCGCGCAAGGATCCCAAAAAGATCAAAGCGCCTGTGCGGATCAAACACTTCAAGGAGATCTACGGACAATTCAATCCGGAAAAAGCGGCCGCTCAATCCGCTCGCTGCCTGTCTTGTGGCAATCCCTATTGTGAATGGAAATGCCCGGTTCACAATTACATCCCCAACTGGCTCAAGCTGGTCGCCGAAGGTAATCTGTTCGAAGCCGCAGAAATGTCTCACAAGACCAACTCATTGCCGGAGATGTGTGGCCGCGTGTGCCCGCAGGACCGACTTTGCGAAGGGGCCTGTACGCTTAACGATGGATTCGGCGCTGTCACTATCGGCTCCGTTGAAAAATACATCACTGATGAAGCATTAAAACAGGGGTGGCGACCCGATATGTCATCGGTCAAACCCACAGGTCACAAGGTTGCTGTCATTGGTGCCGGACCTGCCGGCCTGGGCTGCGCAGATGTCTTGACGCGCAACGGTATCAAGGCTGTGGTGTACGACAAGTACTCGGAGATCGGCGGTCTGCTGACATTCGGCATTCCTCCGTTCAAGCTGGAAAAGGAGGTGGTGTTTACACGCCGCGATATCATGGAAGAAATGGGCGTTGAGTTTGTTCTTGACACAGAAATTGGCAAGGACATCGCCTTCCAGACACTGCTGGATGATTACGACGCCGTCTTTCTCGGGATGGGCACCTATACCTCCATGCGCGGTGGTTTTTCAGGTGAAGACATGAACAATGTTCACGAGGCACTGCCGTTTCTGATTTCCAATGTGAATTACCAGTACGGATGGGACAAGGACGAAGCCAACTTTATCGACCTCAAGGGCAAGAAAGTGGTGGTCCTTGGTGGCGGTGATACAGCGATGGACTGCAACCGAACCTCAATCCGACAGGGCGCCGAGTCGGTAACGTGCGCCTACCGGCGCGACGAAAAAAATATGCCCGGCTCAAGGCGTGAGGTCAAGAACGCGAAAGAGGAAGGCGTGGAATTCCTGTGGAACCGCCAGCCCATAGAGATCGTTGGCGACAGCGCTGGCAACGTCACGGGCGTTAAATTTGTAACAACCCGATTGGGCGAGCCTGATGCACGCGGTCGTCGTATGCCTGAACTTGTCGACGGCACCGAAGAGATCGTGCCCGCTGATGCGGTTCTGGTCGCTTTTGGTTTTCGACCCAACCCGGCAAGCTGGTTTGAAGAGTTTGGAATCCACACCGATGATGGCGGCAGAGTTCTGGCACCTGAACAAGGTCAATACACGCACCAGACGAGCAACCCTCAGGTGTTTGCTGGCGGCGATATGGTTCGAGGCTCTGATCTTGTGGTGACAGCCGTATTCGAAGGCCGCAACGCGGCTGATGGAATCTCGCAATACCTGTCTACCGTGCCTGCCGTTACCGCAGAACCTCGGGTAGCATAACGACACCAACCTGCGCAACACGCGCGCCCTTGATTGATCCGGCTAACCGGCAGAAGAAGCAAGCAACAATGAGCGCAGAACTACAGAACGATCTTTACCTCAGAGCTCTCAACCGTGAAGAGCTCCCGCGCACCCCGGTTTGGGTCATGCGGCAAGCGGGTCGCTACCTGCCTGAGTATCTGCGCGTGCGCAAGCAGGCAGGCGACTTCATGAGCCTTTGCAGCAATCCGGAGCTTGCCTGCGAAGTTACCCTGCAACCTATCGACAGATTCAATCTGGATGCCGCTATCCTCTTTTCGGATATCCTGACCATCCCTGATGCAATGGGACTGGGCTTGCATTTTGAAGCTGGCGAAGGGCCAAAATTTTCAAATCCGATAACAAACGCTGCTGACGTTGAAAAACTGCCTGTACCCGATCCCAATGACTCACTGCGTTACGTCATGGATGCTGTCAGCACTATCCGCAAAGAGCTCAATGGACGCGTTCCTTTAATCGGTTTTTCAGGCAGCCCATGGACGCTGGCAACCTATATGCTGGAAGGCGGCGGTACCAAGGACTTTGCCAAGGTAAAAGGCATGCTGTTCAGCGATCCGGCCACTTTGCACAAGCTGCTGGACAAAACCGCCCGGTCAGTAATCAGTTACCTGAACGCACAGGTTGAAGCGGGTGCTCAGGCATTGATGGTGTTTGATACCTGGGGTGGCGTGTTAGCACCTGCCAACTATCGCGATTTCTCGTTACGTTATATGCAACAGATCGTTGATGGCCTCACCCGGGAGGCGGATGGTCGCAAGGTGCCTGTTGTATTGTTTACCAAGAATGGTGGCCAATGGCTGGACATCATGGCTGACACAGGCTGTGATGGTTTAGGGGTGGACTGGACGACCGACCTTGCCGATGCCAGAGCGCGAACGGGTGATCGTGTGGCGTTGCAGGGCAACCTTGACCCCTCGGTGCTCTACGGCTCTGCAGACAGTATCCGCGCAGAAGTAAAGCGCGTACTTGAAAGTTATGGATCAGGACCCGGCCATGTGTTCAATCTGGGTCACGGGATTCATCAACATGTCAATCCGGAGAATTTGGGCGTGATGGTAGAAGCAGTACGTGAATTGAGTGCGCGGTAGTTGGATCGTTCAACGTGAAATACCCATTCATTATCTTCGACATGGATGGCACTCTTGTACAAAGCGAGGATTGCGCATCGCAGGCGTTAATTGATGTCATACCTGCGCTGACTGATACTGCCAGTGACGTCACTGCCCGCTACCGGGGAATGCGTCTGGCCGAGATTTTCAGTGACATAGAAAAGCGCAGTCCTGGCGCTATCCCCGACCAGTGTCTGGAGTTATATCGAGAACGTGAAGAGACCTTGTCACGCTCTTTAATCACACCCAGCCACGGCGTTGAAAGCTTACTGACGCAACTGACCATGAAAAAGTGCATTGCCTCAAATGCCCCGGTAGAAAAGACCCGACGGTCGCTGGACATCTGCGGCCTTGCCCATCACTTTGACACCAACATCTACAGTGCCTATGAGGTACAGGCCTGGAAGCCAGACCCCACCCTGTTTTTACACGCAGCTGCCAGCAACGCCATGCTACCCGATGATTGTCTGGTACTTGAAGATAGCGCTGTCGGAATTGAAGCGGCGCAGGCTGCTGGCATGTTTGCCGTTTTATATGCGCCACATCCCAACAGCGACAGGGTACCGGGTGTACCCACGATTACAGAGCTAACTGATCTGCTGGAGCTAATCTAGTCTAGATTATTCAGGGAATATGACCCGCATTGCCACGCTCTGTTAGAACAGAGAATCAACTTCCTTGACTCTTTCTCTTTTTGATTTCGGCGCTGGTGCGTTTATCCCGTCAGCACCCTGTTGCTCAGCCTCCTCTGCACGCTGAATTGACTCTTCATCAGGCATGTACTCCTCCATGAAAAGTTCAAACATGGTGTTATCACCTGCGGCTGGCTCACCGGTTTCCCTGTCGATACGAACCTGCTTGATACCTTCTGGTTCGGTCAGTTCGGTCTCCGGCGTTCCAACAACGGTATTGGCCATGTATTCAGTCCACATGGGTAACGCTGCGACTCCACCAGCCTCGCCCCGGCCCAACGGATCAAGTCCATCAGAACCTATCCAGGCAGTTGCGACCACATTGCTGTTATAACCTACAAACCATGCATCAAGCTGGTTGTTGGTCGTGCCCGTCTTGCCAGCGAGATCCGAACGCTGTAGAGCCTCGCCAGCTCTTCTTGCCGTACCCCTTTGCACCACCTCACGCATGATACTTGTCATGAGGTAAGCATTCCGGGCATCGATAACACGTGGCGCGTCGACAGCATCGAGCTGTACTTTTTTCAGTTCAATACTGGCAGCTGCACTTTCGGCCGCTGTCGCATCTTCATCCATGAGTGCTGCAAATGCCTCATCCGCCGCAATGGCTGCACCTTGCTCAGGTTCAGCATTGTCACCACTTTCGGCATCCATCTCCGCTTGCAGCGGATTAACAAAACCGGGGTCGCAGTCGTCACACAATACAACCTTTGGAGTGCTGTATAAAACATTGCCACGCGGATCCTCGACCTTTTCTATGAAATGCGGAGGCACCTTGTAACCACCATTGGCGAAAACCGAAAAAGCAGAACTCAGTTCTATGGGCGTTACCGTCGCGCTACCCAGCGACAGCGATAAATCAGGTGGCAGGTTTTCTTCTGCAAAGCCGAACCGTTGCGCGTAGTCGACAGCATAAGGAATGCCTATCTGGCGCAGTACGCGAACGGATACCAGGTTACGCGACTTAACCAGCGCTTCACGCAGGCGCGTCGGACCAAAAAAACGGCCACTGTAGTTAGAGGGTCGCCACTCGCCCTCCAGCGCATCATCATGAAAAACAACCGGCGCATCGTTATAGATCGTTGCCGGCGTGTCACCAGCATTCAGAGCCGCAGAATAGATGAAAGGCTTGAATGTTGAGCCAGGCTGTCGTCTTGCCTGAGTAGCGCGGTTGAATTTACTGCGGTAATAGTCATAACCTCCCACGAGCGCAATAATCTCACCCGTTGAAGGCTCGATGGATATAAAGGCACCCTCTACGCCGGGCTCCTGTACAAAACGTACAGTACCGTCAGCATTTTCCTGCAAGGCAATAACGTCACCGACAGCCAGCACCTGATCCACCGATGTAATTTCATCGCCGAGCCGGTCGATGGTCAATCGCTCGCGCGCCCACTCAATTTCCTCGAAAGGCAGCACGTATTCACCACCATTTGCCGCGACTACCGTTGCAGTATTGTCCTGAATACTCATAACGGCAGACGGAAGGAGATCGCCCGGCGTCGCAAATTCCGCCAGCTTTTCCAGTAACAGCCCACGCTCTGCCAGTGTTTCCTGCTCAAGCTGGCTTATCGGGCCAGTATATCCACGGCGCCGTTCGTAGTTGTGCAAGGCGTTACGCAACGCAAGATTGGCTGCCCGTTGCTCAGACGAACGGATAGACGTATAGACTCTGTAGCCCGCGTTAGCCCAGTTCTCACCGAACAACTGTTCTACTCGAGCACGTGCCATCTCACCAACATAGTGCGCCTCAGCCTCAGGTTTGGCGTAATGCAATTTGGCAATAACCCCTGTAGCCCTTGCTGCATCATGTGTGGCCTGATCGATCATGTTAAGCGCCAGCATCCGCCCGAGAACATAGTCGCGTCGCAACAAGGCGCGTTCCGGATTAACAATCGGGTTGTATCTTGAGGGGGCCTTGGGCAAACCCGCCATCATTGCCGACTCCACAACCTCCAGCTCGCTGATGCTCTTGCCGTAGTAAACACGTGTTGCAGCAGCGAAGCCATAAGCGCGGTTGCCCAGATAGATCTTGTTGATATAAAGCTCGAGAATCTGATCCTTTGCCAGCTCTCTTTCTATTTTGAGGGACAGAAATATTTCGCGGATCTTGCGATCGTAGGTTCTTTCGTTTGATAGAAAATAGTTTCTGGCCACCTGCATGGTGATGGTACTGCCTCCCGGCCCCTTGCGCCCGGTCTTGATCAGGTGAAACACCGCCCGTGCTATTCCCTGCCAGGCTACCCCGGGATGAGAGTAAAAGGTCTGGTCTTCCGCAGCGATGATGGCGTTCTTCAAACTCTCAGGCACTTGTGAGATCTGTATGGGCTCTCTGCGTTTTTCACCGTATTCGGCAATGAGGTCACCATCAGCGGTGTAAATGCGCAGCGGCATTTGTAACTGTGTCTCGCGTAACAACTGCACATCGGGTAACTCGGGGGCGATCTTGTAATAAAGATAACCCACGCCGACAGCGGCAATTACGCCAAACAAGATGCAGGTAATGGCAAGCCATTTGAATAGCTTTGCAAGCCAGCTGCTCTTTCTGACGCTCGCGGGAGCTCCAACAGAGCTTGCGCTAACCGATCTGGAGCGACGGCGTCTACGTCTTGAGTTACTTGAGTAAGGCATTGAATTGCCGATACGCGTGTGAATTCCGCGAATTATATCAACTGCAGGCGACGCAAAACCAGAAGTTATCCAGCACTTACGCATTCTGAATGCTATTTCAGATTTCAGTCATGTAGCAGTGCCGGAATTCTGCCGCTCTACCTGCTCGCCAAATCCTGTACTTCCACGTCACACGGCCAATTAACGCACCCTTAGGAGAAATGTGACTCAAATCGCGAAATAAGACGAGGAAACCTCGACTACCCCTAAGGGAATTCGCAGTTTGGGCGCTAAATCTGACATGGCACTCAAAATATCATCCCGAAATGCAGGCCTCATCGGTCTGGACATCACCGCGACCTCGGTCAAGCTCCTGGAGCTAAAGCCCACGAAGAAGGGTTTCAAGGTGATCAGCTACACCGTCGAGCCGCTTCCGGCAAACGCGGTGAATGAAAAGAACCTGCAGGATGTGGAAGCTGTGGGCGAAGCAATTCGCCGCGCAGTCAGACGATCCGGCACGCGCACCAAGGCCTGTGCAGTCGCTGTACCAAGCGCCATGGTTATTACCAAAGTGATTCAGATGCATAACGATCTGAAAGATCACGAAATGGACGCCCAGATTCAACTGGAGGCAGACCAGTACATTCCCTACGCTCTCGACGAGGTCAATCTGGACTTTCAGATCATGGGCCCGTCCGAAGAAGCAGAAGGCATGGTCGACGTGCTGCTTGCCGCATCACGAAGTGAGAACGTCGAAGATCGAACGGCTGCCGCTGACATCGGTGGTCTTGATGTCAAGGTGGTCGACGTTGAGCCTTACACCATGGAGGCGGCGTTTCAATTAATCAAACATCAGATTCCCAACGATGGGTTTGACCAGACTGTTGCGATTCTGGATGTTGGTGCAAGCATGACAAGTCTGTGTGTTCTACGAGACCAACAACTCATCTATACCCGCGAACAACCTTTTGGTGGCAAGCAGCTAACCGAAGAGATCATGCGTCGCTATGGCTTGTCCTTTGAAGATGCCGGGCGAGTCAAGCGCGTCGGCGGGCTTCCTGACAACTATGACCCTGAAGTTCTCAACCCGTTTCGCGACTTGATGGTTCAGCAAGCCAATCGCTTCCTTCAGTTCTTTTTCTCGGCAGACAAGAACGATTACGTTGACCAGATTGTGCTGGCTGGTGGCTGCACAGGCATACCCGGGGTTGATGAGCTGATAGAACAACGCATTGGCACACCAACGGTTATCGCCGATCCGTTTGCACAAATGAGTGTGGGTTCGGATATTCCCTCACAACGACTAAAGGATGATGGGCCGGCCATGATGATCTCTTGCGGTCTGGCCATGCGAGGAACTGACCTATGACACGTATCAATTTACTGCCCTGGCGCGAAACGCACCGGATAGAGACCAACAACGAATTTTACGTGGTACTCGGCTTGTGCTGCTGTCTTGCAGGAGTCATTGGTTTCGCAGGATTCAAGTACGCTCAGGACAAGGTTAACTTTCAGGAACAACGCAACAGTCGATTGCAATCTGAGGTTGCCTTGCTTCAGGAAGAACTCAAAGAGATAAAGGAGCTTGAAGAGACGAAGAACAATCTGCTTGCACGCATGGAGATAATCCAGCAACTGCAGGGGCAGCGCCCGCAAATTGTTCACACTTTTCACGAAATAGCATCACGACTACCTGATGGCATCTACCTGACTGCGATGAAACAAAGTGGCACATCGCAGCTTGTTCTCGAGGGTCAGGCCGAGTCGAATGCACGGGTATCGGCATTGATGCGTCGCCTCGACCGAAGCGACTATTTCGCAGGGCCCAGACTTGACGTTATCGAAACGGGCGATGCCGATGGCATATCGTCATTTAAATTAAGTATTGAGCAGGACGCTCCTAGTAACGATTCGGAGTATGAAGATGGGATTTAGCAGCACCATAAGCGATCTACAGAAAATCGATGGCGAGGATTTCAAACGCATCGGTACTGCACCCATTGCATTGCGCGGCATCCTCATCATTTTGGCTTGCGCCGCAGTTATTGCCGCAATGGCACATCTGATGGTCAAACCACAATTTGACAAACTCAAGGTTGTTGAAGCCAAGGAGTTAGACCTTCGGCGAACATTCGACAACGAACAGGCAAAGGCTGCAAATCGGTCTGCTTATATGGAACAACTGGAAGAGATGAAGAAGACGTTCAATGTCATGCTTCGTCAGCTACCTAACAAGACTGATATTGAAAGCCTGCTTGTGGATCTTTCACAAACCAGTGTAGCAAGCGGTCTTGAGGTTCAGTTCTTTAAACCTGAAAGCGAAATTCCACGCGAGTTTTACGCAGAGTACCCAATACGCATCAGCGTTACAGGACAGTATCACCAGTTCGGACGATTCATCAGTGGACTTGCTGCACTCCCGAGAATCGTCACACTAAGCAATATAGACATCAAGAACGTTGAGCGCGGGACACGCACCAGCACATCAAACTCTCCTTCAAAATTGAAAATGGATCTGATGGCTACCACTTACCGATACATCGAGGAGGATCAATAAGCCATGCAACGGTTGAAGCTCATACCGCTGTTCGGTTTCACGACATTACTCACTGCTTGCGGTGGAGACATGTCGGACCTCGAGCATTTTATCGATGAAACCAAACAAGCCCATCATGGCAAGGTTGACCCCCTGCCAGAATTTCCCCCTTACCGTACATTCAACTATGAATCGCTGGATATACGAGATCCGTTCAGGCCGCAAACTGATATTTCGACGTCTGTTGTTGCAGCTCAAACGGAATACAGCGGTCCACGTCCTGAAGCAACTCGCCGACGCGAACCTCTGGAAAGCTACCCTGTTGACTCATTGAAAATGGTCGGCTTATTGCAGCAGAAATCACAAACCTGGGGACTTGTCAAAGACCCTGAAGGAACCATCCATCGTGTTCAACCTGGCAATTTTGCTGGACAGAATCACGGCAAAATTATCCAGGTCTCAGAGACCAAAATCGATATCGTCGAGCTCGTACCCGACGGTCTCAGTGGCTGGGTCAATCGCGATGCACAACTCGCGATGGCTGAAGACTAGATGAAATCGGAGAATACGTTGAAAATGCAAGTCCGTGAATACACGACCCGACTCAGCCACGCAGGAACTCGCAACGCAGTCCGTGCTGCAAGTGTTCTACTGCTGGCAGGACTCGCCTTCGCAGGCCAGCTACAGGCAGCAGCCAATTCGTTGGTAGACATAACGCATGTCACACTGCCCGGTAACAAACAGCAGCTCGCACTTACACTGAGTGGTCCGGCTGAAGCACCCAAATCATTTACCATTGACAATCCGGCACGTATTGCTCTGGACTTGCCTGACACAGTCAACGAAATGGATGATAGCCGCATCTCTATCAGCTCCGGTTTATTGCAGAACGTAACAACAGTTGAAGCAGGCGGTAGAACCCGCGTCGTTATCAACATGACTGCATTGGCTCCGTACACAACATCGGTACGTGGCAATCAATTGCTGGTGACGCTGGATGCAAACGGCAATACCGGAACTGCGCCAATCACCCTGGCAGCGGCTCAAGAGGGAGAGCCAGAAGGCCCTGCCGATTTCAGTGCGGGCCCGATCAGGGAACGCGTCAATCAGATTGATGCACTGGACTTCAGGCGCGGACCGATGGGCGAAGGCAGAATCCTTTTTGATCTTTCATCACCGGGTATTGTGACTGATATGCGCCAGGAAGGCGGGCGTCTGATTGTTGAATTTCCTGATACTCAGCTAGCAGCCAAACTACAGAAACGTCTGGATGTCATGGACTTTGGTACACCCGTACAATTCATTGATGCTATTTCCAACAAGCGTGGTACCAAAGTCATCATCCAGCCAGCTACTCAGGACTTTGAACAACTGGCCTATCAGTCGGACAACCTGTTTACGGTAGAGTTGAAACCGATGAGCCGTGAAGACATCGAAGAGAATCGCAAGGCCAAGTTTGGTTATGTTGGCGAGAAACTGTCTTTGAACTTTCAGGACATTGAAGTGCGGTCAGTGCTCCAACTACTCGCTGATTTTACCGATCTGAACATCGTTGTCAGTGACTCAGTAGCCGGCAAACTCACCTTGCGCCTGAAGAACGTCCCTTGGGATCAGGCGCTGGAAATAATTCTCCAGACCAAGGCTCTTGGTAAGCGTCAGGCTGGCAACGTCATCATGATCGCCCCGGCAGAAGAGATAGCAACTCGCGAGCGTATCGAGCTGGAGGGAATGAAGCAAAAGACCGAACTGGCACCACTACGTACCGAGTACTTTCAAGCTAACTACGCAAAAGCATCGGAGCTTGCCATGCTCCTTCAATCGAACACCGGGGGGATGTTGACAGAGCGGGGTAGCGTCACTGTTGATGATCGTACCAACACATTGCTGATAAACGATACAGTTGATCAACTCGAAGAAATACGTTCGCTGGTTCATCGACTTGATGTACCGATCCGGCAAGTACTGATCGAGTCGCGTATCGTCATTGCCTCTGATGACTTTAACAAAGACATCGGTGTGAGGTGGGGCCTTAATCGCAATACAGCCAACCCGGGCACCGCCGGCCAGCCAGGTGAAGGTTTTGCACTTTCTGGCAACGCCCAGGGCGTACAGGATCTAATCAACGGCGATAGCATTGACAATGGCAGATTCAACATCAACCTGCCGGGCAACAATGCCTTTGGATCGCTAGGTGTCGCACTGGCCAAACTGCCCTTTGGCACATTACTGGAGCTGGAACTTTCAGCCATGCAGGCAGAAGGTACCGGTGAGGTCATCTCCAGCCCGCGCGTCATTACTGCCAATCAGCATGAGGCCTATATCGAGCAAGGCGTTGAGATTCCGTATCTGGAAGCCTCTTCCAGTGGTGCAGCGTCGGTCTCCTTTCGCAAGGCTGTACTGGGGTTGACGGTTACGCCACAGATCACACCAGACGATCGAATCGTGATGGACTTGCAGGTTAACAAAGATACGGTAGGTCAGCTGTTTGGGGCCGGATCTCTACAAGTACCCAGTATCGATACACGAGAGCTGAGTACACAGGTACTTGTCGACAATGGTGAAACCGTCGTGCTGGGTGGCGTCTATGAACAGACCGTTATTGACAAAGTGGACTTCGTACCTTTCTTTGGCAAACTGCCTCTGATTGGCAAGCTGTTCCAGCGCACCACCAATCAGGATGAGAAATCAGAACTGCTGGTATTCGTGACACCCAAGATCATCAAGGACAATGTGTCCCTGAGCTACTGATCTGCAAGCATGGGCGCTGCGTCAGTTGCAGCCTCCGAGTCAGTTTTCAATAGCCCGCGCAATGTCGCGGGCTTTTTTTTTGAATTGTCCGGTATCATTGACCCATCATAGCCACAGCCCGGACCATGACCAGCATTTTCCTCGTCGGCCCTATGGGATCTGGCAAGAGCACGGTCGGCCGAGCTCTTGCTCGCAAAATCAATTTTCGCTTCATAGACAGCGATCGAGAAATCGAAGCACGCTGTGGTGTCGACATCCCCACCATTTTTGAATACGAAGGTGAAAAAGGATTTCGTGACCGCGAAGAGCGGATCATTGACGAGCTCTCCGCTCTGCCGGGTATCGTGCTTGCTACCGGTGGCGGTTCAGTACTGCGTGAAAGCAGCCGTGAACGGTTGATGAATCGCGGTTGCGTCATCCTTTTACAGGTGGACATCAAAGAGCAGTTAAGACGCGTTGCCTTTGATGCCAATCGACCTCTATTGCAAACCGACGATCCTGAAGCACGCCTGCGATCACTAATGCAGGAACGCGAGCCAATCTACAAGGCGGTGGCTCATCTTCACGTTTCCACCGATTCGAGGCGCATGCACCATGTAGTATCTCGCATATTGCGCTTGCTGCAACAACGCCAGATCTGCCTGAAAATCCCCACTTCAGAACCATCAGAATGCCGGGAACCTACACAATCTCAAGAACCTCAAGAACCTCAAGAACCTCAAAATTCCCAAGAATCTCAAGAGCTATCAAACCCTCAAGAAGCCAGAGAGCCCCAAGAGCTGTCGGAAATTCAAGACATCCGAAAATAACGCTTTCGCAATAACACTTTAGCGCTAAATCAGTTCCTCAGCCATAAAAACCATGAGCCGTCCTACCATGCAAACCGTGTCCATTGACCTAGGCCAGCGAAGCTACCCAATACATATTGGCAGCGACCTGATCGACCAGAGAGGGTTAATCTCACAGCATGTGCGGAATCGGGCGATGATCGTGACCAATGAAACCATTGCCCCTCTATACCTTGACCAGACTCTGGCAAGCCTGGGTAACACACCATGCGCAAGTGTCATCTTGCCCGACGGCGAGGCGTACAAGAATCTGGATGAACTCAACCGGATTTTCAGCGCCCTGTTAAGTGAGAATTTTGACCGAGGCTGTACCTTGATAGCGCTGGGAGGCGGAGTCATCGGTGACATGGCGGGCTTTGCGGCTGCCAGTTATCAGCGTGGCGTCGATTTTATCCAGATACCCACCACCCTGTTGGCTCAGGTAGATTCGTCGGTGGGTGGCAAAACTGCGGTCAATCATGTGCACGGAAAAAACATGATCGGTGCCTTTCACCAGCCAGTGGCGGTTATCGCCGACATGAACACGCTGGATACTCTTGACGATCGCGAACTCAAAGCCGGTTTGGCCGAGGTGATCAAGTACGGTTTCATTATCGACGCAGAGTTCTTTAAATGGCTGGAGACCAACCTTGATGCGCTGCTGGCAAGGGATCGCGAAGCCACTGCGTATGCCGTGAAACGCTCCTGCGAAATCAAGGCAAGAGTGGTGGAGCAGGACGAAAGAGAACATGGGATTCGCGCGCTTTTGAACCTTGGCCACACATTCGGGCACGCGATAGAAGCGGGGCTGGGTTATGGTCACTGGTTGCACGGAGAGGCCGTTGCTGCAGGTATTTCGATGGCAATGGATACCTCAGTGCGACTTGGGCTAATTGATGAATCAACGCGACAAAGAGGCCTGACACTGCTGGCGCGCTGCGGCCTGCCCATCGCCCCTCCCGACAGCATGACCGCCGAGCTGTTTCTGAAGTACATGGCCAGAGACAAAAAAGTAAGCTCAGGCGATGTTAGGCTCATTTTGCTGGATGACATTGGAAAAGCGCATGTGAGCGGCGATTTCGACCCAAATGCCCTGCATGCGACGCTGGAGCATTTTGCAACTCAATCGTCTGGCTGAAGCCTGTATTAATCCTTGTGATGCGTCGTTGCTGTCGGGCAGCCTCTGAGTGTCTATAGTAATATCCCCACAAACACGCGATTGGCCATTACACCATGTCGGCATACGATGCACTTGACCCCGACCACAGCGGTCAGCTGTCGGACGCTGCATTATTAGCGCTGCAACTGTACCATCAGCCGTTCGGTTCACTCCTGCGAGACGCCTCTGCGTCTCTGGAAGACAACCCGGACGCTGCGGCCCTGCCCTTCAGTGATGCCGTTACCGAAGAACAGCTAGCCGATATAAAGCAAGCGCTGATAACAGGCGACGATCTGCTACTCATCCTGGGTGCAAGAGGCTCCGGCAAGTCAACGCTGGTACAACAGCTCAGTGCCAACAGTGGCCTGCGCATCCAGTGCTTCTCTGTTTCCGGTAGTGAACGATTCAGCACCCTGAACCTGTTTGCCGGCATGCTCGAGGCATTTCAGCAAAAACCCTCCCGAAAACTCAAGGACGTTCTCGATGAGCTAACCCCCTGCCTGCAGTCCATGGCAGCAAGAAACACCCTGTGTGTGGTTGTTCTTGATGACGCACACAAGGTGAATCAAACAGAACTCACGCAATTGCTCAGTGGCATGATGTACATGAACTCTCAGGACGAGACGCTGGTAAGGGTGGCATTCGCAGCCACCAGTGATTTCGAGGACCAGATACCTGATCTGCTACCCGAAGGCGCAGATATGCCTTATTCCAGTCTCACCATCGAAGGCTTTTCGCCGCAAAGAGCCGCCGCGTATCTTGACTATCGACTGGGCCTTGCAGGCTTTGATCAGGAATTCCCGTTTTCCGACAGGGACATGGCAAGTCTTGTGGACCATAGCGACGGCCTGCCGGCAGAACTTCATGCACTGACTGCCGACGTTCTCAATGAAAAGTACGGACGTCTGGAAGAAAACGTACCGCACGAACTCCTTTCAGACAACGGTGAAGGCTTTCTTGCATCACGCAAGGGGAAATTTGCCCTGGGTATTGTCGCAACCGTATTGATTCTGGGTGGGTTGCTGATGTTTCTGCCAAATGGAGAGCGCCAGAATCGAACCGGTCAGCCCGAACGCATCGATGTTGCGGAACAGAGTGTAGCTACGGAGCCACAAGCGCCGCTGGTGACGCTGAACAACAGTCAATCCACAATCAGCGCCAACAACCAGACACAAACAGAGGCAGACGTTAACGATACAACGAACACAGGATCATCTGAAACTCGCTCCGAACAAATATCCTTCGAACCGGCTATGCCTGATTCCGCACCTGACAATACCGAGGCTCTTCAAGCACCGGTTGCCGATGAAGCCGCAGCACTGGCTGCCAGTCGCGACACTCCAACCATTCCATCACCGGCGGACAGTTCAACGTCAGAACAAAGCGAAAACCCTGGCGAATCGGCCTCCGCCACCGCGATTTCTGAAAGCGCTGACAACACAGACACCGAAACGGTTGATGTATCCGCTGAAACAACCGCTGAAACAACCGCTGACAATACGTCCCCGCCACCCGAATCTGCGGCCAACGGTAATGCAGATGATCAGAATACAGCACCCGAACAAGCTGCTGAAAATCAGCTAGCCAACGATACCGCAACTGACAATAATACAGACACGGCAGCTCTGACAGATACCACCAACACGCCATCAGACAGTTTGATCTCACCAGAACTCGAAGAACTTCTCGAATCACCCAACTGGGTGTTGATTCAGGACGATGCCCAATACACGGTCCAGATGAGTGCATCGAGGGATCTGGCTTCAGTGGAGAATTTTCTGCGTAGAAATACGCTGCCGCGTCCAAACTCCATCTTTTCATTCGAACGTGAGGGGGAAATCTGGTATGCACTTGTGCACGGCATCTTCCCAACCTTCTCCGAAGCCCAACGCGCGGTGGAGACGATGTCCGACTCGGCACAGCGCGATCAACCCTGGATCAGATCCATCTCCCGGGTTAAAGAGATCCTGCGGCAGGAATAACCCCTCTATAGCGTACCCTGCAAGCGTTAATTTCCGGGGCAAGCGGCCGAAAACCGGGAAACTTCCGTTTAAACCCAGATCCGCAGGTTTTATCCTTCTCGTATGAAAGTTATAATACGCGGCTGCCCGACGTAACCTTGACCCTCTTCTGCGGGAGGCGGGCTGAGCCAACTGCACGAGACCAAGCAACGCTATGACATACCTCGACAACCTTGCCCGACATGGCCTGTATCAGCCTGAGTTTGAGCGCGATAACTGTGGATTTGGTCTGATTGCACAGATGGATGGCCGTGCCAGCCATTGGCTGGTGGAAACCGCCATTACCGCGTTGGGACGCATGACCCATCGTGGTGCAATCGGCGCTGATGGCAAGACCGGGGACGGTTGTGGACTTCTACTGAGAAAGCCTGAAGCGTTCCTGCGTAAAGCAGCAGAACAGGCCAACATAACCGTTGGCAGCGAATTTGCCACTGGTATCATCTTTCTTAGCCGCGATGCGCAGCTTGCAGATACAGCAAGAAAAACGCTGGCACAGGAATGCGAGGCTCGGGGTTTACAGGCAAACGGCTGGCGGGTTGTTCCTACCGATCTGGCAGCCTGCGGCGAAGAGGCGCAACGAAGCGTCCCGCGCATCGAACAACTGTTTGTCTCTGCCACCGAAGAGATGGACTCGGCAGAGTTCAATCGCCATCTGTTTGTTGCAAGACGTCGCGCCGAAATTGCTCTGTGTAACACGGACCCGGATTTTTACGTCAACTCGCTGTCCAGCGATGTGATTCTATACAAGGGGTTGGTGATGCCTGAATACCTCGCCAGCTTTTATACCGACCTTGAAAATCCAGAGCTGACATCATCTATCGCGGTATTCCATCAGCGATTTTCAACAAACACCCTGCCGCAATGGCGGCTGGCACAGCCGTTCCGCTATCTGGCGCATAACGGCGAGATCAATACCATTCAGGGCAACCGCAACTGGGCTAATGCCCGTGCCTCAAAACTACGCTCGCCGGTATTACCCGAATTGAACGAGCTACTGCCACTGGTCAGCCAGACAGGCTCTGATTCCATGTCACTGGACAATATGCTGGAACTGCTGCTTGCCGGCGGTATCGATCTTTTTCGGGCCATGCGCATGCTTATGCCACCGGCATGGCAGAACACCTGGGAACTTGATTCAGACCTTCGCGCTTTCCTCGAATACAACTCCATGCACATGGAGCCGTGGGACGGCCCTGCCGGTGTGGTTCTGTCAGACGGTCGTTACGCCAGCTGCGTACTGGATCGTAACGGTCTGCGGCCTGCGCGTTACGTGATCAGCAAGGATAGACACATCACGCTTGCCTCTGAGGTTGGTGTTTATGACTATCTTCCCAGCGACATTACACACAAAGGTCGTCTCAAGCCCGGTGAAATGCTGGCTGTCGATACTCAATCAGGACGCCTGTTGCTGCCGCATGACATCTCCGATCTGCTCAAGCATCGTCAGCCTTATGCCAAGTGGCTGCAAAAGAATTCGCGCCACCTTAGATCAAGTCTGCGTGATGGGCCGATGGTCATACCCTGCATGGAAGACGATCAGCTTGCCACCTTCGAAAAAATGTTCAATGTCAGTTTTGAAGAACGAGATCAGGTTATTCGGGTGCTGGCAGAAGGCGCATCGGAAGCAATTGGCTCGATGGGAGATGACACACCCTTCCCTGTTATGTCAGAGCATGTCAGGCATCTGTATGACAACTTCAGGCAGCAGTTTGCGCAGGTGACCAACCCGCCCATCGACCCACTGCGTGAAACCATCGTCATGTCCCTCGAAACCTGCCTTGGACGCGAAAAAAATCTGTTTCGAGAAACTCATCATCATGCCAATCGGCTGCTTGTCCGTTCACCCGTTCTTTCAAGTGAAAAATTTGAAACCCTGCGTGCGATGGACGATGAGCCTGGTTACTCGCATGTAAAACTCAGTCTGCAATACGACCCCGAGACCGAATCGCTCGAAGCGGCTGTAAGACGCATTTGTGCGCAAGCGATAAGGTCGATTCGCGAAGATCATAAAGTCATCATCATACTCACGGACAGAGACATCACGACAGGTCTTTTACCCGTGCATGCACTGCTCGCGACCGGTGCGGTACATCATGCGCTTATCCAGGCGGATTGTCGCTGTGATGCAAATCTTGTGGTAGAAACCGGAACCGCTCGCGACTCACATCAGGTTGCCGTACTGGTTGGTTACGGCGCAACCTGCGTCTATCCCTATCTGGCTTATGAATGCATTCAGGGTATGTCGCGTACCGGTGAGTTACCGGACAGCGATGTCCATCAGCTTGAGCAAAACTACCGTAAGGGCATTAACAAGGGTTTAATGAAAATCCTTTCAAAGATGGGCATCTCAACCATCTCAAGCTATCGCGGAGCCCAGCTTTACGAAATTGTCGGCCTGCATCAATCCGTGGTTGAGCTGTGCTTCAAAGGCACGACAAGCCGTATTCAAGGCATCGACTTTACCGATATACAGCACGACCTGAAAACCCTGTCAGCGGCCGCGTTCAACCCTCAGGTACAGGTTTCACAGGGTGGACTGCTCAAGTACATTCATGGCGGCGAGTACCACGCCTATAACCCTGATGTCGTTCAACAACTTCAGGCCGCGGTAACCAGTGGTGATTACGAAGACTACGCCGTTTATGCAAAGACCGTTGATGGACGACGGCCTTCCATGCTTCGTGATCTGCTGCAACTGACACCAAAGGGACCGGCTATCCCAATTGAGTCCGTGGAACCGGTTGAAGCCATTCTCAAACGTTTTGATTCGGCAGGGATGTCGCTGGGTGCCCTGTCACCAGAGGCACACGAGACGCTGGCTGAAGCCATGAATCGTCTTGGTGGTCGTTCAAATTCCGGAGAAGGCGGCGAAGACCAGGCACGCTATGGCACCTTGAAAATGTCAAAGATCAAGCAGATTGCCTCCGGGCGCTTTGGTGTAACTCCGCACTATCTTGTAAATGCAGAAGTGTTGCAGATAAAGATCGCGCAGGGCGCTAAGCCGGGTGAAGGCGGCCAGCTGCCCGGGCACAAGGTCAATGCGATGATTGCCCGATTACGCCACAGTAACGAAGGCGTTGCCCTGATCTCGCCGCCACCCCATCACGACATCTACTCCATCGAGGATCTGGCACAGCTTATTTTCGATCTCAAGCAGGTCAATCCTGAAGCGCTCGTATCAGTCAAGCTGGTGGCGGAGGCAGGTGTTGGCACCGTAGCAGCGGGTGTTGCAAAAGCCTACGCCGACCTGATCACCATCTCCGGTTACGATGGTGGCACGGGGGCGTCACCACTGACCAGCGTCAAATACGCAGGCTCACCCTGGGAGCTTGGCATGTCCGAAACCCATCAGGTTCTGCGCGCCAACAATCTTCGCGGCAAGGTTCGTGTGCAAACAGATGGTGGCCTGAAAACCGGCCTTGATGTCATCAAAGCCGCCATCCTGGGCGCCGAAAGTTTCGGCTTTGGCACAGGCCCCATGATCGCGATGGGATGCAAGTATTTGCGCATTTGCCATCTGAACAACTGTGCGACAGGTGTGGCAACACAACACAAGGTGCTGCGCATGCGCCACTTTCATGGCAACGTCGAGAAAGTCATGAACTACATGCAATTCGTGGCTGAGGATGTTCGTCGGCACATGGCGAGCCTCGGTGTGCGCAACCTCAGCGATATTATCGGCAAGCCTGAATTCCTGACACCGGTTGAAGGCCATACGGATCGCCAGCAGCGTCTTGATCTAAGTCCACTGTTGTCGACTGGCGGTGTGCCCGACGATGCGCCCAGATTCTGTATGGTCGAGCGCAACTTTCCTCACGATAAAGGTCTGCTTGCTGAACAAATGGTGTCCGATTGTAAAACCGCCATTCGCAAAAAGTCCGGTGGTGATTTTCACTATGCCATCAAGAACATCAATCGCTCAATAGGGGCTCGGATATCGGGCGAGATTGCTCTGGCTCATGGAGACAAGGGAATGGCCGATACGCCGCTCAACCTGTACTTCACAGGTACCGCGGGTCAGTCATTTGGTGTCTGGAACGCAGGTGGTTTAAATATGTATCTCGATGGCGATGCCAACGATTATGTGGGCAAGGGTATGGCGGGCGGCAAAATCGTGATTCGCCCACCCGGCGATGCACGCTTCAGCGGTCGCGAGTCAGCCATTGTCGGCAACACCTGCCTGTACGGCGCAACAGGTGGACAGCTGTACGCTGCGGGCCTGGGTGGTGAACGATTCGCCGTGCGCAACAGCGGTGCAGTGGCGGTCATCGAAGGCGTTGGCGATCACGGATGTGAGTACATGACCGGTGGATGTGTTGTCGTGCTGGGTGAAACCGGCGTCAACTTTGGTGCTGGCATGACCGGTGGACTGGGTTTTGTCTTTGACCGGCATAACGTGTTCGTTGATCGTTACAACCACGAGCTCATTGATATTCACCGCTTGCATGCAGAATCGATGGAACGTTACAGAAACTACCTGTTCACATTGCTCGAAGATCACGTACGAGAAACCGGTAGCTCGCTCGGCCACCAGATGGTTGAGGATTTCTATTCTCTGGCTGCAAGATTCTGGATGGTCAAACCCAAAGCTGCTGAGCTCAGCGAGCTGTTACAGACTCTCGGTCGGGCGGCGTAGGGATACCTGTCCGGGTGCATAGGAGCCTGCGCGGCCGGAGGCGGCCGCGCAGACTCCTCAGACCCCGGGCAGCGTTAACCCAATCCACGCACTTCATAATCGAGACGTCCAAACACGGTACCACGTCAGAAATTCAGCCGCCCGCCCTTCAGCTACCAGCGTATAGTTAATCTATGGCCGGCCAGATACCACAGGATTTCATTGATGACCTACTTGCACGGGTAGACGTCGTCGATGTAATCGATCAGCGAGTTACGCTCAAGAAAAGCGGCACCAACTACAGCGCCTGCTGCCCGTTCCACAATGAGAAGACACCCTCATTCACGGTCAGCCAGACCAAGCAGTTCTATCACTGCTTTGGTTGTAGCGCAAACGGCAACGCTATCCGGTTCCTGATGGAGTACGACGGCATGCATTTTGTCGATGCCATTGAAACTCTGGCGGACAGTGTCGGTATGGAAGTACCGCGCAATGCCCAGGCAAGTCAGGCACGTGACGACACAAAGCCGTTGTATACCCTGATGGAATCGGTCGCCGCTTTTTACAAAGCGCAACTCAAACTGGCACCCGAGGCCATTTCTTACCTGAAAACACGTGGACTCAGCGGTGAAACAGCCAAACGTTTCGGTATAGGCTTCATACCCGATGGCTGGGACAACCTGCAGAAACACTTTCCAAACGAGGACTCGGCGCTGATCAAAACCGGCATGCTGATACAGCCTGAGGGTGGCAAGCGGCCTTACCAACGATTCCGTAATCGCATTATGTTCCCGATACGTGACCGGCGTGGACGCGTCATAGGTTTTGGCGGTCGTGTCATGGACAGTCAGGAGCCAAAGTATCTTAATTCTCCAGAAACGCCACTTTTTCACAAAGGCCGAGAACTGTACGGCTTGTATGAGGCACGCAAAAGCGCACAGGACAACAATTCTGTCATCGTTGTAGAGGGCTACATGGATGTCGTTGCACTGGCGCAGCACGGCATAGAAAACGCGGTGGCAACCCTCGGCACCGCTGCCAATCAACAGCACTCGGAAACTCTGTTCAAGGTGGTATCAACCATTGTCTTCTGCTTCGATGGAGACCGGGCCGGACGAGCTGCGGCCTGGCGGGCGCTTCAGGCAACACTACCCTGCCTGCAGGATGGACGCGATGCCCATTTTCTGTTTCTGCCAGATGGCGAAGACCCCGATAGCGTGGTGAAAACAAACGGTGCTGCAGGCTTCAACGATCTACTCGCTCAGCGCATTCCCATTATCGATTTTCTGTATCAATATCTGGCCAGTGATGTTGATATGAAAAGCATCGGTGGCAAGGCGCAACTGGCAGAAAAGTCTAAACCTCTGTTAGCGACTATACCTGCAGGTGTTTACAAACAACTGGCCATGCGTCGTCTGGAGTCACTAATCGGACTATCGATGGGAAGCGAGAAACCAATGCACGCTGGCAGACCTAAAACTGCGCCTATCAAACGTGACGAGGGTGGATTAACACCCATGAGTAGAGCTGTGCTCCTGTGCTTGCAGCATCCCCAGGTTGTTCAGCAGGTGCCACCTGATGACTACGAAATCAGCGCTGAACTACTCGGAGCTGATGTCTTGTTAAAACTGATTGCCTACTGCGATGCAGAACCATCCATTACGACAGCGCGCCTGCTCGAGCGCTTTGCCGACACGGATCGTTATCAGTATCTGGTAAAGCTTGCAACCAGAGACTATTGGCCTGATCGCCGTGAACTCGACGAAAAAACCGCTATTAATGAGTTTATTCACTGTATCCAGCGCCTGCGAGAACGAAGCCGAAAAACATCAGCCGATAAAGTGGAACTATCGGCCAGACAAGGTTTGTTGGGCATTGTCAGGCGCTAGAAAACAACGCAGTGCTCGCGTCGCCCGGTTCTACCATGCGGCGGACATCGCCGCTGGCACTCAACTGGAATTGGACAAGGACACCAGCCATCATCTGGGAACAGTGCTGCGCACTCGCATCGGTGACTCCATTATCCTGTTTAACGGTGACGGCAATGACTATCACGCGACAGTACTAGAAAACGGGCAACGTGCATCAGGCAAGCGTTGCGTGTTGCAGATCGATACGTGCGCACCGGGGGTACCTGACTCGCCTTTGGCAATAACACTTGTACAATGTGTATCACGACCTGAGCGCATGGATATCAGCTTGCGACAAGCGGTAGAATTGGGTGTTGACTGCATACAGCCTGTCTATAGTCGCCACTCAATTAAGGTGACCGATGAAAAACGCTCAGTAAAAAAACAGCAGCACTGGCAGAGCATCATCACGAGTGCTTGCGAACAAAGTGGACGCGGCACGCTCCCCACGCTTGGCAACGCCACAAGCTATTCGCAGTGGGTGCAAGGTAATAAAGACCCGGAAAACGTACATTTTGTGTTATCTCCAATAGCGTCCAGCTCTCTCACTGCGCAATTGCACACACTGTCATCTGCACAACCGACACGTAAAGCAAGCCTGATTATTGGACCTGAGAGTGGACTGGATTCGGATGAAATAAACGCTGCCATAACCGCGGGCGCATTGCCTGTGCATCTGGGCCATCGTATCCTTCGCACTGAAACCGCAGGCCCTGCCTGCATCGTTCTGTTGCAATCTATTCTTGGGGATTTAAAGGCATGACAAGTCAATCAAGACTTTGGTTGGTTGCAGCCCTGCTACTGATTATGGCAATCGGTTGTAGCTCTATTCCTACCAGCAAGCCGATAGCCCCCAAAGTGGAGGTTGCCAATCTGGAGATAGTCAAACTCGGATTTCTCAGTCAGGATCTTGCCTTTACTCTCAATGTCTTCAATCCCAACGACTACGACTTGCCGGTCAACACACTGAATTTCATTGCCACTGTTGCCAACGAAGCGGTTGCAGAGGGCATCAGCGACACACCGGTGCGCCTGTTGGCTAACAGTACTACCGAGGTCGTCATTGAGGTAACAACACGTGTTAATAAACTGTTAGGAAAACTTCTGCAGTCACCCTTGGGCATCGACAGTGCACTCGACTATAACGTCACAGGCTTCGTAAAACTGGATAACTGGCCTGCGCGTATACCCTTTAATATAGACAAGTCACTTTCTCTCGACGACTCCTGACAACACGGTATGAAGCTCGGCAGTTTCGATTCTTATGACAGGCAACTGTCTGAATTCCTTCAGCGTTATCCCAGACTCCTGGTTCTGACCGGAGCCGGGATCAGTACTGCCTCCGGACTGGGTGATTATCGAGACAAGTCAGGACAATGGAAGCGCAAGCAACCTATCACCGGACAAGTATTCA
This sequence comes from Granulosicoccus sp., assembly GCA_045110475.1. GTDB lineage: Bacteria > Pseudomonadota > Gammaproteobacteria > Granulosicoccales > Granulosicoccaceae > Granulosicoccus. The sequence goes on from JBGCGC010000103.1 coordinate 38,919, forward strand.
TCAACAACGAAGCGGCGCGCAAACGCTATTGGGCGAGAAGCTCAGTCGGCTGGCCATCCTTCAGTTGCGCTGAACCGGGTACTTCACACACGGCACTGCGCGCTCTGGAAAAAAAAGGGCATATCGAACTACTGGTTACCCAGAATGTTGATCGCCTGCACCAGAAAGCCGGGCATGAAAACAGTATTGATCTACACGGTGTCCTGGCATCGGTTAGTTGTATTGATTGCCCAAATACCATTGATCGAGACGATTTTCAGACCGAGCTTTTGCATCACAACGATTGGCTTAACCATCTGACAGCCGACCATGCCCCCGATGGTGATGCCGATCTGGAACTTGACAGCCTGAACGCGATGCATGTGCCTGCCTGTAAAAACTGTGGCGGACTATTGAAGCCAGACGTTGTCTTCTTTGGGGAGACAGTGCCAAAAGAGATCGTATCCAGAGCCATGCGGGCATTGGCGACAGCCGATGCCCTGCTGGTTGCAGGGTCTTCACTCATGGTGTACTCAGGCTTTCGCTTTTGTCGCGAAGCACAAAAACTCCACAAGCCTATTGCCATCGTCAATGATGGCCTGACTCGAGCAGATGATCTGGCTCTTTTGAAAATCGAAGGCGATTGTGGTGAACGCCTGAGCAAACTTGCTGCTAGTGTAGTGTGACCTTCAGACACTTCAAACAGCGTTTGAAGGTCACACCACACTAGCTCTTGAGCTCTGTGATGTCGACACCGAAAACCATCGCCAGTTGCTCGGCTGTCTCTTTATCCAGTTCGAGCAGACCCGCCTCCAGTGCGAGAAGGTTCGCCTTTCTGACACCCGCATAGTCCTCGACATCCTGTTCAGACAGACCTGCATTTAATCGTAACTGGAGAATCTTGTTGCCAATAGTAATGTTATCGCTAAGATCATTACCACGATAGGTGGCGGCACCCTCGTTACTGGTGAACACCCACTCCCAGTTATCTTTATCAGGTTTTGTCACAACCTGACACCTTGATACGCACACCTGCACACGCCTGAAGGCTTTGACAGTAGCAATGAGAAACAGTCTGTGAGCACGAATTTATACTTCCAGAAAATCTGTAAAGACACTCCATCCATGCGATAGAGCGACCAATCGATGCGATGTAGAGCTGGACATCGCATGGCTTAACCATGAAACATGCAAAGCACTTCATGAGCGATCAACAAGTTGGCATTCCATAAGCACGGCGTCTGACTGAACCGCTGCCACCCTGCTTCTAACGGCCGCCTCCTGACCACGCGCACCATTCTATCCAAAATCAGTGAACTGAATCGCTACATTTAACACGATGCAACAATCTGCCCGGTATTCGCACGCGCAGACTCCTATGCCGCCCTTGAAATTCGGTGGCTACTGTCATCTGTGTCCACCCTGAAACCCTCAACAAGATTGCTCAAATCCTCAGCCATGCGCGCCAGCTCCACAGCGGATGCTTGCACTTGATTGACCGCTATTACTGTACTCTCGGTTCCTTCACTGACACGTTCGGACGTTCGGGTTATCTCATGATTGCCGAGCGCCGCTTCGCCTGCATTTTCCTTGATGCGGCGGGTGGCAATATTCTGATCATCGACTGCTTGTGAAATGGTGTTTTGATAATTGCTGATGGTCTCGATGATCGTGCTGATTTCACCAATGGCTTTCACAGCAGTATCACTATCGCCCTGAATGGCCTTTATTTTCTGCGAGATTTCATCAGTCGCACTGGCAGTGCCCTTTGCCAGCTCTTTGACCTCATTGGCCACGACTGCAAACCCCTTGCCTGCATCACCTGCTCTTGCAGCCTCTATCGTGGCATTGAGGGCGAGCAAGTTAGTTTGCTCAGCAATTGAATTGATAACCTTAATGACGTTTCCGATATCATTGCTGGAAGTTGTCAGCTTACGTACTTGTGTATTGGTACTCTGAGCAAGTGTTACCGCTTCCGAGGCGACTACGACGGCCTCTGATACATTACGTGTTATCTGTGTCACTGATGTCTCAAGCTCGGTTGAAGAGCTGGCGACCTCGTCCACATTTTTCATAACAGCCGACGCCGCTGCCGAAGCAATGCCCGCTTGTCTGGCACCATCCTCAGCCGTTGAGTTGAGGCTTTTGTTTGTACTGATAAGTTCTGACGATGCTGCAGCAATGACCAATGCGTTGTTCTTTACATTGCTGATGATATCTGTTAACTGATCAACTGTTGAATTGGCATCCGATTTCAATTGTTGATACACACCTTGATAGTCACCTTCAACCTTGACCGTCAGATCACCCTGCGCCAGTGCAGCAAATACTTTTTTTACCTCGCTGACAGCCCGATCATTGACATCCATCAGTTGATTCATCGAGAGCATGAGATCGTGGAAGTAGCCGGTACATCCGCCGGCATCTATTCGTCTGCCCAGATCACCCGCTGTGGCTGCATCGACAAGGGCTTTAACCTCAGCGCTCTGCTTAAGCTCTTCGGTTTTATCAAACCATTCCACGATTGTGCCTATTCTTTCACCATTTTCCATAAGGATCGGATTGATGGAAAGAGTAAACGTAAGACTTCCGAAATCGATCATCGCACGATGATTGGAAGCCAGCTTTTCGATTCTTTCACGTTGGACCGTGGGTTTTTTATGAAAGATATCTATATTTGAACCAATAATTGCTGACGATACAAAATCAGGGATAACGGTGCGAATCTCTTGCTGTTTTTCTGAGAACAACCTCGCACCAGCTTTGTTAACAAACACGATCTCGTTATTCAGATCAGCAACCATGACGTTGCTGGTCGCGTTATCCAATGCCTGTTTGAGCCGCTCATTGATTGCCGCTGACTGTTGCTCGGCGTCAGTGCGGGTACGCAAGGTGTTCTGCATGGCCAGAACTGCACCATAGACGCCTTTCGGAGCTTGCACGGTATCGCTCTGTTCAGCCAGATCACCATCGGCGATTCGTTGAGCCATGGCCATGATCTGGACCGGCTCACCACCGATCTGATCAATGATCACCCGGAACGTCTTTATCAGCAGGACTAATAAAACGCATAGCAGGATTGTGTTGACAATCGATCCCCGCGAAGATAGGGAACCAACTAACACCAAATCCTCGTGCACATGCTCTGCTTCTTCGGTCAACAGGTCAGCTACGCCATCACTAAGTGCTTGAAGAGCATTCACTGCCAGGGAGTCGTCGATTTTTACCGCGGCATCGATCTCATTGCTGCTTGCATTATTACTTGCCATTGATGAAACAACCGACAAGGCTGCAGAATACTGATCGAATACCGCTGAGATGTCGTCAAGCGCTGCGATTTCAACATCTGTGACTGACAAGCTACGGTAGTCGTCTATCGCTGCTTGTGCTCGTTCAAAGCCTGCCGACACTTTGGAAAGTCTCGGAGAGTCCATCCGGAGAATATAATTCTTGAAATGGTGAATTGCGCCACCGTAGCCCACTGCAAAATTTATTTCATTAAGCAACGCGCTCTTGCGCTGTGAACTTTCCGTGTACTGAACCCAATCAGCCTCAATATGAACCATTTGCTCATGAATGAAAAAGCCAATGCCTGCGATCAGAATAGCTACCAGCGCAAAACTGATCGAGAATCGTTTGCTCAATTGTCGTACGGGTACGTTCTTAATAAGTTTCATACAATTGAGTCCTGATTCACCTGACTAGAATTGCTCAGGCAAAAGCCTTTGGAAACGGAAATCCTAAGCTGGGAATCGGCTCAAAAATGCAGGCCTTTACGTTGAGGGCGTTACACGTTTGCCCGAACAAATGCTCGGAAAGTAACCATCCAAACCCGGTTATCAAACGCCCTCAAGAACGACACCGCCAAGCTGCACAATCAGTTTTTCGATATGGGTACAGGCTTGTTGCAGACGCTCGATACTTGTTGAGGTGGCGACCAGCGATAAACGAAATTGATCGTGTAGCTTGCCTGGATAACTGCCTATTTCCACATCTGGGTAGTTTTCCTGCAGGACGCGCAGACCCGCGGCGACCGACCCTTCACCAAGGTTGCATACAACGGTTTTTGTCCTCAGTATCGGCCCTTCAGAAAGTAAGGGCATCACGTTATCCAGCATGGCTTGCATTATCCGGGGTACCCCGGCAAACACGAAAACATTTTCCATCCTGAAGCCCGGAGCCGCCGAGATGGGATTATCGATCAGACTGGCACCCACGGGAATTCTGGCCATGCGCAGTCGTTCAGCGTTGGCTTCGATATCGCGCTCGAGAAAATACGCTCTCAGGATTTTCTCCGCCTCATCGTTGAGAGGCAACTCCACACCAAACGCCTGCGCGACACAATCAGCCGTTATGTCATCATGCGTGGGGCCGATTCCGCCAGTGGTAAAGACATAGTCGCATTCTTTCCGTAGCTCGTTAATGCTCTCGACGATAGTGTCGCTAATGTCCGGAATCACTCTGGCCTGCAGAACACGAATCCCTTTTTCCTGCATGCGACGGGCGATATGGGCAAGATTGATATCCTGAGTTCGTCCACTTAACAGCTCATTGCCAATGAGTAGAACCGCCGCTGTGGGCCCTTTGTCTGTCTGATTCATTGCGTTTTCTCACAAAGTAGGCTTTCGCTCTATTGTGACTAAGGATAACGCGGCAAGCACCAGCACCGTTACTCCAGATTAATGCCAGCGTAGGAGCCTGCGCGGCCGGAGGCGGCCCCGCAGAAATCAATCGGCTACGAGCAGCCCACTTTTGGCCAAATTTTGCGCTCATTTTCGTCACTTAGCCAGCTAAACTCCTCAAATGAGCGCAAAATTTGACTCAAAATTGGAC
>JBGCGC010000104.1:0-28302 GCA_045110475.1 Granulosicoccus sp.
ACTAGCCTGGATTATTCATGAAATCACCAAATCCTTCCGCATCCCCTTTTCCTGTAGCGAATTCTGCTCAGTCGGAAATACAGTCTGTATTCCGCTCCTTCGCAGAATCCGCTACAGAAAAAGGGTCTGGTGAAAGGATTCGGCGTTTCATGAATAGTCCAGGCTAGGAGCCTGCGCGGCAGAAAAATGTCGGACTGAAGGCGGCCCCTTCCGAGCATTCCTACTTCGGCCGCTTTTTCCGCTCGTTTTCGTTACTTATGGCCAATAAGCGCTTCAAACGAGTGAAAAAATCGGCTCAAAGTGGGAATGCTCTTTCTCGAAAGTTTCTACCGCGCAGACTCCTAGCCTAGACTATTCATGAAACAACAAATCCTTCCGTAAGAGATTGTTGGATTCATGAATAATCAGGACTACAATCCTGCCTTTATATCTTTCTGCGGTTTTGCTGGTAGCTGTTTGCTACTAACCGGCTCAAAACCAAGGGCCTCGTGCCAGTTATTGGTGGCGAGTCGCTACTTGAAATTTGATATCTCTGAAATGTTGACGGTATTCAGAGACATGCCGCTGAAACCTCATACCACAATGTCCGCCTCCCATCTCAGCTTATCGTGTTAAGCAGACGACAGTTCACTCATGACGGCATTGCCATCTGTACCGCCGCCATGTGTGACTCAGAATTACTCATTAATAAACAATAAAAGTAAAATGCTTTAAATGTAAATTGTTTGTAAACATATGACTGTAAACGCTGGAGCATGGAGCCTATCAGGCATGTCATCAATCCTTTGATCTTGCGGATCTAAAAGCCATCGGTTTAAGTATTTAGGTGTAAGTACTTACATGTGAGTGATTGCACAAGTGAATAGGACATGCGGTCACCGCCTCGAAGGGAGAAATATTTGATGTTCTATATGGCTATTGGTTAGGTTGTGTATAGCTTCCGGTTATGCCATTTGAATTTAAACGCTTATATGAATTACGTTCAAAACTATGAACAAAATCCGAACAATAGCTGTTCAAACGTGCACAATTGCAGGCGTGCTAAAGGGTGCGTTGACGTTGATTGATGAGCGAGTCGTACTTTAAGGCCTGGTACTTATTTTATTAACGAGAACACCGGTAATCTCAAATTAATCGAAAACACTTGTGCAATGGCCAAGTCGTTGAGTTACTAAATCGGAGAACGATTGGGTATGAGGGACATCAGTTTTTTTTGTCGGAAAGGCACAACTCGTGCACTAAGACAGTCGGCGATTGCCATGTTGTTTTGTGGGCTCACAGGTAGTTTTTTAGCTGGATGCTCGGATGGTGGTGGTGGCGTTACTATCGGCGAAAGTCGTGCAGACGCGCTTGATCTGCCTCAAGAAGATGCAGGGTCTGACCTGAATCCTCGGGTCTCGCTGGCGGACCTGGGGGAGCGGCTGTTCAACGACACCAATTTGTCTTCTCCCGCTGGGCAGTCATGTGGCAGTTGTCATAGTGAAGTTGATGGGTTCGTTGATCCAGACCGCGAAAACCCGAGTTCTTTAGGGGCGAATGGTGGGGATTTCGGGAACCGGAACACACCTTCACTGTTTTATATCAACCAGATCCCAGATGCTCAGATGGTCGTTCGGCCACACCCTGCGACCCAGGTTCTTCAAGAATTCGAATTCGGGGGATTTTTTATTGATGGTCGTGCAAAAACGCTTGAAGAGCAAGCCAAGCTACCCCTTTTCAATACAGTGGAAATGGCTTTGCCTTCTCGCCTTGAACTTGTCACAAGGATTCAGCAAAGCGATTATTCAGAAGAATTTCAAGCACACTTTGGCGAAGAGGTGTTCGACAGTGCCGAGAAAACGCTCGAGTCAGTAGCCAGTGCACTCACCGAGTTCCAGCGCAGCGACAGGTTTTCACCTTTCAATTCGAAATTTGACAGCGTGCAGCGGGGCGAAAGTGTCTTTACAGAATCAGAAGCTCGGGGGGAGGCATTATTCAACGGTCAGGCCCTTTGCAGTGTATGTCACGCTTCTCCCACCCAACCAGAGTTGTTTTCGGACCTCCTTTACCACAACGTAGGTACGCCAAGAAATGAAAAACTGTTGATGGATATCGGTAATCCGGATTTTGTTGATCTTGGGCTAGGAGGCATTACAAAAGACCCTGCAGATAATGGTCAGTTCCGCACGCCTGTCCTTCGTAATGTCGCTCTTACTGCGCCGTATATGCACAATGGTGTGTTTGGTACTCTGCGTGAGGTCGTGGAGTTCTACAACTCAGGCACAGCACCGGGTGAGGTGCCGGGAGCCAATGTACCGCCATTCATCGGCAATTTACAATTAAACGAAACTCAGGTTGACGACCTGGTTGCCTACATGAATACGTTTACCGATCTTTGATCTTGTTTTCTCGCGAACAACATGCATGGCTATTGTTGGGTTTTCAAGGGCAAAGGTACACACAGGATCAAGCACTGATAGCTACAGGGAGCGTCCTGCTTCGGACAAAATGTTCGGATCTGCTGGCGATCATCGGTAGCGGTTGCTGCATTCGGTGAAGCTTAAATTTCTTAGTTAATGAACGGCGTTGAAAGTAGGCCGCGAAATCAGCGTAGTGAGGAAAAATCATGGAACAGTCTGAAACCACAGAGATTAAAAGTCATCTGGCAGCCGCTGTTATCGGCGCAGGATTTTCTGGCATCGGTGTCGGCAAAACATTGCGCGAGAATGGTATTGACAATTTTCTGATATTTGACCGTGGTGATACCGTTGGGGGAACATGGCGAGACAATACGTACCCTGGCTGTTCCAGCGACATTCCAGCGGTGTTGTACTGCTACGCCAGCAATCCTAACCCTGACTGGAAGAACACGTACGCGACCCAGCCTGAGGTATTGGAATACCTGCAAAGCTGCTCTGTTGAATTTGGTATTGAGCCTATGCTCAGATTACAGCACGAACTTGAGAGCGCTCAGTGGGATGACGTCCAGAATCACTGGTTAATACAGACATCGAAGGGCAACTATACGGCAAACACCTTATTTGTCTGCACAGGCTATCTCAGCGAACCCAACATACCGGATTTTGACGGCTTGAATAGTTTCAAGGGCGAAGCACTCCACACAGCCCACTGGAAGAAAGACTTGACATTGAAAGGCAAGCGAGTGGCTGTGATAGGCAACGGTGCTTCGGCTATACAGCTGGTACCAGCGATACAGCCTGATGTTGCACAGCTGGACTTATACCAGAGGACAGCTCCTTGGGTGACGCCGAAACCCGAAAAGGAAATCAAGGGGTTTACGGCCTGGGCTATCAAGAAGATACCGGGGTATCAGAGGCTATTGCGCGATTTCATTAAATGGCAATTTGAGACATTAGCCTTTGCGCTTCGTCGTCCAGTTATGATGAAGCAAATCCAGAAATTCTGGGGGCACAATCTCGCAAAGTATATTGACGATCCGGCGTTGCGCGAACGTCTGAAGCCTGATTTCGTCATGGGTTGCAAACGCATACTGTTTTCAGATACCTACTATCCCGCATTGAACAATCAGAATGTGGATGTAATCTCTCAAGGCATACGCCGAATTACTGAAACGGGTATAGAGAGCGACGATGGTATTAATCGTCCAGCGGATGTCATTGTGTTTGGCACTGGCTTTCGAGCCAACAAGTTGCCGATAGCAAATCGAGTGAGTGGAAAAGAAGGGCGAAAGCTGAGTGATTCCTGGAAGGATGGACAGGTTGCACATTTAGGAAGCGCGGTGTCCGGCTTCCCTAACATGTTTATTGTACTCGGCCCCGGCACTACGCTTTCGCACACATCAATGACCCTGATGATAGAGGCACAGCTGAACTATATCGGAGATTACTTGCGAAAAATAAGGGAGCAATCCATACGTACAGTCGATGTTAAACACGAGACAATGCTTGCGTACAGGAAAAAGCTTGACAAGGACGTCGATGGTACTGTTTGGAGTAGAGCCGGAGGTTGTGATAGCTGGTACAGGGATGAGCACGATCGCAACACGACGGTGTGGCCGAATTACGCGATTAAATTCGAATGGATGAACCGGCGATTCAATACTGATGATTTCGACATAACCACAGTGAGCTAGTAGCTGAAATACCTGGAACCCGGGTCGGGTTTGAAAAATGGCAGTTTGTTGGAAGAAAACTTATTCAGATAGGGAATCTCTCCAAAATCAAACTTATGACGTACAAATCACGTAAGTGATTGCATAAAGCATTGAGTCGATAGTTGTTCATATGAATAAAGTAAACGCGAAGCGAAATTACGATGTAATAGTCATCGGCTCGGGCATGAGTGGGTTGGCCACCGCGAGTATTCTGGCACAGTATAAAAATCAAAAAGTACTCCTGCTTGAAAGCCACTGGACGGCGGGGGGCTTTCTACATTCGTTCAAACGCAAGGGGCATGAATGGGATCCCGGGTTCCATTATATCGGTGACATGAGTGAGGGTACGCAAACGCGTGGCTGCATGGACCTTGTGACGGCGGGTCGAGTTCAGTGGCAGCAATTACACGAGGACTTTGAGCATTTCATATTCCCCGAAAGGACTTTCGTCATGCCATCAACCCGCGAAGCGCACATAGAAAGACTCAAAGAGGAGTTTCCGCGCGAAAGCGATAATATCGATGCGTATTTCGACGACATCAGCAGAATTCATAAATGGCACTATCGCTGGTATTATTCAAAACTCTGGACGGGGGTGGTGGCTGATGTAGTCAGCGGTGGAAAAGACCGAAAACTGGCAGAAACGATTACAGCCGATTACCTTAAGGAACGATTCACAGATCCATTGCTTATCGCTGTGCTTACCGCTCAGTGGGGAGACTTCGGAACACCTCCAGGGAGAAGTGCTTTCGGCGTACATGCAAGGGTTGTGTCAGAGTTTCTGGCTGGTGGGTATTACGCTATCGGTGGCTCACAAAAAATAGCAGATACTGTTTGTGACATAGTCGCGGAGAACGGTGGAGATGTACTTGTCAGCCACCCCGTAAAGGAGATTTTGATTCGGGATAACAAGGCGTACGGTGTTCGCGTAGAAACCCGAAAGGAGACGAAGGAATTCTATGCGCCTAAAATTGTCTCGGCAGCTGGGCTGGATACAACGTTTAATCGACTTGTGCCCGGCAATTACGCTCAGGTTGAACGTGATCGACTCAAGTCGGCTGTTCGCGGCATGTCTGCAACGATATTGTTTATGGGAATAAAGGACGATCCGCGTAAATTCGGTTTCAAGGATACGAATTACTGGATGTATGATCGTCTAGAGCACAGCTACGAAGACAAAACGGTCTCCTTTCCCCCATCGATCGGCAACACCACGTTATCGTTTGCTTCGCTTCGCAACCCGGCACTTAAGAAGCATGTTGCCCAACTGGTCACGTTTAGCTGGTACGATGACTGGAAACAGTTTGCGGATAAACCCTGGAAAAAACGGGGTCCTGAGTACGAAAATCTAAAAGAGCAATACATTGAAAACTTGCTCGATTTTGTCGAGGAGCGTATTCCCGGACTGCGTGAAATTATCACCTACAGGGAACTTTCGACTCCGGTGACTGTAGAGACAATGAGCGGTCACGTTAACGGGCAGGTATACGGGCGAGAGTGTTCGCCCCTGCGGATAAAAGATAAATGGTCGATCCAGACGTCAGTAAAAAATCTTTATTTGACGGGCACAGACATAGTGATACCCGGAGTGAATTCTGCGCTCATGTCAGGAGTTATGACGGCGGCAAAGCTGATGCCACCTCTGGGGGTGCCAAGGTTGCTGCATATGGCTAGCAAGACCACGGGTAAACCTACGGTTCGCGAAGAGCGACCAGTAGATGAGGTTCTTCCACACGCTCCTAGTGAGCAGGCGGGATAATTATGCGTAGTATCGTTAAAACAATGTTTGTAGTGGCATTATTCTCTGCTGCCATACCTGCTCTTTCGGCAGAAACGTCAGTGCTGGGCCTTTGGCAAACAGCATCGAAGGAAAAGGGGTATTTGCATGTTTCAATTGAAAAGTGTGGCGATGCCTATTGTGGGATCATCTCCAAGGCTATGAATCACGAAGGTGAATCCAATCCGGATTATGAGCATCTGGGAAAGAAAATGCTTTGGGATATGATGAGTCGTGATAGCGTGAGCTGGTCAGGGGGCAGAATATGGGACCCGACTGAGGACAAATCCTATAAATCAAAAATGTCTCTGAATAACGATGTTCTGGAAGTGTCGGGTTGCATCGCTTTTTTCTGTAGATCCGAGAGCTGGACGAGGGTTACTCAATAAAAAGTTCCTCAAGGTCGACCTGCGGAGTAATGTTTGTAACCTTTGCTCCAGGACAATGTTATCAGTGAAAAATCAACATTGTTCTTCCTGACTTAACCCTATCGATATTGAATATTTGACGTATCGCGGTCACGCATGTGGAGGTTAATGAATTCGGTTTTATCCTCTATTTGCAGATAGATATTGTTATCTTTGACATATTCAAGCGACTTACCGGGTGCTTGGTTAAAGCGGTGTCCCGGGAATATTTTTGTCTTATCTGAAAACGATCTTTTGATCAGGGTAAGACTTTCAAACAAGTGGGTGGCGCTGGAACCCCATCCTTTGCATACGCCACACCCTTCGATAAAAAGCGTGTCCCCGGTGTACAGATAATCACCGATCGAAAAACATACCGACCCTGCGGTGTGTCCTGGTGTGTCAATTACCCCGATATCCATGCCTGCGCTTTGAATGTTGTTTTCTTTTATCGGGGCAAGGTTGCGACAGGTAAATTCATAGTGTTCGATTTCACGCGATGACATATAAACCGTGGCTTTGTTCTCAGTGGCCAGCTCTTCGGCGAGATTCGTATGATCTTTATGATGATGCGTAAGCAGGATTGAAGTTAATTCACATTTTCTTGCATTCAAGATTGAGTGAATTTTGTCTATTTCCCAGGCTGGATCGATAATTATCGCCTGATTGGTATCTCTATTGACCACCAGGTAACAATAATTAACCAAATCACGGCCACTTTTGACGCGAATGGTTTGATTGATCACTTTATTGGCCTTGTTAAGATTGCCGGACTCTGACGGTGCCAATTTGTTGTTTGCTTCAATGTTCATACGACAATCTTGTTTTGTGGTTATGAGTAGGTACAGTAAGATATAACTTTAGAGATATACCCTATGGCTATATGGTATCGCGTTATCAAACCCTCAGATATCTGGCAGATACCGGGATGAAAAACGTTATGTGTCTCCGAAAACAAATAATTCGTGCAAAAACCTATAAATTGTTGCTCAGATGCCGCGTTAGGCAAGTAAGCTTTGCGGCCTTGCCTGAATGTTAACGGTATAGGATTTAGCATTGTGTGCGTGCAGAACATATAGCTATGAACGACACGAATGCGTTATCGGCCAGTTGCAATCGTACTTGTAAGCCAGCTCATTGCGATGTCGATTCACACGCGTCGTTCTGGCTGGGTAACGATTTCAGATGTAAAACCAAGGAAATTACTCACTATATATCTTCAAATACAGCGAGTAATCTTTATCATCTGTATATTTTGCCAATGGTCCGGTTAACGAAACTACCATTGAATCCAAACGTCTGCCCTGGCCATAAACCACCTTGTTTCTCCGGCACACTCATCAGTATCATACCGAGCTGAGCGGAAGATCCAGTAGATGTTGGGGGGCATGGGAAATGTCGTGCCAATCGAGCTGCTTTTCGCTAAGAGCGGAGGGGCGGACGCAGACTTGTCAGCGGACTTGGGTGACCTCATTTATCAACCTGGTCAGAGGTCATTAAACCTCAGCGGCCTCTGGCCGATAGAAGATAATAAAAGCAGGTGGATGCCAGTGTGGTTTGTCGATATCGTCTGGTCCATGTATGGATGAGTGAGCCGCATGGTGCCTTTACGGGAATCTCAAGCCAGATCAGGTGATTGAGAGTACGAGTGGCTAGTTCAATAGTGCAACCAGCAAAAATCCATAAGCGATGATTGGTCACCATGCACGGCGCGTGAGCTGGTGATCATTTAGCGAAGCTAACATATGTTATTGTTCAGATCAATTAATAAATCCGCAAGCGGATGAGGACTACCATTCGTGAATACGTCAGCCCAACATTCAGTTAAGTCTGGTTCAGCAATCGCGGAAGCGTCTGAAACGCCGCGCTCACAACTGTCAACATGGAAACGTATCCTGCGTTCGTTCATCGGCCTTGCGGTCGCGTTTGCAGTACTTCTTTGCGGTGTGTTAATTATCCAGACTCGCGCTGCTGCCACGTCCCCACTGGACGCTAAATCCAGAGTGACCGTCCAGACCATTACCATCGAGCGGACGCCTTCTTTCGACGTAGAACGTCGTTTCGTGGGATTGATGGAGTCAAACCAGAACATCGACATTGCATTCGAGAGCGGTGGTAAGTTATCGGAAATACTAGTACAGGAAGGCGATGAAATATCTGCCGGACGTACGCTTGCGATTCTTGATCAAAGCTCGCTCAAAGCTCAGAAACTGCAGATTCTGGCGTTGAAGCAAGCGTCTGTCCTTGGGTTAAAGCGGGCTGATCTGGACCTGCAACGGGAGCGCGAATTGAGTATTAGTGGTTTCCGAACAGAAGAGTCGCTTGATAATGCACGCCTTTCAGTTGAGGATGCCACTGCAAGAATGATCCAGGTAGAGGCTCAGTTAAGAGAAATCGACATACTGCTTGGCAAAACCACATTGAGAGCGCCTTACGAATCCATCGTGGGTGAACGCCTATTCGATCCAGGTAGTTTTGTAGCAGCAGGCCAGCCGGTGTTAAGACTGTTCGAGCAGCGCAATCCAACAGCTCGGATTGGTATACCAGCTGATCTGGAAACTGATTGGAACGCCAATAGAAACAGCCGCATAACAATCAATGGTGAAGAGTTCGATGCTCGGTTTGTAGGGCAGCGTCCAGATGTTGCTCCTGGCACAAGAGTCATCGAAACCAGATTCGAACTTCTCGACAATGGTAACGAGTGGCCTGCGATGGGTGAAATGGCACAGCTGCTCTGGGTGGACACACAGTTCGCTCCCGGATACTGGGTGCCTGTAAGCGCATTGTCAGAAGGAAAGCGGGGGCTTTGGAGCGTATTGCGATTGTCCCTGGAGGATGCTGGTACGGAAGGTGACGCTGCGGATGATGAATTGGCCACGGTCATTCGTGAACATGTAGAGGTGCTGCACACAGATGGCAATCGGGCCTATATTCAGGCTTCAATGTCGGATTCTGTACAAATCGTATTTAACGGCAGTCATAGAGTCGTCCCGCAGCAGCGCGTTCAACTGGCACAGTTTACAAAATAATCACTCATGGCTCTCATCTGTCTTACCCATACTGAACGGTTAAACTGATCGTGGAAACTATGTTTTTCAGGCAGCCCCGCCTCTCGATTCTGGCGATTTTCATCATTGTCGTGGCCGGGCTCTCCGCCTTTCTGTCAATCGGGCGGCAGGAAGATCCAACGATCACTAATTTGTTTGCGACCATTACAACGCCTTATCCAGGGGCTGAGCCAGGTCGCGTCGAGTCATTGGTAACAGAAAAAATTGAGGCGCAGCTAAGGCAGATCGCCAGTATCAATGTCATCGAGTCGAGTTCGGCCAGCGGCATTTCCATTATCAGCGTCGAGCTGGTTGAGACATTAGCTAAGTCAGACATAGAAGTTGCATGGTCTGATGTGCGTGATGCCCTGGATGATGCCGAACTAGAGTTGCCAGATGGCGTACAACCTATCGAATTGGCAACCGATAACGCGGGCACTTTCAGTTCAATTGTCGCTCTGGTGCCAAGTGATGATATGTCCATCGCCAGTACAGCGAGATATGCGAAAAATCTTGCAGATAGACTGCGTTCGGTCAGCGGAACAGACAAAGTCGATCTGTTCGGCGACGTCTCCGAAGAAATTCTGATAGAAATAGACATTGCCGCTCTGAGTGTGCTGGGCGTTTCGGTTGAGCAGGTTTCTCAAGCCGTGAGCAGTGCTGACACTCGTTTACGGGCTGGACGTCTACGTTCGGAGTCTGCGAACTTTGTTATCGAGCTTTCGGGGGACATCAATACCCTTGATCGCGTCCGAGAATTACCTGTCGTTGTCAATAACGGGTCGCTTTTGCGTATTGGTGACATAGCTACCGTTTCGAAGGGAATACGGCAGCCTTCGGACGAGATGGCGTTGTCGGGAGGGAGATCTGCCGTTCTGGTTGGAACACGTATTTCCAATGAGTTGCAGATTGATGTCTGGATGAAAGATATCCGGATGGTGCTCGATGAGTTTGAAAGAAATCTGCCGCGTACTCTGACAATGGAGCGTGTCTTTGATCAGAGTGTTTACACGAAAGAGCGGCTCCAGAGCGTCGGCCTGAATATGGCGATAGGCTTATCGCTGGTTATCTCGATATTGCTGATAACGCTTGGCTTGCGCGCTGCCATGATCGTCGCTCTGGTCTTGCCGCTGGTGACGCTTGCCACCGTCGCAACGATGAATTTCATGGGCCTTGCCATACAACAAATGTCGCTCACCGGTCTGATCGTGGCGTTGGGCTTGCTTGTTGATGCTGCGATTGTCATGACTGATGAGATCATGCGACGCTTACAGCAAGGATCAGCGCGATCTGCTGCGGTTGGTTTATCCGTCAAGCGATTGTTTGCCCCCTTGCTGGCATCAACGGTGACCACCGCTCTTTCTTTCATGCCGATGGTATTGCTGCCAGGCCCATCGGGTGATTTTGTAGGGTCCATAGCGTTAGCATTGATTATCATGCTTGGATGGTCATTCTTGCTCGCCATTACAATTACTGCTTCCATGGCGGGACATATTCTGCCAGAGAAACCCAGGCGATCGTTGCTTGATCAGGGGCTGTCAATACCCGTCATCAGCAACTTTTTCAGGCGTACGCTCGAATGGTCGATAGACCACCCCGTTAACTCTATTGCATTTGCCCTGGTTCTTCCACTTATGGGGTTTTTAAGTGCCGGAACCTTGACGGCGCAGTTTTTCCCGGGTGTTGATCGGAATCAGTTTCACGTCGAGGTAGAGCTTGAGCAAGGTTCTCCCTTGGCAACGACCTACGAGACAGCACAGGCCATTGATACTCAAATGCGCGATGATTCTGACATTGCACAGGTCTCGTGGGTCATTGGTAAAAGTGCTCCAGCGTTTTACTACAATATGGTAGGTGAGCGGGATCGTGAGCCGCAATATGCGCAGGCACTGGTTACAACGACATCTTCGGAAGCAACAGCCAGCCTAGTGCCAAGGTTGCAATCTGAACTGAGCACCGCGTTCCCTGGCAGCAGAATCATTGTCCGTAACCTCGTTCAGGGCCCTCCTGTGGATGCTCCTGTGGAACTTCGTATCGTCGGCGAGAATCTCGATGTGTTGAGAGAAGAGGGGGTTCGGCTTCGTGCGTTGCTAAGTGAAGTTGAACTTATCACCGAAATACGTACTTCCCTCGATGGTGGTGCGCCGAAAGTTGTTTTCAATATGAATGAGGAGAGGGCAAGACTCTCCGGTTTGACAATCAGCGGTGTGGCCCAGCAACTTGAAACGACGCTCGAAGGCCAGACAGGCGGTTTTCTGCTGGATGGTGGAGTGCAACTGCCGTTGAGAGTGCGTGTCAGTGACGAGGACAGGGGCGATGTTTCAGTGATACAGAACCTGCCCTTGCTCGCCTCAGGCTCATCTGCCATTCCGGGCGACTATAAAGCGGTGCCTCTGGCGAATGTGTCGAACATGGAACTGCAGCCCGCACAAAGCACAATCAGTCGTCGTAACGGTGAACGGGTAAATACGGTACAAGCATTTGTTCAGTATGGTGCATTGCCAGAAGAGGCATTGAAGCAGGTTCAATCAATTGTAGAAGAGTCGGGATTTGAATTACCCGAGGGCTATCGGCTGCAAACAGGCGGGGACTCCGATGCGCGAAATAATACTCTCAATAACCTGATTGCACCGCTGGGTGTTATCGTTACGTTATCCATAGCGTCTATCGTCATGACCTTTAACTCGTTCCGCCTTGCATTGGTCATTGCGGCAGTGGCTGGGCTCAGTGCAGGATTAAGCCTGTTGGCGCTGGCAGTATTCCAGTATCCGTTCGGAATCAATGCACTCATCGGCGTTATAGGGTCAATAGGTGTTTCCATTAATGCGGCAATAGTGATTTTGACAGGGCTGCAAAATAGTGAAACAGCAAGTGCTGGTGATCAGTCAGCCATTGTTGACGTCGTCATGGATTCCAGCCGCCATATTGTGTCTACAACGGTCACCACGTTTGCCGGTTTTTTACCGTTGATTCTGGAAGGTGGTGGATTCTGGCCACCATTTGCCATGTCAGTGGCAGGCGGGGTATTGCTTTCTACGGTAATCTCATTCTATTTTACGCCGCCCGTATTTCGTCTGATCCAGAAACACTCTCCGAAAAATGAAAACAGGGTAGCAGGAAGTTATCGAGAAGCCATGCCGTAGGCGACGATGCAGCGCGTTGTGCAGCGCTTACCCCCTGATCAGCCGAAGCCGGTAAAAACCTTTCTTTATGTTTATGTAGCTTCGGGATAAGGGTGTGTTGAACGGTCTGCACGTTGAAAAATGACAGGGTGTGACCGACGTCCGCGCGCGCGGTAGAAGCAATAATAGGTTGCACAGCTCTGTTCCGAACGGGAAAACTGCGTTCAATCTCCCTAGCTGACCCCGGACTTCAGAGCTTCCGGTGATCCCATGAACGAAATTCATAAACGGGATCGCTCGTACTTAATCACTAATGGAGCCACCAAGCTTTGAGGATCCTTTGGCATGCTGCTGAAGAAGGACCGGGGCAGGTCCACCTATCTTTTTTAATAAAGTGGATTGAGCAAAGCTGTACATTCGCTTGAAAATTGTTGTACTTTCCTGAGCTTTTGCGACCTGGCTTTGAATAAGCAATGACCAGATAGCATTAGACAATCACTCGGTTTTAACTTTCGTCTGCGCACGCGACTGTTATTACCATCGGCTATTACCATCGGCCAAGTCCTTTCACGGAAAGTTATAAATGTCAACGGCGTGCCGCATTCCAATAAAAACAATTGTGTACAAATATCCAAAAATAATACGAATCTGCACAGCTGACGTAATACTGGATAAGTTCATACTTTGAAGGCATAGTAGCTGTCCTTGCAGTTATAAGATCCTTAAGTAGAACTGGTTCTCGAACAAAACGTGGTTAAACAGGCACAATTTGCTCATGAGAATCGTACTGTTTTGTAATGCAGCACGTACAATTGGACAATTATTTATGAGTGGACTCACATGAAGGAAGTTGCTGTAGTTGGTATGTCTTGCCGGATGCCTGGCGGCTTCGATGACATCGGATTGCTCTGGGAAGGACTTTGTAAAGGGGTCAATACTGTCAGCGAAGTACCTTTGAATCGATGGGGCGCTGATTGGCATTATTCATCGGATGCCTCTTCACCAGGTAAAGCCTACGTGAGAAGGGCAAATTTTCTGAAGCAGGACATTCGTGACATGGATGCTGCATTCTTTGACATCCCACCGAGTGTTGCCGAAAACCTCGACCCTCAACAAAGAGTCATGCTTGAGGTTGTCTGGGAAGCATTTGAAAATGCAGGAATTCCTTTGCCTTCCCTAAGTGGTGAGAACGTGGGTGTCTATGTTGGCGGCTTCATGCTTGACCACATGGTCAATATGATGAATCCGGACAACGCGCCATTAGTCAACCAGAACACTGCTGCCGGGATGATGATGACCATGTTGTCAAATCGAATCTCACATGCGTTCGATTTGCGTGGCCCGAGTTTATCGATCGATACAGCTTGCTCGTCTTCGCTAACAGCGTTTAACTACGGCGTACAGGATGTCCAATTAGGTCGTTGCGAGGTCGCGGTAGTAGGTGGTGTGAACATTATGACCAGGCCGGAATACCCGGTTGGAATGTCTAAAGGGCAATTTCTGTCGAGAGATGGCGAGTCCAAATCCTTTGACGAGCGCGGTGATGGGTATGGCCGTGCCGAAGGTGCTGGTGTTGTAGTATTGAAAGAGCTCAGTCAGGCCATAGCCGACGGCGACACCATATTGGCAAAGGTCCTTGCCACTGGCGTCAACTCTGATGGACGCACACCTGGAATCTCGATGCCATCTGCGGAAGCACAGGAGGCGTTGGCGAGCAAAACGTGTGTTGAAAACAACATCGATCCAAAAAGCGTTCACTATGTGGAATGCCACGGAACAGGCACAGCCGTCGGCGATCCGATAGAAGCCGGCTCTATTGGCCGCGTTTTTGGCAAGGGCAGGACTGGCGACCATAGAGTCGTGATCGGGACCATTAAAAGTAATATCGGACACTCGGAAGCGGTAGCTGGCGTTGCTGGTGTCATAAAGGCGGTGCTAACTTTGAACAACCGTCTCGTCACACCGCTTGGAAACCTGCAAAGCCCTAACACCAGTATCCCGTTTGAAGAACTTGGTGTTCGTTTGGGCGATGAGCTGATTCCACTAGGAAGCAACGGAGAAACACTGCGCGCCGCGGTCAATTCATTCGGTTATGGGGGAACCAATGCCTTTGCGGTGATCGAGAATGGGCCGGAAAAGCAGGCAGAGGCCGGTGAGCTCAGAGAGAGAGCAGACTTGCCGCTGATGCTGCCAATTTCTGCCCGTTCACACAATGCACTGAAGGAGTTTGCTGTTCGGATCAGTCACGTTCTTGAATCCGGTGAAGCAGAAGTTGACGATGTGCTTTATACAGCAGCCTGTAAGCGATCACATCTGACACACCGAGCTGTTGCGATGGGCTATTCCCTCAATGATCTCGTCGAATCATTGGAGAAGTTGTCTAACGGCGATGTTGACGGAACTGCAGTGAAGAACGACGTGCCGTTTGGTGGAATGGAAGAGCCAGTTTTTGTATTCACTGGTATGGGGCCACAATGGTGGGGAATGGGTCAGGAGTTGTATCGCGATCACGATGAGTTCCGTGAAGCGCTCGATCATGCTGATGCTATTTTCACCAGGATATCGGGTTTTTCAATCCTCGCAGAGATGCTCAAAAGCGAATCAGAATCCGAGATAACGAAAACTGAGTTCGCTCAGCCTGCGAACTTCATGATCCAGTACGGCCTGACCAAAATCATGGAAACAGCGGGGGTCACACCGGGTGCCATAGTGGGTCACTCCGTAGGCGAGGTCGGCTCTGCTTTTGCAGCAGGTGCGCTGACACTTGAAGATGCGTTGATGGTTAGTTACCACCGTAGTCGCACTCAGGCGAAAACAGCTGGTTTGGGTAGCATGCTGGCTGTGGGGCTTGGACGATCTAATCTCGAGCCATTCCTTGCACGCTTCGACGGTAAGATCGATATTGCTGCTGTTAATGGCCCATCATCCATGACAGTGTCCGGGGATACGGTCTCTATTCATTCTCTGGCGGAGGAGCTTACAAGCGCAGAGGTATTTAATCGCGTTTTGAATGTAGAAGTTCCCTATCACAGCTATCTAATGGGCTCCATCACTGACGAGCTCATCGAATCACTGAGCGACGTAAAGCCACAAGTCCCGAGTCGTACGTTGTTCTCGACGGTGACTGGTCAGCAAGTAGACAGCATTTCATACGATGGACAATATTGGGCTGAAAACGTGCGTCAGCCCGTTCTGTTCATGGATGCCATCAAGAATCTGATGGACAAGGGCTATTCAACTTTTGTAGAAATCGGCCCTCAACCGGTATTGTCTTCAGCCTTGCGCGATTGTGGTCGTACTTTTGGTAAAGATATCCGCCTCGTTGAAACGCTACGTCGTGGTACAGACAAAAAACCGGCATTACCTGAGCTCAAGGCCTTCTACTGCGCTGTTGCAGGTACGTATGCCGCAGGCGCAACCATCGATTGGGGCAGAATTGCGCCCAATGGAAAAATGGTGCGCTTGCCCAACTACCCTTGGCAGAGAGAGCGCCACTGGCTGGAAACAAAGCAAGGAGAGAGCGAGCGTCTGCGCGACTCGAGAAATCCTTTACTCGGCTACTCAAGAACCTCAGCTGCCAATATTTGGCGAAATGTCATAACGCACGACAGCGTTGCCTACCTGGGCGATCATGTCGTATCGGGTACTGCGGTGATGCCCGCAGCGGGCTACATAGAAATGCTGCTGCAACTCGGACATGAGGTGTTTGACGATGTTGCCGGTATCGACGTACGTAATCTGGCTATTGCCGGCCCAATGCTGTTGAATCGTTCTCGCAGTGCCGAAGTTTTCACTCATTTCGATCCGACAAGTTCCGAGGCTCTGATCAGCAGTGCACCAAGTGGTTCCATCAACGAAAGCACTCTGCACGTCAGTGCCGAGATAGGTCGAATCGATAGCAATCTTGTTGAAGTCAAGGACATTGCCGAACTGAGATCTCAGTTCGGTGAGGAATCATGCGTCACAGCCTTGTACAACAGACTGTCAGGTCTGGGTCTTCAGTACGGGCCTGCTTTCCAGGCGATAAATTCGGTGTATTTGAACCCTGCACGCGGCGATGCACTGGCGTTTCTGGAATTGGATCAGGAGCTGGTTAGTGAAGACGGTTACTCACTGCATCCCAGCTTGCTCGACGGTTGTTTTCAGATGCTGATGGGTGTCCTGCGCGACGACAGCACGATGTACCTGCCCACTGGATTCAAATCCATCCGTGTCATGTGTGCGCAAACTCCGGCAAGGATCTGGTGCTACGGGCGAATGGTCAGTCAGACGGCTAAAAATATTATTACCGACCTGACATTGTTCGATGAAGCAGGAAGGACTGTTGCCGAGGTTCGAGGAATGCAGGCAACGGCTTCATCGAACAAGAATAAAAGCCAGCGGCTCGATAAATTCGGTGATCCCGTCACTTTGGAAGAAATGGAGTACGAGTGGCATGCAGGTGAACAGCTCGATGAGCCAAGCCGCCTGGGACGTTGGCTTGTCTTCGCTGAGAAGGGGCAGGAAACAGCAGAAGAACTAGTATCAGAACTGGAGAACATGGGTGCCATGGCACCGATGCTGGTCACTCTGGGAGAGCAGTTCTGCTTCGACGAAGATGAAGCTTCTATACGTGCAGGCAATGACGATGATTGCGCCCGTCTGTTTAGTGAGGTCGGAGATGTTCACGGTATTGCGTTCATGCATGGGTTGGCGTCTGGCGTTACAACTGACCCTACCGGTGAGATTGCCATTGAGACGATATTAAGCGTATCCAAGGCGTTGCATGGATTGCCTGTCGATGAACGGCCTCGCGTTTATTACATTACCCAGAGCGCGTTCGTAGCTGACTCATCAGAGACTGATGTCAATCCGGCACAAACTGCGATTGGTGGGTTTATGAGAGTGGCTCACAATGAAATCGAGGGAACCAAAGCCACGTTGGTCGATATGCCAGCCAGAGTTGATACACCGTTGTTAGAGGCTGTAGTTGCTGAACTGCTTGCGGACGACGATCACGATGAGGTTGCGCTTCGCAGCGGACGCCGCATGGTCAGCACCATTGCCTTATCCGATGCACCTGATAGACCATTGGTTGTGGACACACGAATTGAGATGAACACTCAGTATCGTGTGAGGCCGAGTTCTGATCCTGATGCTGACGGTATGGTGTCTTTCGCCAAGTTGGAGTTGCCCGACTGTGCCGCTGGTGAAATCAGGGTGCGTATAGCTGATATGTCACTACCCAGTTCCTTGCTCGCGGATCCCAATCGGGACACCCTTGATCAATCGTTCGTTGCCATAGTCGGAGACGTTGAATCGGTTGGTTCGGAGAATATGGATGTTTCGTGCGGTCAGCGGATCTTCGGTTATGCTCCGGCTGAGTTTGCGAGTCACATTCAGGCGGCTCGGGAAAATTTCTACATCGCGGAGCTTGACACTTCAATCGAGCCTGGCGATGCGCTTGCAGTACTGGAAACTTTCGTTATTGCAAAATACGCTGCGAACAGCGCTAATCTCGATGCTGGTGATTCTGCATTGGTCATGATCAACGATCCGGTGGCGGCTGCCATTGCTGCCGAGCTTGAGACGATGGACGTTAATGTTGTGCCGGTCGATGCTGATGCAAGCAAGTTGCATGAGGCGGTCGAAAAAGCGGTAGCAAGCAATGCGGGTCATCACTTCGATGCTGTTGTGGCCCCGCTTTCCACATGGATCAAATCGGTTGGCATCGAATGCGTCGCCTCCGGCGGCACTCTGGTGGATTGTGATGCCACAGCGCAAGCCCTGAGGCTTCCGGCATCCGTATCCGGTATCGTGCGCTGTGACCTGTCGGTCGCTAGTGGACGCCCAAAGCGCCTCAAGGCTGCACTTGAGTCTGCTTGCGCAATGCTGGCTCAGGGAGGGCAGGTTGAGAATTCAGGATTGTCTATTGGTTTGCGTGATATTGTCACTCAGACTCTCGACATTCCTCCCATCGATCTGCGTGTAGATATTGAATTTAATCTGGAAGGCAGCGAGGTGCCGGTTCAAGTCTCCCAACCGCTGGAGTTCAATCCGGATGCCACTTATGTGGTGACAGGTGGGCTGGGTGGTTTCGGCATGCAGACCGCTAGCTGGCTCGTTGCACACGGTGTTCAATCACTGGTTCTGGCTAGCCGATCAGGCGCAAACTCTGACGAAAAGAAAGCTTTCGTGGAACAGCTTACGGCAGCAGGCGTAAGGGTAGAAGCGCCCAGATACGACTTGTCGGATCCTGCCGCGGTTAAAGAGATGGTCACGTGGATTGAGGCTGAGTTACCACCATTGAAGGGAATATTCCATTCAGCCGCCGTTATTGAAGACTTTGATATCAAGGACCTTGATCAGGAAGTCTATCGCCGGGTTATGCGATCCAAGGCAACAAGTGGCTGGGCACTGCATGAAGCAAGCAAACACATCGACCTTGATCATTTTGTTTGCTATTCATCGATTGCCAGCATTGTGGGTAACCGCCGACAATCGGCCTACTCTGCGGCCAACTGTTATCTTTCTGGCCTGGTGCGTCATCGCCGCCATCTGGGAATGAGTGGACTGACAGTGATGTGGGGTGCTATCGGAGATGTCGGCGTCGTAGCTGACAGCGCCGAGACAGAACAATTCCTGAAATACATTGGTATCCGGGGTCTTTCATCCGCTGAAGCACTGGATCGTATGGAAGCCTACATTACCCGTGACATAACAGAGATAAGTTGTACCCTTATGTCCAGCTGGGCCGACTGGGCTCGCTACGAGACGATCGGCGCAGAGTCACCGCGTTTCAAGTCAATGCTGCTTTCTGCTGGCGGTGGTAACAACGATGAGGTCAGAGATCAACTCATCGAGGAGTTGATGACTCTCGATATTGGTGAGCGCAATACTGTGTTAACAGGATTGATAACAGCGGTTATTGCTAACGAGCTACGCCAGGACGCTGAGAGTTTATCAATTGATCGTCCGATCAACGATCTGGGCGTAGATAGCCTGATGGCCACCGAAATACAGGTGTTGATGGGGCAGAACCTGGGCATATCAGTATCGGTCATGGATCTGCTGGGTGGAGCAACCATCCGGGCAATCAGTGATCAGACTCTGGCTGACTTTGGGCTGGACACGTTTAACAATACCGTTGCTGAGCAGAACATACAATGAGCGAAACACTTGAGCGTTTGAAAGGGAGCCTCCTCGGAGGCACGAAGTCTGGCGATGGACAGCCGTCTGCACTGCGTACCATTCGGACCAAACCAGAATTCCACGATATTTCAAAGTTTCCTGAATACAAAGAATTTGAAACCACTGAGTGGTTTTATGGAAAACAGAAATTTGAATGGAATCTGTTCCGTGAGCATCTGGGTGTGTCGGGTGCTGAGGTATCGATAGATGGACGACAGATGATTAATTTCTCGTCTTATAACTATCTGGATCTGGCTGGTGATCAGCGCGTGCTCGATGCTGCGAAAGAGGCTATCGATAACTATGGCGTGTCGACAGGCTCCGGAAGGATGATTACCGGAGAGATTCCTATCCATCAGGAATTCGAGCACGAGTTGTGCGATATGTTTGGGTCTGAGGAGGCGGTAGTTTCTGTCGGCGGTTACTCCACGAATGCATTTACCATTGGATATATCGCCAGAAAGCAGGATCTGATCATTTATGATGAACTGATCCACAACAGTGCGCTTGTTGGCTCTAAAATAAGCGGTGCAAGAAGACTGACATTCCCGCATAACGATGTTGAAGCGCTTGATGATCTGCTTAAAGAGCACCGCGACAAGTACGAGCGGGTGCTTGTGCTGATCGAGGGTGTTTACTCGATGGATGGAGACATTCCTGACGTACCTCGCATCATCGAAGTGGCCAAGCGACACAAGGCACTTATCATGGTCGATGAGGCCCATTCGATTGGTGTGATTGGTCCGAGAGGTCTGGGGGTACTGGATTATTATCCTGAATTGAAAGCCTCCGACATTGATATGCTGTTCGGTTCGATGAGCAAGGCATTTGCCACTTGTGGTGGTTACGTGGCTGGTGCGCGGCCAGTCATATCGATACTCAAACACTATGCACCTGGCGTTCTTCTTTACGGTGCTTCCCCGACACCTGCCAATACAGCTGCGGGCCTTGCGTCATTGCGAATCATGCGCAGCGAACCGGAGCGTGCGCGCAGGTTGCAGTCGAATGCGGCTTACTTTATCGAAAAAGCAAAGGCGGCAGGTCTGGACACGGGGATGAGTGGGGACAGTGCGGTTGTACCCATTATGATCGGATCTTCAGAGCAGGCTCTCTGGTTATCGGTCAAGTTGTTTGAGAGTAATATTTGCACATATCCAATGATGTTTCCTGTGGTTCCCAGAGGCCAGGCTCGCTTACGCTTTTTTGTAAACTGCGCTCATACTACCGAGCAGATCGATCACACGGTAGAGAAACTGACTGCGCTACTAAAGGAAGTGCCGCGTGATCGTGGGTTGTTCTGATTCTTTTCAGGATCTTAAGGTTTAACCGATTAAATACTGGTCCGGGATAGCAGTTTAAAAGTCCCGGGTCAGTAGAGCAGTACGTTAGTAGTGATTCTAAGTTTGAAAGAGGCGCCAATGTCGTGCTAACCGATTGGCCGGCTAGGAGCCTGCGCGGCCGGAGGCGGCCCCGAAGAAATCAATCGGCTACGAGCAGCCCACTTTTGGCCAAATTTTGCGCTCATTTTCGTCACTTAGCGAGCTAAACTCCTCAAATGAGCACAAAATTTGACGCAAAATTGGACTACTCTCGCTCGATCGCTTTCTGCCGCGCAGACTCCTAGCCTGGACTATTCAGTGCGCCGAATTCTTTTACCGAACCCTTTTCCCGTAGCGAATTCTGTGAATGAGTGGAATACAGGCTGTATTTCCGACTGAACAGGATTCGCTACGGGGAAAGGGGGCGCGGAAGAATTTGGTGATTTCATGAATAATCCAGGCTAGGGGCGGTCTGAAAGTGGCGGTTGCCGACAAACTCATCGCCAATACGCCTCACAACCTATTTATTTCATTCGCACTTGAACAACAGGTGGCTACGATAGCTACCACTTACATCGCTTGAAACATATGGCGATGAATGCGGCTAACCACCGGGGTGGCCTTGTGGTTTTTCAACTGCAGAGTAACTTTGCCAGTTTCGTCTCGAACAGCCGCCACTACTTTGTTTAAGTTGACTATTGTGCGCCTGTGGATCTGAGCAAACTGTTTCTGATCCAAACGTGGGAGCAGGTTGCGCAGGGGTTCTCTTATAACTGCCTCATACGTTTCCGTGTGAACAGAAACGTACTTGTCGGCAGATTCGAAGAAAATTACATCATCGACCGGGATCATGCGGACCGCATCACCAACGCTTGCCCGAATCATTCGTAGCTCCTCAGTTCTTCCATCGGTAGCTGTTTGTATCATCTGGGATGCAATAATTTCGCGTATCTGATCGCCCAGGTTGTCAGCGTTTGAGCGTTCCGGCTGATGAAGGTGCTGTTTAAGGCGTTCAATGGTCTGTTTGAGGCGTTCTGGCCTTACCGGTTTTAGTAAATAATCGATGGCCGCGGATTCAAACGCCTGCACAGCATAGTTGTCGTAAGCAGTTACAAATACGATTAACGGTGGGCTCTTGTACATCTCATTGCTATTTTCGATATCCGTCTCGTCATTATTCCTTTCATCCGGCCAATCTTCAGCAATCGTCTCGGCCACCTCAATCCCCGTTGCTCCTGGCATGCGAATGTCCAGAAAGGCGATATCAGGCCTGTATTCCTTGATCGCTGCGAGGGCTTTATTGCCATCATTAGCAACGCTGCAAATGGTTAATTGTGGCCACGAATTTTCCAACTCTTTGGTGAGCGCATGCGCGAGCAGCGGCTCATCATCTGCTATAACCGCTGTATAAGCGGTATTCATTGCGACGGCCTCTGTTGGGCAAGTTTCAGTGTTTTCGTCTTTTTTGCAGAATTACCCTGCGCTTTCGATGGTTCGGTGATTTCAAGTGGAATTCGAATCGTCACGCGAGTGCCTTTTATAGAGGCATCGGTGGATTCGGACTCAAATCGAAGTTCGAATCCGTTGTCGTAAGTCTGAGCAAGCCGCTCTCGCAGATGGTTCAGGCCAAAACCGTCTTGCTTGTTTTTTCGTTTGGACAGACGTGTAAGCGCTTTGTAGTCACCAGACTGTGTCACGAGGCTTTCCTTCATGCCCACTCCGGTATCAGCTACAGTCAACCGCAGTTGATCGTTAGTACAAGTCGCGCTGGCGACTATAAGGCCACCGTCAACTTGCGGCTCGATACCATGTCTTATTGCGTTTTCGACCAGTGGTTGCAGTAATAGTGAGGGGATCATGACCTCGCGGCATTCATCGGGTAGATGAAGTTCGTAAGACAGGCAGTTCCCAAGACGGATTTGCATGAGTGCCAGATAATCCTCGAGCACCTTGAACTCATGCTCGAGGCTATGAGTTGCCGCTTGTGTCGACGACAGCGTCTCTCGCAGGAAGCTGTCCAGGCGATCAAGCATCTCAATGGCTCGGTCGGTGTCAGATGCAATGAGTGCGCGTAGGTTGGCCAGCGTGTTAAACAGCATGTGCGGTTCAAGTTGAGCCTGAAGCATGACGTGCCGGGCAATATCTGCTCGGCGACTTTCCTCGGATGCAACAAGCTCCAGTCTGAGTACCTTCTCACGGCTGCTCCAATGCCAGTAAAATGCGGTACTGGCTATCACTGCAGCCCCTGCAGCGATCAGAAACTGCTCGGGATTACCCAACAGGTTGTATTTATCGCTGCCGGATATGTCTTCGAGCGCCCATCCCGCAAGGCCCAGCCCTGCGTAGATACCAATTGGGGTGATGAGCGCAAGAATGATGAACAGGGTGCGGCTGGTGAGTCCCCACAAATTTGCCAGCCGGGAAGCCATGATCGCCGGAATAGCCACACAATTGCCAATGGCCTGGGCGTGAACAAAGTTGGCGAGTAATCCGTGTTGCCCAAGTGATGGCACGGCTTGCCAAAGTATCAGAGCAATGAATGTGCAGAATAAAAAGTTCTGTGCCAGAACTGTGAGTGCGGACTGACGAATCATCGTTATCTGAGCATCTGGTTTCCCAATTGCGCCTATCATAGTCGGAATCCGCACCAGAATCAGTGAGATAAATCATCACTTAGTCGGTATAAGCGCGTGCGGTCGGTTTCCCCCGAGCAATGTTATGACTGTCCTGAAATAGAGATCAGTCGGTAATCCCGTACTTTCGTCTTGTGACGGCTGAGCATCAGTTAATCTGTCGGTTGTTTTTAGCCGTCGTGACAGAGCTGCTATGAACCGGCTGCGTATTTGTTTCCGCCATTCGGAAGTCCTCCATGACAGCAATGACGGTACGAAGCAGATAGTCACCATCCGTTGTGCTATCCATATCCGATGCCAGGTAGCGCGGTCAGAAGGCTTTGTGGATTTTTTACCACGCAGCCTCCCTGTTCTATTCGCCGAAATTTACGCACAAGATTACTCAAATATCACACTCTCAGCCGGTCAGCGCATTCTCGGATAGCCGCTCGAGCGGATACTCTAACCTACCAGAGTGTCAAATATTCTTTCAGACCGGTGCAGGTTAATGGTCAGTGCCATCCCCTCTGCCGGCAGGTTGAAAACCACGTCGGACCACTCGGGTGCGCCGAGGATGCTCCTGCCCTGTAGCGAAGCACCCCACGGTTCGATCGGTAACCCGGCCCAGTCGACACTGAGCTTGCTGTTGTTGTCAATGTCGTGGAAAGCCATTACCGCGTATTCGCCCAGGGGTAGATCTGAAAATCTGAATACCACCTCTCTTTCTTTCGCGGGTGCGGTTTCGCCGTACGCAGCGGTCAGGTTGTAGTTTGCTTCGCTGTCATAAATGGCCAGTAAAATACGACCTTTGACTTCCTGTATGTTACCCACCGTAACCTGTAGTTCGGTGAGAACTTGGTTCGCACTCGGCTTCATCTTCGAAGCATCCCGAACAACGGGTGGAATAGGCCTGTAGTTTGGTGGGAGCATGTTACGAGCATTGCGCGGTTTGCCTCGAAGCTTCGCTGACAAAGAGCGATTGCTGAATGGTGTGGTTGTTTTTAACGGTCTCATGGGTGAACCTCTTCTGTAACCGAATCCTTAGAGTCATAGTGCAACAAAAATTCAGTGCTTGTCATCACTATGCGATGAACAGACGGTTACGCAGCGTGAAACGCATCCAGAGGGAGGGAGTGGATTGGTCAGGTGAGTCGGTTTTGTGTTACCAGCCAAAATTGGTTGACGTAGCTGGCTGGAGTGCTCGCTGGGCGAGCGGACGTCGGACATCTACAGCTGCGCTCGTTGATCGACCAAGTCAATGGCTTTCTGGCAATAGCCAAGCCTATTATTAAAGTGTGAATCGGTGATGAAATATTACCGGTGGCTAAAGTACAAAGAGTTGCCAGCGGCTAAAAAAAAGAGCAAACACGTACTTTTCCTGTTCCTGGGATCGCTTTTTTCTGTTTGTGCTAACTATATTCTTCTAGCCGAACATGATGCAGAAACTCAAACTGGTAAGCTCTTACCGGTTACATACCCAGTATTTCCCACGATTGTTCGAACCGTTGATTTTTCGAATCAGTTGCTGTCAGTTTCAGAGTGCCGCTCTTATCAGGTTGGAAGTTGAAGCCCAGAACAGGGTCCTGGCTCAATGAAAAATTGGTGTTAAGTATGAAAAGGGGGGTGTCGTTAAACTCCGCTGTCATAGTATGTATGTAGTGGGCAGGTATGTAGGTTCTCGTGAACTGGTCAAACTGCATGCCACTGGCGTTTGGATGAATAATCCGGATACGAGCCACTGCGGGTACCTTGGGATTGAGTAGCTCCTCTATACCGCCACTGAAACTACCCAGTAAAGTGGCATCAGAGCGCTCGTAACTACTCGGTGGGGCTGAACAGCCACCAACCGCCTTCACATAAGAGCTGTTCATGTGCAGAGCGCCGTTCTTCAGTTCTGCAACAGCACGTAAATAGCTGTATTCGTTAATCCGTAATTCTGTGTCAATGGTGTCCCAGGTCTGTTGAGTCTGGAATTGGAATGTGCCGGCAACGGGCATGGGGTTGTTGTCGACAATAAGATACAGCTTGGCGATATAGTTTTCCGGATCCTGTGCTGGCATTGCCGAAACGGTAACAGGCACACGTGCACCGTCAAACGCCCGACCCGGTGCTTCCAGAGTGATAACTCCGGAATTTTCGATAATGGCTTTTTCTCCAAACAACTGTAGCCTGATCTGCTCCCACCGATCTGACTCTGGGTCGTTAGTAGAAGATAAGGCTTGGGTGCAGGTAAACACCTGCACTATGAGGAGCCAGCACATCAGTTTAAACGGTGTGGTGAACCGTTTTGCGTTGCTGCTGCATTGTTTTGGCATGGACTTGCTACTCCAGAAAATCACAGATCATGTCGCTTTAAATACTACACAACTTATTGATTATTAATACAGTAGTCAAACCAGCTAACATCTTCTAAAAACCTGAAAGAAACTGCAGTGTGTGACGGTATGGGCCAGGCAGGCCGCATACCAGATGATCCAGAAGCGAGGTCTCAACATCCTCATTGCCGCGTCTTAAACCAAGGAAAGCGCTGGTCTATGAATTTTTCATTGGCCCGGCGGTGTACAGTCTTCGCTCGTCCGGTGCATGATCCGATGTGCTGATGCGGCACAGCAAGTTGTCAGCAAGAGTACTGGCGAGTACCTGGCGGCGATCCAGGTACAGCCGCTGTTTCGTCGGCAAGTCTTGCCATTGGTTCGGATTCGTCGCGATAGCCTGCTGGCTTTCACTGGTCTATCTCTGATATGACTGGTGTGTAAGACGCTGTGCGTCAATATCAAGTGAACTAAACTGGTCAGTATTATTCACTCGTGAGTCCCGACTTTTCCAAGCAGCATTCTGCCACGGCTGCGCCCTATCAGGGTCTTGGCGCTCGCTAATGAATCTTGCCGATGTGTTGCTTTCAGTGCAAGTTCGAATAAATGGAAACAGCGTGTTGCGAAGCGCTGTAGCCACAACCATTTCTGTTGGCGCAACACCGTTCCGAATAGTTCGCAGCCACGAACCGAATGTTTTCCAGACCAGCTCTCAATTATGAGAGGACAGGTAGTGCATCAATCCCTGGGTGATTACGCCCATCATCATGAACACATGGTAGGCATGTAACTTACGCCTGATCTTATCTCGGTAGTCATCAGTTTCTCTGTGCATGTACTAATTACCACCGCGCCGCTTTATGGGTTTCATTCCTGCCACCTGCGCGGCCCGATCCAGAAGTGGCAATTGAAAGCGCCCAGCGTATGCACGGATTGCTTGAACGCCAGCTCGATCTTGAATCGCAAATCTGCAAACCCGCAAACCCGCAAACCCGCAAACCCGCAAACTCGCAAACTCGCAAACTCGCAAACCATAGAGTCGTACGATGCTTTGCACATCCAGTGTCAGGTCCGTACACATGAGCATCCAACGTCCACGATCAGGATGATCAACCAGAACAAACCTGATTAGCTGGCCAGCAGGCTCCTACATCAGATCAAGCGTGCGCACCTTGAGCATAACGCCCTTTTCACCGTAAAGTGGACTGGTGAATTTCTCAATTTTCTTAGTACTTTTGAACAGATTCTTTAGCTTGACCCTGCGGCCGTACTTTGGTGGCCGACCGCGGCTCGGTTTACCAACCGACTTTGACGGCAAATAGCAGGCAGCGCAGTTACCCTTGGCACGTGTGATCAAATGATTCCCTTGTTTGAGTACCTGCTTGATCAGGGCACCACTGCCATAGTAGGCATCTGCGACGATGTAGCAGGACTCGTTCAGGCAACACTCGTCAACCAAACCAATCATTTTGTCCAGAGTCGTACGCTTGTCGCGGTTTGAAAATTTGACGCCTTCATGCAGTCTGATGCTTAATGGACAGGCGAAAAACGTCTCTTTTGCACGCACCAATAGTGATACAGCTTGCCAGGAATGCCCCATGATAAAGCTGGATTTGTTGTTCGATTTACTCTCCTGATGCAGGCTCTTCACGCCTGGCATCTTCTTTCCCTCTTTGGCCGTATTCTTGCCGTCAACAATAAGCATTGGTCGTCCGGCAACGCGTTCAACGTTGTCACCGAACAAGCACATGGCAGTGCTAGCCCAGAGAGCTGTCAATGCTGGAAGTTTGATCGCACTGCTATGGCAGCAATCGAGCAAGTTATCGTAGTAGCTGCCACGCAGTGACAAGGCGCGCACTGTACTGCTTACACCCAGATGATCGGAACGTTCACTCAACCCCGCACAACAAAGCTCAAACCACAGGAACGTGCTCTGGCGTGGGAAACCGGGACGTGGCATAACGATGGCATTCCACCAGTGAGTCCATAGGGTCATCAGCTACACAGACATCGTTGTCAAAGGTATCGTGTATGTAGACGACAAACTAACGTTTTGCAGGGCAGAATGTCATGGTTGGTCAAGATGTATTCGGCATGACAGAGAAGGAATCAGATGACTGGTACAGCTCGCTGGTTGCTGCTGAGAAAGAGATCGAGAATATCGTCAATCTGGACCCTGTCAGCAGAACGCTTATATGGGCCGATGGCAAGTCACTGAGCTTCAATGAATCGGTAGGGCGTATTCACTCACGACACTCATCTCAATCCAGGGATCAGCTTCATACCCATCTGCGGAACTGGCTAGAAATGGGCGACCTTCCTGATGGGTTAACAGAGGAAGAGCTGGAGAGATTAGACAGCCTTGTTTCTGCCTGGGCGGAAGAAATTCCTGATGGACTTACAGCATCAGCCGACTCGTAGA
>JBGCGC010000105.1:0-4501 GCA_045110475.1 Granulosicoccus sp.
CTCGGTGGTCGCCGTATCATTAAAAAAAAAACGGAGCGGGAGGTCTGCAAGACGCGAAAAAGAAAATACAGGGCATGGGAGGCCTTATGAGCCAAGACGAACTCGTATTTCAGTTCGATTCTCGGGCAAAGGCAAGTCGGCCCGGGTGTTTCAACCCGAGCCGCTCTCAGAAACGTACGTGACACTCTCGCGTCATACGGCTCCCACAATGGCAGTTATTGATTAAGCATATTTCGCTGAAAAGTCTTTCCAGTGAACAAACAGGTTGGGTTGACTTGCTAGAGACAGGACGAGCCAACGCCTTGCACGCCCCCGACGTTGTCGGAATTGTGTGAATTTGCGTTGTGCCCAAAGTACCAGCTTGTCATCCAAGTGCGAAAACACTCGGCCAAGTTCCTGCTTGTAGAAAGCGCCGTAGTAATTGATCCATCCACGAATGATGGGATTGAATCGCCCTGCAAGATCTTCTAGCGAAACGTTAGATAGTCCTTGCAGGCACCAACGGCGTATCGATTGCCGTATATTCTTCTTAGCGTCATTGCAGATAGCAGGCAAAAAACTGGTAAACGCCTTGCCACTTCGGCTCGGTGCACACCGAGGACGAAAACAGAAGCCAAGAAATACGAACTGCATGTTTTCATACACACCTTGCCGATTACTGTCTTTGCAGTAGACGACCTTGGATTTCGCAGGATGCAGTTCTAGCCCACAATCTCCAAGCCGTTCTGTTACCGAGCGTAATAGCTGCTCCGCTTCCCAACGGGAATGACAGTGAATAACGGCATCATCAGCATAACGAGCAAAAGGACAATCGGGGTTGTCCCTATCCATCCATTTGTCGAATGCGTAGTGCATGAAAAGGTTCAGCAATAAAGGACCGATGACCGACCCTTATGAACACCTACTCGTTATGCAAAGTCAATCACCGTAACCGCGTGGTAGCCGGCATCAATAGCACATATGCTTTGCATAACGAGGTGGAGGGGGTATGCTACAGCGTGCTCAACCACGAGAGAAGGTCACCGTTTTTTGTCCAATGCGGTAAAGTACTTTGGACAAGATCTGGATACGCACCTTCAAGAGCTTTTCGTTTCATCTCAGTGTCAGCCCTGGCGTAGATCTCAGTCGTCTCAATATCAACGTGACCTAATAAATCACGTATATAGATAAGGGCTACCCCTGATTGAAGTAGCAACATTGCGCGGGTGTGTCTAAACACATGCGGGGTTACTTTTTCAGGAATAGTTTGCGACTTTGTGCGAGCTTTGCGTACGTATTTATTGAGGATGTACGATATGCCGGCACGCGTCATCTTGGTACGCATGCGGTTGGAAAATAGTGGCTCGTCCGACGCTCCAACAAGATCACCAAACGCCTCGCCGATATACTGTTTCACTAGTGATTCGGTGTTGGTCATGAGCGGCACTTGACGCTTTTTCCGGCCTTTTCCCGTTAGCGTGATAATGGCCGGCGGATCAAATCGGACATCGCGTATTTTAAGATCAACCAACTCTTGCACACGCGCACCTGTATCGTAGAGAACGCTGAGTAATGTTAGATCTCTACGCCCAGACAATGTTGACAGATCTGGCTGAGCTAATATCAGCGTTAGTGCTTCAGGCCTAAGGTGCGCCACCGTTGCAGCAGGTGCTTTCTTACTGGGAATTGACAATATCTGCTGATACTGAAGTAGTCCTGTAGGATCTTCAATATGCATGTACCGGTAGAATCCATGAATGCAGGCGAGCCGCTGATTTCGTGTCGAGATACCGTTATGTCGCTCTTGCTCAAGCCAATCTAGAAAACCCAGCACCAGCGACCTGTCGATGTCTTTCAAGCGCAGCTTATCTGCAGAGCGACAACGAGATTCTTGGCTACAGAAAATCAGAAACAGCTTGAATGTGTCTCGATAGGATTTGATGGTATTTGTGCTGACGTTACGCTGCCCAGGCAGGTAAATACCCAAATAGTTTGACAGAGCTTTAGCAAAGTCAGTCGGCTTCATTGTGCCACCCCTCTAGCGTGGGAATGATGTCCCCAAAGGCCTGTTCTGATTTGGCTATGATGTCCGGATAGAGTTCTGCACTAAGGCGTAGATAGTGCGCCGTATCCTTAAACGAGTAGTGGCCCATGTATGTCTTCAAGATAGGCAAATAAGCGGCAAGGTCTGCACCTTCCAAGACCCATCGCCTCAGGCAGTGAACGCAGTGTGTGTGTCTCAGATCATGCAGCCGAGGACCCTTTCCCCAACCACCGTGTGATATGCCAGCTTGCCAGAGGAAACGTCTGTAATTTTTGTAAACGTTACCGGTAGTTATCGAGCCACCACTAGGTGCAGGAAGGAAGTAGTCGTGCCCGTCAGATAAGGCGTGTACTATCCGAGCATAGCGTCTGGAACGCTCTAGATTATTTTTTGACATGGGCACTAACCGATCTTTGTTGAACTTACCATCGATGATGCTCAAAACACCTTCGTCCAGATCAACATCATTCACGCGCAGCTGAAGTGCTTCGGAAAGACGCAACCCACAGCCGTACAGCAGACGGAAGAGTAACGGCATGATGAGGTGTCGCAATGGCACTTGTGAGTTGTAGTGGCAAGCATCCACTCTCTTCAATATCGCAGCAATTTCAGTGTCACTAAATATATAGGGTTGGTAATGCTGCTTACGAGGCAGTATTTTCGGCGGTAGGACATACGATGAAAGACCCAATCGCGTCATGTATAGCCCCAGCTGCCTCAGGATACCGGCTCTGTTTTGCTGGGTAGCGAGAGCCTCGTTAGGCCGACGCTGGATCCATGCGTTCGCCAGATCCTGAGTTATCACCGCCTCAGTGTAGTTCTGGTTGATGCAGAACTGATCAAGCTTGTAGAGTGTCCACTCGCTAGTTGTGTATTTGTAACCCACAGCACGTTTCTCGGCGATGAGACCGGTAATGAACTCGTTCAGTGAACTATGAAAGTGAAGATCTCTCATCATTCCATCTCCCCTGTGGGGTCAAGCGCACACTGACGTAGCTGCTGAACATCAATTTTCAAGTAAACTGCTGTGGATTCCGTACTCGCATGGCCAAGAATGTCAGAGATGATTGGCAATGGAGTCTTCTCTGCTAGCAAACGACTCGCCAGTGTATGGCGCAAGGAGTGCATACCCTTTTTCTTGTTCGGTGAGATGGGAATTCTGGCTATCCTCATGTACTTGATGATGATTTGATGCAGTCGATCTTCATCGGAGAAAGGTTGCAGCGGCGCCAGATGTCGTAGAAAAACATAAGGAGAGTCAACTTTTGGGCGCCCATTTTTCAGATACTCAATGATGGCCCATCCGACATCTGGCAGCAGGGGCAAGTGAACCATTGCACCTGTTTTCGACACTTGAAGTCCAATCTTGCTTTCTGCCCAGTTAAGATCAGTGAGTTTCAACCGCTTGATGTCAATGGTGCGAACACCCAGACGTGCAGCCAATAGAATGATGGCGTAGTCCCGCTTGCCAGCAGGGTTACCTCGATCAATGGCTTGAATCAGTTTCTCAACGTTCTCCTTTGTCCAAACAGATGGAATCCTGTTTTGTTTCCGTGCCTTTACTGTTGGCACAGCATCAAGCAAGGGCTGCGCAGACAAATTTTGCTGAATCAGGAAACGTAGAAAACAGCGCAGGCCACACAGCTGTAGCTCAACGCTCTTGTAGCTATAGCCTAGAAGCGTTTTGACATAGTCAGGCACTTGGCTGGCAACAATATCTTCAACGTCCCATACGTTCTGTGACTCAATGAAAGCGAGAAATCTATCTGTCGCTTTTCTGTAATGGTTGCAGGTGACAACTGAATACTCTCGTTCCTGACAATAGGCTTCAAAGCGCTTCAGCCACTGTTGAAAGGGCTCGCCGTTAAGTAAGACTTTCTGCTTATAATAACGACGTAGGACACTACCGTGTTGTTGGAAGTCACCCAGCATTCTAATGATTCGTAGCTGGTTGATTACATATTGGGTCAACGTTCCCGTTTTTTCCAACTCGGAAAATCCGTACTTGAAATCAAGGAATCGCATCCCAGCCTCTTCGCTAAAACCGCGCAAACCCTCGCTATCAAGAAATCTCGCTATATGTTTCCAGGCTCTACGATAACCAGCAATTGAACCCTCGGTGTAGTGCAATCGGTACAGCTCACTTTCTAGACGATGAACCAACTCATCAAATGTAAGAACGGACATGATCACTGACTCCTGCGTTATTGGGAGTCTCCATTCTCAACACAGCAGCCAGGTTTTATGCAAAGTTAATCGAATACATATCCAGACAGCCACTAGGCCTCAGCGGTCGACTTTGCATAACGAGTAGGTGTTCATAAGGCGGCATACTCTCGCCATTGCTTGCCATTGCTTGCCAACATTGCACTGTCCATTTTGGACGAGCACTTTACCGATAAATGGGAAGCACTCGGCCCCTCTTGGACACGAGCGAAGAAACGACGTGCTGGTTCACCGGCCATGAGAATCATCCGC
>JBGCGC010000106.1:0-66605 GCA_045110475.1 Granulosicoccus sp.
CCGAAGGGCGGCTCGTCCAGGGGTCATCCGCGTTGTTGCTCGCTCTCAAGGTATACCCGATACCTTTTCGAGCTCGCGCCTAGCGGCTGACCCCTGGACAAACCGCTGTTTGAAGCGTTTGAAGGTCACACTACACTAGTAGTCAAATCGATCAGGTACGGTGATCTCGGCCATCCGCCCTTCTATCCAGCTCTCGGTTTCAGTGAGAATCTGTGAAGCGACTTTACCCTCACTTTTAATAACCGGCCCGATGCTCACCGTAACAACGCCGGGCCACTTGATAAAGCCCATGCGTGGCCAGAACTCTCCGGCATTCAAGGCCACCGGCAAGGTATCAACCGGTACGCTTTGCGCAATCATCGCACCACCGACGCGATAATTGGGCTCAGCCCCGACTGGACGTCGAGTACCCTCAGGAAAAACTATGATCCAGCGGCCTTTTGACAATCGGTCTTCGGCCTGCTCACACATCTGCTTGATTGCCGAGCGGCCCGAATTTCTGTCAATCATGATGAACTTCAGCACATACAGGGCCCAGCCAAAAATGGGGACGTAGAGCAAGGAGCGCTTGGCAACATACACGCTAGGGTAGAACAGCATTGGCAAAAAGTAGGTTTCCCAGGTTGACTGATGCTTCGCCATGACAACGCAAGGCGTGTCGGGGATATTCTCCATACCATCGACCTGCCAGGTGACACCACAGATCAAGCGCAGCCCCCAGATGTTATTGCGGTTCCATTGCACGGCAAGTGCATAGCCAATCCGCCAGGAAAACAAACCACAGATGATCACGGGAAGACCCATAATCAAGGTGTTGATTATCTGCCAGACCCAGAAAACACAACTACGAACCGTCAGCCAGAGTCTATACATAGGGTACGTTTATCCAGGTAGTCATCTCAGTCCTCCTGCTCCTTGGGTGCAAGCAAGTCATCGACATAGCTTGCCAGATCATCAAACGCCGGGATATGCTCCAGCCCTTTGTGATTATCAAGCGTTTTCTGGCCTTTGCCAGTGCGCACGATTATTGGTGTGGCGGCTGCAGCCATGGCAGCCTGCATGTCGCGCAGCGAATCACCCACCATGACAACATTGGTCAGGTCAATTCCAAGTCGCTCACAAATGGTGTACAGCATGCCAGGCGCAGGTTTGCGACATCCACAGTCGTCAGAGTCTGTGTGCGGACAAAATGCAACAACATCTATCTTGCCACCCACCTGATTGACTTGCTCATGCATGCGCCGATGGATCTCATGCAGTGTTGTCAGCTCTATCAGGTCGCGTGAAATACCGCTCTGGTTTGTCGCCACTGCAACGCTCCAACCTGCCTTGTGCAGTCGCGCAATGGCCTCAAGACTACCGTCTATCGGTACCCACTCGTCCGGACTGCTGACAGGGCGCTCCAGATCCTCGTTAATGACACCATCGCGATCAAGAACAATAAGTTTGGTTGCCACTAGGCTACCTGCCCTGCGCCAGTCGCCTCTTCCGGCCTCAACAGGCCAAGCTCTGCAGTGCCACAACACAAGCTGTTAACCCG
Source organism: Granulosicoccus sp. (assembly GCA_045110475.1). Lineage (GTDB taxonomy): Bacteria > Pseudomonadota > Gammaproteobacteria > Granulosicoccales > Granulosicoccaceae > Granulosicoccus. The sequence goes on from JBGCGC010000106.1 coordinate 1,541, forward strand.
CTGCAGAAGTGCCAGACGATTGGCCCTTAATGCAAGATCTTCATCCATGACCATGACATCATCAAAAAACGCATCCACCGTCTGCTTAAGCTGTGCCGTGTCCTGCATCGCCTTTGCGTAATCGCGCTTTGACATGGCAGCCTCGATTGCAGGTTGCACAACCTCAAGCTGTTGGAAGAGTGCTGTTTCTGCCGGATGCTTGAACAGTGTGTCATCTACGTGTTCTGGCAGAGCCTGCTCTACCTTCTTGAGGATGTTGGCAATACGCTTACTGGCCGCCGCCAGCGAGGCTGCCGCATCACTACGCCGAAACTGTTGAATGGCATCGATCCGCGAGACGATGTCCAGTGGACGCGTAAGCTGTTTGGCCAACACCGCATCGATAGCATCAGCAGCCTTGCCCTGCTCCAGCAGATAACCACGCAGGCGCTCCATGACATAAGCCAGCAACGCATCAAGGTCTGGATCGGGTAGTCGATGGGCAAAGCTTGCTCGTGACGCACTCAGAAGCTCAACCAGATCAATATCACGCTGCTGCTCGATGATAATGCGTGCAATGCCAATGGATGCACGACGTAAACCAAAGGGATCCTTGGTGCCCGTTGGAATCATGCCAAGACCAAAGATGCCGACCACCGTATCCGTCTTGTCCGCCAGCGACACCACCTGGGATACGTCATCTTCAGGTAACGGGCCACCCGCCTGCTTGGGAAAGTAATGTTGCTCCATGGCCTGTGCCACACTTGCACTGTAGCCTTCGCGCAATGCATAGTAACGACCGCAAATGCCTTGCATCTTTGCCAGCTCCTTGACAATCTCTGTGTTTAAGTCGCATTTGCACAGGCTGACGGCCGTGGCAATTTCATCCTTGTCAACGTTGAGCTGCGCACCCAGCCACTGACCGAGGGTACCCATTCGCGCTACCTTGTCGGCCACGCTGCCCAGCTTCTCCTGAAACAGCAGCCTGCCCAGCTCTTCCTGATGAGACGCCAGAGGCATCTTCTTATCCTGATTCCAGAAGAACATGGTATCGGCGAAGCGTGGACGAATCACTCGCTCATTACCATCAACAACGCTTTGAACATTCACAGACTCAAGGTTTGCAATAGTGATGAATGCAGGCAGCAGGTCACCCTGCGCATCCAGCAAGGCAAAGTATCGCTGATTTTCCTGCATGGTCTGGATCAAGGCCTCTTTGGGAATCTCCAGAAATTCCTCGTCAAAGCGACCAGCCAAAGCCACCGGCCACTCCACCAGTGCATTCACTTCATCGACCAGATCATCGTCCATGACAGGTGAGCCACCCAGCTCGGTTGCAAGTGCGGCTGCCTCTTGAACGATGCGACTGCGACGCTCAACGGGGTTGGCAATGACATACGCCTTGTGGAGGATGTCTTCATAGGCTGCAGGCTCTGTTACCGGCAGTTCACCAGGTGCGTGAAAGCGATGTCCACGAGTAGTGTTGGATGCTTTCAGGCCCAACAACTCCAGTGGTACAACGTCGCTACCATGTAGTGCCAGTAACCACACGACAGGCCTGAGAAATTCATGCGAATGGTCTGACCAGCGCATCCGCTTGGGCATGGGCATGGTCTTGATCAAATCTGGTAATGCCTTTGCCAGCACGTCAGACAAGCTCTTGCCCGCCTGCGTCTGACGCACGACAATCCACTCACCCTTGGGCGTATCTACCGTTTGAACATCAGCCAGATCCACATTGGCAGAACGCAGAAAACCCAGCAACGCCTTGGTAGGCTCACCTTCTTTATAAGCTGCAGCTTTCGCTGGCCCCCGACGCTCGACAGAGGCATCCGCCTGCCTGTCTCCCACATCCGAAAACAGCGCAGCAATGCGTCGTGGTGTTGCAAATATTTTTGGTGGTGTCTTGCACAGCTCACTGGTAGCGAGTACTTCGTGCAACACCTTGCCCAGATGCTCAGCCATGGGCACCACCGATGCCGCCGGCAATTCTTCGCAGCCCAGCTCAATCAGTAAATCAGCCACGTGCAGCACCTCCATCGGCCAACGCGCCATCCGCTTTTTTTAACAAGGGATAGTCCAGTGCCTTGCGTTTCTCCAGCCACGCCTCTGCTACCTTTCGGGCAAGCGTGCGAACTCTGAGAATATAGCGTTGACGCTCGGTTACCGAGATGGCATGACGTGCATCGAGCAGGTTGAATGAATGCGAAGCCCTGAGTACCTGCTCATAGGCTGGCAATGGCAGTTCCGCTTCACACAGAGATGCGCAATCCTTCTCGCACTGATCAAACAATGAAAACAGGAACGGCACATCTGCATGCTCGAAGTTGTAGGCCGACTGCTCCACCTCATTCTGATGGAAGACCTCACCATAACTCACCGGACCCTCCACCGTTTGTCCCCAGACAAGATCGTAAACGGACTCCACGCCCTGAATGTACATGGCCAGCCGTTCGATACCATAAGCCAGTTCACCGAGCACAGGCTTACAGGCAATACCACCGCATTGCTGAAAGTACGTGTACTGAGTTACTTCCATACCGTTCAGCCAGACCTCCCAGCCCAGACCCCAGGCACCAAGCGTTGGTGACTCCCAGTTATCCTCAACAAAGCGGATGTCGTGCTCAAGAGCGTTAAAGCCCAACGCGTCCAGACTGCCCAGATACAGCTCCTGCATTCCTTCAGGCGAGGGCTTCATGGCAACCTGAAATTGATAGAAATGCTGCAGGCGGTTGGGATTGTCCCCGTAACGGCCATCGGTGGGGCGTCTCGATGATTGTGTATGGCAGGCAAACCATGGTTCGGGCCCGATAGCGCGAAGGAAGGTTGAGGGATGAAAGGTACCCGCACCCATTTCCATATCATATGACTGTTGCACCAGACACCCCTGGCTGGCCCAGTAGTTCTGGAGGATGGCGATCATACCCTGAAAAGTCTTTACGTCAGGCTGCGCTGCAGCGTCGTTCATAATGAAAAGCAAGCTCGATTGAAAGTGGATACGAAGCCTTAAGTACAGACTCCCGAGAGACGCGACAGTGTACTTTCTCTGCCAATAATGCGAAACGTTGAGGCGATGTAATACCGCAAGGATATCGGCTTATGTGAGCATCAGGCTGAACGACTTGATCAACGCCGATTGGAAAACCCGTCAGGGCACCTGCCCGGAGAACGTCTGCCGTGTAACGGTTTCGACCACTGGCCTTGATAGAGTAGAATAATGTGTGCCACTGCGCAGTACCAGATATCCTGTTCCCGCCTGCAATGTTGCACCAAAATATTGCACTATTTCGTCTAACGCACTATTTTAGTGCGTTTTTCATGCTTGCAGAATACGCAAGTCACTGTATTACCTAGTTATTTTTGCATGCCAACTTATGGTACAGACTCTGCACCATAAGCACCGTTACGCGCGCGGCAGGCGCGTGTAGTTACATCAAACAACAACCGAAGGAAAACAGCACATGTCAGCAAGTGATGTCCTCAAAACCATCAAGGAAAACGAGGTCAAGTTCGTGGACTTCCGCTTTACCGATCCTCGCGGCAAGGAACAACATACCTCTATCCCTGCGAAGTTGATCGACGCCGACGTCTTTGAAGACGGGCAACCGTTCGACGGTTCCTCCATCGCAGGCTGGAAAGGCATCAACGCCTCCGACATGCTGCTGATGCCAGATGCCTCTACAGCCGTCATGGATCCCTTTGCCGAAGCCGCACAACTGAACATCCGCTGCAATATCGTTGAGCCAGACACCATGGAAGGCTACGAGCGCGATCCTCGCTCATTGGCTATTCGTGCAGAAGCGTATTTGCAGTCCACCGGAATTGCCGATACTGCCTACTTCGGGCCAGAGCCAGAATTCTTCATCTTTGATGACGTTCGATGGTCAACCGAAATGAAAGGCATGAGCTACGCCATCGATTCTGAGGAAGCGGCGTGGAACTCCGGCAAGAAAATGGAAGGTGGCAACATCGGCCATCGCCCCGGCGTCAAGGGTGGCTACTTTCCTGTGCCTCCTGTTGATTCGCACAGCGACCTGCGTGCCACCATGTGTACCGTGCTTGAAGAGATGGGCGTAACTCCAGAAGTTCATCACCACGAAGTGGGTACTGCTGGCCAGTGTGAGATCGGCACCAAGTTTGACACCCTCGTCAAGCGCGCTGATCAGACTCAAATTCTAAAATATGTTGTACAGAACGTTGCGCATCGTTACGGCCACACAGCCACGTTCATGCCCAAGCCCATCGTTGGCGACAACGGTAGCGGCATGCACGTTCACCAGTCCTTGTTCAAAGGCGGTGAAAACATGTTTTCTGGCGACCTCTACGGTGGCCTATCAGAAATGGCACTGCATTACATCGGCGGCATCATCAAGCACTCACGTGCTATCAACGCTTTCTCCAATGCCTCTACCAACAGCTACAAGCGACTGGTACCTGGCTTTGAAGCGCCGGTTATGCTTGCCTACTCTGCACGCAACCGCTCAGCCTCAATTCGTATTCCCTATGTTGGCAATCCTAAAGGTCGTCGTATTGAAGTTCGATACCCAGACCCTACCGGCAACCCATACCTGACATTTGCAGCACTGATGATGGCAGGCCTTGATGGCATCCAGAACAAGATTCATCCTGGCGATGCGTCAGACAAGGATCTCTACGACCTGCCCCCGGAAGAAGCCGCCAATATCCCTCAGGTGTGTTCATCACTGGATATGGCACTTGAAGAGCTGGACAAGGATCGTGGCTTTTTGACTGCCGGTGGTGTGTTCTCTGATGAATTGATTGATGGCTATATTGCACTGAAGATGGAAGAAGTGACTACGTTGCGTATGTCTACTCATCCGGTTGAGTTTGATATGTATTACAGTTGCTAATCACCACCGCACCACATGGCGATTTAGTATATTGAATCCCTGCTATCAGCAGACATCGTAAAAAACACAAAGCCCTGTCTATCAGGGCTTTGTTGTTTCTGGTGCTTGTATATTAATAGAGCAAGCTATTGTTACGAAAAAATGTTTATCTTTCTGACTAACATGCGCCCATCTCATAGCAGGCGCATATCACGCCTAATTCCTTAACAACTCCTGCGCAGCCATCAATCCTGTGTCCTGTCCGTTCTGTCGGTCTTCCAGTGTGAAAAATGCCGCTTCTACATCCACGGGCACGCCCTGGTCTTCCAGGAACTCACCATCAGCGCTGAAGTAATACTCGCTGGACATAGTGAACGTGATGCCATTTGGCAGGGACTTGGGAAGAATGTCCGAGAATATGCCCTGCGTAGCCTCACCGACTAGCCGTGCATCGGCTACCTCTCGCATTGCCAGGGTAAATACCTCAGCAGCACTGGCCGTTGCCGTACTGGTGAGCAGTACAACAGGTTTCAGAAAACTGCTGCGTGTCGTTGGCTCTATGAACACATCACTTAGTGGCAAACGTGTATCACCCAATCTGGCTTGTTTCTGCCAGCCGAGGGTACGCTCATCGGCAAATCGGCTTGCAATGCGTGCACTGGTGCCGTCGTCGCCACCGCCGTTAAAGCGCAAATCTATGATCATCGAATCCACATCTGCAAGGTCATCAATGATGTCATCAAACATCTCGTCCACGGCATCGAGTTGATCTACCGGAAACTCTGAATCGGTATAACCGGCCATGGCAAACAGATTAAGGTAGCCAATATTGTTGGGCAGAACGGACCAGACAGCCTGTCCGGATTCGTGCTCTATAACAGGCGCATCCTCTTCAAAGGAATCCGCAAGAATCTCAAATGCTCTTTCGATCTGTTCTTCGAAGTATTCATCAATTTCCACCTCACTGCCTGCAGGCAGTTGTTCGAATTCCTGCTCTACAGTATCAAAGAAAGTAGGCTTTCCTCCGAAGTCAAAATCCAGTTCGCCATCGGCAGATGCCACTTCAACATGTCCATCCGCTAGTGGCTCAATCATTCGGGCGAGGATATCCAGCAAGTCAAAATCACTGATGTCTGCTGTTACTTCAGGGCGCCAGATATCGCGCTGTTGCATCCAGTCAACTTGCTTGAGTTCAAAGAATGCGTAGTAGTCATTGAAGTTCTGCCAGAAGATATCAAAGTCTCTTATTGCATCATCAACAAAGCCATCCTCATCAAAATTTGCAACCAGCGATGAAACGCAGCTTTCTGGCAACAAGGTCTGTCTCTCAAAGTCGACAGGCGGCACCTTTGCACCGAAGAAGGAATTCAACAGGACTTGCCCATCGGCAGCAAGTTGCACATCGCTGGAAAGTTGCTCGTAGGATTCCTCAAACGGGGCATCAAACGTCTGGCAAGTCTGCCCGGTGAATTGATAGTACTGGAAGTCTGCGGCTTCAATGGTCAGTGCCAGTCCATAGGCTGGAGCTACCCAGTTACCTTCCAATGATAGCGGCATTGTGGTGTCATCGTTATCGTCAGAGTCACTGCAGGCACTTAACGCAAAAGAACATACGGCAAGTGCAATAAGGGATTTCTTGAACACGTTTATTTTCTCTATTGGATTAGTAGTTCACCAATAGTAACCACAACGTTATCCGCTCTTTGTAACAGTATGTAGATGAAATTTTTTAAGCACTTTTATTCAAAGACAATAGAAATTCTTGCACCTTGCAACACCGGGCAACTATCAATCTCAACAGACCCGTCATACCGCTGTGCGATGCGATTGACTATCGCAAGGCCAAGGCCATGTCCTTTCTCCGTGCTGTTGTTCTCACCGCGAGTAAAAGGCATGAGTACAGTTCTATATTGCTGTGGCGGGATGCCTGGGCCATCATCGCTAACAACAAGGCGCGTGCCCTTGGCTGTGCGACTTAATTCGATATGTACTGTATGTCGGGCAAATTTAAGCGCATTTTGTACAAGGTTTCCCAGTAGCATCGTAAAGTGGTTTTCATGTCCCCGAAGCTGATGCTCGCCCTGCATGTTCAGTGTTATGGATATGTCCTCGTGACGATGAAGCTCTACGCACTGAGTAATCAACCGCTCTATCGGCAGAACCTCGGAATACTTCTCTTGCAACACATAGTCCAGCCTGGCAAAGTCCAGCAGCGAGCTCACCAGATTTTCCATTTCTGAGATATCTGCACTGAGTCGTTGGGTATATTTTCTCTTTGCCTCAGGGTCTCGTGTGTCCTCAAGGGTATCGATACCGAAACGCAACCGCGCCAATGGCGTCCTGAGATCATGACTAACAGCAGAACTCAGCAATTTATTATCACTGATCAGTGTCTGTATGCGTTCAGCCATTCGGTTGAATTCAACTTCTATATCGGCTATGTATGAAACTCCATCGGTATCGACACGCCTGTCCAGCTTGCCACTCCCGAATTCCCTTGCCGCAGAACTTAGCCGAGTCAATCGACGGATTAGCGGGTACAACCACAGCAACAACAAAGTCAACACAAATAGATAGAAAGCAGCGGTAAATATCAGCTTGGTCACTGATTGCGAGCCTGCATTGTAGTTAGAGGGGTTTATCGTCAACACCTCCCCATGTACCGGAAGGTAATAGTGCAGCGATACCCCCTCATCAGAATCCAGCACCAGTGCTTCGCCAGTTTCAAATGCCACCTGCATGTCCAGTGGCAGCGCAAAATTCTCACTTTTCTGCAGGGACATTCTCAGGAAATTCGTATCCACATCTCGCTCAAGAGCTTCCTGAGGGTTGGCAGTGGCGTCCAATACAGCCGCTACCTTGGCGCCCATTTCCTGATATATCTGGACATCATCACTGATGTTGTCATTGGAAACACGATCAAACAACTGATCAAGCGTCCAACCCACTCCCACGATAGCGGCCAGCACCACCAACAGAAGTGAGCCAATCAGAACGCGCATTGGTCGAGTCCGTTACCAGGCATCGTGGGTAAACAGATATCCCTTGCCGCGCACGGTTTTTATGAGATACGGCTGAGATGAATCATCGTTGAGTTTCTTTCTTACCCGCGACACAAGGATGTCAATTGAGCGGTCAAAGCCATCGTATTCAATCCCCCGCAGCTTGCTGACGATATCTTCGCGCGACATAACCTCTCCAGCATTTGAGGCAAGCAGCCAGATTAAATCAAATTCATTGGAGGATAGTTGAAGCACCTGATCTGACATACTCACACTTCGATTATCAGCATCAACCCGCAGTGCACCAAACGTCAGGCAGCTCAGACTCGCGGTATCGCGCCGCAGCAGAGTTTGTAACCTGGCAAGCAAGGCCTTGGGACGTACAGGCTTTATCAGGTAGTCACTTGCCCCCACCTCAAGACCGCTGACCTCGTCGTTCTCATCACCACGTGCCGTTAGCATCAGGACAGGATTAGCGTAGAACTTGCGGATAGCCTTGCATACCTCAAACCCATTTGCACCAGGCAGGTTGACATCAAGAATAACCAGATCAGGAATATCATCCTCAACAAGCTCGATAGCAATATCCCCGCGATTGGCAATGCTCACTTGATAATGGTTTTCCGTCAGGTAGTCTGCAATCCACTGCGCGAGTGATGCATCATCTTCGACGACGAGTATGTGTTCTAACGACGTGTTTTGCGACACTAGAACAATCTCCAGCGACTGCGCCGTGTGGAGCGGTTATTGTAGACCCAACTCACCTTGACTGATGTCCGGGCAATAACGGGCTCCTGTTCGCGACCTGCTACAAGATAGAAACTAGTGGTCTCAGCCGCCTCCAGATTGTAACGATACAATCCCTCAAACTGCCCCTCCCAACACGTTAGTGCAAGTGAGTCACCCTCACGCCACAGGCAGACGAGCTTGTGAACAGTGCCTGTATCGTCTGACCCCCAGCGAAACTGCACTCGCTGGTAGCACGTCTGACCCTTCAGCAGCGATATACACTTGTTGGGTACTGCGGTGAATTGAACACCGTCAGCCGACAAGACTGGGGCTACATAGCCGCTGAAAACAGCACAGAGCAGAGTCACAATCAATCGACGCCAAAGCTGACTAGAAGACATAGCTGAGTGCTGTAGAGGCGATGAATCCAACCTTGTCCTCTACCAGTGGGCTGTCGAGGATGGAATCTGGAAGATAGAGGCCCTCGACCGTTGACTTGAAAAGCCATTTTTCAGTCAATGGCAAGGTCACACCGATCTCCAGTGATGCAAGTATACCGCCCGAGGCTTCATAGCTTGGAATATCAGCGGTAGACTCCTCCTCGGTAATGCCAAAATAATAATCTACCATGCTATCGGAGAAGTACCTTGCACCAAGCAGTCCATGCAGGTTCCAGTTTCTGATTTGCCGAAACCTACCCAACTGCAATGCCAACATCTGACCATCATGCTGGCCCGAAATATCACTGTAGCCTTCAAGTTGCAACAGAGTCTTGTCAAAATGATGCGTGGCTCTGATACCGGCAACAAAGTCTGACTTACGATAATTAACCGACTCAAAAGCGCCGATACCGGGCTCGTATTCACCAAGTCCGTCTGAGAACACCAGATCGACGCTTGTGCTGTCGTTACTCCATGGCGTAAACCCCATGGCAAAGATACTGAAACTATTCAAGTTGGTTTCTACAAACAAGCCCCTCCAGTTAGCGCGCCCCTCAATTAACAGACCAACTTCGACCTCTGCAGCAGTAGGGTCTTCCGGATCCTCTCCCACCCAACCAACAACAGGTATATCGGCCGCTAAAAGCGCAAGGCCCAGTTCTAGAGACACGGAGGTATCGTTACCTTGTCTGATTTTGTAGGCGATATCAGCACCGTGAGCTGCTTGAAAACCAAGTAGCAAACAAAGAGGTATGACACAGGCAGCCAGATATCGACAGTACGAACTAATAAACATTTTGTGCATTCCGTTAGAGGCTGCTCCCGTTTTCAGCCTTTGTTGACACTATAGCGGCAACCGCTCAGGTCATTCTGTAACAGAATGTACTGTTGATCTACTGTCCACAATAGTGTTCCGGATCGCGTTGGCCACAATGTTGAATCGCATTGCACAGAAGAATCATATTGTCTTTGCGTGACAGTTATCTTATTGATAAGCTTATGGAAAACGCAACACCCACATAAAACCCAGCAAGTCTCTGCATCGATCAGTGGTGGAGCTGATCAAACTCAGTTACACCAAACGGGCGGGAACCTTGGCGTTCTGGCGAGTTCATCGGCATTCGAGCACAGTATTCGATATCAGAGTGCATCGATAAATTTGCGATTCATCGCAGGTTAGCGAACAAAAGCAAGGCTACAGTTGCTCGTCTATCAACATCTCTGGTGGTCAGATGGGGTTGCCGCGAGCAAAAATGGCGATCTCAATCGGCTCAATCGGCTCAATCGGCTCAATCGGCTCAATCGGCTCAATCGGAAATAGTGCCAGACGTTACGAAGTCTCGATAGTACTGCTCTGCCTAGGGATGGACGTCAACCTATACACAAATGACCAAACTTGGCATTGTTTTGTACACGTAAGAGCTTGCGCACAAGCACAACAGCCTGCGGCAAACCCTCACCATGCGGCGTAACACCGCTTTGAAAAAACGGAAATTACTCCGCAACCGTTGTGGCTTGATGAAATGCAATACCGTCGACGAAATCGAGGCGTTGAATCTTGCGCTCATAACGGGTGTCGATGTTTAAGGTTGTGTTCCTCGCGAACTCGAGAACTTCCGGAGGCATACTGAATTCGCCATCGTCCACAAGATCGCAGATAACAGGAAATCCTACAAAATTGCCGTCATCGTCAAAGCCCCTGGCTACAATCTTAAAATAGCTACCGGGCACGTTAGGGCCAGGCACCCACGTAAACGGTGCCAGGGCGTCTGCGACTTGAAGACGACCGGCCTCTGGACTGATCCTGACCGGCAACGTAGGCTCGTACAATGGATACGCCGCGACGTTAGGAAAGATGTCACCAGGAACAGAAAGCGTGGCTCCCTCAGGAATGGGTCCGGGCAAGATATCAATATTTTCATAGAATCCCGGATCATCCTCAGCCTGCAGCAATTGCACAAACGTACCGCCGGGCGAATTTATGGTAACCGAAATCCCGCCGGTCACACGAGAGCTAGTCCCACCACCCGTTCCGCCATCAACGGCGTTCAGATCCCTGATTTCGCAAGTATCAAGAACTGGAGCATAAAAATCCATGAGTTCTTGCATCGTAATATCGTTGCCATAGCGCAACAGTGACACTGAAGCATCACCACCGCCGCTAGGCATAAACCCGTCCGAACGAAACAACGAAACGTTAGCGTGCAGCGTTGAACCCGTATTTGTCGGCAGCCTTTCGTCGCGCGTGCTTAACCCTGTAACCATCAGGCCCGGAACATCAAACGACACATCATCATTGGCGGGACGATTCGTCGCAGGCGCCGTGTCGTCACTACTGCTACTACATGCACCGAGGACCAAGGCTGCAGCAATGGGCAGTATACCTACGCGTAACTGGCGCTTGCAGGATAGGATTTTCGGCGTGTTCATTAAGTTTGTTCCATCAAGTTAGAAAGAACTATAAATGTAACATCGAACACAGCAAGTCAATCACACGGAATATTGCGTAGCGGAAAATACAGGGCAGACGAAAAAAACGCCTATTGCATCAAAAAATACAGCGGTGTTTTTTCTGTCGTGGTCTCGATTTGCCTGTACCTCTGCGCACGGAATAGCTGTCTCAATTCTTTCTACTCTCTACTCGTATTTGCATAATAGTGCAAGTCATTAAAGCACTTTATTAGTGCAATAGTCGCCATCAGCGCACCATATTAGAGCGTATAATATTTGAAAGAAGAATCGTAAGGGGGTCTAAGCTATTGTATTAATTAAGTTTAATTCACTGGCTTGATTTAAATCCTTCCGCTTCAACACGGAGCGCAATTTGCAATCAAATCATGTGAACACGATATCCGAGCCGCTAGCAATCAACCCTGAGTCCCTACTCGACTCCATGGCAACTGCCGTGGTGGCAATAGATACGACCATGCGGATTCTCTGCGTAAACAGTGCCGCGGAACAGCTCCTCGGCATCAGCGCGCGTCGCGCTATCGAACAACGACTGACGCGGATACTAACCATACCCGACACGCTTTTCGCCCGACTCCTCGAGGCTAGCAAAAACGGCCAACCATTCACCGACCGCCAGATCATGGTAGAGCCACACGGCCAGGACCCACAGATTGTGGATGTCTCAATCTCGCCGTTTCCCAGCGGTGAACAACTGGCTGGTCTTATACTGGAAATCAACACGATAGACAGGCCAATGCGCATTGCGCGCGACGAGGCCATGCTGGCTCAACAGGAGCACGCCCGGTCCTTGTTGCGCGGACTGGCTCACGAGATAAAAAATCCATTAGGCGGTTTACGTGGGGCAGCCCAGTTACTGGACAGGCAACTCCCCGACCCCGAACTCGGTGAATACACCAATATAATTATCAGGGAAGCAGACCGTCTGCAAGGGTTGATCGATCGTATGCTGGGACCAACGACGCGCCCGAGAAGCGATCGGCTGAACCTGCATGAGGTACTGGAACACGTTCGAAAAATCGTTATCGCAGGCGCGCCCGACGGCGTGCGCATTAGCTTTGATTATGATCCCAGTATTCCGGAGTGCCTTACCGATCGAGACCGTCTGGTTCAGGTGATTCTGAATATCGCAGGCAACGCGCTTCAGGCAGTGGGAGATTCCGGGCAGATTGTTTTCAAGTCTCGTGTCATCAGCAATTTCACCATCGGGGGAACACGTCACCCGCTGGTTGCCAGTATCTCACTGCATGACAACGGATCTGGTGTACCGGAACACCTTATCGATCAAATTTTTTATCCCATGGTTACTGGTACCGATCAAGGTACCGGACTTGGCTTATCAATCGCACAATCCATGATGAATCAGTTGGGCGGTCTTATTGAATGCCGCAGCGAACCCGGCAATACCACCTTTACAGTACTTATACCGATGGAGATAGCATGAGCGACGAATACGTATGGGTCATTGATGATGACCAATCGATCCGTTGGGTATTAGAGAAAACCTTGAAGCAGGCTGGCATGCAGGTCAATGCCTTTGAATCGGCAGACGAGGCGCTTGAGGCCATGCGCGACAACGCCTTGGCTCCGGACGCTGTCATTAGTGATATCAGGATGCCGGGCTCCGACGGGCTCACTTTACTGGATCAGTTCAAGCAGTCTCACCCGGAGACGCCCGTGCTGATAATGACTGCGTTTTCTGATCTGGACAGTACCGTCTCGGCCTACGAAGGGGGCGCTTTTGAATATATCCCCAAGCCATTTGATGTTGATACCGTGTTGGAGCAGGTAAAACGTGCCTGCAATGCACAGAAAGAGGAACGCGCAGCAGAACGAATGACTGCCCGCGGCAAAAAACCCCAGACACAGGAAGAGCCCGCTGAACTGATTGGTGATGCGCCAGCCATGCAGGATGTCTTCAAAGCCATCGGACGACTTTCCCGTTCAAAGATCACAGTGCTGATCAATGGAGAAAGTGGTACTGGTAAGGAACTCATTGCACACGCCCTGCACCGACATAGCCCGCGAGCTGCCAAGCCGTTCGTTGCTCTGAATATGGCAGCGATCCCACATGATCTAATGGAATCTGAGCTTTTCGGTCATGAGAAAGGCTCGTTTACCGGAGCTCAGAGCACTCGTATCGGTCGCTTTGAACAATCCGATGGAGGTACGCTGTTTCTGGATGAAATCGGTGACATGCCGGCGACATTACAGACTCGCTTGCTAAGAGTGTTGGCGGATGGACAGTTCTATCGCGTCGGTGGCCATGTTCCTATAACAGTTGATGTCCGGATCATCGCCGCAACCCATCAGGACCTTGAAACACTGGTGGAAGAAAAACGTTTTCGCGAAGACCTGTTTCACAGACTCAACGTGATTCGGATTGAAGCACCACCACTGCGGAATCGACGCGAGGACATTCCACGCCTGCTCAAACACTTCTTGCTGAAAGCTGCAAAGGAGCTGGGCGAAGAGGCTAAGGTGATGACGCCTGAATTTGAAACCTACGTGTCTTCATTGCCCTGGCCCGGCAACGTGCGCCAGCTACAAAACACCGCCCACTGGCTTACGGTGATGGCCAGTAGCAAGGAACTGACAATTCAGGACATGCCAGAGCCTGTAAGTGATTCATCAAGCAAACGCGAAAACGATTGGGAAAGCGGCTTTCGGCAATGGGCAAATCGTCAACTACAGGACGGGCATATTGATCTACTCGGAATGTCACAGCCAGCGATGGAACGTATACTCATTCAAAGTGCTCTGAACAAAACACAGGACAGACGTCAGGAAGCGGCGCGTCTTATAGGTTGGGGTCGAAACACTCTTACCAGGAAAATCAAGGAGCTGGGCCTGGATTGATGACATCTGCAGTACCCATTGCCCAAGCCCTGATCGTGGCATTTGCAATAAGCCTGTCACCTTTTGCCAAGGCCACAGATATCTCGGGTGTTGCTCGGGTTGTGGATGGGGATACGTTGCGCATTGGTACACAGACAATTCGGCTCTACGGTATTGACGCTCCCGAGAGCGGACAGGATTGCCTGCGAAAAAACGGAAGCTCATACAATTGCGGCGAGTTGTCCGAAAAGGCACTGAAAGCTCTGGTGCGCAAGAAGACATCTTGCTCCGGAACTGAATTTGATAACTATGATCGACTCATAGCCATTTGCAGCGCTGAGGGTGTTGAAATAAACCGGGAGCTGGTACGTAAAGGGTACGCTCTTGCATTTAGAAAATTTTCTGAAAAATACATTGCTGATGAACAGATGGCGGAAGCTGCTACCGTTGGTATGTGGGCTGGTAGCTTCGAGACACCTGCGGATTTCAGGGCAAAACGATGGCAATCTGCCGTCACCAGTGCACCGTCCCCCGACTGCCCCATAAAAGGCAACATCAACCGCAACGGAGAGCGGATCTACCACGCCCCGTGGTCTCGATCTTACGAACGAACGCGCATCAATACCAGTAAGTCAGAACGTTGGTTTTGTACGGAAGCCGAAGCATTAGCTGCGGGTTGGCGCGCGCCTTATCGCTAAGTGTCAATAAGTTATGGCATCGGCCTTGCCATCGTCAGGAACTTCATCACCCAATAGGCTGGCTCTATAGAAGTACGCTCTGTACCAGGCCACGTAGGCTGTTTAAGTGTTGAATGCTTATACAAGCTTGTGAATGGAGGTGTGTACCTGCCAATCAGGGGAGTCTCATGGTTTCTCAGGGCGACTCGTTACTCTCGCAACACACCGGCACAGTTAGCGTTGTCACTTAACAAATCCCACTCACCATTACGCGTGCATGTTGCCGCAAATGAGCGGTGTACACGAAAGCGCCCACTGTTGGCTTTGCCGTCATCCAGCCTGGCATCCAGTTGAGACAGAATATGTACCGGTACCTGACTACCGGTGTAGATTTCGTTTGCAGGGTTATCGGCATCAGCAGCTTGCGCGCTGTAACTGATTTTGTAGTAGCCATTAAACGGATTTTGCGGACAGGTGTGTGGACCACAATTAACATCAGTTGATGAGCCTGCAGATGCCTGCGCCCCATCGTAGTTTCCACTGATAAAGCCTGCCAGCGACAACTGCTGCCAGACCCCTGCTCGCTCGGATGGGTCGTCGACTCTGCCGTTGCCGTCGCCAGCAACCGCCGCGCTATCTATCTGCATGGGTGCCTTAGGGAAGTCACCGGGGATTGAGCGGTAGCGATCCTGAAACGACAACCATGCGGTACGTATGCCATCGATTTCGGTAGACATTGAGCGCACTCTGGCACTGTCGACAAGTGCCTGTCCCTTGAATACACCGCCAAGAATCAGACCAACAATGACCAGCACAATGGCAATTTCTACCAGTGTAAACCCAGCCTGCGACAAAGCAGACGGCATACTGCACGGATGCTGCCGTGATCGCCACTTGTTATTCATACCGACACATTTGTCATGCTTGACACACATCCTTTGCGCTCCTTCATAAAATCAACGAGTCATCGAATGCACGGGGGCACCGATGTTCAGGATCTCCGTTCCTGATGATTTAATTCTAGCATTGGATGCCAGCTCAACAGGCGTAACTGTCGTAGGGGCACTGAAACAAATACCAGTAATTAAACACGACATACCTGTCAGTCTGTTTCAGCCTTCAAATACGCAATAACGTCAGTCGCATTTTCGTCCGGCGGAAACACCGGATAGAACACCTTGACGATAACACCATCACGAATCACCAGCGTGATCCGCTTGGTCAGCTTCTTTCCTTCAACCAACAGCATCGGTAACTTCAACGCGTCACTGAGTGCCAACGATTCATCCGACAATAGATTGAATGGCAGACTCAGGCGTGTTGCAGCCTCACGCTGACTGTCGCTGCTCTGTGTTGATAAACCAAATACTGCACTAACGCCCAATTGTTCAAGCTCCACGGCATGATCACGAAATGCGCAGGATTGTGGTGTGCACCCACGGGCGCCCGGCAACTGATCCCAACCATCTGGCAACGCCTTGCCCGGCGTTCCAGTCATTGGGTAGGCATACACGACAACCAGCCCTTGCAGTGTACTCAAGTCAACCTGAGCGCCATCAGTAGCCATGAGGCTTACCGATGGCACGAGCATTGACGTCAGGTGGGATGCTTGCCCGTCATCTTCAGGTGCAGGAATTGTTGACCAGTCTACTTGTGTCAGAGAATTCATGAATACTCCAAATTAGAAAGGTGCGCTTCGAGGGACGCGAGGAAACGGAATTGCATCACGAATATTCTCCATGCCAGTGACATAATTAAGTACTCGCTCAAAGCCCATGCCAAAGCCTGCGTGTGGTGCAGTACCGTAACGGCGTAAATCACGATACCACTCAAGCTCTTCGCGCAGACCCTGGGCATCCAGCTTTTCATCCAGTACGGACAGGCGCTCTTCACGCTGACTGCCACCAATGATTTCGCCAATGCCAGGGGCAAGTACGTCCATAGCCGCCACCGTTTTTCCATCGTCATTCTCGCGCATGTAAAACGCCTTGATCTCCTTGGGATAGTTTTGCAGGATCACAGGACGCCCGATGTGCTCTTCCGCCAGCCAGCGCTCATGTTCGGACTGCAAGTCCAGACCCCAGCTCACCGGAAACTCAAACTTCTTGTCAGATTTTTCAAGCAGAACAATGGCATCGCTGTAGTCCATACGTTCAAAATCTGCATCCGCGACATGCCGTAATCGGGTAAGTGCTTCCTTGTCTATGCGTTGAGCAAAGAAAGCCATATCGTCTTCACGCTCGTCAAGCACAGCGTTAAACAGATAGCGCAAAAAATCTTCAGCCAGCGCTGCATTGTCGTCAAGGTCAGCAAATGCCATTTCCGGCTCGACCATCCAGAACTCTGCAAGGTGTCTGCTGGTATTGGAATTCTCTGCACGAAACGTTGGACCAAAGGTATACACCTTACTCAATGCCAGTGCGTAGCTCTCGGCATTCAACTGACCACTGACAGTCAGAAATGCCTCACGTGCAAAAAAATCCTTGTCGAAATCGACTTTGCCGTCCGTCGTGGTGGGCGGCTTGAGAGCATCGAGCGTACTGACTCGAAATAGCTCACCCGCACCTTCACAATCACTGGTAGTGATCAACGGCGTACTGACCCATTGAAAACGACGCTCTTTGAAATAACGGTGAATGCCACTGGAAAGCGTGGAACGCACTCTGCTAATTGCCCCGAAGGCATTGGTGCGCGGGCGCAAGTGCGCTACCTGCCGCAGGTATTCGAAGGTGTGTCGTTTTTTGGCAATAGGATATTGCTCGGGATCATCCACCTCACCGATGATTACCACCTGACTTGCCTGCAGCTCAACGCTCTGCCCCTTACCTTCGGAGGCGACCAGCGAACCCGTAACCTCAATGGCAAAGCCTGCAGAAATTCGCAGCACATCGTTCTGATAATTGGCTAGCGATTGATCGACGATGATCTGTAACGCATCAAAACACGAGCCGTCATATAAGGCGATAAATGACAGACCTGCCTTGGAATCACGGCGACTCCTCGCCCATCCTTTCACGGTGATGCTCTGACCCGTGGGCTCAGTTGCCAGAATCTCGACAATGTCGTTTTTGTTCATACGCTGTTACTCAGGAAGGTATAGCCGGGTTCTTCGGTATCAGTGGCTCGCCGCGACTGGCCAGTTGTACCACCAGTGATTCAAAGGCATCCCAGACCGATCCGGGAGCCTGACCTTTTATCTGCCTGTCAATAGTAGAACACGCCGAGAGCATGGACAGCCAGCTTTGGGCATCGTGCCTGGACATGGCACTTTTTAGAGGTGTGGCCCGGCTTTGCCAGACACCGGCAGATTTCAGCGCAGAATCAAGCCCGACACCTTTTTCGTGAGCTTCCGCAGCGCGCGCGCCAGCCCGAACCTCCGAGCTCAATGCCCAAAGAATGAGGACTTCGGCAACCGCCTCGTCGCGCAGACCGGCCAGTACTCGCAGGGAACGGCGCGCCTGTCCATTAAGGGCCGCAAGTGACAGATCGCCGATGGAGTAGCGCGCGCTGTCAGCAACCGCGTCCATGACGTTTTCATGGGTTAACCGTCCCTGAGGGTATAACAAGGCCAGTCGTTCAACCTCCTGTTGTGCTGCCAAAAGATTACCTTCTACCCGCTCGACAATCAGCGCCAGCGCATCGTCTTCGGCCTGTAGTCCGTGGCCTGCCAACCGCTGCTTAAGCCAGCCACCCAATTGGGTCACCGGCAAGGGATACAAGGCTATAGTCACCCCGACCTTGTCAATGGCCTTGAACCAGGCACTGTTGGTTCCGGAGCGATCCAGCTTGCCAGAAGTGATCAACAGCAGCACATCTTCGGGTGGCGCACTGCAATATTGCTTGAGCACATCTCCACCCACCCGCCCGGGTTTACCGGTAGGCAGCCTGAGTTCAATGATGCGACGCTCGGCAAACAGAGACAAGCTGTCTGCCGCTTCCCGAAACGATGACCAGTCGGACTCATCGACCGGCTGAATAACAGTACGCTCTTCGAAACCGTGATCACGGGCGCAAGCGCGCAGTTTGTCACCCGCCTCCATGATCTGCAGAGGTTCGTCGCCAAACAGCAGGTAGACAGGCGCAAGCTTGCTTTTCAGGTGAGCGTCCAGTTTGTCCGGGTAGAGTTTCATGGCAACCTTGAAAATTTGGAATCGGAGGCGCTAGCCTGGACTATTCATGAAACGCCGAATCCTTTCACCAGACCCTTTGTTCGTAGCGGATTTCGTGAAGGAGCGGAATACAGTCTGTATTTCCGACTGAACGAAATTCGCTACGGACGAAGGGACTGCGGAAGGATTTGGTGATTTCATGAATAATCCAGTCTAGCCACCGTCTGCGTAAGCCTCAGCGCTTCTTAGCGTGTAGCATACCTAACCTGACACCAACCCGGACCCGCAAGCGCGTCGATGATTGCCCAAAATCCGCCCTTTTCCAACCCACCCAAAGATGCTCTGTTTGCACTCGGCAGGGCCATTCTGTTCGAAATGGACCCGGAAAAAGCCCATGATTTCGCGCTCGGCATGCTTAATAATCGCCCTGTGCAATCCATGCTTGTTAGCCGCTATCAGGTGGCACCGAGTAACACAGCCGTCATGGGTCAGCATTTTGAGAACCGGATTGGTCTGGCAGCGGGACTGGATAAAAATGCTGATTACATCGATGCCCTGGGTGCTATCGGTTTTGGCCATATCGAAGTGGGCACTGTCACGCCCAAGCCACAAGCGGGTAACGCAAAACCCAGAATCTTTCGCTTGACACAACATCAGGCTCTGATCAACCGACTCGGCTTCAATAACAAGGGAGTGGATCACCTGGTGGAACAGGTACAGCGGCGCAAGTACCGCGGCAGACTGGGAATCAATATTGGCAAGAACGCCACAACATCGCTTGACGATGCGCAAAATGATTACCTGCATTGTCTGGAGCGGGTGTACCCGTTTGCTGACTACATAACAGTCAACATTTCATCACCCAACACGCAGGGGCTGAGAGATCTGCAGCACGGCGAGCGCCTTCAACATCTGCTGCAATCGCTCAAGGATAGCCAAAGTCGTCTATCCACTGAGCACAACAGTTACGTTCCCATTGCCCTGAAGATCGCCCCAGACATGACTGACACAGAACTGGATGATTTTTGTGCGCAACTGATTGCCTTTGAGATCGACGCCTTGATTAGTGGTAACACCACCAACTCCCGTGAGCCAGTTGCCAATCATCTGTACGCACGTGAAACAGGGGGACTCAGTGGCAAGCCATTACGCGCTCTGGCAGACGATAGGCTGGCTGCCGTGCGTGCGCGAATTGGCGATAAAGCGGCTCTGTTTGGTGTCGGCGGTGTTAACTGTGGCAATGATGCCTTGAACAAACTGCAAACCGGCGCGGATCTTGTCCAGCTATACTCTGGCCTGATATTTCAGGGTCCGGCCCTTGTCCGTGACTGTATCGAGGCAACCAGGGGTTGGTAGCGGTCTTAACCAGACTAATATCCCTCACTGGAACAACAGTGATTGCACAACCAGACTGAGAAAAACCATGGCCTACATTGATGTATTCAACGGTGATGCAGACGGCTTGTGTGCATTGCATCAGCTACGCCTTGCCAATCCGCAGGACAGCCATCTGATCACCGGTGTAAAGCGTGATATTGCATTGGTGCAGCAAGTCGAGGCAAACGCTGACGACACAGTGACAATTCTTGATATCTCGTTGGACAAAAATCGTGATGCCCTGGTAGACGTGCTGGGCAGCGGCGCATCAGTAACCTATATGGATCATCACTTTGCGGGTGACATTCCAACAAACACCAATCTGACAGCTCACATTGATACCTCAGCAGAGACCTGCACCGGGCTGATTGCCAATAAGGTACTCAACGGTGCTTATCTGCCGTGGGCTGTGGTGGCCGCATTTGGCGACAATCTTCTGGACACAGCCCGGCATGCCGCCACCAGCCTGAATCTTTCTGAAAGCCAGCTTGACCAATTGCAAACGCTTGGCACATTGCTCAACTACAACGGTTATGGTTCAAGTCTGTCAGACCTGTATTTTGCACCAGCCGATCTCTATCGTCGTCTTCAGCCACATAGCAGCCCTTTTACATTCATCGAAGAAGACGATGCGTTTGTGAAACTCAGTGACGGCTACGACAGCGATCACCAACGGGCGACATCGATAAATGCACACCAGCAAACAGAAGACATTGCCATCTATCTGTTTCCCAACGACCCTTTCGCCAGAAGAATCAGTGGCGTTTACGCCAACGAGCTTGCACAGGCAAACCCTGACCGCGCGCACGCACTGCTCAGTGAGCTGAATGATGGAAGCTATCTGGTGAGTGTGCGTGCACCCATCAACAATCGCACAGGCTGCGACGAGCTTTGCCGTCAATTTGAAACAGGTGGTGGGCGCAAGGCCGCCGCTGGTATCAACAAACTACCCGCCAGTGAGCTTGATCGGTTTGCAACGGCCATGGCTCAGCAGTTCGGCTAGTGGTTCACACCGTATGTCGTGATTGGCGGGCACCCATTTCCATCGCCGATCAATGCATGACTACAGTTTGCGGCGACAATACCAACGACTATTACAGGTTCATCAGTTCTCTCACATGTGCCGTGGCACAGCGGCTGAGTGCTGGTAACGCATACCCACCTTCCAGCATGGATACAATCCGACCATCGGCGTGCTGGTCAGCGACGTCCATGATCTGCCTTGTTATCCACACGTAGTCATCGTCAACCAGCGATATGCTGGCGAGCGGGTCTTCGGTATGAGCATCAAACCCTGCGCTTACGAATATCATTTGCGGTTTGAACTGCGCTAACGCGGGTAACCAGCTTTGAGTAATCGCATGCCGGAAATCTGCACTGCCAGTACCGGACGGCAATGGCACATTAACCCGCTGATCGGTAACGTTGTCCCGGTAATTGCCAGGATAGAAAGGATGCTGGAACGATGAGCAAAACAGAATCCCGGGATCGCCATCGACAATGTCTTCGGTGCCATTGCCATGATGTACATCAAAATCAAGAATGGCGACGCGTTCAAGGCCGTGCGCCTTGATGGCATGGCGCGCAGCAATAGCGATATTACCGAAGAAACAAAATCCCATCGCCTGCGCACGCTCGGCATGATGCCCCGGCGGGCGAGTCAGGCAAAACGCTGTCTTTGCATCACCGCCGCAGACCGTGTCAACCGCCAGAACACCAGCACCTGCAGCCCGTAAGCTGGCGTTTAGTGAATGCGGGTTCATGGCCGTATCAGCATCGAGCTGAACGGTACCGCGGCTGGGTGCCATATCGTGAATATGCGCAACGTAGGCTTCCGGGTGAGCCAGCATCAGTTGTTCGCACGTGGCTAATGGCGCATCTCGATGCTGTAAATAGTCGTACACATCCTGCTTCTTCAGTTGATCGTTGATGGCATCAATGCGCTGTGGGCACTCAGGATGCCCGGCACTTATCTCGTGTCCGACACAATCACGATGGGAAATCAGGACAGTGCTCATCTATGGCTCCATATGCTTGCTGCTTTGCAAGGAAATATACCAGTTGTCAAACAAAAGCTCACCGACCATAAGCTCTCTTTTACTTCGTGTTGACCTTGTGCCTGTTAAACAATCACGAAAGCCGCCAGAATTCACACGCTCAGTACACAGGTACGAGGTGTGCATGGACATATTGAAGCCAGCTTGTTGCTGTAGTATCCAGCCATGTCCACTCTATTGATCGAAAAACTGCTGGACCCGTCATCACTTGTCGTGATCGGAGCCAGCGCCAGAGAAGCATCACCCGGTTTCAAACTGACACAGAACCTCCTGTACGGGGGCTACAAGGGCACATTGTTTCTGGTTAATCCGCGGTACGAATCAGTGCTGGACCAACCGTGCTTCAAGTCAGTCAAGGCGTTACCTGAAACACCCGATCTGGCCATTATCAACGTTCCATCGCGCATCCTTCGCCGAACACTGGTGCAGTGTTCTGGAAAAGGCATTCTTGTTGCCGTGGTCATGTCCGGTACCAGCAAATCGCAGGCACTGCACCGCTATGCGCAACGCCTTGGTATGCGCCTGATGGGGCCTTACTGCGCAGGCCTCGTTCGCCCACACATTGGACTCAACGCGACCTACAGCGCTAACCGGATTTACAAGGGCAATCTGGCTATTATCAGCCAAAGCGCATCTCTGGGCGCAGCCATGGTGGACTGGGCAGAATCCAGCAATGTTGGTTTCTCTGCCATGCTGTCGACCGGGCAAGACACCGACATCACGTTGTCCGATCTGCTCGACCTGCTGGCAGAGGATTGGCACACGAAAGCGGTCATCGTCTATCTGGAACGTATCCATGCATCTCGCGCCTTTCTAAGTGCTCTGAGCGCCTGCGCGCGAATAAAACCCGTGGTACTTATGAGATCAATCAACGAGGGCGTGCAATATTGCGATGCCCTTACCCGTACCGGACAGGTTTATAACTCGGATACCATTTTTCAGGCAGCCTTGAATCGTGCAGGTGTCGTACGTATCAAAAGTTTTTCCAATCTGTATGCAGCAGCCAGAATTTTGTCCTCAGGCATACGGGTCAAAGGCAATCGCCTGGCTGTTATCAGCAATGCCAATGCACCAGCCATGATGGCGCTGGAAAGAATAACAAGCAAGGAATTCGAAGCACCGCGAATCGATACCCACGTGCTGGAACAATTGCAGAATCAGGAAAAAGTCAACATCATCGGTAATAACCCGATGCTGCTACGCGATCCCTTGAAACTGGCAGAGCACTACCAGACATGCATCCACGCACTTCAGGCAATACCTGATATCGACGCTGTTCTTGTCATTTTTGTTCCTGACTCACGCAACGATGCAACGCTAATTGCACAAGCAATTACCGCGTGCCTTCCATTGAAAAAACCCTTGCTGACCTGCTGGATGGGCGATGCCAGTGTTGGCAAGGCTCGTGAAACACTGGCACAAGCGGGGATTCCAAATTTCAGAACGCCAGAGGCTGCTACAGACGGGTTTGATTTTCTGCATCGCTATTTTGTCAGTCAGCAGCAACTGTTGCAATTACCTAATCCTGCCTCTCGACGGACTCCGGCAGATGTCACCAGTGCCAAAGCCATGGTAAGTGCTCAACTCAGCGAAGGTCATCGTGTACTTGGACCGATACGCACGCACAAGCTCATGGAGCTGTTTGACATACCCGTTCTACCCAGCCAAAGGGCGACCTCACTAGAAGATGCCATCAGTATGGCCAATGGCATGGGCTATCCCGTTGCCATGAAACTTGTCTCACCCAATATCAGTTACAAGGCATCGGTTGTGAACACGCAACTGAATATCAGCACCGCCGACGAGGTAGAAGAGGCGTGGAAACTCATTAATGCAAGGCTACAGGCGCTGCGACCAGATGCAGAATTTACCGGTGTACTGGTTGAGCCAATGCACTCTCCTTTAAATACACGATCCATGGCTGTATCAATTTCCCGCGATCCGGTATTCGGCCCTGTGATATCCCTTGGTGTGGGTGGTGAGCTAACCGCGCTCATGCATAAACGTCGGGTGCAGTTGCCACCTCTCAATCGTTTTCTCATCAATGATCTTCTGGACAATACCGAGTTTCAGGTATATCTGGGTGCGTTTCGACACACCGAAGCGGTGGACAGCAAACCGCTAGCCAAAGTGTTGCGCAGACTTTCAGAAATAGCCTGCGAATTGCCCGAAGTGTTCTCGCTGGACATCAACCCGCTTGTTCTCAGCGAACACGGTGTCATGGCCATAGACGTACAGGTTGTGCTGGAACAACCACCTTCCTCAGACAGACTCTACAAACATCTCGCTATTCATCCGTACCCGTGGGAATGGGTACGCGATGTTGTCCTTAAGGATGGGCTTGGCGTACAGCTACGACCCATCCGTCCAGAGGATGCCATACCACTTCAGGACATGGTTAGAGAGATGTCTCCACAGGCACGCTTTTTTCGATTCATGCATGCCATTAACGAGTTGTCACCACAGATGGTGGCACAATTTACAAAGCTCGACTACGAACGCCAGATGGCCTTTGTGGCAACACCTGACACCATTGACAGCGAACGCAATCAAGGACAAGCGCAGATCGTAATCGGCGCTTGCCGGTACATGATCAGTAACAATCGTTTATCGGGAGAATTCGCGGTATCCATAAGCGACGAACACAATGGTCGGGGGCTGGCTACTCAATTAATGCAGCTTCTGATTGAGCATGCAACATCGTTAGGGCTTCGATCAATTCATGGGGACGTACTTCGTACCAACAAACCGATGCAAGCATTGATGAATTCGCTGGGGTTCCATCCCACCCCGAGCAAGGATGATCACGAGGTGATCGTCTACTCCCTGGCACTCGACACCACCCCCTACAAACTGGAACTTTCATGAGACCGGCACTGGAAAGCGTGACACTTGATATCGATGGTATCCACATTGCCGGTATCAGGCAGCGCGATAACAACGCCACCGATCAACCACGGATGCTGTGTGTACACGGCTGGCTGGACAATGCCAACAGCTTCTTGCCCTTGATGCCCTATCTGCCGGCATTCGATCTGGTTGCCATAGACTTGCCCGGCACTGGTCACAGCGACGAGCTACCTGGTGGTTATCAGTTTCATGAACTGAGCTACCTGCTCTACAGGATTATAGAGGCACTACAGTGGCCCGACTGTCACCTGACAGGACATTCTCTGGGAGGTGGGCTGGTACCCTTGCTGGCAGTGGCTCACCCGCCTGTGGTCAAAAGCCTGACTTTAATAGAGGCTAGTGGTTCGCTCAGTGAACCGGCCAGCGAATTACCAAAACGCATGGTCAAGGCCTTCAACGACAGGGTCAATGCCAAACGCTTCGAATCACGTTGTTTCGCCGACAAGCAGGAAGCCATCGACTCACGGTTACGTGCTGCAAAAATGCTCCCTGCATCAGCAAGACTCATCATTGACCGGCAACTTATTCAGGTTGATGGCGGTTACGCCTGGCGATTTGACAAGCGTTGGCGCTACGCATCGCCTCAGTATCAAACCGAAGAACAGGTTCAGGCTGTGTTACAAGCCATTGCCTGCCCTGCACTTGCCGTGCTGGGTGACGCAGGCTATTTGGTGGGGCGGGAAAATACCGATATACGCATGGCCTGTATCGAACAGCTCGAATCAATAACCCTCCCAGGTCATCATCATTTGCACATGGATACGCCTGAGCCTGTCGCCGCTGCAATTAATCGCTTTCTGAGAACAACACCTGCTTTGGGTGGTTAGCTTTCATTCCCGCACATGCGGGAATGAAAGGACAAATCAAAAAGGCTTTTTAATCGGCTTAATAGTCGTCAAACTCTGTCACCTGGTTGTCCAGGTCAGGGAAGATGATCTCTACACGTCGATTCTTTTGCCGACCGACATAGCTTTCGTTACTCGTCACAGGTAAGGTTTCGCCAAACCCCTTGGTTGACATACGGCCAGTATCAATGCCTGCATTTACCAGCGCATCGCGCACGGCAAATGCACGATCGCGTGACAAATCAAGGTTGTAATCTGATTCACCAACGCTGTCGGTATGCCCTTCAATGACTGCACGTCGCTCGGGGTAGTTGCTCATAAACGCCGCAATCTTTGCAATATTGCGTGCAGCACCCGGCGCCAGAGTCGCCTCATCAACATCAAACAGCACATCGCCCAGTGTCAATACCATACCTCGCTCGGTTTGCTCCGCCTGCAAAGCTGCCATCTGACGTTTCAGATCCATGGCTTCCTGACGCGCTTTCTGTAATTCAGCTTCGCGTTGTTGCAGAGTGAGATTACGACGCTCCAGTACCATATCTCCAATCTTGCGATCGGTTTCGTGCCGCTCAGCGATCAGATTGGCGGTTTTTACGCGCTGCTTCGCCAGATACGCGTAATGCTCTACACGCCACTGATCGTCTTTATTCTTCCAGCGTGTATCTGCAGCATCCAGCGCATCGCGAGCCTCATCCAGAACCTGAGGTGCATGCTTGGCGACCGTAACATCCTGCGAGGCTTCGGCGTAATCGGCGCGAGCCTCCTCTAGTAAGGCAACCTGTTTGGGAGCGCTACTGCAAGCACTGATACCCAGACACAGAACACCAAGGGCAAGGTATTGCCCGTATTGAAATTTATTCATGTTAAAGCTCCTATCCCCTTTCTATTTGGCGTTGGTGGCTGGTATGACATCACCGCGCAATAATTTAATATTGTCCTGAGCACGCTTCAATTCGAGTCTTGAATTTTCCGCATCAGCAGCGGCTCTGGCCAGTTCTGCATCGACCTTTGCTTCCACAGTCAGGTAGCGTGCCTTGGAATACTTTTCATCAGCAATAGCCTTGTCGGCTGCCGCTTTCTTCTCACGCGCAAGTCGTAATTCAATGGGAGCAAGTTCCCGAGCACCTGACAACTCTGCGTCTTCCAGAGCTGAACCGGCAAGCGCAAGCTCTGAATCGGGCTTTGGCACCTTACTGCCGCAAGCACTCAGGGTAAGTGCCAGACTGACAACAACAGCACATTGTTGTAATTGTTTTCTCATGGGTATCTCTCAACGGGTGACCTGAGAGCATTAACGGCAATTACTGCAGTATGGTAAGCGCGACAACCTTACCAAGCATCCAGCATGGCGAGCCCTAGAGTTTGCTCACATTCCTGAGCGAAATTACGTGAATTGGTGCAAGGAGCTTACGCGGCAGAGTGACAATTCTCAGCTCATGAAAAATGCTCAGTCACTTAACGCAGCACACAAATCCTGAGTTTCAATGACACCAACGACATGATCGTCCACATTGGCCACTAGCGTACATAGCGAAGAGGAAGACGACCTGGCCAGCAGCTCCTTTATGGGTGTATTTTCATGAACACATACCACGACATCATTAACGTCGGGGGCTTTGCTGATCGAATCAATCTGCTGAATATCGTATTGCCTGCCATTCAGTAAACACTTTACCGGCTTGCCCGCCTGCATGATGACGCAAACCGCCGAAGCGCTATGAACAAGATTTTTGTGTTCATCCATCACCATGGGCTTCATGATATTGCGCGCCTGTAAAACAGACAGCGGGTTAATGTTGGCAACAAACCTGCGCACATAGTCGTTAGCCGGATTGAATACAATGTCATCAACCGTACCGGTTTGCACAATGCGCCCACCTTCCATGATACTGATACGATTACCCAGCTTTAGCGCTTCATCAAGATCATGACTGACAAACAGAATCGTCTTCTTCAAACGCTCCTGCAAGGCAAGTAGTTCATCCTGTAAATGCTCACGGATAAGCGGATCCAGTGCGGAGAAAGGTTCATCCATTAACAGGATATCGGCATCGGTGGCAAAGGCCCGCGCCAGGCCAACGCGTTGTTGCATGCCGCCTGACAAGGTATGGATTGCCTTGTCGGCCCAGGCATCCAGACCGACCAGTGACAATTGCTGCTGCACGCGTTCTTCTATCAGGGCTTTGGACTCACCTCGAACAGACAAACCGAATCCGATGTTGTCCCGCACGGTGGCCCACGGGAGCAAACCAAATTGCTGAAACACCATCGCCAAATTGCTACGACGTAAGTCTCTTAACGCCCGCCCCTTGCACGCGGCAACATTGACTGCGCCCTGCTCTGTCTGTACGTTCAACACGCCGCGTGTGACTGTATTGAGCCCGTTTACGCAGCGAAGCAACGATGATTTTCCAGAACCGGAAAGGCCCATAAGAACAGAAATAGAACCCTTCGGCACTTCCAGTGAGGCATCTGCAACGCCCAGGACCATGCCGGTTTGCGAAAGAATCTGGTCTCTGTCTTTTCCCTGATCAAGCAGTTGCAACGCCTCTTTACGCCCCGATTTTGGACCAAAGAGAACATCAATGTGCTGCATGCTAACGGCGGTGTTGTTTTCACTCACACGGCACTGCCCCATTTGCTCAACGAAGCGCAGATCGTTGAAACTGTAGTCATGTTTTTTGTCGTTGCCGGCAAAGACGATCAAGCAGAATAGCGACAATCACGATGGCCAGCCCAGCCTCAAAACCTTTCTCTATATTAACGGTGTTAAGTGCGCGTACCACCGGTTTACCCAGCCCGTCTGCACCCACCAGCGCGGCAATAACGACCATTGACAGCGATAGCATGATGCACTGTGTCAGGCCGGCCAGAATCGTTGGCATGGCATGTGGCAACTCAATACGCCACAAGCGTTGCAATGGTGTACAACCAAAAGACTCACCGGCCTCTATCAGGCTTCGGGGTACTTCCGAGATGCCAAGGCTGGTTAATCGAACCGGCGCCGCCAGGGCAAACACCACGGTTGATATCAGGCCCGGCACCACACCAAGGCCGAACAAAATAAGCGTGGGGATCAGATAAACAAAGGTTGGTATGGTCTGCATAAGATCCAGCACCGGACGCAATGCGGTATTGAGTCTGGGATGATGGGCTGCATAGATGCCTAATGGCACTCCAATTACCATGCACAACAAGGTGGCGTACAGCACAAGCACCAGCGTCTGTATGGTCTCTTCCCAGAGCCCCAGATTAATGATCAACAGCAGCGACAATGCGGTAAACACAGTAAGCCCCGGCCGCCTGTGAAGCACCCAGGCAACTACGGTGAGCACCGCGATGGTAAGCAATGCAGGGACAGCCATCAGTAGATCGGTAGAGCCCTCGATCAGCCAGCCCAGTGAATCAGATATGGCATCGAAGATCCCGGAGGCATGTTCGTTGAGAAAATCAACAAACTGTGCAATCACCTCACCAATCGGGATCTTCGTGTCGGTCAACCATTCCATGCCAGAGACTGCGCGGCTTTACATACCCATGGAGGATTTGACGGCATCAAGCGCAGGCTTACCGTCTAGCGTCATCACACCTTCCAGCCAGGGTGCAAGCGTGTCAGGATTAGCAGCCAGCCACTGCGACGCTGCATCCATAGGATCCATGCCGTCATCAAGGATGGCAGACATGACCTCGTTTTCCATGGCTAATGAAAACTCAAGATTAGTCAGCAATGCACCGACGTTGGGACACTCACTGGTATACCCGGCCCGCACATTGGTGGCAACCGTGGCTCCACCCAGATCAGGGCCGAAGTAATCATCACCACCTTCCAGATACGTCAGATCGAAGTTGGCATTCATCGGATGAGGCTCCCAACCCAGAAAAACAACGGGCTTGTCTCTTTTGCTGGCACGCTCTACCTGCGCCAGCATTCCCGGCTCGCTGGATTCCACGACCTTGAAATCGCCAAGACCAAATGCATTGCTATCAATCATGTCCTGAATCAGGCGGTTACCATCATTGCCGGCTTCTATGCCGTAAATGCTTTCATCCAGTGCATCTGCGTGTTCGGCGATAGTGTCAAAACTGGTGATCCCCATATCAGCCGCAACGCGATTGACTGCCAGTGTGTACTTGGCGCCCACCAGATTAGTGCGTACGGTCTCAACGCTGCCCTCTTCACGGAATGGCGCTATATCAGCCTCCATTGTGGGCATCCAGTTACCCAGAAAAACATCGATATCGCCATTTTTGAGCGAGGTGTAGGTCACCGGCACACTCAGAACCTCAGCCGTGGCCTGGTAACCCATGGCATTGAGCACCGTTGAGGTCAGTGCAGTGGTTGCTGTGATATCGGTCCAACCCACGTCCGAGAAACGTACCGTGTTACAGCTCTCGGGATCAGCCGCCGAGGCGGTTCCTGCTGCAAAGCTTGCATAGACAACCGACACTGCAACGAGTCGATTAACCCTCGTCATGACATTTTTCATCAATAAGTCCTCCAAAAGATTCACGAAGAGGATAAACCATACGTCGGTAGCGGGTACAATCTTCCGGTGAATAATCAGCCACGCGTACTCAATTTCGACGATGTCATCGACCTGTGCGGCTCGGTGGCAACCTCCCGAGGGCAAGTCTACAAGACCAGCGGGGCTGTCCAGGAGCTGGACTGGATACCTGATGGCAACGTACTTTATGCCGTAGTGCAGGACACCGAAGCAGAGCCATACCACGCGCGCATCACCATTGCTCCGCACCGTTTTGACGGGGAATGCTCCTGCCCGGCCCGTTACAATTGCAAGCACGTCGCAGCTTCATTGTTGAGCTGGATTGAGCGCCAGACAGCTACTCCCACACCCGATGATCAGGCGCTTCGCAAGGTAAACCGATGGCTGCAAAAGATGGTGGAGCACGGTCGCAAGGCAGCGCCGGCTCATGAGCATCACGAGCTGGGCGAGCCTCTGATGTTTTATCAGCTCGATAGCGCACCACTCACGCAGAGCCAGAATGGCATCACGCTTCAGATCCTTCAAAGCCGTCTGCTCAAGCGCGGCGGCTACGGCAAGGAAACCCCCTATCGATATAACGGCCACTACTACCACCCCGATTGGGTTCTTCAATCAGATAGAGCCATACTGGAACTTGCTGTTGGCAAACAGAACGAGCTTGCCTACCGGGAACTCACAATAGAGGGCGATATCGGGCATCTACTGATGAACAAGCTTATCGATTGTGGTCGTTGCTACTGGGGATCTGATCGAGAGCAGGCGCTGACACGCAGTGATGCCCGCTCCCTGCAATTCGACTGGAGTCAGAACGACGACGACAACTACATATTGAGCACAACCTTACCCGGCGTGACCAACTGGCAACTGATCCCCAGTGATCCTCCCTGGTATATCGACGCCGACGAACAATGCGCTGGCCAGTTGGAAAACTCGCCTTCAGTCGCTCTTCTCGCACAGTTCATCGAAGCGCCACCGTTGCCGGTCGCTCACGCACAGGCTGTTAGCAACTATCTGGCCTCACGCCTGCCGGATACCTCCTTGCCCTTACCCGCTGCGCCGAATTTCGTGCGCATCGACGAAAGTCCCAAGCCGGTACTGGTCCTGCAGTCGCGCGAAGACAGTCCCGATATCCGCGATTTTTTCGCCTCCATCAAGTTTCGCTATGCCGACTATGTGCTGCCGTTCGATGGCATGGAGGCCGATGCCACACTCGAAGGCAAAACTACCGATGGCAGCCCGCTGGTTCTCAAGCGCGACCTGCCAGCCGAGATACGATATTCCGTCGAATTCGGCAAGCACTTTCCGGGATTCGAACAGGCGCAAGGCGGTGCTGATAATTTCTACTCCAAAGCTGACCGGCAGCCGGGCACGAGAGATGTTCAACGTATGGCCCGTGAATGGCGGGAGCTACTCAATGCACGCGATGAAATGCAGAGCCGCGGCTGGACAGTGCAGGTGCGAGAACCCTTCGATCTGAGCTTTCAATCCGTTACTCATATAGAAGCCACAGTTAGTGAAACCACCTCAAACTGGTTTGACATGGCGCTCAAGCTGAAACATGGCGAGCAGCAATTCGATCTTCTGCCGCTGGTGATTGACTGGTTACAGGGTGACTCGCGCGATAGTTCAATTTTGCTTCAGGCTGACGATGGACAATGGCTGGAAGTGGCACCCGAGTTATTCAAACCGGTAGCTGACACCTTGATGGAGCTCTATGACGATCCGTCGGCTGCAGAACGTCTCAGGGTACCGCGCCAACGTGCAGCAACACTCGAATCGCTGGAGGATCACTGGCAGAAACAAGGGGTTGATGTAGCCTGGCATGACGCTGGCAACGTGTTTGATCTGGCTGAGCGTTTGCGCAACTTCGAAGGTATTGAACGCGGCAAGCCACCTGAGAACGTCAATGCCAACTTGCGCCCCTACCAACTGGATGGAATAGCGTGGCTGGGTTTTCTGGCCGAATTCGGATTCAACGGCATTCTGGCTGACGATATGGGCCTTGGCAAAACCTTGCAAACGCTTGGACACTTGCAACAGGAGCATGATAGCGGCAGGCTAACCAAACCAACCTTAATCGTTGCCCCGACAAGCCTGCTGGGCAACTGGAAACGCGAGGCTGCTCGATTTACCCCGAGCCTAAGCACACACATATGGCATGGAACACAGCGCAAGCTGGGAGACCTGACCGCGCAGAATATCGATATCGTTATCACAAGCTATGCTCTGGTAACGCGCGACATCGTTCTGCTGGCCGATCACCAGTTCGGTTGTGTTGTTCTGGATGAAGCGCAGGCGATTAAAAACCCGACGGCCAAGGTGACACAGGCGCTAAAAACGCTGAACGTTGACAGGCGAATCTGTCTGACAGGTACCCCGCTGGAGAATCATCTGGGTGAGCTATGGTCTCAGTTCGATTTTCTGATGCCAGGATTTCTGGGTACGCGCAAGCATTTCAATCGTTACTTTCGAACGCCTATAGAAAATCATGGCAGCACCGATCGGCAGCAACGACTCTCGGCGCTGATTCGGCCATTTTTGCTAAGACGTCGAAAGGAACAGGTAGCCACCGAGCTACCACCGAAAACCGAGATTGTACGTGAGGTTGCTCTTGAACCAGAGCAGGCTCGTTTGTACGAAAGTATCCGTGTCAGTATGGAGCAGCGCGTTCGAGCGTTGCTGGCAGAGCGTGGCCTGGCCCGCAGTCACATCGAAATGCTCGATGCGCTGTTAAAACTGCGCCAGACGTGCTGTCATCCAGCACTGGTAAAACTCGACACTGCACGCGGTATCGTTGATTCCGCCAAGACCGATCTTCTCATGTCGATGTTGGACGAACTGATCAGTGAAGGTAAAAAAATCCTGTTGTTTTCCCAATTCACTGAAATGCTCGGCCTTATCGAAATAGAGTTGAACAAGCGTGATATTCGCTATGCCAAGCTTACCGGCCGTACGCGAAAACGCGATGACGTTATTGATTCTTTTCAGCACGGTGACATTCCATTGTTTCTCATCAGCCTGAAGGCCGGTGGCACAGGACTTAACCTTACCGCTGCAGATACGGTCATCCACTACGATCCATGGTGGAATCCTGCCGTGGAAAACCAGGCAAGTGACCGTGCGCACCGCATTGGTCAGAATAAACCCGTGTTTATCTACAAGCTAGTAGCCAGCAATACAGTAGAAGAAAAAATCATGGCCATGCAGGCACAGAAACAGCTACTCGCAGACCAGACGATCAATCAAAGCGAAGGCGCTGCCATGCAAAGTCTGACCGCTGACGACATCATGGATTTATTCGCCGCAAGCGATCCGACGGATACCGAGCAACGCGTTGCTTATTAGGATTGCACACGCCTGTCCCTGAACCATTCGAAACACCCGGCTAGTGGAGCAGTTCGTATTGAGTTAAGGTTTATCGAATTTTGCATAAGGCCTAACCGGACCATCCATGAACGAGATCCTAGCATCAGCCGGAAATAATCTGCTCTCGCCGATTATCCTGTCGTTTGTTCTCGGCTTTTTTGCGGCTATCGTACGCTCGGACTTGACCATCCCGGAGGCTATGGCCAAAGGTCTTTCCCTGTATCTGCTGTTTGCCATCGGCTTTAAGGGTGGTGTTAGCGTCTCGACCAACGAATTTGATATTGGGGTGCTGATGGCCCTGATTGTCGGATCCTTGCTATCACTGCTGCTGCCATTGCTTGCCTTCGCCCTACTGAAGGTACTCACTCGTCTGGACAATCTCAATGCTGCAGCGGTTGCCGGACACTACGGCTCCATATCCATTGTGACCTTTGTGGCTGCTACGTCTGCTCTTGAGCTTTACGGTATTGATGCTGAGGGTTATATGGTTGCGGTGGCAGCAGCCATGGAGGCGCCTGCCATCGTCACAGCCCTGTGGCTGGCATCCCGCGGAGACGCAGATGGCACCTCGCGCATGAATGCCGGCATGATGCGAGAAATTCTTCTTAACGGATCCATCGTATTGCTGATCGGTGCTTTCATTATCGGTTTGCTGACCGGCGCCGAGGGCATGAAAGAAGTGGAGAGTTTTATTGTTACCCCATTCAAGGGCGTACTTTGCCTTTTCCTGCTCGATATCGGACTGGTTGCCGGTCGCAGCCTGTTGCAAAGCTACAAACTGATTACTCGCGGGCTGGTGGCGTTTGGTGTGCTCATGCCAGTCATTGGCTCGATAATCGGCCTTGCTCTGGCCCTGCTCCTGAACCTGTCTGAAGGTGGTGCTGTTTTACTGATGGTTCTCTCGGCATCAGCTTCCTACATCGCTGTACCCGCTGCTATGCGCGTAGCCCTGCCAGAGGCCAACGCGGGTATCTACCTGACGCTGTCGCTGGGTATTACTTTTCCGTTTAATCTAACGCTTGGCATACCACTGTATCTTGCTGCCAGTAGCGCAATCTATTCCTGAGGCAATCACCATGAACGTATACAAAGCCAAGCGTGTAGAAATCATCATCGAAGCGCCCATGAAGTCACGTCTCACAAAGGCACTGGATAACGGCGGTGTGTCCGGTTACACCTTGTTACCGGTGCTTGGCGGTTCTGGCCGAAGCGGGCCCTGGACCGTCGATGGCCAGATCTCATCGGCCGGCGGTATGGTCCACGTGCTGTGTATTGTCAAGGAAGAGAACGTTGACCCGATTCTTGATATTGCCTTCGGCATCGTCGAGAAACATCTGGGTATAGTGTCAGTGTCTGATTGCGACATTGTTCGTCCTGAAAGATTCTAGGAGTCTGCGCAGCCGGAGGCTCCTAGCCTGGACTATTCATGAAACGCCAAATCCTTTCACCAGACCCTTTGTTCGTAGCGGATTTCGTGAAGGAGCGGAATACAGACTGTATTTCCGACTGAACGAAATTCGCTACGGACGAAGGGAATGCGGAAGGATTTGGTGACTTCATGAATAATCCAGGCTAGGAGCCTGCGCGGCAGAAATCAATCGGCTACGAGCAGCCCACTTTTGGCCAAATTTTGCACTCATTTTCGTCACTTAGCCAGCTAAACTCCTCAAATGAGCACAAAATTTGACTACTCTCGCTCGATCGCTTTCTACGGGGCCGCCTCCGGTCGCGCAGGCTCCTAGCCCGAACAATCCATGAATGGAAGCAATCAATGACCACAACCCGAAAAATACACTCGGCAACCTGTCACTGTGGATCGGTAGAGTTCAACATCCGATTAACAGATGAATTCAATACCATCCGAAGGTGCTCGTGCTCCTATTGCCGAATGCGTGGTGCCATTGCCGTATCGGCCAATCTGGATGGTATCGAGTTTGTAAAAGGGCAGGAGCTGTTGACTATCTATCAATTCAACACCCACACAGCCAAACACTACTTCTGTTCAGTTTGCGGTATCTACACACATCATCAGCGTCGTTCAAACCCCTCGCAGTTCGGAGTAAACGTTGCCTGCCTTGACGGTATAAGCCCGTTTGACTTCAAAGAGGTCGTGGTTAGCGATGGGGTAAACCACCCGACGGATACAAACGCGGGTAGTCAGGTTGCCGGTATTCTGCGTTACTCCAAAAACCAGGA
Organism: Granulosicoccus sp.; assembly: GCA_045110475.1. GTDB lineage: Bacteria > Pseudomonadota > Gammaproteobacteria > Granulosicoccales > Granulosicoccaceae > Granulosicoccus. The sequence goes on from JBGCGC010000106.1 coordinate 37,890, forward strand.
GCCTGCGCGGTAGAAAATACCGTCGCGAAGCTAGGGGTTCATACGACACATAGCCACGGATCGCAGTGGGTCTTCAGGATTGAAGGTTTTTCCCGGGCAAAGCTTGATCAGTTCAGTTGCTGGCGCTCGGTAGTTTCCGGCGTAGAAATTGCGCTCACGAGGAATAAGCGACACAGGGGGATATCGACTCAGCAAACCGGTTTCACAGTCCTCCTGCGTATTGTTGCAGTTCTCGATCCACATATCCATGGCATCCGGGTGCCATGCACCAAACCAGTCGGCGTGCGCTGTTGTTCCACCGGGCAGAATTCTGTCCATTTTGACATCCGAGCTCAGATGCAGACCAGTTAGTTCACCACCGTACTGATCAGGCCGGAAGAATATTCTGTACATGATTGAAGAGATGTCGGTTGGATGTGAGTCAGGACAGCTGGATCCGTAGTATCCGTTCACTGAATAGCTTATGTGGCTTTGATCTGACTGATACCCGAGCGACTCATCGACACACTGAGGGAATGCGATCTGCATCTCTAGCTGATCGCTACCGTAGCAGTCCGGGATCAGTGGCTGGCGTCGATCGTTTGAACGATAGGCTGGACCACAGCTGAAGCTGATGATGGGTTGTGCCATCCAGTCGCCCGAGTACTGGTCTTGTGCCGTGGTGGAGGAGCCGTTACCGGAAATCATCTGAAGGTTGTCCGGAAACGGGCTGACCAATTCGTTGGCATTATTCAGAAGGAAATTATCGTTTTTGTAGTAGACCATCACTTGATCAGGGATCAAGGCATTTCCCTGACTGTCCAGCATTGCGGGAACCCAGTAAGCCGTGCGGTTAAGATCCTGACCATTGCAGGTACCGGTGCCAGAATTCAGAAGCGAATCAAAGGTACTGTAAGCATTGGCGTTAGTGTTACCAAAAAACATGTGTAGATGTGCTCGCCCCGGTTGATTGGGAAACACAATAGGATCATCGTAGGCGAAGTGGCTGACTTCACACTTGACCCGGAAATAACCGCTGGTATCAGTCGGCAATAAGGCTTCGCTGTAAGCATCGTAGTTCAGTGTTAAATCACTGACAGCAATTTGATTGGCAGGAACGTTGTAAAACCTGTTGCCGTCGAATTGCGTATTTCGCGTTTCACTGCTTTTTAACAACTCCAGATTTCGCTCAGTAGAAATGCGGTTGTCACCGGAGGCAGGTACGAGCATTCGCGCGTTTGACAAGCCCGGTCTGGTACGAATCCATAGGCCCTGTCCAGGCTGAACAACGGAATTTTCATCTATGCGAACGTAGGCTCTGCTTGTGAAATCGTATCGCCACATTGCTATGACTGTTCCACTGCCAAGCGCCTCCTCGATCGAGCAGCCATCCTCACACCCCAAACCAGCTTGATCCTGAAAAAAGCCGACATCAGACATAGACTGCTCAACATCTGAAACGGCACCTGCCAAGTGCCACGATTGCGGTACGTCAGGTGATTTAACATTAACAGCAAAGCAGCCATACGGATCTGAACACCCGGCTCCGCTCGGGGCAAGTGTCGATATGGGTAGCATCTGAAGCTCCACATTGACATCCGTGCCCGTTATTTGTTGAATCCAGAAACCCTCGCCAGTGGGAACAGATCCCGTAACAGGTGCCACAGAATACACGCCTGCATCCGCGTCAAATGTGTAGATAATCCATGTGGAGCCGTAGTCTTCTTCAGGTAGCTCTTCACTAACCAATGTGTTTGAAATCGGTTGATAGCCAGAATCACCTGGTAGTGATACCAGGCTCCACTGACCAGACAAAAGTGGCAGAGTTGCAGCGACAGAATCAGTAATACAAAACACGACGCTGAGGACACTACTTAAAACGGCTGTTCTGAGAATATTCAAGGCTTTCATCCCTGCTTTTGGCAACTTAATTCAGGATTCGAAGGCACTGCTTCCTAGCCTGGACTATTCATGAAACGCCTGATTCTTCCACCAGACCCTTTTTCTGTAGCGAATTCTGAGGAGGAGCGGAATACAGACTGTATTGCCGACTGAGCAGGATTCGCTACAGGAAAAGGGGATGCGGAAGAATCTGGCGTTTCATGGATAATCGAGGCTAGAAGCCTTCGGCACTATTCCCATAGTGACATTTTCCAGCGCAGGCTTTTATTGCGGTGTTGCAAGCTTACGTGTGACCCAGGGCTTTTTCTTCCCGCCAACTGAAAAAAACGCTGACTCACCAACACACAGCAAACCATATTTTTCATCCTGTGAGCCTGGCAGCCGTCAAGTTCAGGATGTAAGCATCATAAACATGCAATGACACGCGCGGTGATCAATGTTGCATCATTGACTTGCCACATCAATATTCTTCTCTTCAAGCTGCTTTCGGATATCCGCATGCACTGCCTCTGTTATCGGGTATCCGCGCATAGTCCAGATTGCAGCAAGTTTGAATAAAATACACGGTGCGCCGTAAAGTACTGCTAACCACATGAGCGAACTGGTCGAATTTTCCTCAGTGGCAGAGAACCCGGCTAAATCCAGCAAAGGAAAGGCAATTCCAACCGCCAATGCATAGGAAAGTTTGGAGGCTGTACCCCATAGCGCAAAAAACAATCCCGGCCTGGTGTAGCCAGTCTCAAGCGCATCCCACTCAATAACGTCCGCATTTATGGCACTGGGGAGCGCCAGGTCGGCACCGGTTGCAAAGCCTGTCGCCACGACGATGACATAGAACCAGAACACAGTATCCGCACTGAGAAAAGGTGTCCATAAGAAAAACAGACACGCCATAACCATGGCAAAAGACCACGTCCGGTGCTTTCCAAAACGCCTTGATACCGCCACCCAGAATGGGACAGCTGCAGCGGCAAAGATAAAGTAGATGAAAAGAAAAACACCCGCCAGAGATGCATCTCCCAGCACATGCGTGACGAATAGCAGGAACAAGGTTGCAGGTATGGCATTAGCCACCGCATTAAGCAGAAAGCTGACCAGCAATTGCCTGAAGGGGTTACCGGTTTTCATCAGAGACCAAGCGGCACTGACGGAATTCTGAGGCAAGGTAGTTTTTGCAGTGTCGGGCACACTAACGGCTGCCCAAATTGTTGTAATAACCAGCGTAACCAGAACGAGAATGGTGATGGCTTTGAGCGTACTACCCAGATTGTCTGATCCATCAGTCGCTAGAACGGCAGGTACAATCAACGCGGCAAGTGTTCCGGCAAGACCAAACCCTACTCGAATACCTGTGATGAGACTACGCTGATTGTAATCCGGTGACAGCTCTGCCGCCCAGGCACTGGCAGGCACAATAGACAAGGTTCCTGCAACGTAGATCGCGATTGTCCAGAACAGCAAGTACCCTGCTCCAACCTCACCAACGGGGTTAAACAAAAACCAGACCGATAGCCCAATGAGCGGGGCGGCAACCACCACGAATACCTTGCGTCGCCCAAATTTCACGGTGCTTTGATCTGACCAATAGCCCACCAACGGGTCAGTGATGGTGTCGCACAAGCGCGCAAGAAGAAGAATCCCGCCGATGGCTGTCAGACTCAGCGCTGTATTCTCTGCATAAAAAGTAGGCACGATGACCTGCAGAGCAATAAACGCCGCCGCCAATGGAAATGCCAGTGAACCATAAGCCGCTAGCGTAGACCTTGACACGCTCACCGAGACTGTCTCTTGAGCTGATGAACTTACAGAGGTTTTCATCGTTGATAATGAATTGGCGTTGTCAAAAAATGTGCGCTAAGAGGCCCGTCATTCAAGTGCTACCAAGAAAGATCGGGCTTGTTAAAAATACCATTGCGCACGAAAAGAGCCTCGCCCGACTCTTATAAAAACCAAAAGGCGCTCTGGTATTGCCGAACAATCTTGCCGAACGGCCTAAACTTCACGACGAAGAACAAGCCTAGTCAACTTTCATCGTACGCGCAAAAGTGATACCCGTATTGATGGCTTTATGTTTTGAAAGGCTTCATGAAAAACTCGCTTTTCCCTTTATCTATGCCATTGACGGCAGAATAATGACGCTTTTTGCCCTGCTCATGATTAGACTATGAAGTAGCGATACAATTGCTACCGTTTACCCGTTTATTTCTCTGCTGACAGGATTCCACTTTTGAACAAGTACAAACGCTATATCCCTATTGTGGCCCTGGTACTGGTGGCGCTTGGCGTCAATCTGGACCAGTTTGGTATCGATTTAAAAGGCTTGTCGCAAGGTGCAGGCAGCTCCCTGAGTACTGGCAGCTCGGGGTCCGACAACTCGGCAAATGCCGGCTCACACAGCGAGCCCGATTATTCACAGTGGTCTAAAACCGAACCCAATATCAACTTGTGGCATGTATTTGAAGGCGAAATAAATCGTAGTGGCAAACCTGTCGGATTTCACTCCAGACCGGGTGGCGATGATCCTGCAAACGCGCGTGTGGTCTCGATACGCGACAAGGCCAACCGCGCTGGAGTGTATACAGCAACAATAGAAATTCGCGATGGTAACCAGTGGAAAAGCAAATTCTCAAGTTTCTTCCCGGATTCATTGTCCCGGGACGACGTAGTCAATGCCGTGCTGAAGGCCTACAAAAACAGCTCGGATAAAAATGCCCAGCCTTTTGAAGGCCCCTCCGGCCTGGGATTTAACATTCAGGGATACACCTCGGGTAGAGGGGGCATCAACACGGCGTTTCCAATTTTTGTCAAAGGCCAATGACACCATGAGGTTGGTCGCGTGGTCCCAAACGACCACCGGCCGCTTGTCGATCGGTTTGCAAACGCCTGGCCTGGTAATGGATTGCGCAGCGAGAACGTTGTCGTTTACTGCTAATTTCGATAACGGATTCTGCGTGTATTCGGGCCTGAACCAACAATTTATAGGATTTACCCAACCCTCAAAGGCCTATGGCTCGAAAAAACGCTGCTTACCCTACGACCAGCACTCCCAAAGCTTCATAAATTGATAGTCAAAGGAGCTGCCCTTGCTGAGGTACAGGCCACGCAGGCAAATCGGGCAAACGAACACCGTTAAATTTTAACGTCAACGCCTTGTGAAATTGCTCTGCAAACAAAGGACAGTAGGCATTGTTAGGACAATGGATCATGATGTACGGCGTAATCCCCTCCTGTAACCAAAGCGCCGTGCGTTCGGCCCATTCATTAATCCAGATTGAGTTTTTCAGTCCATCCGGATGCAAAATTAGTCGCACAAACGCCAGCTTGTTGTAGACCGTGCCTAGTACTGGCACATCAGGCTTTTCATGCACGGCTGCCAGGACATCGGGATGGAACCTATCGCCTTTATACAGCGCACGCGAATCAAGCATTACCCGACCAAATCCATAATGACCCAGTAGCGGCTCAAGAATTTCAGGATCACTGAACAGTGCAGGATCACGAACCTCTATCACCGCACGGCCGTTGTCGTAAATGGCATCGAGCACCGGTTTGCTGCGCCTGAGCTGTACTATGCCTGCCCAGTCCGGATACTGAATCAGAAATGGACCAATATGTTCGCCTAGTGGCTTGATCCTATTTAGAAACAACATCAGATCCTGCATGTCAGGACGTCGCTCATGCGTGACTGTACGGGGCAGCTTGAAACTGATCTGAAAGTCATGACCCTCCAGAGCTTTGACCCAGCCGTCGACGGTTTTTACATCGGGCACATGATAAAAACTGGTATTGCCTTCCACGGAATTGAACACCGACGCATAGCTTGCAAGCATGGAAGGCTTGTCCAAAAAGTACGTATTGCGCCAGCCCGGGAATGCCCAGGCCGGCAGACCTAGCCGATACCGCAAACAAGTGCCAGAACTGTTGCCGCGGACGTCTTTATCAACACTTCTATCATTGGTCATTCAAGCGCAATTTACCGAGCGATGCTTTGGCTGTATTTTCCTTTATTTTTGCACATTTGTGCAAAACAGCTATGCCGTAAGTCATACGATCGCGTTTGAAAACGGCATCGACTGGACGTTTATCTTCGTAGTACCAATGACTTTTTGAATGCAGATGAGAGTAAACGCACAATTTCGAAAACGCATCTCTGACACACTACGTTGCCGAAATGTTTGCCCACGGGATGATCACGAAGCTCGACTCAGGACAAACTCATCAAAAGTAGCAATTGCCCATGCGCAGAGACAGTCTTATAACACGCCTCTTACTCATTAGCGTGGCAGTTATCGCCACGTACGCAGCCGTTGTGCATTTTGGGTTCTAGCCTGAACTATTCATGAAATCACGGGGCGCCCAGTCCAAATCCTTCCGGAAGGTCAGCCCCCGGAAGGCATTTGGCGTTTTATGAATAGTCCACGCTAGCCACTCATCGTTCGCTGTAATATTTGATGAAGTTTTTTGCTTGTAGACCATAGATACCCGTTAAAGGGGTTTATACTCTCCGGTCAGAAGTCCACGCAGTGAATAGCAACTGTGCTGAAGGTATTCACTTTCTAACAGCCTTTTCCTGATGATGTAGCGTTCGGGAGCGCAGCCTACTGGGCGGCGTTAAATTCCCTGAGTTTGAGTAGTAAAAAAATTGGCGCATCATTAGACCTCTACAAGCTTGAATGACTGGCTATGAGGAAACTTATCCTATGAGTAAAGTGCACATACATAGCTTACCGAAGGCTCCGGTCGAGAATATCAACTGGCCTGTTTCTAATGCAAGTTAACGACACCTCACCCGTTTTGCAAAAGCCCACCGCTGTCGATGCCAAACGTGTGGGCATTGTTACCAGCAGCTTTGCATCTCCCTACTACGGAGTGTTGGTAGAAGCAGCTTCCAGCTATCTATCATGCCGTGGCTTTAGCGTGCTGGTTCAATCTCGTTTGCAATCACACAAGGGCAAGCTTGATGCCTATAAAGCGCTGGTGGAAAGTGAGTGCGACGGGCTAATCATTCATGCAGACACAATGAAAGATGACGAGCTTAACCTCGTTATGCAAAAACATCCCAATTTCGTTTTGGTCAATCATCATCTGCCGCAGTTTTCTGATCGATGCGTCGCTGTCGACAACAAACTCGGTGGTGCAATAGCTGCACGCTTTTTCGCAGCACTGGGCCATAAAAAAATTGCCATGGTCAGTGGCCCAAGCAACTACTTCGAAGCCAACGATCGTGCTCTAGGCTTCAAGCGTGAGCTTGCGGCCCATGAACTTGAACTAACGGTTGAACTGTTTGGCGACTTTTCACAAGATAGCGGAGAAGCTGCAATGGAACGACTGCACGCAGAATATCCTGGAATAACGGCCGTCTTTTTCCATAACGACGAAATGTCCTGTGGTGCGCTCAACGCATGCAAGCGGCTCGGGCTGCTAGTGCCTACCGATATCTCCATAGTCGGCTTTGACGGCCTACCCATGTGCGAATACTTATCACCGAAGCTGACATCAGTGCAGCAACCACTTCGACAGTTGGGTGAACATGCAGCGAAGGTCATTTGCGACCTACTTCTTGATACCGAACCTGAAGAGCGTGCCTGTGGCACGACCTACTTGCCCGTTCTTGCAGAAAGAGAGTCAGTGTCAACGCCCGCTGGACACGAAACCGAAAAGATCTCCCTGACACAACGAGAAACAGAGTGTCTGACATGGACAGCGCGTGGCAAGACATCCTGGGAAATATCGGTCATTCTTGGTTTTTCTGAGAGTACGGCTACGTTCCACCTGCGAAACGCCGGTGCCAAACTCAAGGCCAGTAATCGAGCGAATGCTGTCGCAATTGCCATTCATCTGGGCTTGATAGAATTTAAACAGGAATAAGTCTGATGAGGCTCGAAGGTAAGAGCGCGATTGTCACCGGAGGTGCTTCAGGTTTCGGGGCAGGGATCGTTAAAAAATTTGTAGAGGAAGGTGCGAGTGTCATGATCGCAGATCTCAACACTGTCGACGCCGACAAACTTGCTGATTTACTGGGCAATTCAGCAGCGGCCATGCAAGTTGATGTAAGCAACGACTCGAACGTCAAAGCCCTGATAAACGCAACTCACAAAGCATTTGGAACTGTTGATATCGTGGTCAACAATGCTGGTGTGACGCATAAGCCAATGCCGATGGAGGAAGTGCATGATGCTGACTTCGACAGAATCATGGCGGTTAATGCAAAGGCAATTTATCTGATGATGCGCAACATCTTACCCATCATGAAAGCTCAGTCATCTGGCTGCATACTTAATATTGCATCTACCGGTGGTGTCAGCCCACGTCCAAACCTGACCTGGTACAACGCATCAAAAGGTTGGCTGATAACCGCAACCCGCGGCATGGCGGTAGAGTTGGCACCACAGGGAATTCGCGTCAACGCCATCAATCCTGTGGCTGGCGAGACGCCCTTGCTGAAGTCATTTATGGGCGAAGACACACCGGCAATTCGGGAAAAATTCTTGTCCACTATCCCCATCGGGCGTTTTTCCACACCCGAAGATATGGGCAACGCTGCGTGCTACCTCTGCTCTGACGAGGCTAGCATGGTAACCGGTGTTTGCCTTGAAGTCGATGGCGGTCGGTGCATCTAGCCTTGATACTCATGTAGCCACGCAGGCTAGGAGCCTGCGCGGCAGAAATCAATCGGCTACGAGCAGCCCACTTTTGGCCAAATTTTGTGCTCATTTTCGTCACTTAGCCAGCTAAACTCCTCAAATGAGCATAAAATTTGACTCAAAATTGGACTACTCTCGCTCGATCGCTTTCTACGGGGCCGCCTCCGGCCGCGCAGGCTCCTAGGCCGCGTACCGAGCGGTTAGCTTGAGGCTTCCTGTCGCACTTTGTTTCAATCGGTCAGAGGCTTCGTAAATCTCGACGGCAGACGCTTGAGCACCCACCTGACGATCGGTAATCTCAGTAATCAAGCCTCTCACGGCCTTATTGCCTTCAAGCGTTTTCGACACGAGTGCCATGATGTCGTCTGCTGACTGAGACTGCTCCTTCACTGATTCGGAAATTCCAAGCTGTATTTCATTAATCTGGGAAACAATGCTGTTGATGTTGCCAATAGCTTCCACCGCATGATCAGTATCTCCTCGAATAGCATCAATACGATGTTGAATTTCCTCAGTCGCCTTGTTTGTCTCTTTTGCCAGCTCTTTGACCTCATTGGCCACGACAGCAAAACCCTTGCCGGCATCTCCGGCTCTCGCGGCTTCAATGGTCGCATTCAGCGCGAGCAAATTAGTCTGCTCGGCAATTGAGTTGATCAGCTTGATCACGTTGCCAATGTCCGCGGAAGAGGTTGACAGCTTCCGCATTGTTGCATCAGTACGTTGACCCAGATCAACCGCCTCGTTAGCGACTACAGAGGCCTGCGAAGCGCTGTTTTTAATAGTGCCGATACCAGTAACCATCGTGGTGATGTCATCGGACATCTTGACTATGGCTTCTCGGACGGCGCCTGCCGATTCAAGTAACTCCGCGGACTGTTCGGCATTGAGCTGCGCCCCCTTGTTGATCATTTCACTAAGTTGGCTCAATGTCTGGGACGCTTCGCTAAGCGTTCTCGCTTCACACGAAATGCTGTCAAAGTCATTGCCGAATTGTTTGAATAAGTTTTCCAGATCTACAATCATGCGGGCAAGATCATCGTCAGGGCTCTGCCCGGCTTCACGATTCGCTGCCAGATATTTCAAATCACCAGAAGCCGCCGCTGCCACCGCCCCGGACAAACGCTCAATCCTGCCATTTAACTCAGCCTCTCTGGTCAGAGAGGCTGCCGCAAGCTCCTGATCGTGCTCCTGTTCACGCAACGCCGCAGAGCTTCGTTCAGCATCAAGCGCATCCTGCAAGGCTTTAAATTTTTCTTTTTCTTCTGTTTCGATGGACAGCTTTGCCGAACGCTGCAAAGCCAGCGCTGAGATACGGTTGCGCCGAAAAACGCGCAGCGCCTCCGCAATGGTTCCAATCTCATCGTTCCAGTCGGCAAATGGTACCGCTCTGGCGTAATCATCCACACTGAGCTGATGGGCAACTTCAGCCATGATAGTCATGGGGCGGATAAGCCGCTTGGACAGAAAGTAGGCGAACATTGCAGCAATCATGACGAAAACTGCCGCAGCCACAGCGACGATCATCCATCGTTCTTCCTGTGCTTTTTTTTCCTTCTCACTGACCACAAGTACAACGTTTTCTCTTATCGTCTGGACAAGCAGGTCAAGCTGATCAGACAACAGATCATCGTGGTCGTGACCCATATAATCAGTAATCCGCGAATCTCCGGACGATTGCCTGTATTCGTTCAGCTGCCTGTTGTATTTGATATTTTTTTCAGCGATTTCAGTTTTCAGACGATTGATAATCGTTTTGGCCTCACTATCCAGATCAGACTCAAGTAATGTTTCAATGCCGGCCGCAACACTGGCTTCCATGGCATTGAATTTCGACAGATGATTTTCGAATTCTGATCTGTCCGAACCACTGAGGATAATACTGTGCCACTCTTTCATCTGCTTGCCGAAATCAACCTGCACTTCTCGGGCGATGAGCTTTTGCTCAAGTATTGCGTTCAGATTGTCAGTGGTTGCCTGCCGTGATTGTTCAGCTTTGACAGTCATGAGCAACAGAAATGTAAACGCGATGACTATGGTCAGTATCAATGCCAGATTAATTTGAATGGAAATTCCGACGCGTCGCATTCGTACAGCTCCTGCAATAAAAGGTATCGTGCCCAAAGCGCTTAGCGACACAATTCTCTACTGCTGCAGATTGACCATGTAAGGTGACACCAATCAAGATCGTGCAAGTAACTGTTGCCTACAAGACGCTCTCAATACTCTACAAAAAGTGACTTTTTCTGAACGCTGATCAGTTCAGCTATGCCGCCTTGAGATTGCCGCGCATCTGGCCAATCACGTGCGCGTAGTCGGGTTCGTTGAAAATTGCACTACCCGCCACGAAGGTATCCGCCCCAGCCGCAGCAACACGGGCTATATTTTCAACCTTGATCCCACCATCCACCTCCAGTCGGATATCACGTCCAGTGGCGTCAATGAGCTTTCGCACACGTTCGATTTTGCGGTAGGTGGAGTCTATGAAACCCTGTCCTCCAAAACCGGGATTCACACTCATCAGCAAGATGATGTCCACTTTATCGATGACCCATTCCAGCACGTCAAGCGGCATGGCCGGGTTAAAAACCAGCCCAGCCTGACACCCCTGATCCCGGATCAGCTGTAATGTGCGATCAACATGCCGCTCGGCATCCGGATGAAAGGTAATGAGGTCGGCACCCGCTTTCGCAAAAGCAACAGCCAGTTCGTCAACGGGCTGGACCATGAGATGCACATCCAGAGGTACAGAAGCTCCGTCAGCGGTGACACAATAAGGCTTTATCGCTGCAGCCACCGCAGGCCCTATGGTCAGATTGGGCACATAGTGGTTGTCCATGACATCAAAATGAATCCAGTCTGCTCCAGCGTCAATCACTGCTTTGACTTCACTACCCAAAGCTGCAAAATCGGCAGACAGTATGGAGGGGGCGATTCTATACATGGTAATTCTCGCAAGTTAAGACAAAATGTCAAACGCACTGCAGGAACCGGGTATAACGCCCGCACACCAACAGCATCCGCAAATTGTATTCGGTTTTTCGCAGGAAGTAACAGCGCACGGAACCCCACCGAGCATTGCACTTCCACTGGTGGGTCACGCGGGTAATTCGGTAACAGACATGTCGTTTCCACCGTCCTCAGAACAAGGCAGAAAAGCGACGCGTATTGGGTATACGGGGAGCTTTTCTAACGCTGGTCTGGCGGCGATAAGGCCGAAATCGGACCAAATGTGTTGACGAATTACCCGCGTGGCTCACTAGCATCAATGATGTAGGGGCCGGACGCCGAATCAGTTTTATTGGATGTGCCGGGAAGTTCTGGCACGCTTGAATCGGTAGCCAGTTTCATAACATGCCGGGTTTGTTTCCAACGAATCATGTACCCACCCAGCGCACCACTGGCGGCAGTAATGGTCAACAAACCCAGTGTCATGAACTGGACCATGAGAAATCCCACCCCGGCCATGGTAACCAGTCCGAAGGCTGCACCGACTTTCAGGTTGGCACTGCGGCTGGCGCGTCGTTCTGCCTTGATCATGTCCTTGTGCGTCTCACGCACCAGTTGTTCTCGCTGATGACTGGCACGCTCGATGATCTTGGCTTGATCCGCACTGGCCTTTTGCATGACATCGGCGCGGGTTCTCTCCAGTTCGCGTGTGAGCTTCTCACGTTCTTCGAAATGCTTTTCGGTGAGGGCTGCCTGGGTTTTTTGTGCACTCATACGACTAATGGCAGAGAACCACAAGGCAATAACCACAGAAAGAAGCAACGCTGGCAGCACGACGCTTGTTAGCAGCTCGGTCATCGAGCTCTCACGATTGACCCACAGCAGGGCAAGAGTGACTAGCTGAACCAGCACGATTCCCGGCAGGTATCTGATCATGACAGTACGGAGCAATCCCGGTTGAGCTACATCGCAGTATTGCCTATTCTACACCAACCGTTTTTGCAGGTTCTTCGTGTTTTACTGCCTGACATCCCACAACAGTCCAGTAAACTACCGGCATGACGCTGGATGCTTACCTGCTAACCCGCCAATGGCGCGATACCCCAAGCGGTGTAGAACTGCTCTTCTGGGCGACAAGCTCTGAGGGTGCGGTGCGGGTGATTGTGGAATCCCAGCAAGCGGTTTGCTTTATCGAGCGCACGGTATCGTTACCCCTGCCAGACAACGTCGAGCGTCGTGCACGTGATCTGCAGTTACTGCATCACGGCCCGGTTGATGCCTTGTATTTTCGTCAACAGAAACAGCTTCAACAGCTGCGGCAGAGCGATGCCCCCTTGTGCGAATCGGACATCAAACCGGCAGATCGCTACCTCATGGAGCGTTTTATTTGTGCAGCGTTTACCATTGAAGGTGATTTACAGCCACGTGATGGCTACTTGCAAGTTATCAACCCAAGGCTGATACCCTGCAACTATCAGCCAACACTCAAGACGGTATCCATCGATATCGAAACGCGCGGGCGTACTCGACAACTTTATTCCATCGCCGCCGCTACCATGGATAGCGAACAAACAGACAACACGTCAGCGCAAGCTTATCCCGATAACGTGGTCTTCATGATCGGCTCGGGAGAGTCAATACAACGCAAGGGTTATACCTTGTGTTTCTGCTTAACTGAAAAAGAGTTGCTTGGTCGTTTTTTTGACTGGATACAACAAGCCGATCCTGATGTCCTGACCGGCTGGGCGGTCGTCAACTTCGATCTGAATTTTATTGACAGCAAGTGTCGAGCCCTTGGAATGTCGTTTCAGCTTGGGCGTGCACGTGAGCAAGCAGCCGTGCTGCAACCAGGCAATCCCGGCTCGCCGAGAATAGCGCGTGTGCCAGGACGTGCCGTTCTGGACGGTATTGATCAGCTCAAGGCGGGGTTCTGGAGTTTTGATAGTTTCTCCCTTGACAACGTCTCTTACGAGTTACTGGGCAATGGCAAACTCATTACGCCAGAACAGGACAAGGTCGCCACCATCAATCGCCTGTTTGCCGAGGACAAACCACAACTGGCCGATTACAACCATCGCGATTGTACGCTGGTAAACGACATATTTACCAAGGCTCAGCTTCTGCCGTTTGCCATTCAGAGAGCAAATCTCACCGGGCTTGCGCTGGACAGACTCGGTGGATCGGTTGCAGCATTTGACAATCTGTACTTGCCAAAACTTCACCGCAAGGGCTTTGTGGCTCCTGATGTTCGTACACAGGCCAACGATGCGGGAAGTCCGGGTGGATATGTCATGGATTCCAGACCCGGCCTGTATCGCAATGTTCTGGTTCTTGATTTCAAAAGCCTGTATCCCAGTATTATCCGAACATTTTTTATTGATCCTCTGGGCCTTGCCGAACCTGGCGATAATCCAGTACCCGGCTTTGTCGATGCCAGCTTCTCGCGCGAGCGGCATATTCTTCCGCAACTTATCGAGTCTCTCTGGGCTGCACGAGACGAAGCCAAGAAAGCATCAAACGCGCCGTTGTCACAGGCCATCAAGATCATCATGAACTCGTTTTACGGAGTGCTGGGAACAACAGGTTGCCGTTTCTACTCCCAGCAACTGGCATCAAGCATTACCCGTCGCGGCCATGAAATCATTCTGCAATCGCGCGACTGGATACAGTCGCAAGGCTATGAGGTGATCTATGGCGATACCGATTCTGTGTTTGTCTGGCTCGGTGAAGGCTCGCAAGACAGCGATGGTCACGTTGTGGGTACACGCCTCATGCACGGGCTAAATCAGTGGTGGCATGACGAGCTGCAAAGGCGCTATCAGATAAACTCTCATCTGGAGGTGGAATACGAAACGCACTACCTGCGCTTCTTCATGCCCACCATCAGGGGCATGTCCACCGGCAGCAAGAAACGTTACGCAGGGTTGAGTACCAGCACTCAAGCGGTTACAACCGGATCATCCCTGGAGGATGCAAAACTCGTTGTCAAAGGGCTTGAAGCCGCACGTACTGACTGGACGCCGTTGGCCAGAGATTTTCAAAAAGAGTTGTTCCGGCGGATTTTCAATGATGAACCGTATGAGGATTTTGTCAGACAAACGGCGCAGGATGTCAGCAATGGGCAACTGGATGAGCAACTGATCTATCGCAAGCGTATACGTCGCGACCTGGCGGATTATCAACGAAATGTACCTCCGCACATCAAGGCGGCGCGCAAGCTGGCCAATAGTGGCAGTAGCATTCGCTATCTGATAACCCGCAATGGCCCCGAGCCTGTCGATGCACTGGTGTCGACAATCGACTATCAACACTATCTGGACAAACAGCTAGCGCCTGCCGCCGACGGTATTCTGCAGTTCATGGACACTAGTTTCAAGAGCATTACCGATGCACAACTGCAAATGTTCTGACGCATCATTTGCCGCTTCGGTATGGGTTACCCTTTCCCGGACACGGCAGTATCTGTTCCACGCGCAACCACGCATTTTATGGAATCGCTGATGCGTTACTGCTGAGTCTTGAGAAAATCGCCATTGGTAAACACGAAGTCTCCATTGCCACGCAGCTCTGCAATTGAATGGCAACCCGCACAGAACTCGCTCTCCTTTGCCTTGCCCTTGAAACTGTCAGCCCACATCCAGTCCTTTTTTTCAGAGGTGTCGCTGGCAGCAACCTTGACGCTAACGGTATGAGCGGGTTTGCGCCCAGCCTCCCAGTCGGCTTTTGAAGCGTACTGTTCCTTGACGATAACCGATCCCGCCGGATAGTTATAAGGCGCACTGCCGTAAAGCGTGTCTTTTGCGATGTCGTTTACATAAACTTCGCGATACCCCTCGTTGCCCATGTGCACACCGCCGAGCACGCCGGTGGGATCACCCGTACTGACCTCATCGGCCGTAACCCTGGTCCAGTCCTTGTAATCCGCCCATCGAGGATCAGCATCTCTCAGCGGTGCTGTCAGGGAGGCGCAACCCGCGAGCAGAGAAGTCACTGTGACGATAACGCTGGCTTGTAGTAATGGGGCTTTTTTCACAACAGGTCCTCGATGCTATTTGCCGCAATCCGAACGGATTACTCTGATTCTATGGACAAAGACTATCAGTAAAAATTCCGTAGGATAGTAAAGATTTAGCTGATAGGCCTAGGAGCCTGCGCAGCAGACTCCGAGACAAATCCCTGAAAAACACGCGACGATCCCGCCGCAAAGTCACAGCTTTGCTTTATGCCGCTGCTGCCTTGGCCTGTTGCCTGCGCCGTGTCAGTACAAACTCGGTGTAACCGTTAGCCTGTTCGCGGCCCTTGAGAACAAGATCCAGAGCCGCCTGAAAGGCGATATCATCATCCAGTGCTGGCGCCATGGGAACGTATTCAGGATCACCGGCATTCTGACCATCGACGACGAGCGCCATGCGCGCCATGGACTCGCGCACCTGAGAATCATCGATGATCTGATGTTCCAGCCAGTTAGCCAGAAACTGGCTTGAGATACGCAGAGTGGCCCTGTCTTCCATCAGACCAATGTCGTTGATATCAGGCACTTTGGAGCAGCCAACGCCCTGCTTTACCCAACGGACCACATAGCCAAGTATGCTTTGTGAATTGTTGTCCAGTTCGTGCTGGATTTCTTCGGCAGAAAAGTTGCGTCCGGGCTCGCTCAATGGAACAGTCAGGATGCTGTCGACACTGGCAGCCGTGCGGCTTTTAAGCTGGTTTTGAACATCAGCAACATTGATCTTGTGATAATGCATCGCATGCAGCGTGGCAGCAGTTGGGGATGGCACCCACGCGCAATTGGCTCCGGCTTCCAGATGACCCTGCTTGATCTCGATCATTGCCGCCATATGGTCCGGAATCGCCCACATGCCTTTACCGATCTGCGCATTACCTTGCAGACCACAAGCGAGCCCAACATCCACATTGTTGTCTTCATAGGCTCCTAACCACATAGAGCTTTTCATCTCTCCCTTGGGCACCATGGCACCTGCATACATGCTGGTGTGCATTTCATCACCGGTTCGATCAAGGAAGCCGGTATTAATGAAAATCACGCGTTCCGCTGCAGCAGCGATACAGTTTTTAAGATTGACCGAGGTACGTCGTTCCTCATCCATGATGCCGATCTTAAGCGTATTGGCGGCAAGCCCAAGCGCCGTTTCCACATGGGAAAATAATTGTACTGATAACGCAACTTCCTCCGGACCATGTTGCTTTGGCTTGACGATGTACACACTACCGGTGCGCGAGTTGCGCGCATCAGCCTCACCTTTATTGAGGTCATGCAATGCGCACAGACTGGTAACCATGGCATCGACATAAGTCTCCGGCACCGGGTTGCCGTTTTCATCAAGAACGACGTCTGTGATCATGTGAGCACCCACATTGCGCACCAATAACAAGCTGCGGCCGGGCACAGTGAAGGGGTTGCCGTGCAGATCGGTATAGGCTCGGTCAGGGTTGAGTGCCCGGACTATTGTCTTGCCACCCTTGACCAGTGACTCCTCAAGATCGCCCTTCATTAGTCCAAGCCAGTTACGGTAGACCAGTGCCTTGTCAGCAGCGTCAACAGCGGCAACCGAATCTTCGCAGTCCTGAATAGTGGTTAGTGCCGACTCCATAATGATGTCACTGACACCGGCGGCACTGGTTCTGCCAACCGGCGTGGACGCATCAATAACAATCTGCATGTGCAGGCCATTGTTCTTTAACAGCACCGAATCCGGCTTGTCTGCTGCACCCGTGTAGCCCACACATTGCGAAGGAATTTGCAATGCTGTTTGCACTCCATCGGTAAGCGTTAGTTGCAGCGCACCGTCAGCGATGGCGTAGCTTGCAACATCCTGATAGTTACCTGCAGCCAAGGGGGCACATTCGTCAAGTAGATCGTTGGCGAAGGCGACCACCCGTTTACCTCGAACCGCATTGTAGCCACCAGCTCGCGTGGCTCCGTCATCTTCGGAAATGGCGTCGGTGCCGTACAGGGCGTCATAGAGGCTGCCCCACCGCGCATTGGCGGCATTCAGCGCATACCGTGCGTTGTTGACGGGGACAACAAGCTGGGGGCCAGCAGTCACCGCAATTTCCTCATCGACCCGGCTAACATTAACGTTAAAGTCGGCAACTTCAGGTACCAGATACCCGATATCTTGCAGGTGTGCCTTATAAACTCCCGGATCAACCATGCCCGGGTTGGCCTTGTGCCATTTATCAAGGCTGCTCTGAAGTTCTGCCCGTTTGTCCAGCATGGCCTGATTAGCGCCGGACAAGTTCCGGAAAATTCCGGACAACGATGTGAAAAAACTATCCGCCTCGATGCCAGTGCCCGGCAGGGCTTCGTTAACAATGAAATCATGAAGTGGCTGGGCTACGGTTAAACCACCCGCGGTTTTGACGCTCATAGAAAGTCCGGTTGGTAAGTACAAGGGTTGAAGGCTAAGGACGTCTTGTCGACAAAAGGCACGCCTGATTGACTGTTTTGTAGAAAAGTCGCCCGCAGAAAGGGAGTATTGGGAGTTTTACCACGGCCACTATCAGCGAATTGTTGATAGAGTCGTGACAAGAAAGCACAGAGATGGCTTATGACCTTTGGCACGTGCATCCAGGTTACGCGTTAAAGCGTAACCAAACCCTGCAATTTTAACAGAACCGACACTTCGCCGTGAAATGTCGGGTATATCACAGCTAAATGTGGATCAGGTACCGCCACTGATTGCCAGTCTTGGTTACCATCGACTTATGCTAAATCCATCGCTCCATGAATATCAGGCACTCGATGCCGGAAGAAAATTGACTATGGCACCCGTCTTTAAACTGACCCTTATTGCTTGCCTGGCAGCAGGCATCGGCGCATGTTCATCAGGTTCCAGCGAGTCTGGCGACACACCTGGCACCTCCGTACCGGCAGATGATCAAAGCGCCGAGCCCGATGGCAACTCGCCCGACAACATGACCGGCAACGAATCGGAAAATCAGGCTGACGCCAATGGTTCTGAACAGAACGATACGACGGCGCCGCTTATACCCGAACTCGACCCCACCGCTGAGCCTATCCCCGCACCCAATCCTGACGATCCGTTTGGCTCACTTTTGGAAGTTGACAATGAAACGCCTGTCGCGGGGGCTGGTCCCACGCAACCCAAAAACCTGCGCATCGATCTTGTCTCTAATGACTGGGCCGAATTCAGCTGGGCTCCTGCCAACGATGACGGCAATGTCGTTGAATATCGGATCAAACGCAGTGACGGTCACGTGTACACCATGCGCGAAGACCTGAGTAGCACCAATGGCGGCACACAGGCAGAGCTGGACAAACAGTGGACAACCACCTCGTTTATCGACTGCAACTACACCAGATTTTCAGACAGCATCCACAACTGCAACGAATTCGGCCCCGAACCCGGTGATATCTTCAGTTACGAAGTTACCGCCGTTGACAACGAGGGTAACGAATCTGCTCCATCTGATCCGATCACCATCACTTATCACCAGCAACAAAACGCGCCAGTTCCGTTATACAAGGATCGCTTCCTTGATGACTCCGGGTTTGCACAAAACCATGACCTTTCCAGCCCGGCAAACTTTCTGGATAAGTTCACACTTGTTTTCGAAGATGATTTCAACGGTGACACGATTGATGAGGCTCGCTGGAATACCCAGCTAGTCTGGGGTGATCAGGAGGTCATCAACAATGAACAGCAGTACTTCGTCAATACTCAGCGTACGCCGGACTTTGGTTACGACCCGTTCAAACTTGAAAATTCCATCCTGACCATCGAGGCTATCCCGACACCTGAAGGACTAAAAGACCAGCTACCTCCAAAGTGCAGCCTGATCAATGAGGCGAAGCCGCCATGCCTGTTTCTATCGGGCGCTCTGGCCACCCAGAACAAATTCAACATGACCTTTGGCTTCGTCGAAGCGAGAATGAAAACCAGTGACATATCCGGTGCACTGTCCAGCTTCTACCTGTATCACCGTTATCCTGGAGAAGGCGTGGAGCGCAACGCTCCGGAAATCGATATTGTTGAATATCTCGGCGAAAACCCGTTTGGTGACGAGGATGCCTTCCAGACTTATCACTTCGATGACGTAACCACGGGGATCACGCGCTCGTCACCGACCATGAATTTCGAAAATCCGGATGGTAGCTTGTACAGCGACGATTTCCATACCTACTCGGTACTGTGGGAACCACAACTGGTCATCTGGTATATCGATGGTGAAGAGATAAAACGACTGTCTGGCCCCCAGGTCGGGGCACGTGCGATGAATATCGTGACCTATCTTGTAGCAGGTAGTGGCTGGGCACCGACCCCGGACATGAATGGCCCGTTTCCATTAAAACTGGAAATTGATTATATCCGTGCCTATCAACGTGATGCCTACAAGACCAATGGTCTGTACCCCTGATCGCGCACACTGCGCAACGGGTAAAGCGCGCCCCTGAAAACGGGGCGCACAGGCAATTTGCGCGACGAAAATATAATAGTCGTGCAGGTTTAGGCAGTTGCCTTCGTCAAGTCCGAGCGGGCAACACCTCTCAGCCATCCATCTGCTGCAACAACGCGCGGGCCTGTCCCGATCCTTGCTGTTCGAGTTGTTGAAGAGCCTGCCGACCACCCGCTGCATAGGCTGCGACTGCGTTCAACAGATCACCGAGCGCTTTGGCCGATGACTCGTCAAACCGGCAATGCGCGCCACCGGAAAGGCTCGCTATCTGTTTGAACGCATCGCTTGCCGGTCCGTTTGAACCTTCCTGAAAAATAAAGACAGGCATGTTCAGCAAACGACATTGCCCCGCCAGATTGCCAAGCTGATCCACATCTTCCTCTACACAGTCGCCGATGAAGACCAGGGCTTGAACGGGTGTTTGTTTCGCTTCTGCGAGAGCATGCTTTAGCACACGATGAATCTGCGTTGTGCCTGCCTGACACGTGACCTTGCGCATCATGCCAGTGACCTGATCGGCATTCCTCAGCCACTTTGATGCGCGGCATTCATCATAGCCACGGTAGTACACCAACTGTACATCGAGCTCACCAATACCGCGCGTGTTGGTGAACATGTCGCTCTGCAACGACATCGCACGATCCCAGGTACGCTGTCGACTGGCGGTTGCATCCAGAGAGAACACCAGCCGACCGCGCCCTTGCACCAAAGCCGACGGCGGTGTCTGCTTGACGGCTTGAAGAAAGGCATCCACCTCATCACGGCCATCGAGTTCGGCGGCCCGAGTTGGCGTTACGGGTTTATCTGCCATAAGGACGCGTCAGGCACACCGGCGCAGCTAATCAGGCAGCTGTGGAATTAGCACCGGGGATGCGAATTTTCTGGCCGGGATAAATGAGATCGGCGTCCTTGATGACTTCGCGGTTGGCTTCGAATATCTTCGTGTACGCCATCGCATCACCCAGATATTCCTTGGCAATTTTTGATAGTGAATCACCGGATTTGACTGTGTAATAAAGCACCCCCGACTCCGGGGAAGGCGCGTCTAGTGCAGAGACATCGACATCGGTCACACCCTGGACGTTGCCTGCCATGAGTACCGCCTTTTCCATAGCCTCGGCACTGTCTGCCTTGCCACTTAGTGCAACCTTGCCCCCCGCGTAAGAGACACCAAGGTCGCTGATACCAGGATTATCGCTGCTTAAGGCATCTTTGATCTTTGCCGGCGCATCGTCGTCCGAATCAAACAGCTTTTTTCCCATATCTTTCGCAAAATCGAATAATCCCATGACTTACTGCCTCTGAATCAAGTAATAAATATCCGGAAGTTCCGCTTTTGCAGTCCGGTTGAGTGTTTAGTGTAAGAGCAAAGGCTTTTCTTTGCCATGACTTATTCTTCCTGAACAAGCGGCGGGAGCCTAGGCAGAATGCCGCGACTGCAAATCCGGAAACAAGGCGGCCAGCGCTTGCGCTGATGGCTCGACGACGCCGCGTTCAGTAATCAACCCGGTAACCAGTCTTGCAGGAGTGACATCAAATGCCGGATTACCGACGGGTGATTCATCGGGAGGTATCGCAAGCTCGGACACACGGCTATCGGAAACCAGACGACCCAACTGCTTGCGTACTTCTTCGCCATCACGTTCCTCGATTGGAATCTCCGCCGCACCATCTGACACTGTCCAGTCGATGGTTGGCGAAGGTAACGCCACATAAAACGGTATCTGATTATCGTAAGCTGCCAAGGCCTTGAGATAAGTACCAATCTTGTTGCAGACATCACCACTGGCTGTTGTTCTATCGGTACCTACAATTACCATATCCACCTGACCATGCTGCATCAGATGCCCACCGGCATTGTCAACAATATACGTATGCGGCACACCATGACTGCCCAGCTCCCACGCCGTCAGCGCACCCTGATTGCGAGGCCGTGTCTCATCCACCCAAACATGCACATTCAACCCCGCATCGGTAGCGTGGTACATCGGTGAGGTTGCCGTACCCCAATCAACCGTTGCCAGCCACCCGGCGTTGCAATGGGTGAGGATATTGACCGGCGAGTCATCGGTTTTTTTCGCAGCTATAGCACGCACAAGCTCCAGCCCGTTAAGCCCTATCTGGCGATTAATCTCAACATCTTCATCGGCGATGGCGATGGCCAGAGTTCTGGCAGCGGCAGCACGCTCAGCGATGTCCAGTGGTCGCAAATGCTCACGCATGCGATCCAGTGCCCAGCGCAGATTAATCGCTGTGGGTCTGGTGGCATGAAGCACGTCCCAGGTGGCATCTATTGCCGTATCCGAGCTATCCCGGGCGACAGCTCTGGCCATTCCCCAGGCGGCGGTGGCTCCGATCAGGGGCGCGCCTCGAACCCACATATCACGAATCGCAGTGGCGAATTCGTCGGTGCTGTCCAGTTGCACAATGTCGAATTTGTGCGGCAGCCAGCGCTGATCGATAATCTTGACCGTGCCGTCGTTCTCGTCATGCCAGATAGAACGGTAATGCGTATCACCTATTTTCATGTCGTTACCTCACTTGTCTCTTACCGATGAAGCAACGACATCAAGTAGCTCGCCCACAGTCTTGATCGCTGCACGCTCTACCAGCAGTTGTCGTGCAATGCGCAATCCGGTTGATTCGCATTGCGCGCGTAAATCATCATCGTGAATATCGTCGTACTCGATGATGTGTGCCAGCCCCAGGGTGCGACGAATAATCTCACAACCACAAAAACCCAGCGCATCTGTCCAGATGTGCTCAAGCTGTTCTGTTAGCGCTTGTTTGAGTGCATCATGATGACCTTGATCTTCAAACAGGGATGCGGGGAACAGCATGCCTTGCCGTTCGTGCAGCCAAAGGTACGTAAAACGTTCGGTAAAGCTCAGCCAGATATCATCAATCACCGATAGTATCCAGTTGCGGTAGTGGTTTCTGTCATTGTCAGAGCTGGCATACCCGGGTTGAGCACACCAGGCCATGATGAAATTACCGATGAGCATGCCGACATCAAAACCCATGGGACCATACAAGGCAAACTCAGGGTCAATGACATAAGCCTCATCCTCATTGACCATTACGGAGCCTGTATGCAAGTCACCGTGCAGCAAGGTTTCAGCCTGCGAACAGAACGCCTGCTTCATTACCTGCGCTGCCCGCTTGGCATCAACATCGTCACGCAACCGAGCTACCTGACTATCAAGCTGTGGTGAGGTGTGACGGTTCATGGGAGCATCAAAGAACGGGTCGGTAAACACCAGCGATTCGGTGATGTCGCACAGAGCAGTGTTGCCGGCGAACAAGGCGACATCCTGCTTGCGAACCGCCGCATCCATACTGAAGTCTGATCCTTTGAACAGGGTATCTGCGCAGAATTTTCCCAGCAGGCGGCCAAGGCCTTTGTGTTCGGTTGCTTGTTGCAGGCTTTGACGCAAGATGTGATGCGGCGAAAGGAACTGCATCACAATCAAGGCTTGCGCTTCATCGAAATGGAAGATCTCGGGGACGGTTCCCGGTGCGCGCTGTTGCTGTCTGCTTAACGCGTGGTATTCGAAAAAACTGCGCGACAGTGGCAAGGGCCAACTGTCGCCTACCAGGCGCACATAGGGAAGCGCCTGCTTGACAACCACCGATCCTGAGGCAGACTCCACGATAAATACAAGATTAAGATTGCCATCACCCACCTCTCTGACACGCCACGACGTGTATTCATTTCCAAGGCGCTGCGTGACGGAGGCCACGTTTGATAGTCTGGCCGGCAAGGTATCGACATCGAGAGGCAGGTACGGTTGTGCTGTTGCGTTCATTGCATACGGCTCTTCGGATTTAACAGGTCCGGCATAGGGGAATCACGATAAGCAAGGCACGCAGCATTGTCAATTGCGCTTGACTTGTTCAGTCGTTCTAACCTACCGTTGAAGGCCTTTAGACGCCAGCATTAGTCATGAGCACGACCCTTAAAATCAGGGGAGTACGTAAAGCCTTCGGCACCAATCAGGTGTTGCACGACATCAACTTCGAGCTTGAGTCCGGTGAAGTGACGGTGCTTATGGGAGCTAACGGGGCGGGCAAATCCACGCTGGTAAAAATCCTGAGTGCCGTGCACACGCGCGATGGTGGTTCAATCAGCTTGTTTGATCAGGACTTCAATCCGCAGACGCCTGCGCAGGCGATGGCCGAGGGCGTCGTTACAGTCCATCAGGCTATCAACGATGGCGTTGTACCCGATCTGGATATAGCCTCCAATCTTTTGCTGGAGAATCTGGCTTCCGGAGAAACCGGGCTTTGGGTAAGGCAAGCTACCCTGCTTTCAAAAGCACGCCGCGTAGCCGATCTGGTCGGCCTGTCGGTACCACTGGACACACCGGTACGACGCCTGAGCCTGGCGGATCGGCAACTCGTGTCCATTGCCCGCGCCATGGCTTACGAAGCGCGTGTGCTGATTCTGGACGAACCCACCTCATCGCTCTCGGCAACCGAGGCGGACAGGCTTTTTAAACTCATAGACAAACTGCGCCGTCACGGTGTTGCCATACTGTACATATCGCATCGCATGTCCGATATTCGTCGACTTGCCGATCGGATCGTTGTGATGCGTGATGGCAACATCAGCGCAGATCTGAGCACCAAACCACTGGACCTGACGCTGGCAGTTGATGCCATGCTGGGGCGCAGCATGGATGATATGCGACTGACTATCGTATCGGGGACTCCACCGTGCCTGACGCTCGACAGCGCCGTTCTGACAACCGATTCCAGGCCCTTTAACCTGTGCGTACACGAAGGGGAGACCGTCGCCGTTACCGGTCTTGTCGGTAGCGGAAAATCTGCATTGGCCAACGTATTGTTTGGCCTCTCACCGCTGCAGGCAGGCAGTATGCAACTAAGTGATCAGCGCTACCAACCTCTCGTGCCACAAGACGCCATCCGCCAGGGTGTGTTTCTGTGCCCACGCGATCGCGGTACCAATGCGATCGTTCCCGACTTCAACCTGACGCGCAATATCACTCTGCCGTTTGTCTCTCGTTACAGCCGTCTGTCATGGCTTGACCAACGACGCGAACGCCAGCGTTCAACACAACTGATCGATGACATGGGCGTGGTTTGCCGCTCCTCCGACGATAATATCGGCACCTTGTCGGGCGGCAATCAGCAAAAGATCAGTGTCGCGCGGTGGCTGTCCGAACCCTGCCGCCTGCTGATCCTCGACGAACCCTTTCAGGGAGTCGACATTCAGGCAAGGCGCGACATCAGTGACAGACTGCGAAGCAGCGCTGGCACTCGTGGCACTCTGGTGCTGGTATCAGAAATTGACGAGGCGATTGAAATCGCTGATCGCATCATCGTGCTCGCTGAACACACAGTGGTCGGTGAACACATTAACCGGGATCCGGATATGGACTTGCTACTCTCTCAAGTGGCCTCTGCCAACAAGCAAGGAGCAAACGCTGCGTGAGCAACCCTGTTGATCTGGCTATCCGTTATGGTTTCCTTGTGCTGTTGGTTGGCATGGTCGTGTTTTTCTCAATCGCGGCAGATGGCTTTGCCGGACCACACAGCGCGGTGTTCATTTTTCAATCGGTGGCCATCACCGGGATTCTTGCGCTTGGCGTGACGTGCACGCTGGTGGTCGGCGGCTTTGATCTTTCCATTGGCTCGGTAGCCACCTCTGCGCTCATGCTGTCATCTTATGTCATGGTGGTCTGGGAACAAAGTGCGCTGGTCGCTATCGTCCTTTGCCTGTTAATGGGTGCGGTTGTAGGACTGATCAACGGCTGGCTGATTGTTCGCATGCGAGTGCCCGATCTGCTAGCCACTTTAGGCATGATGTTTTTGCTGATTGGTCTGCAGCGCATCCCCACTCAAGGCAGATCCATTGCCACGGGTATGACTCTGCCAGACGGTACAGTCGCCGAAGGCACCTATTCGGCATTTTTTCTATCTCTGGGCCGTCATCGATTTGATCTGTTTATAGAACGCCTTATTCCAGTATCAGTTGTTGTATTAATTGTCATTGCCATCCTGACGTTCCTGTTTCTTAACTACACTCGACACGGCCGGCTCATGTACGCCATCGGTTCCAATGAACAGGCAGCGTCACTGGCAGGTGTCGCCGTCCGCAAATACAAGGTCACCGCCTATGTCATTTCCGGCGTATTGGCCTCTGTGGGTGGCATGCTGATGTCAGCTCGCCTTGGCCGAGGTGATATCGCATCGGGTAATAACCTGCTACTGGATTCCGTTGCGGCTGCGCTGATCGGCTATGCCGTTCTGGGTGCAGCCCGACCCAATGCATTCGGCACGGCCATCGGTGCCTTGTTCGTCGGCATTCTGCTACAAGGACTGACCATGATGAATGCCCCCTATTACACGCAGGATTTTGTCAAAGGTGGCGTACTGGTACTGGCGCTGATGTTTACTTTTTCTCTATCAGCCAGACAACGCAACTGATACTTTTACTTCGCCGTATCGACAATTTCTATTACGATTTTACAAACCGGCAAAACACCACGAGAGGAATAACCGCATGACAATCAACCGTAGAAAATTCACCGGCATGGTCGGAGGCGTCGCTTTGGCAGGATGTGCATGGCTGTCGACCAGCACGGCGTTCGCACAAGACATGCCTGCACCATTCGACAAACCTGATGAAGTCAAAATTGCCCTGGTTCGGTATCTGTCGACGGGTGATTTTTTTCAAGCCTACCTGTCGGGTGTGGAGACACAGGCAGCGGCGCTGGGCGTCGATCTTCGTATTCTGGATAGCCGGCAGGATGCGGCCCTGCAAGCTGACATGGTCGACCAGGCAATTGCATTGGGTGTTGACGGCATCATTGTCCAGCATGGTCTGACAGAATCCATGCAGGATGCAGTACAACGCGCCATTGATGCTGATATCAAAGTGGTTGCCTTTGATGTGAACGTAGAGAACCCGGCAGTGCCACAGGTAGAACAATCGGACCGGGATCTGGCGCGACTTGCACTGGAACAGGCGGTGATGGATAACGGTGAGAGCTTCACCGCGGGCTATGTCTATGTACCGGGTATCGCACCGCTGGATCGTCGCGATGAGACATGGCGAGAATTCAAGGAGCGCTACCCCGGTATCGTTGAAAAGGCCCAGTTCGGTACGCTGGACAATCCTATCGCCAATTCCAACGCCAACCAGGCCAGATCAGTATTGCAGGCCAATCCGGATATTACCGTCATGTTTGCCCCCTACGACGAATTTGCCAAGGGTGTAAAAATTGCCGTGGATGAGGCCGGAATGAATCAGGATATAAAAATCTACTCGGCTGATGTCTCCACCGCCGACATTGCCGCCATGCGTGAACCTGATAGTGCATGGGTAGCAACTGCTGCGACCAATCCGGCCGTTGTTGGTGAAGTGTCTGTCAGAACGCTGGCCATGCTATTGGCAGGCGAAGACCCGGGAGCCAGCGTGATCGTCCCGCCAACGCTGATTACCCGCGATATGCTGATGAAGGGCGAGATAACCAACATGCAGGAACTGGCAGCCAACCTGCCCGCCTTTGCCCATGCTGATGTAGCAACGCCTGAATGGATGCCTCTGCCGACTCGATAGAAGTCGTCAACGGAGTATGACGGCATCAGATGGGGGTGATGTTTAAAGAAGCACTCATCACCCCGTCTCTTGCCATGAGGGATTGACACTGACGTCAGTCAGCGTCAATCCCGGCTCTCGTTTTCCAGTATTTTTGTCAAACGGTAGATCTGTTGTCGATGCAACAATACTTCCTCTCGCAACTGGCTGATCTGCTCACGATGCTCCAGTATCAGCCGGTTGAAATCCATTTGCTGAGATGTTTCAACGCCGCCACTTACGGCTCCTGATGGTGGCAGAGAAGAGGTAGCGCATCCGCACGCTAGCAATAAAATGACCATGGCTGGCGTCATTACCCACCACTTCAAGCTACCTATTGATACGTCGCCGCACGTCATAGCAACAGCACCGGCGGCGTATCCTGAATGACTATCCGCTGAGGCATCGCTGGAATGGATGCACTGAAGCTATGTGGTCCACGGGCATTGACTGGACTAACCGGCACGGTCAGATCAATCGGCTTTTTGCTAGGCATTAAAGCCAGGCGATGTTCGTCGATGATGGTTTGCCTGCCTGTCTGCAGGTCCGTGATAGCCAGCACCAGCACATCATTAACGTACTCTCGACCGGCAGGGATTTTCAGAAAGAGCGACTGTGCTTTACGTCCATCCCATTGTTCCATCCCTGATGTTGCCTGTCCATCAGGGCCAGCCTCGGCATACTGGACAGTCGCATTGTCCATCGGATCGCACTCACACGCCTCACACTGACAGTCATCGGCCGGCCAGAGCTGCGTGCCCAACCTTGCAGTACCCTGCCTGATGGCAAATCCAACCGCTGCCGCAGGCTCTGCGACATATGATCGCTCATAGGTCAGCACCTGTTTCATCTGCTGCGTTATCGCCTGAACCTGACGTCGGGTCAGCGCTCGGGTTATCAACGTTCGTAAAGCCCACATGAGAGGATTGGCCTGCGCGACCGCCAGCATGGAAGGACCAGCCAGACCAAAGGCCGCCAGTGTGCCTAGCACTCTTCTTCGCTGATAACAGGTCTTCACGACGTCATCCTCGGCAGTGTGTGAACTTTCTTTACCCTAGTGATGCATAAAATTTTGAGTCCAGAAGCTTATAGAGCAGTATATAAGGCGCTGCACGGAGTTTTTACTGGGTTGAGCCTAGTCACTCTAGGTGAGATCCAGGAAAAACGAGTACAGCGTCTTAGATGCTGCTATAG
>JBGCGC010000107.1:0-5435 GCA_045110475.1 Granulosicoccus sp.
GTAGCTAAGGTGGCTGCACACAGCACAGTGCAAACGATGGAGGTTTTGAAAGCAGGCGATCAATCTCAACTGGTCAATTTACCGACAGGAGAAGGGAAGGAGCTACTACGCAGTGATGTAGCTTTGCTAACAGAGATTCTGTGCGACCTTGTGGATTGCCCAAGCGTAGGACTTCGACTCGCCATCGTGGCTAACGCGATGTGTCCGCGCTGGCATGTTGACCGAGTACCGATTCGGATGCTTTGCACGTACAGCGGATCGGGTACAGAGTGGCTTGAAGATCAAGGGGTTGATAAAGCAAAGCTGTCGGATCCGGAGATTGTTGACGGCATTTGCCAACGCGCAGCAAGCGGGGAAGTTGTGCTTTTAAAAGGTGCGCTTTGGCAAGGCAATGAAGATTTTGGTGCTGTACATCGTTCGCCGTCGATAGCCTCTGGCGAAGAGCGGCGCATGCTGTTAACCCTGGATCCCATATGGCCTGCCTGAGCACTGAGAATTCTTGCAGTTGTGAGATCGATTGATCTGTGGACCAACCCTAGGCCTTCATTATGAGCATTCAAACTTCAACGGATAGTCAAAAAAACATGCAAGACAAACTCCCCGTTACGGTGCTGTCCGGATTTCTAGGTGCCGGTAAAACAACGTTACTAAACCATATACTGAACAACCGCGAAGGACGCAAAGTGGCGGTCATCGTCAACGATATGTCCGAGATTAACATCGACGCTGCTTTGGTGAATCGCGAAGTTGAGCTAAACCGGGCCGAAGAAAAACTCATTGAGATGAGCAATGGTTGCATCTGCTGCACACTGCGCGAAGACCTGCTGGTGGAAATCAATCGCCTTGCCAAGGCTAAGCGCTTTGATTACCTTGTTATCGAATCTACAGGCATCTCCGAGCCATTACCCGTTGCTGAGACGTTCACATTCCGCGATGAAGATGGTGCCAGTCTGTCTGATATTGCCCAGCTGGATACCATGGTTACGGTGGTGGATGCAGTGAACTTCAGTGTTGATCTTGATGAAGCCGACAGTCTGCAATCACGTGGCGAATCTCTCGGTGAGGAGGACGAGAGAACGATTTCGGATCTGCTAATCGATCAGGTTGAATTCGCTGATGTGATCGTGCTTAACAAAATCGATATGATTACCAGTGCGGAACGCGAGCGACTTGAAAATGCGCTGCATCAGCTCAATCGTGATGCCGACATAGTGCATGCAAGTTTTAGTGAAGTACCACTGGACAAAGTGTTGAACACCGGACTCTTCGATTTCGTACGTGCCGCGCGCTCACCAGGCTGGCTGGCAGAATTGCGCGGGGAACATACTCCTGAGACTGAGGAGTATGGCATAGGTAGTTTTGTTTATCGCGCCCGTCGACCTTTTCACCCAGCGCGTTTTGCAGCAGCACTGAAGAATGATTGGCATGGTAACGTGCTACGCTCGAAAGGATTCTTTTGGTTGGCATCGCGCCCTGAAGCCGCTGGGGATTGGTCGCAAGCTGGTGGCATCGTACGCCACGGCCCCGCTGGCATATGGTGGGCCGATGCACCTCGCGAGCACTGGCCAGAGGATTCTGAGCAGCGTGCTCTGATTGAGGCTGAGTTTGTTGGTGAATATGGTGACCGGCGCCAGGAGATCGTATTTATAGGTCAGGATCTTGATCCGACGAACACCTGCCAGACTCTGGATAGTTGCCTGTTGAGCGATGCGGAAATGGCGATGGGCAAAGAGGCCTGGAGGCGCTTTGACGATCCGTTTCCCAGGTGGTTCGCTAATGGGAGTGAAGAGTGAAGTACAATTGGTTAACTTGGCGAAGTAATTCTAACTTAACATTTGATAGCATATTACGTTCTATAATCCGTTAAATTGTGTTTCATACGGATTAATAGATATTTGGTAGTTCTTCGGATTGCGGTTTACCCAGTGTTTGTAGAGGAGGGCACTGGGTACCGCTGGCAAGAAACTCCAGGACATGAACTCAACTGTAGAAGTACTCAATGGAGCGGACGTTGCCCATGTTTCACGTCGAATGTCTCTGGAGTTGTAGCGTTAGACGATACCTGCCCGCGAAGTATACCCTTAGATTCTTGCAGCTGATTTACCGGGCAGGTGTTGTCTAAGGCCACATGGAGGAAACCGCGGGGACGTGCCTTAGCGGTGCGACAACGCTATGAAGCTTGACCTATGGGGATTGGAGCTCATCGAGCTTACCAGATTGATGTTGCTCGACCATTGCTGGATATCTTCTGGTTGTGATTGTTCGTGGTACGAGTGTCGTGAGATAGACTTTTGTGTGAAAAAAGAGACAAGAGCGCCCGGTTTTCTGCCAGACCTGCGATTGACACAATAAAACTCCGTTGGGGATTAAAGTCCCCACAATGAGATCTGATACTGGACGCAGTATGTGTCATTGATGTACGAGCTGTTTTATTGGCGGCGCGCGCGCCGCATAGCAACATTCGAACACCTCAATCACCTTCATCGGTTCACCGCACGTTCTACAGACAAACGTTGGTTTGACTACCTCTTTGCTTTGCTGAGTCGAAGGGCGTGAGTCGGGTACACGTAGCAGCTCTCTTGCCAATGCCACAGAGGACGCACGTGTCGTATTGGCCAGCATTCCGTAGTGCCGCATACGATGAAAACCATCTGGCAATACATGAAGCAGGAAACGACGAATGAACTCTGATGTGCCAAGCGTCATCGTGCCCGGACGTTCTGAATACGCTTTGCGGTAATACTTCCATTTGAACGTGACGTTTTTGGCATCAACCGCCAGCAATCTGCTGTTTGCAATGGCTACCCGGTGGGTATAGCGTGACAGATAGGCCAGCACTGAACGGGGTCCTGCAAAGGGACGTTTCGCGTACACAACCCAGTCAATACTATTGACAGGCTTTAGAAACTCTTTGAACTTGCAGGGCTCTACAAGGGCAGTATGCTGAGAGTAGAATTTAAGCTCCCCAGCGTTGTAGGCTTGCTGCAGCTTTTCCAGAAACAATCGCCGGAACAACCGTGATAGCACTCGCACAGGTAAGAAAAACCCTGTTCGACACCGGACCCATTTCGTTTTATCAGCAGATAGTCCACCACCAGGTATGATGCAGTGGAGATGGGGATGGTGCGTTAGCGCGGATCCCCACGTGTGCAACACGGCTGTCACACCCAACTTGGCACCCAGATGTTTAGGGTCAGCGCCAATCGTTAACAACGTCTCTGCAGCTGCCTTGAACAGTATGTTGTAGACAATCGCCTTGTTTTGATAAGCGATATCGGCAATCGGTGCTGGCAAGGTGAACACCACATGAAAGTATTCCACCGGCAACACATCAGCCTCACGTGCTTCAAGCCAACGTTTGGCAGCACTTGCCTGGCACTTTGGACAATGCCTGTTTCGACAGGAGTTGTACGCGATCTGTACCGTCTCGCACTTATCACAGCGCAACACATGACCACCCATCTCAGCACGACGACAGCGATCAATCGCAGAGATGACCTTGAGCTGCTCGAGACTGATATGTCCAGCATTAGCCTTACGCCACGCAGGAGCGAAGCGGCGGAAGATATCCGCCACTTCCAGCTTTGACATCAGAACGCCTCAGTCGCGCGAACGCAATACCACGTGTTCCAGAGGCCCTGTCACATCCCTTAGCACTTTGGTTGCTACGTGACTGTAACGCGCTGTCGTATCGAGTTTCTTATGACCAAGAAGCACCTGTATCACGCGAATATCGACACCTTGTTCGAGTAAGTGCGTGGCAAACGAATGCCTCAAGGAATGGAGAGATACCTGTTTTTTGATACCAGCTGCTGAGCGCGCTTGCTGAAACGCTCGATTGAGTTGGCGGCCAGATAGAGGATTAACAGGATCTTGCCCCGGAAACAACCAACCTCCTGGCAGCATCTTGTTTTGCGCTTGACCTTGACGATACCAATCACGCAGTAGCTCTAGCATTGATGGCGACAACATTGCGTAGCGATCTCTCTTGCCCTTGCCTTGATCAACACGTAACACCATACGTTCGCTGTCAATATCGGATACTTTCAGATGCACCACTTCATTGCGGCGAAGACCAGCACCATAGGATATCGACAGAGCTGCCTTGTACTTCTTGCTGCCAGCTTCGCGTAACAAGCAAGCAACTTCGTCGATATTGAGAATCTCAGGCAATCGCCGAGGCTCGTTAATGTTAGTCAGGGTCGATACAATATCGGGGCGCCTTAACGTAATATTGAAAAAGAAGCGCAGACCAGAAATGTTCTGATTGAGGTTGCCAGTGGCGATACCGCCTTCAACAAGATGCAACTGATAAAGACGCAAGTCTTCACCGGTAGCAGTTTGTGGTGGACGGCCAAGGTACTCACCTAACTGTCGGACATGGCGGATATACGATACTTGTGTTTTGGATGCTAACTTGCGCATTGCCATATCGTTGATCATGCGCTGACGCAATGGACTGATGGAATTGGTAGACTGAGTCATGAGACTGCTCCTGTGTATTTCTGTAGTTGGGGAACCACAGAACAACACAGGTCAGTCTCAGGTTTAAAGCAAACTACCCAAAAGTCAGGATGGTGGGAGTGCAGTTACCGCGTAGCGGTTTAGTCCTTGTCCTCAAAGGCGACGTAGGCAAGGCTTTGAATCCGTCCTCATACCTGTACTATTCCACTATTGGTGACTGCGTTGTGCTCCGAGTGCCGGTAAACTTCGATTGCAAGGCTATACCTACACATATACTCGGCGAATTCGACGATGTTAAGGTAAATTGTGCTTATGGCTGCTCCGTTCGTACCAGAAAATTTTAAGGTTCCACTTGAGCTTAGAACTGATTTGTTTCGGTTGGAACCGGTTGGGCCGGAGCACAACGAACGCGATCACAATGCATGGATGTCGAGCATCGAACATATTCGAAGTACTCCCGGTTATTCCAGTGGGAAATGGCCTTGTGAGTTATCTCTTGAGGAAAACCTTCTAGACCTTGAGAGACACGCTGAGGATTTCATTCAACGTAAGGGGTTCACCTACTCAGCACTCGATGGTGACGAAATAGTCGGCGCTGTCTACATATATCCAACCGAAAAAGACGGTTACGATGCCAGGGCGAAATCATGGGTTATAGCTAGCCGAGCCGAACTTGATAGTATCCTGCGAAAGACAATTTCGACTTGGATCACTGAGCAATGGCCGTTCGACTGCGTACACTACGAGCTCCATAAAGTAGATTAGCAGCCTGTGTATAAGATAATGACATTGCTGTCGCCTCATTCACCAATATTACAAACGACCGCTTCAAGCACTTTGCAGTCTAGGCTAATTGCTAAACGTCAAAATACTTGCAGGGCAGATCAGTTGCCCATAGCGACCTTACCGAGGATCAAAGTGTATGTCAGATTTAGAGAAGGTTGTTAACTCCGGCTATTATGTCTATCCTC
>JBGCGC010000108.1:0-19378 GCA_045110475.1 Granulosicoccus sp.
CTTTGTGTAAGTCCTAATTCGGAGTAGTCTCGCATGTCCAGAGTGTGCCAGGTCACCGGCAAGAGCCCAATGTCAGGTAACAACGTGTCGCACGCCAAGAATCGTCGGCGCCGTCGCTTCTTGCCTAATCTTCACACCCATCGTTTCTGGGTTGCCGCCGAGAAGCGTTTCGTTTCATTGCGGGTATCCTCCAATGGTATGCGCGTGATCGACAAGCGCGGTATCGATGCGGTTCTCGCTGAAATGCGTGGTCGCGGCGAAAAGGTCTAGCCACCTTTCAGGACGTCCAACCCCGACATAGCTCAAGAGGAATTGTCACATGAGAGATAAAATCAAACTCGTATCGTCTGCTGGCACTGGCCACTTCTATACGACATCAAAAAACAAGCGCACAATGACCAACAAACTTGAAATGAAGAAGTTTGATCCGGTCGTTCGCAAGCACGTGATGTACAAGGAAGCAAAGATCAAGTAACTTCTGTTTTCACAGTACTGACGTGCAAAGCCGGCTCAATGCCGGCTTTTTTGTGCCCGTTGCAAAAAACCTCTCTCGGTGTCCCGGCAGGATACGCTTGAGTCGTGGACGCTCCATACCGCCCAATCAGCGCGCTCTACGCGCCCATCGCAACTTACGCCATACCCCTGTCTACGCGATTGCCAAAATAGACTGGGGACGAACACCACTAACACCGCACCTTCCGGGTTATGGCTCAAGCCAAATCGCAGCAATCACCCCGTCAATTGTTAAAAGGCTTCAGTTGATACCCCTGCAACCTCGCAGCAAATTCCTCCAGACAATCAATGCCAGTTGCCTCAGCCTCTTTGCACCAGTCCTGCAATGCCTGCAACAGGGCTTCCTGGTTGGCTCCGGCCTTATGCCAGATAGCCTGCAGCTGATTCTGCAACTCATAGACTGTCTGCAGCGATTCGCTGGTAGCAAGCGCGGCGGAAACTCTTAATCTTCCAGCCTCATCGAGCAGGTGATCGACCTTGATGAGGTCACGCCCCGCCTTGCGCAAGGTCTGTTTATGTTCCACGGTGCTTTTTAACTCAATAGCATGAACAGGCTTGATAACCCGGCGAGCATACGACTCCATGACGTGTAGACGGCTTGAGATAATCGCCTTGACAGTATCGACATCCATGGCCGTCTTCTGTGCATCGAAGTGTGGCCGCGGCGCTACTCTTCGAATTTTTGCCAGACCCACAAAACTGAACAGCCGCAAATAGACCCACCCAAGATCCAGCTCCCACTTACGCAACGAGAATCTGGCAGACGAAGGATACGCATGGTGGTTATTGTGCAGCTCCTCGCCACAGATGATCGCGGCGATAGGTGTGATATTGGTCGCCGCATCATCCGTCTCGAAATTACGATAACCCCAAAAGTGCGCCAACCCGTTGATGACGCCAGCGGCCAGAACAGGCACGCACAGCATCTGGATAGCGAAGACCGCAATACCTGCAATACCGAACAGATAAAATTCGAGTACTGCCAGCAATGAGACACCCAGTACGTTAAACCGCGAATAGACGTTACGTTCGAGCCAGTCAGACGGCGTGCCATGCCCGAACTTCTGCAGAATTTCGCTATCCGCGGCCGCTTCGCGATAAAGCTCTGCACCTTCGAGCAACACCTTTTTAATCCCGTGAATCTGAGGACTATGCGGATCCTCTGGTCCCTCGCAGCGTGCGTGATGCTTGCGATGCACCGACACCCATTCCTTTGTGATCATGCCGGTAGTCAACCATAACCAGAACCGGAAAAAATGCTGCAGTACAGGATGCAGATCGACGGCTCGATGTGCCTGACTTCGGTGCAGATAGACAGTGACGGAAAGCAGCGTGACATGACAGCTTAGCGCGGTCCAGCCCACCAGAAACCAAACGGATACATCCCATTGACCTAAAAGGAACAAGCTTCTCACCTCTCAAAAGTATTACTGAACGGTTATAACCATACACAATGTCATTGTCGAATAGGAACCCCAGCAGAATTCAGGCCCGAGGGTATCTGATATTCATTTTGCAAGGGTACTTCAGTCCCATTGAATCCGGTGAATCTGACAACTTCTCAATCAGGCATGACTGATGCAAGAGTATAGTGCTAACTGATATACACTCCGTCTCGCGCCCACCGCCAGTCTTGTGTCAATCGCTGTGACAACATCTCGTGAAAATAACTTCCGTGTCTAAAGCCGCAGCAACTGAACGCCCTCACCTGCTTGAAGCCAACGGTCTATACCGAACTCTCGGTGACAACGCAGCCGTTAGCGATATATCTCTGAGTCTGCGCAGCGGTGATGTCCTCGGGCTACTCGGGCTCAATGGCGCCGGCAAATCCACGACATTGAAAATGCTGTGCGGCATGTTGGTTCCCGATAAGGGCAGCGTTAATATCAATGGCTATTCAATGAGCGAGCAACCGCTCAAGGCTCGTGCTCAGATCGGATTTCTACCTGACCAGCCACCACTTTACAACGACATGCGCGTCAACGAGTTCTTGCGTCTGTGCGGGCAAATACGTGGGTTGACGGGATCGGTACTTGGCAAACACCTGACAGTCACTATTGAACAATGTGCGCTTGGCGACGTGCAAAAAAAACTCATCGCCACTTTGTCCAAAGGATATCGCCAGCGCGTTGGCCTGGCGCAGGCGATCATCCATAAGCCAGCTGTATTATTACTGGACGAACCCAGCAATGGTCTTGACCCACAACAGCTTGATGGCATGCGCCAGCTTATTCGTCGTTACGCAGATGGGCACGCGGTGGTGTTCTCCACACACCTGTTGGCTGAAGCACAGGCAACTTGCAACCGGGTTGCCATCATTCATAACGGGACGCTGCGCAACGAAACTCTGGTAGATGGTGCAGATCTCGACACGCTTTTCCGACGGGCGACTGCATGATCAGCATTATCGCGCGACATCAATGCAACAGTCTTTTGCGCAGCGCTCTGACGTGGGTCATCGCAGCCATTCTGGCGCTGTCGTTCGGCTATCTGTTTTTACATCAACTGGAGTCGTTTCTTAACGTTCAGGATCAACTGGCGTTGCAGGACTATCCAGTGGGACTCAGTGGCTTCATGAGCGTCAGTTACTTACAACCGTTGACCCTCGCTTTCACGTTTGTCGCACCGCTGTTCGCGATGCGTGCCTTCAGCGATGAGTTCCGTCAGAACACGTACGCCCTCTGGCAATCATCACCAGTC
This sequence comes from Granulosicoccus sp., assembly GCA_045110475.1. Classification (GTDB taxonomy): domain Bacteria; phylum Pseudomonadota; class Gammaproteobacteria; order Granulosicoccales; family Granulosicoccaceae; genus Granulosicoccus. The sequence continues at coordinate 3,214 of JBGCGC010000108.1, forward strand.
TCCAGCGCCGCACTGGTACTCGGCAAGTTTGCTGGCCTGAGCATTATCATGTTCCTGTTAGTGATGATCGCTATCAGCATGCTGCTGATCATGCGTTTTTTTGTCCCGATCGACTTACCCGTCATTCTTTGCGCCGCCACCGGCCTCTTTCTGTGCAGCTGTGCGGCCAGCGCTTGTGGCCTGTATTTTTCATCCTTGACACAGCATAGTCTGGTGGCGATCGTTGCAAGCCTTGCCCTACTGTTGCTGCTCTGGCTATTGGGAAGCGCAAACTTTGGAGAACTTCCTGTTCAAGGCATCAGCCACTTGTCTATTGCCAACCACCTTAGCGGGTTCTTTCAAGGCTATCTGCAAAGCGCAGATATCGGCTATTTTCTCCTGATGACTGGTCTGTTTCTGGGACTGAGCGTGGTACGCCTTGATTCACTTAGACAAAACGGCTTCTGATGAAAAACCGCTCATCGACGCTGCACACCATTTTATCGGTGTTGATTGTCTTCATTGTTCTGGTTCTCGGGTGGTTCACCCAACGCTTCAATGCAACTGTGGACGTTACAGCCAACCACCGTCACTCACTTGCGCCCTCAACAGTGTTGCTATTGCAATCGCTCGATGCTCCCGTGGAGCTTATTGCAGTACTGGGACCCGACCCTCAACAGCGCAGCAGTGTTGAAGCACTTGTGTCACGCTTTCAGGAACTAAAGCCGGATATCAGTCTACGGTTTGTCAACCCGGAAACCGACCCGACACAAGCCCGAGCTCTCGATGCCGCCCCCGGTGGCGAGTTGATCTTGCGTACTGGCGAGCGTGAACAGCGGCTCCAGTCGCTGTCCGAAAGAAGCCTGGTCGACAGCTTGCAGCAACTGGGTCGTGAAGGTGACCGAGACATCGTATTCATCACCGGTCATGACGAAAGAAGCCCTGTGGGGACTGGCAATGATGATTGGCTGCTCATCAGCGAACGTCTTACGAATATCGGGCTAGTGGTCCGTGAACAAAGCCTGGTCAGCGAACCCTATCTGAGCGATGATATTGACCTGCTGGTAATCGCAGCTCCCGAACGACCCTATTTTCCGGGTGAGCTGGCTAGCCTTGACAGCTACCTTAACCGCGGCGGTAATCTCTTGTGGCTGACGGAGAACGAGAATAGTAGCTCGCTTGCCAGTCCGGATATGTCCCTGCTTTCCAACACCCTGGGTGTGGACCCTCTACCCGGCACAGTAATAGACACCGCCAGCCAGGCGTTAGCAGCCGACTCCCCCGACTTTGTCTTGCTCGATCGATTTCCTGCGCACCCTGTAACGGTCAAACTTTCTCGCCCGGTATTGATACCACGGGCGACAGCGCTAGCCGTAACCCCACTGGCGGGACAAATCATCGAACCTCTATTACAAACGCCCGAATCAAGCTGGACAGAAACTGGCGCACTGACAGGTGCCATTGAATTTGATCGAAATACGCTGGAAGTTGCCGGCCCTTTGTTGATTGGCGTGACCATTGAGCGCACGCTTGCGCAGGGAACACAACGCTTCGCTGTTATTGGCGATGCTGATTTCGCCGCTTCACAGTTTTTAGGCAATGGCGCCAACCAGAGTTTTACCGAGGCACTTGTTCTATGGCTCACTGGCGACGCCGATGAACTTGAATTCGTCACACAGCGAGCCCCAGACAGTGAACTCAATTTGAGTAATCAGTCAGTAGTGGCACTCAGCGCTATCTATCTTGCTGCGCTACCGATCGTTTTATTGCTTGTCGCAGTCTTTGTTCGATGGCACCGTAGACGTTGAAGCCCTCCCGGACGATGCCAGTTAACTACCCGCAATGAGTGCCCACTCGCGTTCACTGAGGCGCTGGATTACCCTGCTGGGTGGTAGTCTTTGCCTTCTTGTTTTAGTAATGGCTACCATTATCTGGCGTGATGGCAAGAACTGGAATCAGACACAAAGTACTCGCATTGAAGCTGACAGCCTTGTTATTCAGCGAGCAGGATTCGACAACATGCAGCTATCAAAAATTCAGGGGCAGTGGGAATTTGAATTACCGTGCAAACTGTCAGTCAACGAACCACGACTACTGCCACTGCTCAATGCGTTAACACCCGGTGCGTTTCAGTACACTAGCAGCGAGGTTGATCTGGAAGCCGCAGGGTTGCTATCCCCTGAAGCCATTATCACTATCAACGACGTAGAGCACCGTATCGGAATTACCGATTTAGGCGGAGAGCGGCGCTATTTACAACGCGGCGATTCCGTGGAACTTGTTCCTGAATGGGTTTTGTCGCTAGTGAACGGTGGTATGAGCGCACTGGCACAGCTGGAGATATTCACCGAACCCATGAGCAGCCTGACCGTTATCAACGACACTGCCAAAGACAGGGAAATCACACTGCCAGACGAACTGGCTGTCTGGCAGAACCTTAGCGCTCAACAAATTACTTCATGGCCATTGCCAGACATGGAGCTAACCCTCGACTATCAGTTGCAAGCGGTTTTCGCTAATGGTCAGGCACGTGCTTACTCTGTTTACCAGAACAACAGTCTCGCAGCTATCGTACCCAAGGAGGCACTGTGCGCGTATATACTCTCTGCTGATGCCTTGCCATAAACTCCTGACAACCTGAAGGCTAACGCGATCCGATGCCAGAATTGCCCGAAGTAGAAACAACACGGCGTGGTATCGAACCCTATCTGCTCAACCAGCGCATAACACGTCTGGCGATCCATGATCGACGTTTGCGATGGCCAGTGCCTGCAGAGGTTCAGGCACTGCAAGGCGCCATCGTTACCGCCATCGATCGTCGCGGCAAGTATTTGCTGATTCGCATCAAGTCAGGTACCGCCATCGTGCATCTGGGCATGTCCGGCAGCTTGCGGGTGTGCACAGGAGACGAGCCGCGCCGCAAGCATGATCACTTCGAGATCACAACCGCTGCGGGGAGCATCATTCGCTATCACGACCCTCGCCGCTTTGGCTGCCTGCTATGGCAGGCGCATGATAGCCCGGATCATGCGTTACTCAGCAAACTGGGTCCTGAACCCTTATCGGAGTTATTTGACGCTCTGCATCTGTTCAAGGCAACGCGCAACCGACAGGTGGCCATCAAGAATCTGATCATGAATAGTCAAGTGGTTGTTGGCGTCGGCAACATATACGCCAGCGAATCCCTGTTCATGTCTGGCATAAGACCTGGCAGGGCTGCTCGCAGAGTCACGCGAAAGGAGTGCGAAAAACTGGTGCAAATGATCAAGGAGGTCTTGCAACATTCGATCACGCAAGGCGGAACCACCCTGCGAGATTTCGTTAATAGCGATGGAAATCCGGGTTACTTTGCCCAGTCACTTAACGTCTACGGTCGAGAGGGTGAGCCTTGCCATCACTGTGGCTCGGCCATACGCCAACGTGTACTCGGCCAGCGATCGACGTTTTATTGCAATCAGTGTCAACGATAGTTGCGCTACAGGAATCAGGCTAACCCAGAGTTTGCGCACATGAGCACCTACGCCCGCTGATTGCTGTCTGCAATAATTGCTACCAGAAGGCATCAGCTTCGTCGATACTCATCTTTCCGAAGCATTGCATGTATCGAAACACTCGCGGCATGGTGTCAGGTTTGGTCAAGCGTTGCCATTCATCCAGACGCCACACGTGATCGCTGATCTGTTTCTGATCAGCATCGGCAAAGTACTGAACCGCTTCAGTCTTTCCACTGGCACTGATCACGTCCAGTCTTTGCATATCGAACTCGCCACCCTCGAAAAAAATAATCCTGTCCAGCGCTTCAGGCGTCAGTCCACGAATAATCAATCCATCAGTTTTTGAGCCAGAGCGTGGCACGAGCACAGGATAATGATCGTCTACGACCCAAAGCGGCAGGTAGCCTTCAACGTGTGCTGGCTCGAGGGTGATCGTGTCCATGTCCTGTGCACACACGAGTGCGAGTAACTCGGCATCCATCAAGGTGCCAAATGAGAATAGATCTACCACGAATATTTTTACTCAGGATTGGCCTTCATGAGCGCTTCGTATTTCAGACGAAGTTGCCCTTGAGTCTCCGTATTGTCAGGGTCGATGATGATGCACTCGACCGGACAAACCACCACGCATTGGCTCTCGTCGTGATGACCAATGCATTCAGTGCACAGATGTGGGTGAATTTCATAGATCTCTTCACCCATGTAAATTGCGTCGTTCGGGCATTCCGGTTCACACACATCGCAGTTGATGCACTCATCAGTAATCAGAAGAGCCATGCCTTTCTAGTCCTCACCCCGGTTCAATGCACGCTGATGACGCTTTGCAAAAGCATCAAGCACTACAGGATGCACGAACTCACTGACGTCACCCTGCATCCTCGCAATCTCTCTTACGATGCTAGAGGACAAAAAGGTGTATTCCTGAGAGGCTGCGATAAAAACGGTCTCGACGTGCGGCGCCAAGTGTCTGTTCACGCCCGCAATCTGCACTTCGTATTCGAAATCGGAAATTGCCCGCAGGCCACGCACGATAACCCGACTGTTTACATCGTTGGCATAATCCATAAGCAATCCACCAAACGATTGCACGGTGACGTTTTCAAGATCGCCAAGAATCTTGGTTGCCATATCGACGCGCTCCTCGAGGGAAAAAAACGGCCCCTTGTTAGTGCTTGCGGCCACGGCCACGATGAGATCGTCGAACATGCTCGCAGCTCGCCGGGCGACATCGATGTGCCCGACCGTCAGTGGATCGAATGTGCCCGGATAAATGGCAGTAACGCGCATTGATTAGCCCCCGATGGTTCAGCGCCCAAGTGTGGGCCAAATCGAATTGTTTTGCAATGCAAAAAGACAGCAGAAACGTGCCATCTGTTCACGAAACGCCATTCCTAACGCACCATTGTGTAGCTCAACACACGTGCCGCGACATCACCGAAGCGTTTTTCGCGCACAATTTCACAACCCGCAGGTACAGTCTCAGGCACGGCTTGGCGAAAGGGCGACTCGATATAGATGTGGGCTCTGTCCGACAACAGCCCGGGTACCAGATCCTGAAGCACCGCCCACTGGCAATTCATCTGAAACGGAGGATCAATGAAAACCAGATCATAGCGGGGCACAGACTCTAGTCTAAGGCAATGTTCAACAGCCGCTTGCGCGGTTCCGGCATACAAATGAGCCATTGAGGCTGTTTCTTCCATGGTATGTCCCGCTTCATCAGTCACAGAAATATCCAGCAAATCACAGGACTGGCGAAGATGACGAAAAGCGACCATGTCGGGCTCGACGAACGTCACCATCCTTGCCGCGCGTGACAAGGCCTCGAAACCGAGCGCACCGGTTCCGGCAAACAGGTCAAGGCAGCGAGCACCTGCCACTTCAGCCTGCAACCAGTTGAAGAGCGTTTCGCGCACGCGATCGCCAGTGGGCCTAAGACCGGCAACGTTGGCAACGTCCAGCTTGCGACCACGCCAACGACCAGCAATAATGCGCACCTGGCCGGGTGCTTTTCGATGTAAGCCCTTCTCTGATTTGCGAGCGGGCCTGAAAGAACTTGCCACGGTGTTAGGATATCGCGTCTTGAAGTTAGTGCGCATAATAGCGACACGGCAGATAGTTGTGTAGCGCACTGACGACAAATACATTGTCCATTCTCAATTCACACAGGTTGGTCCATAGCACTCAATGGGTATATTCAGCTTCCTAAAACGACAGAAGGATCAACGTTCAGAAGCACCGGAAGTTTCGGCGCCATTGGATAAGAAACTGGCTAGGACACGATCGCGTTTTCGCGACAATCTGCTTGATTTCATGCTCGGCAACAAACCGATTGATGCTGAATTAATGGAAGAGCTGGAGAGCCAGCTGATCATGGCAGACGTGGGTGTCGATGCTACCTCACGCGTCATGAATGCGCTTAACCGGCAGGTAGTTCGCTCCGAAGTCAATGATTCCACAGCACTCAAAAACTCGCTGGAGATCGAGCTGGCTCAACTACTGACACCCGTAGAACACCCACTGGAAATTCCCGATGCGGACGGCCCGTTCGTCATTCTCGTCGTTGGTGTTAATGGTTCTGGCAAGACAACTACCATTGGCAAACTGGCCAAGCAGTTACAAGAGGGCGGCAAAAGCGTCATGTTAGCCGCAGGCGATACGTTTCGTGCAGCAGCCGTGGAACAGCTACAGACCTGGGGCGAACGCAACGGTGTAAGCGTCGTATCTCAGGGCAGTGGTGCTGATTCCGCCTCTGTCATATTCGACGCAGTGCAGTCCGCAAAGTCGCGCGGCATTGATGTCCTGATCGCCGATACCGCAGGCAGACTGCACACCCAATCGAATTTGATGGAGGAGTTGCGCAAGGTAAAACGCGTGATAGGCAAAGTGGATGTGGCTGCGCCACACGAGACTCTGCTTGTCATTGACGGCGGTACCGGGCAAAACGCACTCAACCAGGCCATGCAATTCCATGAGGCCATGGATTTGACAGGGCTGGTTGTCACAAAACTTGATGGAACAGCAAAAGGTGGCGTGATTTTCGCCATTGCCGAGAAACTTGGCTTGCCCATACGATTTATCGGTGTCGGAGAAAAAGTCGAAGATCTCGAGGTCTTTGAGGCAGAGCGCTACGTAAACGCACTTCTATCGGGCACCTGATCAAAGCCACAGCATAGTTGCCAGCAGCTTCTATACTTACGTGTGGATGTTCCTATTTCGGATCGACGCCGCCGACATCGCACAGTGATTGCCTTTGACAACGTAAGCCTTGAATACCGACCAGGGCGCTATGCCCTCAACGACGTATCGTTTGCGCTGGAATCAGGCTCCTTTACCTTTCTGACGGGACACTCAGGAGCTGGCAAGAGCTCCTTGCTCAGGCTCATCGCCCGACTGGCGATACCGACAAGCGGCACGATTCAGGTTGGCAATATCGATTACAGCCGGCTGCGCAGCCGTCAGGAAGCCAGATTACGACAGCAGATGGGCATCGTTTTTCAGGATAATCAGCTGCTGCATGACCGTTCTGTATTTGACAACGTGGCTCTCCCACTGATCATCAGTGGCTACCGGTTTGACGACATCAAGGTGCGGGTCACTGCTGCGTTGTCCAGAGTCGGGCTGAGCGACAAAGCCCGGGAGCAGCCAATTACGCTATCCGGAGGTGAGCAGCAGCGAGTCGGAATTGCACGTGCGGTTGTCGCGCGCCCCAAACTTCTGTTAGCTGACGAACCAACAGGCAATCTGGACAGCAACATAAGTACCGAGATCATGCAATTGTTAATGCACTTCAATGCGTCGGGCGTGACTGTATTGTTTGCAACACATGACGAAACCCTGCTTAACACCTTTGCCTATCCGCGCCTGACCTTGTCTCAAGGTCAGCTTGACGGTGGTGAGCGGGGTGTGGTCGAACAAACACGAGCCTACAATCGTGATGCAGCTAACGCCCATTCACGACAGGTAAGGGTCAATGCGCAGTAAAAGCAGGGATGCGATACCAGAAAAAACTATAGAGGCACATGGTCCGCGCTGGTCTTATACACGGCGTGGCTATGCACTTGCGCACAGTCTAAGGCAGCTCAAACGACACAAACTGGCAAGTCTGGGAACCTTGATGGTTCTTGGAATTACCTTGTCCCTGCCGTTCATTCTGTACTTTGCCGGTGCAACCCTGAACTCCCTGAGTCAACGAAGCTTGCAGGGAGAGAGCATCACGGTGTATCTGAACATGGCAATAAATGACCTTGACGGTGCGGCACTTGCGACTCGTTGGCAGTCACAACCGTCAATCGAACGCACTGAGTACCTGTCCCGTGAGCAAGCTCTGGCTATGCTCAGCGAAGACACTGACATTACTGATGCCATTGAAGTTCTAGGCAGCAATCCACTACCCGGGGCTGTTGTGCTGTATCCGCAGCAAGCTGATCTGGATTCCGGCAATATAGAATCTCTGGCTCAAACCTTTCGTAAGCTCCCAGAGGTAGACCGGGTACAGCTTGATCTGCGTTGGGTCAGGCGGCTGGAGGCGGTAGTCACATTGATCAAATGGATCGGTGGCTTGTTGGCAGCATTTTTGACGTTAACAGCGTTGTTGGTCATCGCCAACACCATCAGGCTGGAGCTATCCCGACGGCGAGCCGAAATGGAGGTTGCCAGCCTGTTAGGCGCGTCATCACATTTCATTAACCGCCCGATACTCTACACCGGAGCACTGTATGGTCTTCTGGGGGGGATTTTGGCATGCATTATAGCGCTGGTTGCACTTAATATGATTCAGACGCCTGCCGATAGCCTCTCTTCGCTATATCAGAGCTCTTTCACACTTAAAATGCCCGAATTGTCGAAAATCATGCTGGTTCTGGGTGTTTCCGTTGTTTTGGGCCTGATTGGTGCCATCAGCAGTCTTAACCGTTCAGCACGACAGTTAACACACAACTAGCAAAGCTGTCATAAATCCAACAAGTCGTTGTTTTCGTAATAATTTACATGCAAAGGAGTAACAAAAATCCCTCACTGCATACCGTTTACATGGCGGGAACTTTGCCGCTAATTAGCACTCTCAGTATGTGAGTGCTAAACTTCGGTCATGCCGACAGTTGTTGGAGAAAAATTATGAGTAATGCCCTGACTATTAATAACAATGCTATGGCAATTCCGGTCATCACCGATGATCTGAACAGCTATATGTCCAAAATCGCGAACATCGACCTGCTCTCCGTCGAGCAGGAGCAAGACCTCGCTCGCAGACTGCGCGACAATGAAGATCTGGATGCTGCCCGTCAGCTTGTTATGTCGCAGTTGCGGTTTGTCGTCCATATCGCCAGAACCTACAAAGGGTACGGTTTGCCCATGGCAGATCTCATTCAGGAAGGAAACATTGGCCTGATGAAAGCCGTCAAGCGCTTCGATCCAGATGTGGGCGTGCGGCTGATCTCATTTGCGGTTCACTGGATACGTGCGGAGATTCACGAATTTGTGATCAAGAATTGGCGCATCGTCAAAGTGGCGACCACCAAATCGCAACGCAAGTTGTTTTTTAAACTGCGTAGCGCCAAGAAGCAGCTCAACTGGTTTAGCCAGGATGAGGTTGCTGCAGTCGCCGAGGATCTAGGTGTAGACGAAAAAGTGGTCGTCGAAATGGAATCACGCATGCACGGGCATGATAGCGCCTTCGATGCACCGCTTGGTTCCAGTGAAGATCGCATAAGCCTGTCGCCCTCTGATACGCTTTATCAGGAACAGGATGATCCGTCCATGATTCTCGAACGTGAGGATGGCAGAAGCAACTCACACGACGGTCTGGCCGCAGGGATGGACATACTGGACGATCGCAGTCGGGCCATTCTGCAACGCAGATGGCTGCAGGAAGAGAAATCCACCCTGCACGAACTTGCTGACGAGTACGGCGTTTCGGCAGAGCGCATTCGCCAGATAGAAAAAGCGGCGATGAAGAAGATAAAGACGCATCTTATGGCTGCCTGATAGGGATTGCTGCCTGTCTACAGGCCGATACAGCCATCTTGTGATGTTTGCAAAAAGCCTGCTCCGATACGTCGAAGCGGGCTTTTTTTATCATGCTTTTTTAACTTTTAGCCAAATGTGTACGAACTGGCAGTTAACTGCCAGTGCGTAGTCGCGACTAATTTTTTGGTACCTCGTCGCTCACCCGAGAAACAGCATTCATTGATGACCGGTGGCGAGCAGGTCAGGCAATCCTGGCAGCGTTATTACGTTGTTGCGCGTCATGGCGCACTTCTTCAAACAACCACCGCTTGAAAGTTGCCACCCGTTCATCGCTGGACGCATTCTTCAGCGTTATCACATGGTAGGCCTGTTGAAGCTCTACCCGATGCTCAAACGGAATCACCAACCGCCCCCTGGCCAGATCATTCATGGCGAGTTGCTCAAGGCTCAGGACAACACCCTGCCCTTCTACGGCCGCAGCCATTGCCAGCGATATACGATTAAATCGCATACCTCTCGATCCATCCACGTTTGACGCCCCTACAGCTGTCAGCCAACTCTGCCAATCGGGCCGGCCCTCATAAGGCGTCTCATCGTGCAGCAATATATGGTTAACAAGGTCTGCGGGCCTGAGTAATGGTCGACTATCATCCGTTAGTAAGGCCGGAGCACATAGCGGCAGAACATTTACTCGAACCAGTCGCTCTACTTCACACCCGGGATATTGACCACTACCAAAACGAATGGCAATGTCAACTTCGTGCCTCCTGAGGATGTCCTCACTAAGCGATGGCGCTGATTCATCGTTGTCAACCAGCTCAGGTGCAGCCGAAATTCGTAGATCAATCTCCGGGTGCTGCTGAGTAAAACGTGAAAGTCTTGGCATCAACCACTTTGACGCAAAGGACGGTGCCATCCATACATCGAGACTGGTATCTTCTGGCTCGGAACGAATCTGTTGGACCGCCTCGTTAACGCTGCGAAATCCGTCCTGCAACTTGGCAAGGCCGGACTTGCCTGCATCGGTTAAAGCCAGACCTCTGTTCAGCCGGTGGAATAACTGTACGCCCATGAGATCTTCAAGCGTACGGATCTGCTGGCTTACAGCGGCAGGAGTTACATGAAGCTCCTCTGCAGCCTTGCTGAAACTCTGATGCCTTGCAGCAACCTCAAATGCATTCAGCGCATTAAGCGGAAGTGGTCCAGCCATGGGAACGCCCTCGATTAAGTTTTTCTACAGCGAAGAGAAAGAAAATGTCGTTTGCCCCTTTGCCTGCTGATGCATACATTAGCGTTGTCAGCAATTCAGCTGCCAACAGTTCTGAGTCTGAGGTGTAAACGCTGTCAGATTGATGAATTGAATTCGATGGTTCTAATCAGGAGCAACAGATGTTACAAATTTTCAAGACAATAGCAGAGCGGCACAACAGTTACATGACCTTCATGGGGCGAAAAAGAGCATGTGAAGTTCTCCTCAGCAGCAGCGATAGAATGCTGGAAGACGCTGGATTTTCACGCGCTCTGCTCGAAAAAGGTGTGGACGGCTGGCCTTGGTTGATCTCAGAGGATGAGCGTACCATGGCACCACTGGATTTAAGTACACTAAGCGCACGCTCGGCTATCAAGGAGCTGCAAGCCTATAGTGAAGCAGAGTTACATGACCTCGGTATTACTCGCGGCACGATAGTAGAAGCTGTATTGCACGGCCGCGACGATCAGGAAAGAAACTCCGAACAAAAAGCAGCGTAATGCCTGCCTTACCAATCCACCTGTCTGATGCGCAGATGGTTCTCAAACTGCCGGATGTGTGTGTGCGACAACTAACACTTCCGGCAGTACACACTGTTTACTGGTAATTACCTTGTTTACTGATAGTTACTTTTGATAATTACTTTTTGGACACGGGCGATACCGAGCTACCAGCGTTTGTACCGTTTCATTGATTTATGGTTCTGATTGTCCAGCCAGTCACTAACAGAGACAAGTCACATTTCCCCACAAAGCACCACGAATGTCACGATTGTTTGCTTTTGGTATCGGGAATTTTCTCACTAGCATAGCTTGTCCGATGAAAAACACCCTGTACGGGTGGCGACTGAAATTCCAACCCAATCGGTTGGGATTAATTAATCGCAACAAGGCTCATTCTGGCCGCCTTTCCCGGGTTCAGGTGTACCAATAGTCGAAACCCTTTAAACGACTGAATTTATCGGCCGATATCCTCAGCATGGGTATTACACATCAAAAATGTCTTGACTGCCGACAACGTCAGTCCGTCTGGTTCAAAGCGGGTTTCTGCCTATCTATACTGCTATTAATCAGCAGCCTCGTACGAGCTGGCACAGACTCAGCGCGTCTGGAATTCACCACTCGCGATACTAACGGGCAAGCGCTTGAGCACGTGGTGGTATCACTTCATCCACGTGGAACCGCTGGCACCAAGGCTCCTGTGACCAATATCAAGATCATGGATCAGCGCAATCTGCAATTCGCGCCAACAGTGCTTGCCGCGCAGGTCGGGACCACCATTAAATTTCCTAACGAAGATGATGTACGTCACCATGTTTATTCATTCTCACATCCGAATGCTTTTGAACTGAAGCTGTATCACGGCGAATCCGGAGCAAGCCAGGTGTTCCAACATGAAGGGGTTGTTGTGCTGGGTTGTAACATTCACGATGGCATGTTGGGTTACATTCGAGTTGTAGGTACACCCTATTTCGCTACCTCAAATGCAGAAGGTGGCATCGTGATGAGCGAACTCCCACCCGGTGACTATGAGTTACAAGTGTGGCATCCGGATATCGGAATGAGGATTGTTCGTAAACCAATAACCATCAAATCCGGAACACGCCGAATGGAAATGAAAGTGGCAGTCGATGATACAGAGACCTTACTCCTCAAGACGCCACACCCATTGCAATCCCTGTTTCGGGACTAGCCCAAATTGGTAACCTGCGCGACTGAAGGTGGCCTTGCCCCACAGACACCAATCTGAACGAACGCTACCCGTCATGAAGATCTCGTTTTACCAGCGTGTGTTGCTATTGCTTTCGACTTTGCTTCTGCTGGTTCAGCTGGGTAACTTGTCTGCCGTCCTGACAACGATAGGACATGACGTTCGACAGCAGCTGCGCAATGACCTGACCTCAGGATCACAACTTGCCGCACAACTTGTTCAACAGCGATCACAACTGTTGACCACGAGTGCTGAAGTGCTTGCGGCAGACTTCGGATTCCGCTCAGCGATAGCGAGCAATGATCCGGTTACCATCAAATCCGCGCTGGACAACAATTTGTCACGCATTGATGCAGATCTTGCCACCTTCTTCGCATTGAACGGCACCCGGATTGGCAATACCAGTGTGCTCGATAAGGATCTAGCGACGTACACAGCACTGCTAAGCGAAGCAGCAACCAAAGAGGTGGTCGTTGACACAGTGGTGCTTAATGGTATGGCAAAGCAGGTCGTTGCTGTACCGATCAAGGTACCTCTACCTATTGGCTGGCTCATTCTTGGATTCGCACTTGATAACGCCGTCGCGCAGAACTTCTCCGACCAGGTTGGTATGCATGTCACTTTCGCGCAACAACACAACGACTTCCAGGCATTCGGATCAACACTGCCACAGAACCAGCGACAGGCCATACCGGCAGCCATGCATACCATGCATGACTCAAATCGTGGACAGATCAGCGTTCTGGATAAACAGGAATTTCTGACAGGTGTTGTACCACTGGGTAAACGTGTCTCCCCGGTTGTGGTGCTGCTCCATTCGTCGCTCGATGAAGCCATGGCCAGCTACTATGCAGTTCGCAAACGCTTGTTGATGTACATGGCAATTGGCCTGATTCTGGTAATGACCCTTGGATTCTGGTTTGCCAGAGGGGTGACCCGACCAGTCAAGTCGTTAGCAGAAGCAGCAGTGCGTATCCGCAACGGCGACTATAAAACACTGTTGGACAAATCACCTGATGCAAAACGCGGCGATGAGTTTGGTGAACTGATAAACGTGTTTGGCGAGATGCAAAGTGGTATTGCCGAGCGTGAGGCTACTATTCTGCACCAGGCTTTTTTTGATGATCTCACCAAGCTTCCAAACAGACGACAGGCGCATGACAAACTCGATGAGCATTTTTCCCAACAATCGTCACAGCTGAAAGCCATCATCCTCATTGGCCTGAATCGGTACCGTCAGGTTGTGGAAACACTGGGACATGCTGTGGGAGAGTCTGTCATAAAGGCGGTATCTGAACGCCTCACGGTATCCGCAGTGGAAACGACACTGATAGCGCGGGTGTCGACAGATGAGTTCCTGCTGCTGCTAACGCCACAATCAGATGTGAGCACCATCGAATACACACAATCGCTCATCTCCTCTCTGATACATCCAGTGAAGTTGGAGCAGGCCGAATTGATTCCAGATCTGACCGCAGGGGTTGTGATGATTCCAGACGACGCAAAGAATGCCTCTGATGCGATGCGGCGCGCCAGCATTGCCTTAGCAGACGCTCGTGAGAGTAGCATGACAGCTTGCCGGTATGAGGATGGACGGGATGAAAGCTACATCCGGCGTTTGTCCATCGTTGCCGATCTAAAAAAAGCAGTAGACCAGAATCAGTTGATTCTGCACTTCCAGCCCAAGATCAACATGGCAACAGGCGCGACCAACAGTGTTGAGGCGCTGGTGAGATGGATACATCCAACTCACGGATTCATGCCACCCGATGAGTTTATTGGTTTGGCAGAGCAATCGGGCAATATCGGCATGCTAACGCGATGGGTTCTGAACGCGGTCATCGCCCAGATCAGTGATTGGAAAAAACATGGCATGGAACTTAAAGCCGCAGTAAACCTGTCAGCTCTGGATTTACTTGATGAATCACTGTTCAGTCGGATTGAAGCTCTGCTGGAAGAACATGATGTACCTGCCTCACAGTTGATTATCGAGGTTACCGAAAGTGCAATGCTACGCGATGCACATCAAGCGCTACTAACACTGGAGCGAATGCGCAAGCGAGGATTGACAATATCAATTGATGACTTTGGAACCGGCTATTCTTCTTTGGCAAAGCTTAAGGATTTGCCCATCGATGAGTTGAAGATAGATCGAGCTTTCGTGACGGACGTTGAGCCAGACACGCCAAAAGCAAAAATACTCAAGGCCATTATTGATCTTGGCCATAGCATAGGGCTAACAGTAATTACCGAAGGTGTAGAGACTCAGGCGGAATGGGATTTGCTGGGAGTTCTGGGTAACGATATCGTTCAGGGTTATCTGATATCAAAACCCCTTCCGGCCACCGAGCTGACCAGTTGGTGGATTGATCGCTATCCCGATCAATTCAAGGCTGCTTGAATTACTTACTCATATAGCGCTTTCAAAAAACACAGGTAAAAAGCACTATGCCGGTATCTTTCAAACCCACTATTTTTCGATGTGCAGCCAGCGTCTGCATATTGCTCACCAGCCTGACAAGTTTCGCCAGTAGCAATGCACGCATTATTGCTACGGGCGGTGGAACCATGCTCGAAGGCAGCGCCGGCGGTGGTCTGGTTCCCTGGGCGATACTAAGCGGATATTCTGACGAAGATGAATTTGGAGGCGCCCTGGGTATCAGCCACGTAAAGGCAAAGGACTTCAGCCTCGATGCAGCGGCCATTGCCATCAACTGGCACAACCGTATTGAACTTTCCTTCGCTCGGCAACGCTTTGATATTGACAAAGTTGCGGCTGGGGAACATCTGCAGCAGGATATCGTCGGCGCAAAAGTAAGGCTGGCAGGCGATCTGGTCTACACCAGAGTCCCACAAATAGCGTTTGGAATTCAATACAAACGCAACTCAAGCTTCACCATTCCGAATGCTGTCGGCGCTTTGGATGACAATGATATCGACGTGTACCTTACCGCCAGCAAAGTATGGCTCAACGGCCCGTTCAATCGCTCTGTACTTGCAAGTGGAACCCTGCGCGCCACTCGGGCTAACCAATTAGGTCTGTTGGGTTTTGGCGGTGACAACAATCGTGACCATGAGCTGATGCTGGAAGTCAGTGCGGGGCTGTTTTTCAATCGCCACTGGGTGATCGGCGCGGAGTACCGACAGAAACCGGACAATCTTGGTGCGCTGAAGGAGGATGACTGGCAAGACGTGTTTATTGGCTGGTTTCCCAATAAACGCGTGTCCGTGGTGTTGGCCTGGGCTGGACTTGGTTCGATTGCAGGCTTTGACAATCAAGATAGCTACTACCTGTCTGTGCAGCTTAGCCAATGATTTCACAATCCATAACCCGTCACATGCGTTTTACTACACTTGTTCTGGTACTGGTCAACACGCTGAGCTTTAGTGCCTGTACAGCAACAGGCAAGACTCGGCCAGATCCAACTGTACCTCAAAACCCCCAAGGCACGTCTTTAACGCTTTATGAAAAACTGGGTGGGCCAACAGGTGTAGAAAAATTGTCGGAACAATTTATTATTCAACTTGCCGCCAATGAACGCACGCGCATACGATTCGCAAAGTCCGACATCAACAGATTTCATATCATGATGCAAGAGCACATCTGCGATATTACTGATGGGCCATGCAAGTACAGTGGTGACAACATGAAGAAAACACACGGCGGTATGAATATACGTTCCAGTGAATTCAACGCAGTCGTCGAAGCATTGATGAAGGCTATGGATTCACTGGAACTACCCGTATCAACACAGAATAAACTGCT
>JBGCGC010000109.1:0-3571 GCA_045110475.1 Granulosicoccus sp.
CAATTTTGAGTCAAATTTTGTGCTCATTTGAGGAGTTTAGCTGGCTAAGTGACGAAAATGAGCGCAAAATTTGGCCAAAAGTGGGCTGCTCGTAGCCGATTGATTTCTGCCGCGCAGGCTCCTAGTACAGTGCCTTGCCGCCGGCGTTCTTGGCAACAGTTTGCGGCGGTCTCCATGCTGCGACGTCCGCTAGCCAGCTGTCGGGGCTGGCATCGGATGGCATGCGCCAATCACCTCTGGGCGAGAGCGCAACATTACCCACCTTGGGGCCGTCCGCGGTGCATGATCTCTTGAATTGATGCATGAAAAAACGCTTGATAAATAGCGTCAGCCATTTCTTCAACGTCTCATCATCGTATTGAGCGCTGTCGAATGCAACGCGTGCCAGATCCAGAATCCGAGAGGGTCTTGCTCCGTGCCGAACAAAGTGATAAAGAAAAAAATCGTGCAGCTCGTAAGGACCAATTCGCTGTTCGGTTAATTGGGCGATCTGACCATCTGCATCAGCAGGTAACAGCTCTGGTGATATGGGTGTATCGAGTATGGCAAACAGAGTTTCGCGCAAACTTTCGCTATCACTCCAGGTGCTTGCGCGCTCATTAGCCACCCAGCGTATGACAAACTGTATGAGTGTTTTAGGCACGCCAGCGTTCACATCGTACATGGCAATGTGATCGCCAGCGTAGGTAGACCAGCCAAGGGCTTTCTCTGACAGATCACCCGTACCGACAACAAGGCCGCCATTCTGATTGGCCAGAGTCATAAGAAGCAGGGTACGTAAACGTGCCTGTACGTTTTCAAGTGTGACGTCGCCAAGTTCCGGGTGGCTACGCAGTTGATCGATAAGTTGTTCAACGGTTGTGACGTTGTCAGTGGATGGATGGTCAATCGCTTCCAGTACGGTCCGGCTTGCATCCGATATGCTCACCTGACTGAAGCTTGCGCCGAGCGCTTTGGACAGGGCCTCGGCGTTGTCGCGTGTACCGTCGCTGGTACCGAAGCCTGGCATGGTGATGCACAGCAAGTCCGTTCGCGGTTGTTTGCAAAGGTCCAGTGCTGCAGCGGCTACCAACGCTGCATGCGTAGAGTCCAGACCTCCGGATACCCCTAACACCAGTTTGGGTTTGCCAATAGCGGCCATTCTGGTGGCCAAGGCATTGCTCTGTATCTCGAACATCTCCCAGCATCGGTTGGACAGGGTTTCCGGGTCTCGTGGCAGGAAGGGTGTACGAGATACATTCCTGACAAGGCCATCGGCTTGTGCGGACATAAAGTAGATGTGTCGTGCGTCTGAATGATGCTGTTTTGCACAGTCGCCAAATGTGTTGGTGGAGCGCCTTTCAAACGCCAGCGATTCAAGATCGATATCCTGAACAATCAGTTGACCGTGTCTGGCAAAGCGCTTTGATTCGCTCATCAGATTGCCGTTCTCACAAATAAACGCATCGGCATCGAAACTGACATCGGTAGACGACTCGCCCGGTCCTGCTGCCACATAAACGTAAGCGCATTTGCCACGATCTGACATTGAGCGGGCGAGTAGTCGACGCAGCTCCGCTTTGCCAATCGTAAAGTTGGATGCTGATAGATTACAGATGACAGACGCGCCGTTTGATACCTGATAACTGCTGGGGGGGACCTGAACCCAGGCGTCCTCGCAAACTTCAACGCCTACTGTAAGACCGGGCAGGCTGCTGTAGAAAAGCAGGTCTAGCCCGAAGGGCGCCTGGTGCCTGTCTAACTGAATAACCGCATTCGCTGGCACATCGAAGCCTGGTCGGAACCAGCGGGCTTCCTCGAACTCGCGGTAGTTAGGCAAGTACGCTTTGGGCACTACACCCAGAAGCTTGCCCTGATGGATGACAGCCGCGACGTTATACAGCCCGTTCCTGAATCGAACGGGCAAGCCGACTACAGCCATGGGCTCAAAGGCGTTGCTGGCATCGATTAATGTCGCCAGCGAGGTTTCACAAGCGTCTAGCAGAGTGGTATTCATGCAAAGGTCACGAATACTGTAGCCGCTGAGGCTCAATTCGGGGAACACCACCACGTTGACACCGGCCGAATCGGCTTCGCGCCATAATGACAGCAGGTTTTCGCGGTTTGTGTCCACGTCGGCGACTGCGGCCGAAGGCACAGCGGCGGCTATTCGTGCATATCCTTTCATAGCCACAGTATAAGTGCCAAAGACAGGTGGTGCTGCACTGTCCGGTAATTCAGAACACTTTGACATGGATCAATAGCTTGCTCACGTCCTGACGATAGGGTTATCTTCTGAAAAACAGTAGAAGCTGGGTGAACCCTGCATGGCTAATGTGAAAGATCCCGTGGAAGATAACGCGCCAAAGGCGACAACGCGGCGAATTGACCGATCAGCTACGGAATCCGGAGAGCCGGCGCCATCTTTACCTGCCATCCTTCCGGTGCCGGATAAAGCGCCGATTATCTGGCTGAAGCGCGGCTGGAAAGATTTCGTCAACACCCGATTTCAGGGAGCTTTTTATGGCCTTGTTTTCGTGTTGATGGGGTATGCCATTGCCTGGGTGTATGCAACTAAGTGGCAGCTCACCATGGGGTTGGTTGGCGGTTTTTTTCTGATGGGCCCCTTTTTGTGTTCCGGTATTTATGATTTATCCAGACAGTATGAGCGGAATGGCAAGGCAAGTCTTGGAGCCTCGCTGACCTGCTGGTCGAGAAATACTGGAAGCCTTGCGTTTTTTGCCATCATTTTGACATTTGCCATGATCGTCTGGGCGCGCGTGTCGTTGATCCTCTTTGCGTTGTCATCGAACACCAGCTTTCCAACTTTGCAGGGCGCGCTGACACAGATATTTTCCTTACAAAACCCGCAATTTCTGTTGCTCTGGGCAGGTGTGGGTTTTATCTTTGCGTCGATCGTGTTTGCGCTTGGTGTAATCTCAGCACCAATGATGCTTGACCGAAAATCCGACACCATGGTCGCTGTGTTCAGCAGTGTTCGTAGCTTGCATGCCAATCCTAAAGCGCTGTACATGTGGGCGGTTTTTGTCGTCATTATTATCGGGTCAAGCCTGGTCGCAGGGTTTATTCCACTGCTTATTACTGCCCCCGTCATCGGGCATGCCACCTGGCACGCCTACCGCGACCTGGTGGCAAAAGAGACCGATCAGAGCCAGTGATGCCAACAAAAGATCGTTTCGCACGGCTGTTGCATGTTTTCATAATTCGTCAAGGTTAGCCTATTCATGTTCGGATTCACGGAGTCGCAAATTGCCTCTTTTGGCATGACCTTCGGTATCGGTGGGTTCATGTTGTATATGTTGTTCATTGTGTGGAACCTTGCCAGGGAATCGAACGCGGGCCGCATGGGTACTATCGTATTGTTTTTCGTATTGGGTTTTGGCATGTTGGGTTTTGTCGCCAAGACCATCATCGAAAAACTTCTTGATATCTAGGAGCCTGCGCGGCAGAAATCAATCGGCTACGAGCAGCCCACTTTTGGCCAAATTTTGCGCTCATTTTCGTCACTTAGCCAGCTAAACTCCTCAAATGAGCACAAAATTTGACTCAAAATTGAACTACTCTCGCTCGA